>JAEEGQ010000089.1 GCA_016280395.1 Lachnospiraceae bacterium | reverse complement strand
GCGTCTTTTTTCTCAAACGTGCCCGCCAGCGCGAACAGCACCGCACAGTAATGGATCAGCTTGAAGTTGTTGGGATAGCGGGCTATAGCCTGTTCCGCGGCTTCAACGGCCTCTTTGAACCTGTGGCCGTCCCTGAGTTCTTTCAGCCGCGTGAAAACGGTCTCTTCATCCTCAGACTGCGCGATATACCCCAGCAGATAGTCGGTCGATACTCCGAAAAAGGCCGCCATCTCCATGATGATCGCGATATCGGGCACCGAGCTGCCGGACTCCCACTTGCTGACAGCTCCCACAGTAACTCCGAACGCACATGCCAGCTGCTCCTGCGTCATGGACTTGCTCTTCCTGAGTTTCCTGATATTCTCCGCGATCCTGATCTCCATACCTGCTCCTGTTGTCACGGTCAGTTTTGAAGCGCTGTGTGCAAAGCTGTTAAGCTTAGCTTACCTGTCACCGGTAGGTTCCTGCGGGTATAAGATATCGCTGTTGCCGGGACTTTATGAAAATCCGTGTTCGCTCAGATCGTCTTGAATAAGCCCACCAGCTTCGAGAAAACGCTTTCGCCGTTTTTCTCTTCAACAAGGTTTGCAAGCTCTGCGGCATCAAGGTTGTAAGCCTTCTCGCTCCTGTACCAGCTCTCTAACTGTCCGAATCTCTGATCTCTCATTTTTCTTACCTCCGTTGTTGTGTGTTTCCTGTTTGTTACTGAAACCATCATAAACCCGGTTGGTAAGTAAATGAATACACCGTTTGTAGAATTAGTATAATATTTATTTTACTAACAGTAAAGTGTGTTTGTCTTAAGACATTAGTCACCGCATTTTTCCAAAAAGAAAGGTGCGGGCGCGCAGAGCATTTTTTCCAAAACGATAAGGTTTTGTTTTGGAAAAAATGACTCGTTGCAGCCCGCACCGTACTATTTCACGAAACTAGCGCGTGCTATTGTCTCAAGCCTTGCCGTTAGAGCCGAGAACGAACTCGATCTTATGAGCAACCATGTCCTTAACAGCCTGACGAGCGGGCTTAAGGTACTGACGGGGATCGAAATGATCGGGATGCTCAGCGAAGTACTTGCGGATATTGCCGGTCATGGCAAGACGGATATCGGAGTCGATGTTGATCTTGCAAACAGCGCTCTCAGCCGCCTTACGAAGCTGCTCCTCGGGGATACCGACCGCGTCGGGCATATTGCCGCCGTACTGGTTAACCATCTTAACGAACTCCTGAGGAACCGATGAAGAACCGTGAAGAACGATCGGGAATCCGGGAAGTCTCTTGGTAACCTCTTCGAGTACGTCGAAACGAAGCGGAGGGGGAACAAGGATGCCGTCTGCATTTCTGGTGCACTGTGCAGCGGTGAACTTGTATGCGCCGTGTGAAGTACCGATAGCGATGGCGAGCGAATCGCAGCCTGTCTTGGTTACGAAATCCTCAACCTCCTCGGGATGAGTGTAGCTCTCCTTACCGGACTCTACAACAACCTCGTCCTCGATGCCTGCAAGTGTTCCGAGCTCAGCCTCAACAACTACGCCGTGAGCGTGAGCATACTCAACTACCTGCTTGGTAAGAGCAACGTTCTCCTCATAAGGCTTCGAAGAAGCGTCGATCATAACTGATGTGAATCCGCCGTCGATGCAGCTCTTGCACAGCTCGAAGCTGTCGCCGTGGTCAAGATGAAGCGCGATCGGGATATCGGGATGCTCGATAACAGCTGCCTCTACCAGCTTAACAAGGTAGGTATGGTTAGCATAAGCACGTGCTCCCTTTGATACCTGAAGGATAACCGGGCTCTTAAGTTCATCGGCTGCCTCGGTGATACCCTGAACGATCTCCATGTTGTTGACATTGAAAGCACCGATAGCGTATCCGCCGTCATAGGCTTTCTCAAACATTTCTTTTGTTGAAACTAATGCCATAAATAAATCCGTCCTTCCTATATTCTTTTGCGCAGAAAATCCTGTGCGGCAGTCAGTCCACCGCTCTTTTATACGGCGGAACCGGACCGCGACATGCAGATATTGCTGTATTTAGGCGCAATAAAACTGCCGACTCTCTGACGACCTGCTAAAATTATATCATGTTTTCTTATAATATCAACTAAAACTTTTGTTAAATCGGATATCTGCGGGCCTGCGGCGAAGTGGGGCTGCAGTATTTATATCTGCCCGTACGGACATGCCGCACTTTCCCACACAGCTCTGTTACACCGGATCCGTCACTTTACAAATTTCCAGAGCGCTGCAGCGCGTGATCCGTCACTTTACAAATTTCCACAGCGCTGCGTCGACATCCACACCCTTAGTGCATACAATGAACAGATTATGCACTCCTTCGGGCATCTGTACGCTCTCGCCGGTATATTTTGAAAATGACCCATCGACCCCGTCCCCCCGGCTCACTTTCAGTTCGAGGAACGCTTCGCCCTCAGGGTCGTCAATGAACACTTCGAAGGCTGCTTCCCCGCCTTTTGTGTTCAGGTACATTTCAAAAGCCGCATTCTGTCCTTCCGCAAAGTCAACTCCCTGTATCTCGATAAAATCACCGCGGTCAAAGCCTGCCGCATAGGATACTCCGCCGCATGCCGATGAAGGAACTGCTGCGGCAGCCGCTGTGTCTTCGTTGATCCTGCTCATGACAGGATCATTTTCCCTGGCTATACCGCTGTGGATGTAATTATTCCACTGCTTGAGCGCGCTGTCTCCGAAATTGGCGCCTGCCATGTGCGATACGCAGACAGCCGCATTAAACTGATAAGGATCGACATTTTTAAGCTGGGGTCTGGATTTATAAGTCATCTTGATATTACCTATCGTACCGTCCTCACCCATTTCAAAACAGTCGATATGTGTCGATCTGTAGCCCTTCTCAATACGCATCTCCTTCTCAAGGGTTCTGGCATGATAGATAATGTACCACCGGTCCTTGAACTTAAATACACAGTGATGGTTGTTTCCCCAAAGCTGGAATACAGTTCCCGGATTGCGCAGGATCACTTCCTTAAAGGTAAACGGGCCCATCGGGCTGTCGCTTTCCATGCAGGCGATATCCGCGTTATGGATGCCGTAGGTATCGGTTCCGGCCTGATCGACACTCCAGTTGGTACAATATGTGTAGTAATATTTATTATTGTATTTATGGATACCAGAATCTTCGAACAGATAAGGAACATCAAGGGAAACTACCTCTCCGTCGATGCTGATCATATCGGCGCCGAGTTTTGCGACCCTGCCCGTTCCGGGTGCTGCGACCTTACCCTCCGGAACTCCGCCTCCGAAATAGATGTATCCCGTTCCGTCATCATCCACGAGGACTGCCGGATCAAAAAGCCAGAGAACATTTCCGCAGTTCGGGATATCCCTCGAGATCAGGGCTTTTCCGAGCGGATCCGTAAAAGGACCTACCGGTGAATCTGCGGTCAGCACACCGATCCCGCCGCCATTGTCAGCAAAATACAGGAAGAACTTGGGCTTACCGTCTATCATTTTCCAGCATGCAGCGGGTGCCCAGGAATTATGAGCCCATTTGGCGGCACCTTTACTGCCTGCCACCAATATCTCACCATGATCGGTGAAATTGATCATATCATCGGTTGAAACAACATAGATCGACTGGATCTTGCCGTAACTGTTTTCCTTCACCTTTTTCTGCGAATCATATTCAAATGCATCCGCAGTCATATAGATATAGAGTCTCCCGTCATACTCGATCGCGTAAGGGTCCGCTCCGAAATGCTGTGTAAATATCGGATTTGAAAAATCATACTTCTTATAGGCTTTTGTCAGTTCCATAGGTTCTTCCTCCTCATTATCATTCTTGGTATCTGTTGTTTCGGCTTTCTGTCCGCCATCGTTGTTATCTGTTGTTTCGGCATTCTTTCCATCATTCTTGGTATCCGTTGTTCCGGCTTTCTGCCCGCCATCGGTCATGCTTCCCTGTTCAGATCCAGTAGGATCCCGATCCCCGGTAATATCCTGCGACACAGCCGTTGGTGCCGGATCGGGCCTGTCGTGATCTATAGTCCTTAAAGTACAGGACGACAGGATCACTGCCAGAAAAATACCTACGATCGTTCCCGTGATCTGTTTCCAGAGCATCTGTTTACGCTGTTTTTCCTCCATCACGAGCTTCTCTTCAATGACTTTACGGGCCTGTCTCATACAACGGCACATTGTATCACGCTCTTCCTGCGTCAGTGCCGACAGACACATCTCGTCGCTTTCTTCGGCCATCTCCTCGACCTTAACCGCCAGCTCGCGCCCCTTTTCGGTCAGGAATACCGACATTGCTCTTTTCCCGTTGGTGCCGTAGGTTGCCTTTTTGTAAATAAGTCCGTTCACTTCCATCCTTCTGAGCAAAGTGGTCATGGTTGCAGGTTCCACCATACACCGCTCAGCAAGATCTTTCTGAACAAAGCCTTCATTTCTCAGCAATATCGTCAGCACCTTCGGCTGGCCCGTGCTAAGACCCAGAGTGTTAAACCGCTGCATATTATACTTCTTATGCGCATTATAAAGGTAGATCAGTTCTCTGAAAAAACTGGTTTTGATCTCATCGGACATAATAAAAGGCTCCTTTTGGATTGTAACCGATAATAAATAGCTAATTAATAATCTAATTAGTATTATATTCCGACACCGCAAAAAGTCAATATATCCGGCGTACACAGTCTGCCCGGTGACCGTTCAAAAAAAAGACTCTCTGCACGGACTGCTCCGTACAAAGAGTCTTTAATGTCTTTATTTATTTGTCTTCATCGGTATCGGAAGCATCCTCCGCTTCGTCATCACCTTCATAGTATGCGCCTTCGTCAATGAAATCATCATCGTCTGCAGCATCATACATTGAATTATCATCATCGTCCTGATAGAAATCCTGACCCTGATCATATCCCTCGTACTCTTCGTACTTCTCCTCTTCCTCGTTTGTATCCGTGGTGAGGTGAACATTGCGGTACTGTTTCATACCGGTACCTGCAGGGATAAGCTTACCGATGATAACATTTTCCTTAAGTCCGATCAGCGGATCGATCTTGCCGTGGCTTGCTGCCTCGGTAAGAACCTTGGTAGTCTCCTGGAAGGAAGCTGCCGACAGGAAGGAGTTCGTTGCAAGAGCAGCCTTGGTGATACCAAGCATTGTCTGCTTGCCGTCTGCGGGCTGCTTGCCCTCTGCGATCATCTTCTCATTGGTCTCTTCATAATCAAGAAGGTCTACGCTGCTGCCGGGCAGATACTCTGTATCTCCACTCTCCTCGATACGAACCTTCTTCATCATCTGACGAACGATAACTTCGATATGCTTGTCATTGATCTCAACACCCTGCAGACGGTAAACGCGCTGTACTTCCTGGATCATGTAATCCTGAACCGCACGTACTCCCTTGATCTTCAGGATATCGTGAGGATTAACGGAACCCTCTGTCAGCTCGTCACCGGCTTCAAGGATCTGTCCGTCTGTAACCTTGATACGTGAACCGTAAGGGATCAGGTAAGTCTTTGACTCTGCCTTCTCGGGATCCTTGGAGGTTATCACGATCTCACGCTTCTTCTTGGTGTCCTTTATCTGAACTTCACCGCCGAATTCGGCAATGATAGCAAGACCCTTCGGCTTACGTGCCTCGAAAAGCTCCTCGACACGGGGAAGACCCTGTGTGATATCGTTACCTGCAACACCACCGGTATGGAAGGTACGCATCGTAAGCTGTGTACCGGGCTCACCGATAGACTGTGCGGCTATGATACCTACCGCCTCACCTACCTGAACAGGCTCACCTGAAGCCATGTTTGCACCGTAGCACTTCGCGCAGACACCTGAATGAGACTTGCAGCTCAGAGCCGTACGGATCTTGACCGACGCTCCGATACCTGCCTCTAAGGCAGCCTTCTGCTTGTCAAGCAGGATATCTCTCTTGGTCTCGTCCTCTTCGGAATCGGGATCTATGCCATTCTCCTTGCACCATGCGATGGTTGCGTTCCTGATCGCGCTTGTGTTCATGATCGCTGCGGCACGGCGGGGAGTGATCATATGGTTCTTGGCAACAATGACCGAACCGTCATCGGCAAGTATGTCATCACATGCGAAACGACCTGTGATACGATCCTTCAGTGATTCGATAACTTCCTTGCCGTCGGCAAATGCCTTTACGACCATGCCGGGTATCTCTGCAGCACCTTCACAGCAGTCATCCTCACGGATAACGATCGCCTGGGAAACATCGACCAGACGACGGGTCAGATAACCCGAGTCGGCTGTACGAAGTGCCGTATCCGACAGACCCTTACGGGCACCGTGTGCGGAAATGAAGTACTCCAGAACGTCAAGACCTTCACGGAAGTTCGCCTTGATAGGCAGCTCGATGGTCTTACCTGAGGTATCGGCCATAAGACCACGCATACCGGCAAGCTGTTTGATCTGCTTCTCGGAACCACGCGCTCCGGAATCTGACATCATGTAAATATTGTTGTATTTATCAAGACCCTTCATCAGCTTCTCCGTAATACGGTCATCAGCCTCTCTCCAGATCTCGATAACTGTCTTATAACGCTCTTCTTCGGTCATCATACCGCGGCGGTATTTAGCGGCGATCTTGTCGATGGTCGCTTCTGCCTCTGCGATGATGTCCTTCTTCTCGGGCGGAACGGTCATATCTGCGATAGAAACCGTCATTGCCGCACGGGTCGAATATTTGTAACCAAGTGCCTTGATCGCGTCAAGGGTTTCAGCGGTCATTGTAGCACCATGGGTATTGATACATTTTTCAAGAATGCCCTTAAGCTGCTTCTTCTTTACCAGGAAGTCGATCTCAAGATCAAGGAAATGCTCCTTGTCCTTTCTGTCTACATAATCAAGGTCCTGAGGAATAGCCTCATTGAAGAAGAATCTTCCGAGTGTGGTATCCAGCACCTTGGAGATTTTCTCGCCGGTCTCGGGCCAGATGCCGTCACGGCGAACCTTGATGGGTGCCTGAAGGGTGATATCTCCGTTCTCATAAGCGAGGATCGCCTCATTCATGTTCTTGAAGAACTTGCCCTCACCGGGATCTCCCTCTTTCTTAAGAGTAAGATAGTAAATACCAAGAACCATATCCTGTGAAGGAACCGCAACGGGACCACCGTCCGAAGGCTTCAGCAGGTTGTTGGGGCTCAGCATCAGGAAACGTGCCTCAGCCTGTGCCTCAACTGACAGAGGAAGATGGACTGCCATCTGGTCACCGTCGAAGTCCGCGTTGAATGCGGTACAAACGAGGGGATGAAGCTTGATTGCCTTACCTTCGACAAGGATCGGCTCAAATGCCTGGATGCCGAGACGGTGCAGCGTAGGTGCGCGGTTCAGCATGACCGGATGATCGGTGATGACATCCTCAAGGACGTCCCAGACCGGCGATTCCATGCGCTCGACCATCTTTTTCGCATTTTTGATGTTGTGCGCCATCTGGCGTTCAACAAGCTCTTTCATGACGAACGGCTTGAACAGCTCGATCGCCATCTCCTTCGGCAGGCCG
>JAEEGQ010000088.1 GCA_016280395.1 Lachnospiraceae bacterium | reverse complement strand
GACTTGCCTGCGGCACTCGCTTTTGTGAGCCCGGGCAGACATATTCCACAAAATACAAACGCCAATATGACTGCTGTGATCCTTAATGTTCTTGTTCCGTTCTTCATAAGCTTTTACCTCCTTGTAAAGCCGACTATCTATCAGATAATACTGTTATCGTCAATGTTACGGGTCCGAATCCCAAATAAAAAAGATACAAATTCGGATACTTTTTGAGTATTATATCGTCAAAAGCGGGATAAAAAAAGCCAAATGTGTAAAATCGGTCAGATTTCAAACACATTCGGCTTGTTAATTTTTTGAATAACTTCCCTGTTAATGTCAGCGTCGTGAAACGCCGTATTTTACAGGTTTTTCAGGGTCCTTCAGTCGGCATCGTTCCTGTTTTTGTAGCTCGCAAGCTCTTTGTTCATGTTCTCCACTTCCTTTCGTCCCGACAGATAACTGAGCACCCAGATGATAACGGGTCCTGCCCACGGCAGGATGCTTATTCTTTTCTCGCCGGATTTCGGATAGAGCTGCTTAAGGATCAGATATATAAAAATATAGGACGAAATACGATCGCGAATTTATTCTGCGCGCTTTTCAAGTATTATCTCGTATGCTTTTTCAAGCGCTTCGTTCGGATCGCACGGGTAATCGGGCTCAAGAGGCTGACCAGCCTTGCTTTCGTCGATCCTGAACCACCTCTTGAACGAAACCGTAAAGGCAAGCTTCGAATTCGGAATATCGAAATGCAGCAGATCGCCGTACGAATCCGGAAGATTGCCCGAGGCTTCGCCAACCACCTTGCCGAGGCCGTTGTCCATGATATACATCGTAAAGTCCATGGCGGAGCTGAATGTCCTCGAATTCGTGAGAACATAGACATTTCCGTAAAAGACCGGCGCAAGCTTCTTGTTCTTCACATATTCCCTCTTGTACTTCAAAAGCAGGTTCCCGTACCTTAAATGCGCAGCCCACGAGTAGTAGCCCTTAACATCGAGATACCTTATGAACTCGTTTCCCACGCGCGAATTGCCGCCGCCGTTCCAGCGCAGGTCGATTATGATATCCGACACATTGTTATCTCTTACTTCTGTAAAGAAATCCTTTACGGTCTGCGTGTACTCGTCGTTGCAGGTGCAGTCTTCAAGCGTGAAAATGCCTATTCTCTTTTCCTTGTCGATGGAGTAATATACCCACTTTGAATCCCCGGAGCCGGTACTCCTGCCCTGTATCTCCTCTACGGGAACAAACGAATAGTGATAATCCTTCTCGCCCTCCGGCGTATTAAAGGTCATGGTCACGCCGTCCGTCGTATCGACACCTATCCACTTAAGGTAAACCTCATTTATCACGATGTTCGCGTAGAACGTTGTTTCCGCATAATGCTCCGTCTCATACTGGTAAACCTCAAGGAACTTTTTGAAAACATCCTCCGCTGGCTCTCCGTTGATCTTGACGGGCGGTCCGTATTCTTTTATCTGCGTCAGGTCGCTGATATAGCGCTCGTCCGCATACATGGAATAGACGGTGCTGTGTCCGTCGAAGAGTTCATGCATGATGCGTCCGAGCATCCTCCACTCTTCAAGAACGGTTATACCGCTGCTGTACTGTGTTTCGAGCACATTCATCTCTTTTTTGTACTGTGCTTCGACGTTTTCCACGCGTTCGTTGCTGTCTTCAAGCCATGCCGGATGTCTCCCGCGCAAAAGCTTCATGACATGGTCTATGTCCTCTTTTGCCTGTTCACGCGTCAAAACGCTTTCAAGCGGCAGCGTCTCGGAGTAGTTCTTCACCTCTCCGCGGCGCGGATCGAAGCAAAGCTTGTACACCGCAAACAGACATAAGCAGACCGCAAGCACTATGCCTGCGCATATAAGTATTCTCTTAACAGTTTTCTTCATGTTTTCCCCCTGATACTTATCGGTTGAGCCACCAAGCAGAAAGCAGCGTTTCAGCCGTGTCGCACAAACTGCTCTACTCTATCCTCTTCCTGTAGATCCTGCTGTCCGCACCGTGCAGGTCTTTCATGAACTTCCAGAAGGTATAGCCGTATTTCTCGTACAGCCCCGTCTCGCCTGTTGAAATGTGCAGATATTCGAATCCGTCAGCTTTTGCAAGCTCGTAAGCCTTATCAAGAAGTTTTCCCATCAGGTGTCTTCCGCGGTATTCCGGGAATGTGTAAACAAAACCCGCCCAGGGCGTAACCTCCGGGGCACGGACATCATCCTGCTCCGCATAGGTGCAGAAGGACGCAAGATGCTCGCCATCGGTAAGCAGCAGTATCTTCGCGCTCTGTCCGCAAAGTTCCTTAAAACGGCCTTCGGTCACAAGCTCGTACAGGAGTTTTCCGGCTTCCCAGGGGCATTTTCCTATCTCCCCAAGCCAGTGCTGCCTGTCTTCAGTGTCGTAAAAACTCAGTATCTTAAGTTCGTTCTCCGGTTTTTCCATATGATCGCACATCCTCTCCCCTTATTGCGTCCGTTTTTCCGTCACAATACCGTTCACGCGCCTGTTCCCCTGTTGTCGTGAGCTGTCATGCCGTTTATGTTTACCGCGCAAATTACTTTGTCGGGCGCGCCCTCCGGCGTAACCTTTACCTCGTAATACCCTGCCGTTCTGCCCTGTTTTACGCACTTTGCGGTAGCAACAAGCTTTTCGTTCAGTTTTGCGGGCCTAAGGTACGTGATATTTGCCGAGAGCGTTACCGTGCGGGGCTTCCCGTACTTTACTATTTCCTCTGCGTTTGCGGCCACGGCAAAACAGAAGTCTGCCAAAGTATAGATTGCGCCGCCCTGAACCACACCGTCGGCATTTACATGCTTTTCACCCGGCACAAGCGTGCAGACCGCAAAACCTTCGTCTGCCTCTTCAATATTTATTCCTGTCGTATCAAGGGCATAAACATCGCCCTTAAAAAATGCCTTAACTTTCTCTAAATCACAGGTTTCCATGCGATCCTCCGGGAGCATTCTCCATTCTTACCGTTTTACACGGTTTCACGGACATTTTATTCAACATCATACGGCACATAACCGTTCTCTCTTGCGATCCTCTTGCCGTTCTCGCCCTGTACCCATGCGATGATGTCATATACTATGCTGTCTTCAGGCAGGCCTTTTCTTGTTACGATCTGTGAGAAGTTCAGGAACGGATACTGGCCTTTCGCGATAGTCTCATCGCTTGGGATAACGCCGTCGATACCGAGCAGCTTGATCTCGTCTCTTGAGTGCATGTTCGCTACATAGTAGTAATACGAGAAGGACATTGCGCCCTTTCCGTTGTCATAGTCTGCTACGTGGTCGATTGCTCCCATCATATCGTCATCTCTCTGGTCTACAAGCGGTTGCTTTACCTGGTCTTTCGGCAAAACATAACGGTACAGGCCGGTCTGGCTTCCCGAGCCTTCGTTTCTCTGGAAAAGGACGATAGGTTCGTCTTTTCCGCCAACTTCCTTCCAGTTCTTGATCTTACCGCTTACAATGCCTTTAAGCTGTTCCTGTGTTACGCTGTTCACGGGGTTATCCTTGTTAATAAAGAATACGAAACCGCCGCTTAAGATCGTGTGGTATTCAAACTCTACGCCGGCCGCCTTTGCCGTTGCAACCTGCTCGTCGGACGGAAGCGCGCAGAAGATCATGTCTGCTATGCCCTCTGTAAGGTTTTTGTAAGCCGCAGGTGTATTGTTGCAGGGCAGGAAAAGCTTTGCGTCATCTACCGGCATTCCGAGCAGTTCGGCAAATATCGCATCATAGAAAGGCTCAAGCGCAAGCGCGCCGTCGATAACGGGCAGATTGTTGACTGTTACATATTTTCCGTTGGGGAAAACAGCGCCTTTGGGTGCTTCCGTAGGCTCGGGAGTAGGTGTAGGTGTCGATGTAGGTGTGGGTGTCGATGTAGGTGTAGGTGTCGACGTAGGTGTAGGTGTCGACGTAGGCGTAGGCGTCGATGTAGGTGTGGGCGTCGACGTAGGTGTGGGCGTAAGTGTAGCCGTAGGTGTGGGTGTTGCATCATTCCCCTTATTGTTGCCGCAGGCGCAGCATGCGAGCATTGCAAATACTGCAATGCAGATTAATAGTGTTGTTCTTTTTTTCATAAAATGCTCCTTGTTTTATATACGCTTTAATTTAGTCAAACGGGTATCCTTCATACATCTTTAAGTGTTTTAAGATGATGTAGGGGTCGTAAAGTTGAATATGACTGTAATCGACCGATGTCAGATCTTGCCACAGGCGTATCGGGATTTTCTCCTTAAGGTCCGTTAAGGCAGCAACTTCGCTTTTAGACGGCTTTCCTCTTCTGATCTCCCCTTCCTTTTTCCAGAGGAACACCCAATCATCCCAAGACCAAGAGCCGTTAAACAAGAAGAACCAGGTTGGCTTGTATGAAACAAAATACGGTCGAAACGCCTTTGCGATTTCTGCGGCATCTTCCTCTGCTGTGATCCGGCTGCCTCCGATCCGCATTCCCGCAACGAGCTCGGCGAGCACTTCTTCAAAAGGAACATCAAACATTTCGTCCAAAGAAAGCGGTTTCCCTTTGTAGTAAGCTACCTGTCCGCTCAGATAAGACACACGTATCGGGCCCGAATATACATCCCAGTCAATTATATAATAACCCCTCGGACACAGAGTCACGTCCATGCAAAACAGATTCAGATCACTGTATAGCACGGCACTCGCTTTCCATTGCTCTGTCAGTTTTTTCGCATATTCAAGGATCTTTGCCTCCGAAAAGTCCTTGTCCAGTACAGAGTCCGAAATAGTTGCTCCCGCCCGCAGTTCGCCTGCGTAGACCGTCACCGTGCCCGTCCATCCGCCTTCGGTCGTCATATCAAAGTTGCCTGCCAAGCCGACAGGTAATGGTCCCTGATAATCAAGGTCAAAATTATTGAAAACCGCATATCCCAGGTTGCCAACTTCATAACCCGATTCCTCGCAGATCTTTTCTCCATGGCTTCGTGAAGGCAAGAAGAACGGTAATTCCGATTCATGTTCCTCATTGTTTGCATCCCATATACACAAGCCCCCAAACTCGAAACCGAACTGTTCATCTCCCTTAAGCAGTACAGGCAGTTTTCCTCCGTCGTACTCGATCGTTTCATCATATATACTACCCCAAGAGCTGGAAGCAGGCCCGTACAAAGCCATGTACTCGAAATCGTTACGGATCCGTTCTTCGAACGATTTGTTCAGGTATCCGAGATAATCATACCCTTCAGGAAAGAAGTCTGACAGCGACAATTCTTCACCGGTCCAAAGATCAAAACAAAGATTGATGCTTTCTTCTACATATTCTCTAGCCCACTTTGTTTTATCTTTATCCCATGTCCATTTAGCCCGTATTTTTACATAGAATACTCCCTGCATTACATATACATCCCCATCGCTTTCGCTGGCATAGATATATGCCAATTCCGGAAGGCCTTTTTCTTTCACAAGCATCATGACTCCAGGCACATCCGGAAGGTAATCCGGGGTTGCCATGGTCTCTGCTACTGTCTTCAATCTTTGGTTGATCTTCTCGCAGACATCGCTGTTCTTTAAGCCTGAAATGCTTATATAGCAGCAATCCTGCCCCTTAAAACAGTGCTCGGTCACAGTGATCTTGTCTGTTCGCCTGAGCCTGTATTTTTCATCCAAGTCGTTCCGTTCCGAGTTTTTTGGTCCTGTTCCGAGCGGATTTGCGACAGTCTTCGGCTTTATCGCTTCATGCAGTTCCCTGCTCCTTGCAACTGTCTCTGCCAGCGCAATCGTAGGCGTAGGCGTCGAAGTCGGCGTAGGTGTCGATGTAGGTGTGGGTGTCGACGTAGGTGTAGGTGTAGGTGTCGATGTAGGTGTGGGCGTCGATGTAGGTGTTGGCGACGGTGTCGGCGTAGGTGTGGACGTCGATGTAGGTGTAGGCGTGAGTGTTTCTTCGTTACCCTTGTTACCGCAGGCGCAGCATGCAAGCAGTACAAGTATTGTAAGCCCCGCAAATATTATTGTTCTCTTTTTCATGTTTTTCTTTTTATCCCCTTATACCGGATTACCATATATCAGTCAAACGGATATCCTTCATACATCTTCAGATGTTTTAAGATAGTTAAAGGAGCGTATGTGATCGTCGATCCGTTGGCCATACACAAAGCATCCCACAGACCTTTCGGGATTTTTTCCTTAAGCACGGCGAGGGCAGCCTGCTCGCTTTCGGACGGGCATCCTTTCCTGAGCTCACCTTCCGCGTCCCAGCGGAATAACCAGTTATCCCAATCCCAAGTGTTTGTGTCTAATATACTAATCGGTTCCGCCCTATATGAAATAAAGTACGGGCGCAGCGCCTTTGCTGCTTCAGCGGCTTCTTCACCTGCTGCGACCTGCGTTCCTCTTATCTTCATTCCTGCTATCAGTTCGGTAAGCACTTCTTCAAAAGGCGCATCAAACATTTCATCCAAAGAAAGCTGTTTTCCTTCGTGGTACCAGATAAGACCGCTCAGGTCATCTGTTTTTTCGCCGTCGCGATATACATTCCAATCAATCACGTAATAACCATGCGGGTAGAACCTCACAAACTCACAATATAAACTCAGTTCATAACAAGGCATGGTACTCATTTTCCATTGTTCTGTCATCTGTTTCGCATAATCCAGGATCTTCGCCTCTGTAAAATATTTATCCTGTGCATTGTCCGGGATTTCGCCCCAAGGCTCCCATCTGTCCGCATAAACAGTCACCGGGATAATACTGCCGCTGCCGGTGGTTATATCGAAGCTGCCCGCCTTGCCGTTCCCGTACCATTCGTACATACTGTCACAAACCCAAACAGTTCCCAAGCTCTCATTTTCATATTTCGATTTCTCGCAGACCTTCTCACCATGGCTTCGTGAAGACAGGAAGAATGGTAATGCTGCGTCATGGTACTCATTGTTTGCATCCCGTATGCACAAGCCCTCATAATCGAAACCGAACTGTTCATCTCCCTTAAGCAGTACAGGCAGTTTTCCTCCATCGTACTCGATCGTTTCATCATATACACTACCCCAAGAGCTAGAAGCAGGCCCGTACAAAGCCATGTACTCGAAATCGTTACGGATCCGTTCTTCGAACGATTTGTTCAGGTATCCGAGATAATCAAATCCCTCCGGGAAGAGATCCGACAGCGAAAGTTCTTCACCTGTCCAAAGGTCAAAACAGATACTGATGGTTTCACTTTTAAATGATCTCTCCTCATAGTCTTTCCAATCGTCTGCTGCCCAGCTGCAGCTCATTGTTATTTCCCATGAAATGATGCCCTGGAATACTTTGTAGCTGTAATCCAATCCACGCCTCGGAAGCCCTTTTTCTTTCACAAGCAACATGATACCCGGTTCATCCGGAAGGTAATACGGATCGTACATTGTCTGTGCTATTTCTTCCAGCCTTTTGTTGATCTTCTCACAGGCATCCTTGTTCTTCAATTCGAGAATGCTGTAATATTCATAATACGGATCATAGTGGGTATGTTTTCTTACAATGGGCTCGTCAATTCGCCAGATCCTGTACTCTTCACACAGTTTGTCCCATTCCGAAGCTTCCGGTCCGGTTCCAAGCGGATTTGCGACAGTCTTCGGCTTTATCGCTTCATGCAGTTCCCTGCTCCTTGCAGCTGTCTCTGCCAGCGCAATCGTAGGCGTAGGCGTCGAAGTCGGCGTAGGTGTCGATGTAGG
>JAEEGQ010000087.1 GCA_016280395.1 Lachnospiraceae bacterium | reverse complement strand
AGTCACCGAAAGGCTCGATCTTATACACCACCTTGAATCAAGGTTTGGAGGGACAGAGGAAAATGTCTTAAAGACCTTGAAGGAATCAAAGGAAAAGCTTGCAAGGTACGAGGATTATGACGGCTATATCGAAGAACTCAAGAAGAAGCTGAAGACTTCCGAAGAGGACCTAAAAGTACTTTCCGCAGAGCTTACCGGGATCCGTGTTTCCCGTGCGAAAGTCCTTGAAAAGCTGATATGCGAAGCACTGCTCGAGCTGAACTTCGAACAGGTAAGGTTTACGATAGAGATCCGTGACAGCGGGCATTACACAGCGAATGGAAGGGATGAGGCAGAATTCCTCATTTCCCTTAATCCGGGCGAGCCGTACAGGCCGCTTGCAAAGGTGGCGTCAGGCGGTGAGCTTTCAAGGATAATGCTTGGGATCAAATCGGTCCTTGCAGACAAGGACTCGGTGGAAACACTGATCTTTGACGAGATCGATACCGGTATCAGCGGCCGCACAGCACAGAAGGTAGCGGAGCGTATGGCTGTGATAGCCGGGAGCAGACAGGTCATCTGCATCACGCATCTTCCTCAGATCGCAGCAATGGCGGATGCCCATTACCTTATCGAAAAGACAACGGACGGCATGCGTACCGTCACGGAAGTAAAAGAACTTGAAAAAGAAGAACAGATAAGCGAGCTTGCAAGACTTGTCGGAGGAGCGAGGATCACAGATTCCGTCATGGAGAACGCTTCCGAGATGAAGGCTCTTGCATGTGAAGTAAAAAAACAGTTAAGGAACAGGTAAAACGATGAAAAAGATTCTCTTTGCAGCATCAGAATGTACTCCGTTTATAAAGACCGGCGGTCTTGCGGATGTTGTGGGTTCTCTCCCGAAGTATCTGAACAGGGATGAGTTTGATGTTCGCGTTATTATTCCGAAATATATGTGCAT
The DNA here is from genome assembly GCA_016280395.1 of Lachnospiraceae bacterium. GTDB lineage: Bacteria > Bacillota > Clostridia > Lachnospirales > Lachnospiraceae > SZUA-448. The sequence continues at coordinate 50,483 of JAEEGQ010000087.1, read as the reverse complement.
TCCGGAAAAGTATAAGCAGCTGATGGTCTACAAGACCCACTTTTACATGGATCTTGCATGGAGACAGCAGTATGTCGGCATTTTAGAGGCAACCGTTGACGGCGTACATTTCTATTTTATCGATAACGAGTATTACTTTGCGGGTATGGCGCCTTACGGCAATATCTACGAGGATATCGAGAAGTTCGCCTTCTACAGCAAGGCTGTTCTTTCGGCTATACCGCTCCTTGATTTCCGCCCGGACATCATTCACTGCAATGACTGGCAGACGGGCCTTATCCCTGTCTTCCTGCACGACCGTTTCCAGGAAAACGAGTTCTTCCGCGGGATAAAGACGATAATGACCATCCACAACCTGAAATTCCAGGGCTGCTGGGACAAGAAGAGGGTAATGGACATCACCGGGCTTCCCGAGTATTATTTCTCGCCCGACAAGCTTGAAGCTTACGGCGACGCCAACTACTTAAAGGGCGGCATCGCGTATGCGGACTATGTTACCACCGTTTCGGAATCCTACGCGAAAGAGATCCAGATGCCCTATTACGGAGAAGGCCTTGACGGCCTGATGAGAGCGCGCTCCAACTCGCTCTGCGGCATCCTTAACGGTCTTGATTATGAAGAATGGAACCCGGAAACGGATCCTTATATCATCAAAAATTATAACGCCATCAATTTCCGTAAGGAAAAAGTCAAGAACAAGACCGCTCTCCAGAAGGAACTTGCAATGAACGTGGACGAGAAGGTCTTTATGATCGGTGTTGTTTCGCGTCTTACTGACCAGAAGGGTTTCGACCTTATCGATTACGTTATCGAGGAGATATGCGCCGAGGATACCCAGCTTGTTGTGCTTGGCACGGGCGAAGCAAAATATGAGAATCTTTTCAGGCACTTTGAGTGGAAATACAAGGACAGGGTTTCCGCAAATATCTACTACAACAACGAAAGGTCCCACAGGATCTACGCCTCCGCGGACGCATTCCTTATGCCTTCGCTGTTTGAGCCCTGCGGCTTAAGCCAGCTTATGGCCCTCCGCTACGGCACGGTACCCATCGTTCGCGAGACAGGCGGCCTGCGCGATACCGTAACGCCGTATGATGAATACATGAGCGGCGGCATCGGCTTCAGCTTTGCAAATTACAATGCGCATGAGATGCTCAACACAATACGTTACGCAAAGCACATTTATTATGACAAGAGGCGTGAATGGAACAAGATCATCGACAGGGGCATGGCCGTTGATTATTCGTGGAATGTTTCGGCACGCAAATACGAGGATCTTTACAGAAGGCTTCTCGGATAGGTTTGGGGAACGACATGAAACTTAGCACATTGCTCGTTGAGCTTGAATACAGGATCGTGCAGGGTAGCGTAGACAGGGAGGTATCTTCCGTTGTCTACGATACCCGTGCGGATATTGAAAAGAATGCCTGCTTTGTATGCATAACCGGCACAAAGCATGACAGTCATGAGTTTGCGGGTGCGGCGGCTGATGCAGGCGCATCCGTTATTATTTCCGAAAAAGATGTTGAAGTGCCGGAAAACGTTACGGTTATACGTGTTCCTAACACCAGAAGGGCGCTTGCGCTCATCTCTTCAGCGTTCTTCGGATTTCCTTCAAGAAAGCTTAAGATAATAGGCATAACCGGCACAAAGGGAAAGACCACTACAGCTTATATGCTGAAGAGCATACTTGAAACGGCAGGGCATAAGACGGACCTTATCGGCACCGTCGAGGTAACCGTCGGACAGAAGAGCATCCATGCGGAACATACAACGCCGGAGTCTTATGTGCTTGAGGAATACCTTGCGGGGATGGTTAAGGCCGGTACGGAATACGTTGTAATGGAGGTATCCTCCCAGGGCCTTAAGATGGACAGGGTAGCGGGGATCGCTTTCGAAGCGGGAGTGTTCACAAACCTTGAGCCGGATCACATCGCCCCCGGGGAGCATCCGGATTTTGCGGACTATCTCTACTGCAAGAGCCTGCTGTTTAAGATGTGCGGGACAGGGATCGGCAATATTGATTCAGAACATTTTGAAGAAGTGTTTAAGAACGCGACCTGTCCTTATGTGACCTTTGGCATAGAAAAACAGGCTGATTTCAGGGCGTCCGGCATTACCCTTGTCAATAAAAAAGGCGAGCTCGGAGTCGATTTCGATATCGACTGCAGGGGAGAAAAGCTCCATATCTACGCCGATATCCCCGGCGCTTTCAATGTTTACAACTCGCTTGCCGCAATAACCACGGCAAGGACTCTCGGCATTCCCGCCAAGGCCTGCGTAAATGCCCTTAAAAACATCAAGGCAAGGGGAAGGGTAGAACTTGTAAAGGTTTCGGACAGCTTCTCCGTAATGCTTGATTACGCTCATAACGGAATGAGCCTAAAGAGCCTTCTTACGACCTTAAGGGAGTATAAGCCCGCCCGTCTTGTCTGCATGTTCGGGTGCGGCGGAAACCGCGCAAAGGACAGGCGTTACGATATGGGCGAGGTTTCGTCGAACCTTGCGGACCTTACCGTTGTGACGAGCGACAACCCGAGATTTGAAGAACCCCTTGAAATAATCAACGATATCCTGACAGGCGTAAAGCGCGGGAAGGGCGAGTATGTATCGATACCTGACAGGCGCGAGGCTATCCGTTACTGCCTTAAGAACGCAAAGCCCGGCGACATGATCGTCATAGCGGGAAAAGGACACGAGGATTATCAGGAAATAAAGGGTGTAAAATACCCTATGGACGATAGAATAATGATTCTGGAGGAAGCGCATGAACTCAATCTCTGTTAACAGGATATGCGAGATCACGAACGGAAGCATCCTGACCGACGGTCTTAAGATAACGCCGGCAGATGCGGGGACCACAGAGGTCTCACACGTTATCATCAACTCGAAAGAGGGAGCTCCCGGGACTCTTTTTGTGCCCATTGTGGGTGAGCATACGGATGCCCACGATTATATCCCGGATGCTTACGAGCGCGGGACAAGGGTATGCTTTACCTCACGCGACAAGCGGCTTCCGGGGACTTCGGACATGATCTATATCCGTGTCGAAGACACGAAGAAGGCGCTGCAGGATCTTGGGATCTATTACAGGGACAGGTTTGAAGGCACGGTGTTCGGGATAACCGGCAGTGTGGGAAAGACCACCACAAAAGAGATGGTGGCCCAGACACTTTCGGCATCCTACAGGGTGCTGAAGACCTCCGGAAACAAGAACAGCCAGATAGGCGTTCCACTCATGATGCTCGAGCTTTCAAACGACTACGATTATGCCGTTATAGAGCTTGGCATGAGCGATTTCGGCGAAATGGCGCGCCTTGCCAGGATAGCAAGGCCCTCCTGCGGGCTTGTCACAAATATCGGCGTTTCTCATATAGGACAGCTTGGTTCAAAGGAGAACATCAGACGTGAAAAGCTCCAGATGATAAACTGCTTCCCGGATGCGGGCGGAGTGCTTTTTGTAAACGGCGACGACGAGATGTTAAAGGACGTTAAGCCGCTGCTTCCCGCAGACAAGGATATCACGATAAAGACCTTCGGCCTTTCGGATACATGTGACTATTATGCCGAAAACATCAGGACTGCCGGCGAATATTCAGATTTCACCTTCGTTGACAAGGGCACCGGTGAAAGGGAACAGGTGGTACTTCCGATCATCGGCAACCATAATATCCTTGATGCTGTTGCGGCGATCGGAGTTGCCAAATCACTTGGCGTTGAACCGGCAAGGGCAAAGCACATGATGGAAGTTTACAGGCCAATGAACATGCGCGGCCATATCGAGAACATAAAAGACGTGGTGCTGATAGACGACACCTACAATGCAAGTCCCGATTCCATGAAGAGCGGGATAGACATGGTGGAGAGCATCTCCAAAAAAGGCAGCAAGATAGTGATCCTTGCCGACATTCTCGAACTCGGGAGCTTCTCGGAGGAGCTTCACAGGGAAGTCGGGACTTATGCGGCGGGAAAGAAGATAGACAGGCTGATAACGGTAGGCAAAGAGGCGGCATACATAGCGGAAGCCGCAAAAGAAGCCGGCGCAGGCTTTGAGATAAAGAGCTATGCTTCAAATGAGGGCGTTTACGAGGCGGAAATCACGCGCCTTGGAGCGGGAGATGTTGTTTACATGAAGGGCTCCCGCGGGATGCATCTCGACGAGCTGGCAGACGCCTTGAGAAACCGTTAGGAGCCGTGTGACGGCTAAAGAGCCGGTGTTAAACACGGAGGTTTACAGTGTTTGCGGATATCATAGTCGATATTTCACATGAAAATTTAGATAAGACATTTCAATATGCCATACCCGCCGAAATGCTTGAAAAAGCTGTTGTCGGCGCACCGGTCATGATACCGTTCGGCAAGGGCAACAGGCTTATTAAGGGCTATATCACCGGCCTGTCCGAAAAGGCAAAGATAGACGAGAGCAGGATAAAACCCATCGCCTCCGTAGAGGAGAAGGGACTTGTCATGGAAAGCCGCACCATAGAGCTTGCAGAGAAGATGCGAAGCCTGTACGGCGGCACCATGAATGATGCTTTACGGACCGTTACTCCAGTAAAACAGACCGTAAAGCCCGTCGTGTCCAAAACGGTGGTGCTCAAAGACAGGGATCTTGCAGCAAGGCTCCTTGTCGAAGCAAGGCAGAAGAACCACCGCGCAAAGGTAAGGTTCCTGACAGAGCTTCTGCAGTCCGGGAGCGCCGATTACGAGCTGCTTGTCGGGAAGCTCAACATCGCAAGAAAGACCGTCTCCGATTTTGAAGAGCTCGGAGTAACCGAAGTTATCGAAACAAGGCAGTTCAGGGGCGGCGCGGCAGTCCAAAAGCAGGAGAACGGCATAGTCCTGAACGAAGAACAGCAGGCGGCTGTGGATACCGTTACGGGAGACCTTAAAAACGGGATAAAGGGCGTTTATCTCCTTAAAGGAGTCACCGGCAGCGGTAAAACGGAAGTTTACATGTCCGTTATCGAAGAAGTCGTAAGGCAGGGAAGGCAGGCGATAATGCTAATCCCCGAGATAGCGCTCACATACCAGACGGTGTCAAGGTTTTCAAAGCGCTTCGGTGACCGTGTGTCCTTCATGCATTCAAGGCTTTCGGACGGCGAGAAATATGACCAGTACCTAAGAGCAAAAGAGGGCGGCACCGACATCATGATAGGGCCGCGCTCCGCGCTGTTTACGCCCTTTAAGGATCCCGGGCTCATCATAATCGATGAAGAGCACGAGAGCAGCTATAAAAGCGAAAATGTTCCCAAGTACCACGCAAGGGAGCTTGCCATAGAATACGCAAAGATGGTTGGAGCCTCGGTTATCCTCGGTTCCGCCACGCCCTCTACAGAGAGCTATTACCGCGCAAAACGCGGCGAATACAGGCTGCTCGAGCTTAAGAACCGCGCAGGCAATGCTTCGCTCCCGAAGGTCCATATAACGGACATGCGCGAGGAGCTTAAAGCCGGCAATATGTCGATGTTTAGCAGGAAGCTGAAGAGCCTTATCGAAGACAGGCTCATGAAAAAGCAGCAGATAATGCTTTTTATCAACAGGCGCGGCTATGCGGGTTTTGTGTCCTGCAGGGCCTGCGGAACGGCCATGCGCTGTCCGCATTGTGAGGTATCGCTTACGGCGCACATGGTGGGGAACAGGCCGGAAAGGCTGGTCTGCCACTACTGCGGATACGAGATACCGATGCCAAAGACCTGTCCCGAATGCGGTTCAAAGTATATTGCGGCCTTCGGAACAGGTACCCAGAAGGTTGAGGAATACGTTAAAAAGGTCTTCCCGACCGCAAGGGTGCTCCGAATGGATGCAGACACGACAAAGGACAAACAGGGGCACGAACGCGTGCTTTCGGCTTTTTCCAATGATGAGGCGGATATCCTTGTGGGGACGCAGATGATCGTCAAAGGGCACGATTTTGCAAGAGTCACTTTGATGGGTATAATCGCTGCGGATCTGTCGCTCAACGCAACGGATTACAGGGCCGGGGAAAGGACCTTCGAGCTGCTTGCCCAGGCAGCGGGGCGTTCCGGACGGGCCGGCACCGACGGCGAAGTGGTTATCCAGACCTACAATCCGGAGCATTACGCTATCGTTACGGCTGCAAAACAGGATTATGAGGAGTTTTACGAGAACGAGATCGCCTTCAGGAAGATGCTCGGCTACCCGCCCGCGTCAAACCTGCTGGCAGTGCTCCTTACAAGCGGGGACGAGGCGGAAGCGGATTCCTGCGCGGAGTTCCTCTACACGCTCATGAGCGCCTGCTTTGAGGCCTTTGACGCAGCCGAGCAGGTAAGCATGATCGGGCCGTCAAAATGCGGCGTGGAAAAGATAAAGGACCGCTACAGGCGTGTTATATACTCGAAATCTGCTGATTACGGGCTCCTGGTCAGGTGCAAGGACAGCATCGAGGAACGGATAAAGGACGACAAAGCCTTTGAGAAATGCAGCATCCAGTTTGATTTTAACCCGATGAACGGGTATTGATGATATTAAAACGCAGTCAACTTTTCGGATCCCGACAAAACACGGGACGGAAAGGGATGCACAGGAGGAACTGTTATGGCATTAAGAAAAATAAGAGAAATAGGGGATCCGGTGCTTTTGAAAAAATCAAAGCCGGTTCCGGAGGTGACACCTAAGATAAAAGAGCTCATCTCGGACATGCTCGAGACCATGTACGACGCGGACGGCGTGGGCCTTGCGGCTCCGCAGGTCGGGATACTCAAAAGGATCGTGGTGATAGATATCTCTCCCGAGCAGGACAGCCCCATCATCATGATCAATCCCGTTATTATCGAGAAGGACGGCGAACAGACAGGCGGTGAAGGGTGCCTTTCGGTGCCCGGCAAAACAGGCATCGTGACACGCGCAAACCATGTCATAGCAAGGGCCTTTGACGAAAACATGCAGGAATTCGAGATAGAGGGCGAGGAGCTTCTTGCAAGGGCCATCCAGCATGAGCTCGACCATCTTGACGGAATTCTTTATACGACACTTGTTGAAGGGGAGCTTATGGACAATGACAGTGAGTGATGTAAGGATAGTATTCATGGGGACTCCCGAGCTTGCGGAATGCGTGCTGAAAGCCCAGCTTGACGCAGGTTTTAACATTGTTGCCGCCGTAACGCAGCCCGACAAGCCAAAGGGACGCGGCGGGAAAATGGCCATGTCTCCGGTAAAAGAGCTCTGTCTTGAAAGAAATATCCCGGTCCTCCAGCCCGAAAGGGCAAAGTCGGATGAGTTTTTCGAGGAGCTTTCGGCATTTAAGCCTGACGTGATCACTGTTGCGGCTTACGGGAAGATACTTCCGAAAAGAGTGCTTGAACTTCCCGCGTACGGCTGCATAAACGTTCATACCTCGCTTTTGCCGAAATACAGGGGTGCTGCGCCGATCCAATGGCCGATACTTAACGGCGACAAAGAGACCGGCGTTACCATAATGTATATGGACGAAGGCTGTGACACGGGCGATATCATAACACAGGCAAAGCTTCCCATAGAGCCTTTCGACACGGGCGAGACGCTTCATGACAAGGTTGCTGCTCTCGGGGCAAAGCTGCTTGTTGAGACCCTGCCCTCCGTAATTGATGGTACGGCGGTGCGTACACCGCAGGATCATTCCGAAAGCACTTACGTCGGGATGATGGACAGGGAGCTTGGGAAACTTGATTTTTCAAGGCCCGCGGCGGAGCTTGAAAGATATGTCAGAGGGCTTTATCCATGGCCCGGGACATTTATGTATATAGACGGAAAGCTGATCAAGATAAAAAAGGCTTTCGTAAAACCGGAAGATTCAAAGGAAGCACCCGGAACGGTGCTTAAATCCGACGGCATGACGCTCGATATCGCCTGCGCGGACGGGATACTTGCCGTAACGGAGCTGCAGCCCGAGGGTAAAAAGGCAATGGCTGCAAAGGATTATCTTAACGGTCTCAAGGGTAGATCGAAGTAAATGCGGAAACAAAGACTTTTCCAAGACTTTGGTCAAATTACTATCCGCCTTACAGGGCGGTGCGGAGGATCACTATGACTGCAAGAGATGCTGCTGTTTATGCTGTTTTGAACGTAACGGACAAGGGAAGATCCGTACACAGGGTCGTAACGGAAACACTCTCGGAAAGCGGGCTTTCGGACGCAAGGGAGCGTGCTCTCGCAAAGCGTCTCATAGAGGGCACGACAGAGAGAATGCTTACTCTCGACCGTGTTATAGACAGCTTCGCAAAGACGCCGGTTGCAAAGATGAAGCCGTACCTTCGCGCGCTTATCCGTGTTGCCGCCTATCAGATACTCTTCATGGACAGGATACCGGCTGCGGCTGCATGCAACGAAGCGGTGAAGTTCGCAAAGGAACACGGCATGGAAGGGCTTGCCGGTTTTGTGAACGGTGTTCTGAGGAATATCGGCAAAAACGGAAAAGAAAAGCTTAAAGAGCTCACTTCAGGCGATTCCTACGAGGCAATGGAGATAAAGTATTCCGTGCCCGTATGGATGTTAAAGCAGTGGGAAAGGGACTTTGGAAAAGAGACCTGCATAAAGATCGCGGAAAGGCAGTTTGACGCACAGCCTCTTTATTTCCGTGTGAACGAGAGCAAATGTACCGTTGAGGAATGCATAGAAGCTCTTGCAAAGGATGGGATAAAGGCGACGGTTCCGAAGCTTGTGCTCCCGGACGAAGTGAAGGGATACAGGCTCAATATCCTTCAGGCTTTTGCCGGAGAGGGCTTTGCGGAGACGGAGAGCTTTAAGAACGGGCTCTTTACGGTTCAGGATATAAGCTCCGTTGTTGTCGGGGAAGCGGCCGGCATAAAGGGCGGCGAGACGATCCTTGACATGTGTGCGGCTCCCGGCGGAAAAACACTGCATTTTGCCGACAAATTAAAGGCTGCCGGCAAGGGCGGACGGATCGACGCAAGGGATGTGACCTCAAGAAAGATCAATCTCATAAACGAGAGCATAAACAGATGCGGCTTTGACAATATCGACCTTTCCGTTGCGGATGCAAGCGTCAGGAACGAAGCGGACGCGGAAAAGTTCGACATCACGCTCGCGGATGTGCCGTGTTCGGGTACGGGCATCACAGGAAGGAAGCCCGATATCAAATACAACATGTCCGAGCGCGTTCAGGATGAGCTTATCGAGCTTCAGAAGCCCATTCTCGAAAACGCCGTAAGAAGCCTTAAAAAAGGCGGGACCCTCATTTTTTCGACATGTACCTTAAACCGCACCGAAAACGAAGCGGGCATGAAGATACTGGAGGATGCGGGGCTTAAAAAGGAGCTTGAAGTTACCATGATCCCGGGCATCCACTCCGGAGACGGCTTCTTTATCTCGAAATACAGAAAAGAAGCGTAACGCCGCGGGGAACATGTCCCAAAAGGCTTTACAAAGAGGTTTGAACGTGGAAAAGACCGATTTAAGATCGTTAAACTATACTGAACTCGAAAGCTTCGTTGCGGGGATCGGTCAGCCGAGGTTCCGCACCGACCAGCTGTTTTCCTGGCTTCATGAGAAGTGCGCCGGCTCGTTTGAGGAAATGACGAACCTGCCTGCGGCATTAAGGCAGAAGCTTTCGGAAAACTGTGAGCTTGTCACGCTCGAAAAGGTCGAGCGCTTTGAATCAGCTCTTGACGGAACAAGAAAGTACCTGTTCAGGCTTGATGACGACACACTCCAAAATAACGTTATAGAGAGCGTCTTCATGCGTTATAAGCACGGCAATTCCGTCTGCATCTCATCACAGGTGGGATGCCGTATGGGATGCAGCTTTTGTGCCTCCACGATAGGAGGGCTTGAACGAAATCTTGAGCCTTCGGAGATGCTCGAACAGGTTTACAGGATCGGGAAGGACACGGGGGAACGCATCAGCAATGTTGTGATAATGGGCACCGGTGAGCCGATGGACAACCTGATGAACGTTTTAAGGTTCCTTGAACTGATATCTTCGGATAAGGGACTGAACATAAGCAGGCGCAATATCACGGTCTCAAGCTGCGGATTGTGCGACAGGATCAGGGCTTTTGCGGATACAAAGCCGGATGCGACGCTTGCCATTTCACTGCATGCGCCGAATGACGCCTTGCGGCAGAGGCTCATGCCGGTGGCAAAGAAGTGGACAGTGGCTGAGGTTGTCGCGGCTGCCGATCATTATTTCGAAAAGACGGGAAGGCGTATTACCTACGAGTACAGCCTGATAGACGGCGTAAATGATTCGGCGGAATGCGCTAAAGAGCTTTCTGCACTTCTGAAGGGAAAGAATTGTCACGTGAACCTGATACCTGTAAACCCTGTAAAAGAGCGGGATTACAATCCCGCCACACACGGGAATGTGCTTAATTTTAAAAATATACTTGAAAAAAATAGCATAAATGCTACTATTAGAAGAGAAATGGGTTCGGACATAAACGCGGCCTGCGGGCAGCTTCGTAAAAGCTACGCCGCAAAGTAAGGCCGGCGCTGTGTTTCCGGGGGTGCCCGCAAGTTTCGTGCAAAGGAGGTAAGCAGGTGAAATCGTATGCGATAACGGACGTCGGCAAGATGCGCGAAGCCAATCAGGATTATGTTTTTCGCAGCGAAGAGCCTGTGGGTGTACTCCCGAACCTCTTTATAGTCGCGGATGGAATGGGCGGCCACAAGGCCGGTGATTTTGCATCGCGCTTCTGCGTTGAAGAATTTGTTTCAGACATGTCCGAAGCAAAAGAGAAGACCTTGTACAGCGCACTTGACAAGGCGTTCCTTGACATAAGCGAAAAGCTTATAAAAAAAGGACGTGAGAACAGCGCGCTTGAAGGTATGGGGACCACCTTTGTTACCGCCTTTATAAAAGACGGTATTCTTCATGCCTCGAATATAGGCGACAGCCGCATCTATCTTATGCATCCGGAGCTCGAGCAGATCTCCATGGATCATTCCCTTGTGGCAGAGATGGTGCGAAACGGCGACCTCAGCGAGGAAATGGCAAGGTTCCATCCCAACAAGAATATCGTAACAAGGGCTATAAGCGCCAATGGGATAGTCGTGCCCGACTATTTTGAGGTGCCGGTGGAGGAGAACGATATCGTGATAATGTGCTCCGACGGCCTTACGAACATGGTGGAGAACAGCGAGATAGCCGCGACCATAAGGGAATTCAGGGGCGACCCGAAAACAGCCTGCGAGAAGCTTGTGGATATGGCAAACGCAAACGGGGGCAAGGATAATATTTCAGTAATAATCATATATGTCTGATGTGTTGAAGAAAGGTAATGCGTAATGGAGATCAAGATAGGAATGTTCATAAACGACAGATACGAGATACTTGAAAAAGTAGGCTCCGGCGGCATGGCGGACGTTTACAAGGCAAAATGCCATCGTCTGAACCGCTATGTTGCGATAAAGATCCTTAAGGCTGAATACGCCCAGGACAAGAATTTCGTACAGAAATTCAGGGGCGAGGCTCAGTCCGCGGCAGGTCTGTCGCATCCGAACATTGTTAACGTATATGACGTAGGTGAGGACAACGGGCTTTATTTCATAGTAATGGAGCTTGTGGAAGGCATCACCTTAAAGCGCTTTATAGAGAGAAAAGGCAGGCTCGAAGTCAGGGAGGCGGTAGGTATCGCCATCCAGATAGCACAGGGTATGGAAGCCGCCCATGCGAAGCATATCATCCACAGGGATATAAAGCCCCAGAACATCATAATCTCCCGCGAGGGCAAGGTTAAGGTTACCGATTTTGGTATCGCGAAGGCAGCAACCTCAAATACAGTTACCCAGAATGCCTTAGGCTCCGTCCATTATCTTTCGCCGGAGCAGGCAAGAGGCGGTTACAGCGACGAGAGAAGCGATATCTACTCGCTTGGCGTGACTATTTACGAAATGCTTACCGGACATGTGCCTTTTGCGGGCGATAACACTGTCTCGGTTGCGCTGCTCCATATCCAGGGGCAGGCGGAGCCCATCAGGGATACTGCTCCCGATGTTCCCGAGAGCCTTGAAAAGATCGTCGCAAAATGTATGCAGAAAAAGCAGGAACGCCGCTACCAGAGCGCTTCCGAGCTTATTGCAGATCTCAAGATGTCAATAAGCAACCCGAACGGAAACTTTGTTTCCATGAACGGCTCCGTGCCGGATTCTCCCACAAAGCAGATGACCAAGGAGCAGCTTGAGGAGATCAACGCAGCAACAACCATTACATCTATCTCGGATGTTCTTGACGACGACGAGCCCGAGAAGCGCAAAAAGAAGAAGAAAAAGCGCGATTTTGATGATGACGACGATATCGACAGCATGAACTCGGGGTTAGAGAAGGTGCTTACGGTAGGCAGTGTCTTTGCCGTAATCCTCGTTGGTGTTGCGGTTCTCTACATCATCGCCAACTATTTCGATATCTTTAAGACCATCATAAACCCGGGCAGCATCATCGGTTCTACACCGACGCCGCCTTATGTGGCAACAAACACGCCCACACCCGAGGCTACGCCGACAAACGCGCCGGATCTTGTGAAGATGCCGAGCGTTGTGGGACTTTTGGATAAAGATGCCGTTACATCATTAAAGAGAATATCCAATACCTTCTCCATAAGATACGAGGAGGAGTTCTCTTCCGAATACGAGGTCGGACAGGTAATAGCACAGTATCCTCCAATCGATGCGCAGATAAGCGCAAACGCGGAGATCACCCTTACGATATGTGTCGGAAGGGAAACAGGTACTGTTCCGAAGGTAACGAACTACTCGCTCGCGGTAGCCCGTCAGGCCCTTACAGACAAGGGATACACGGTTGAAGTTGATTATGAGTATGACGATCTTATCGAGGAAGGCTATGTAACGAGAACAGATCCCGAAGCTCTTACCATGGTCGAATCCGGCAGCAAGATCGTTATCTGGGTGAGTCTCGGTGTCAACAATACAAATGTCAAGGCACCGGCACTTGTCGGACATACGGCTACGGAAGCACAGACACTGCTTGAAGAGCTTGAACTCGAGCTCGGAAACGTTGAACAGGACTGGAGCGACGAATACGCTGTAGGCGTTGTAATAAGCCAGAGTGTTGATGCAGATGAGCCTGTCAGGGTGAAATCCAAGATCGACATAGTTGTCAGCAAGGGACCTAACCCGGATCCGACTCCGACGCCCGAACCTACGCCTACGGAAGAACCCACACCTACGCCGGAAGGCGGCGGGGAGCCGACTCCGACAGCTGAGGGCGGCGAGCCGGCACCTTAAAGCAGGCGGACCTTACCGTATGAAGGGAAAGATAGTTAAAGGAATAGCCGGTTTTTACTATGTTTATGCTGAAGAGACCGGCATTACGGAATGCAAGGCAAAAGGCGTTTTCAGGAACCGCAGGATGACGCCTTTTGTGGGCGATGACGTCGAGTTTGAGATAACGGACGAAGAGAAGAGGCTCGGGAATATCACCGATATTTACGAGCGCGAGAATTATCTGCTCCGCCCGAGCGTCTCCAACGTCTCGCAGGCCGTTATAATGTTTGCGGCCGCAAAGCCCGAACCGGCACTCAACCTGCTTGACAGGCTGCTTGTCCATATGGCGCTCCGTGATGTGAAAACGGTCATAATATTCAATAAATGCGATCTGATCACGCCGGAAAGAAGGCAGGAACTGCTTGACATCTATAAGGATTCGGGTTCCGAAGTGCTGTTCATAAGCGCAAAACAGGGGATCGGGATCGAAGAGCTCAAAAGACGCATTGAAGGCAGAACTTCCGTTCTTTGCGGGCCTTCGGGCGTAGGGAAATCTACGCTCATGAACCTGCTTGTTCCCGAAGCCTTTATGGAGACCGGGGACATCAGCGAGAAGATCGACCGCGGCAAGCATACAACGAGGCATTCGGAGCTTTTTAGCGCCGGGAACAACACCTATATCATGGATACACCGGGCTTCAGCTCCTTAAATGTCACCGGGATAGGTGAAGATGAGCTGAAGGACTATTACAGCGAATTTGCGGAATTTGCGCCGCTGTGCCGCTTCGGGGACTGCGTTCATCTTAACGAAACGGGGTGCGCGGTAAAGGAAGCCGTTGCGGACGGCAGGATATCCGGCGTAAGATACGAGAATTACAAGCAGATCTTTTATGAGATCAAAGAAGCAAGAAGATATTAACGGATAAAACACCGGGTACAGCATCAGCGGGAGCGGTCCCGCGGACGCGATACCAAAGCTTTACGGAGGCAGAATTGAGACAAGGACCGAAACTTGCGCCGTCTATACTTGCGGCCGATTTTAACATACTCGGGGCGCAGATAAGGGAAGTAAAGGAAGCCGGGGCCGACTACCTGCATGTTGATGTTATGGACGGCAGGTTCGTGCCGAGCATATCCTTCGGAATGCCGCTCATAAAATCTATCCGCCGTGAAACGGATATGTTTTTTGATGTGCATCTCATGATACTTGAGCCCGAAAGATATATTAAGGACTTCGCCGGATGCGGAGCGGATTCGATTACGGTGCATCTTGAGACCTGCGCCGACGTGAAGGGTGTGTTAAAGCTCATCCACAGCTGCGGGATAAGGGCGGGGCTTTCAATAAAGCCCGCAACACCGGTCAAGGCGCTGCTGCCTTACCTTGATGACGCCGAGATGTTCCTTGTTATGTCTGTTGAACCGGGGTTTGGCGGACAGAAGCTTATGGACATTTCCTATGAAAAGCTTGCGGAGCTTAAAGCCTTAAAGAAGGAACGCGGGTTTAAGGGCGAGATAGAGGTTGACGGCGGCATCACCCTTGAAAACGCCGGGAAGATAATCGAAGCCGGCGCAGAGGTGCTTGTCTCCGGAAGCTCGGTATTTAAGGGAAATATCACACAGAATATAAAAAAGTTCCGGGAGGTTTTTGATAATGTTTCTAAGTGAGCTGAGGCTCGGACGCCCCCTTGAAATCTATATAACGAGAGAAGAGTATCATTACAGGATCGTAAGCCGCATCGAATACGCGGAGGAAGGCTGTGTATGCGTTACGCTGATAGCCAGCGGGAACCGTGTTTTCCAGTTCCTTGATACCGATATCGTGGATATCGTTTACCAGGAACAGGACCGTATGTGGAAATGGAACAATGTGAAGGGCGCTGTCGTTACCGTTGAAGGCGACAAGCTTCACGGCTTCTTCTCGGACGAACCCGGCGAGAATTACAACCGCCGCAACGCCTTCCGCCTGTATTACGGCAAAGAGATAGAGCTTAAGTATCTTGTCCGCGATGATGCGCAGCTTAAGAACATGAAGGAAGAAATGGCTTTAAGCAGCCAGCGTGTATATAATTACGACAAGAATACGGACGGCATCCGCGAGGAATGCTACCGCATCATCACCTGTAAGGCGTTCCTGCGCGATATAAGCGAATCCGGAGTCGGCGTGTTCACTAACGAGCGTTTCTTCCCCGAGGATGAGTTCAGTTTCACCATCGATTCAGATTTCGGACCGGTTGAATGCAAGGCCGCGGTGCTCCGCATGAAGGACTCGAGCACGGGCTCTTTCAGGCACTATTACGGCTGCAAGTTCACAGAGACCAGCAGGAACCTGACAAAGTTCCTGTATGAGCAGCAGAGGCTGCAGATCCAGAACGCAAACAACGTGATCAAGAGAAAATAAAGCATCTTTTGAAAATAAGCTTATTTTTAAGGCCGGTTGCAAAAGAAAAACACATATGATATCATGATATCGGTTGAGGAAACAAAGGCGTTTCGTCCATGAGGACGAGACGCCTTTTTTGCGCGATAAGCGAATGCCATCGGGCAGCAAGAAGGCTTGCGGGACCGGGCCCGGCGAACAAAAGAAAGGAAACTGTATGGCTGCATTTGACAGGATTCTCAGCGGAATACCCGAAATGGACAGGGCATTTGACAACATAAGGCTCGGAGACAATGTCGTATGGCGCGTGTCGGAGCTTAAAGATTTCAGGCTTTTCATGGAGCCTTATGTCGGGCAGGCCGTAAAGGACGGGCGGAATATCATATATTTCAGGTTTGCGAGCCACGAACCGCTGATAGAGGACATGCCGGGCGTAAAGACTGTAAATGTGCCGCTTTCGCACCGCTTTGAAACCTTTACGGTCGATATACACAATGTCATAGAGCGGGAAGGAAGGGATGCTTTTTATGTGTTTGACTGCCTTTCCGAGCTACAGACCGCATGGGCCACGGATCTTATGATGGGAAACTTTTTCAGGGTCACCTGTCCGTTCCTGTTCATACTCGATACCGTCGCCTTTTTCCCGATAAAACGAGGGAAACACTCCGTTGAAGCCATAAACAAGATACTCGACACCACCCAGCTGTTCCTTGATGTTTATTCGGATAACAGGAATGTTTATGTGCGGCCCGAAAAGATCTGGAACAGGAATTCCGACACGATGTTCCTTCCGCATATCTTTGAGCCTGAAAACAAGGCTTTTTACCCGATCCTCGACGGCGTTAAGGCAAGCCGCTTTTACCAGACACTTGGACTTGCGCAGCGCTCCGCGCAGGAGCAGTATTCGGATTCGTGGGACAGATTCTTCAATACGGCAAAGGTTAAAAAGGAAAACGGCATCGACATCACTGCGGAATGCAACGACATGTGCCGGATAATGATGACCCGTGACGAAAAAATGCGTGAGATGGTCAAAAAGCATTTTATCGCCGACGACTATTTTGCAGTTCGCGACCATATGGTCGGGACAGGGATGATAGGCGGAAAGTCCTGCGGAATGCTGCTTGCGCGGGCCATCATCAGAAACTGTGAGCCACAGATCAGCGATTATCTTGAGCCACATGACTCTTTTTATGTGGGCTCCGATATGTATTACACATATATAGTCGATAACGGCCTGTGGGACTTAAGAGTCCGGCAGAGGACCGAGGAGGGCTATTTTTCCCTTGCCGAGGAGTTTGCGAAAAAGCTCACGGAAGGGACATTCATGCCGGCCATGCGCGAGCAGTTTGTAAGGATCATAGAGTATTACGGGCAGGATCCGTACATTGTCCGCTCAAGCAGTATCCTGGAGGACGGCTTTGGAAATGCTTTTGCGGGAAAATACGAATCCGTATTCTGTGTGAACAGGGGAAGCCTCGAGGAGAGGCTTGACGAGTTCGAAAGAGCGATAAAAACGGTGTATGCAAGCTCCATGAGCCTGTCAGCGCTTGATTACCGCAAAAGGCGCGGCCTCGACAAGAGAGATGAGCAGATGGCGCTGCTCATACAGAGGGTTTCGGGCTCGTATTACGGCAAATATTACATGCCGTGCGCCGCGGGAGTCGGATATTCCTACAGTCCTTACAGGATCATGAAGGAATCGGACCCGCAGGCAGGGATGTTAAGGCTTGTAATGGGCCTCGGAACATCCGCCGTTGACAGGACCGAAGGGGCGTATCCGCGCATCATCAATCTTGACATGCCGGAAAGGTCGCTCTATTCGTCATCCGCGGACAAGCACAGATTCTCGCAGGGAAAGGCGGAGGTCATAGACATGACCGAAAGACGCCTTGAAAGGCTCGATTACGAGACCGTTGAGCCATTTATTCCGCGCTATCTTGAAAAGCTCCTGACGGAGCACGATTTCGATGCGGAGCGTACCCTGAGGGAGATGGGCCGGGACCGCGACGTGAAATTCATTTCATGCAAAGGGCTTGTTTCCAATAAGAACCTGATGGAGCAGATGCAGAGGATCCTTAAATGCATCGAAAAAGAGTATGAATATCCCGTCGATACCGAATTCACTGTTAATGTTTCGGAAAACGGCGAGTATTCCATAGATCTTCTCCAATGCAGACCGCTGCAGGTCTTCAGGGGAGAAGGCGGGGCGGCTGTTCCCGATGTTCCGAAAGATAAGATACTTCTTGAGAGCGTCGGGGCTTCAATGGGCATTTCAAGGTCTGCCGGGCTCGATCTTATAGTTTATGTGGATCCCGTGCGGTATTACAACATGCCGTACAAGGAAAAGGATGCCGTCGCGAAATTCATAGGCAGGATAAACTGGCATTTCCGCGATCTTGAAAGGCATATGATGCTTGCCGTGCCCGGACGCGTCGGGACTTCCTCGCCGGAGCTCGGAGTTCCAACGACTTTTGCGGATATAAGCGCCTTCGAGATAGTCTGCGAGATGGAGGAGAGCAGGGCGGGATACAATCCGGAACTGTCTTACGGAAGCCACATTTTCCAGGATCTTGTGGAGGCAAAAATACTCTATACCGCAGTCTTCAAAAATGAGAAAACGCGTGTGTTTGCTCCGGAAAAGCTTGAAAAGGCAAGGGACATCACGGACGAATTGAGCGAAGGCTTCGAACACGCGGAAACGATCCGCGGGATAGTACATATTTATGATGTTTCGGGGCAGGACTGCAAGGTATTCAATGATGTCGCGGAAGGGCACCTTCTGATCACGATATGAGCTTCCGGGCGTGTGCGGGTTGCCGGATGATTATCCGATATGAGAAATAAAGACTGTTACGGGAGCGACGCATTTCGCGCCGCTCCTTTTTTGATAAGCGTATGTCAGCGGCTTCGAACGGGAAAGTGTTTATTTTTCTTGACGGAAAGACTGTTTGTGATTATGATGTTTCTTGTGGAGTGTTTTGAAAAGGCTTATGACGGCACTTGACGAAAACTTGTCATAAGTGGTATAAAACATAATGTTGTGTTTACATAATAATGTGTTAAGAATAAGGAGCATGAAGTAACATGAAGCTTGGCATTGTCGGCCTTCCGAATGTCGGAAAGAGCACACTTTTCAATTCGATAACGAAAGCGGGAGCGGAATCCGCGAATTACCCGTTTTGTACGATAGACCCGAACGTGGGCGTTGTTGCGGTACCGGACAAGCGCCTTGACGTTCTTGCAAAGATGAACAAGTCGCAGAAGATCGTTCCTGCGGTCATCGAATTTGTCGATATCGCCGGACTTGTAAAGGGAGCATCCAAAGGCGAAGGCCTTGGAAACCAGTTTTTATCGCACATCCGCGAGGTTGACGCCATCGTGCATGTGGTAAGATGCTTTGAGGATGCGAATATCATCCATGTTGAAGGCACCGTGGATCCGGTGCGCGACATCGAGACCATCAACCTTGAGCTGATCTTTGCCGACCTCGAGGTTATCGAGCGCAGGATCGCAAAGGGCTCTAAGGGCATGAAAAATGAAGCTCTCCAGAAGGAACTGAACCTCTTAAACCGCATCAAGGACACGCTTGAGAGCGGAAAACTTGCATCGGAAGTAAAGCCTGAGGATGAAGACGAGGAGGCGCTTCTTGCTTCATTCCAGCTGCTGACCTCGAAGCCCGTGATCTTTGCGGCAAATGTTAAGGATGACGAGCTTGCCGACGACGGCGCCGCAAATCCCTTTGTTTCAAAGGTTCGCGAATATGCCGCAAAACAGGGTTCGGAAGTGTTCGTTGTCTGCGCCCAGATCGAAGAGGAGATCTCGGAGCTTGAGGATGACGAGAAGAAGGAATTCTTGGAGGCGCTCGGGATCGAGACATCGGGCCTTGACAAGCTTATCGCTGCAAGCTACAAGCTGCTGGGGCTCATAAGCTATCTGACCTCGGGTGAAAAGGAAACGAGGGCATGGACCATAAAGAAGGGCACAAAAGCGCCCGGAGCCGCAGGCAAGATCCATTCGGATTTCGAACGCGGTTTCATCCGCGCAGAAGTGGTGAGCTACGATAACCTGGTTGCGTGCGGAAGCTTCGCTGCGGCCAAGGAAAAGGGACTTATCCGTTCGGAAGGCAAGGAATATGTTGTCCAGGACGGGGATGTAGTGGAATTCAGATTTAATGTGTGATCGGGGGTCTGCATATGTCTTTTTATAATCTGTCGGATATCATTTTTCCGCATCTTGGTATAACGGTGAAGAATCTACCCGTGGGCATCAGTATTTTCGGGTTTGAGATCGCTTTTTACGGGATAATCGTTGCCACGGCTATGCTTGTCGGCTTCTTTGTGGCCGAAGGACAGGCAAAACGCTTTGGCGTAGATCAGGAAAATGTTATGGATTTTGCCATTATCGTCATAATCCTTGCAATAATCGGTGCCCGCGCATATTATGTCATTTTCCACTGGGACAGCTTCAAGGATGAGCCTTTGAGCGTCTTTAACTTAAGGACCGGCGGTCTGGCTATTTACGGCGGAGTTATCGTTGCCATCGCCACGGCATTTGTGTTCTGCCGTGTCAAGAAGCTGAAGATAGGAAGTTTTGTGGATGTCTGCATCCCGGGTCTTGTTATTGGGCAGTCCATCGGCAGATGGGCAAACTTCTTTAACCGCGAGGCTTTCGGAAAGTACACCGACAATCTTTTTGCAATGCAGATGAACCGCACGGTTGTCGGAGGCGACTACATCATGACGGAGTCGGCATTGCGTGCAAAATATGCGACAAATCCCGACGCGCTTGAAAAGATACTCGAGCAGCTGTCGAAAAACGTGACTGTTGACGGAGTTACGTATATCCAGGCACACCCTACGTTCTTTTATGAATCCATGTGGAATCTGGTGACCTTTATCGCGCTTGTGATCTATGCGAAGCACAAGAGATTTGCCGGCGAGCTGCTTGCATGGTACGCCGTTGCCTACGGTGTAGGCCGTTTCTGGATCGAGGGACTGCGTACGGACCAGCTGTTCTTCTTCTCGACGAATATTCCGGTATCGCAGATAGTGGCTGTCCTTATGGTGCTCGGTGGCCTTGCTGTCATCAGCTATAATTATTTCATGCTGATCAAGAAGGGACAGTTCTTAAAGCCCGCAGCAGTAAGGGAAGCCGAAGCCAAGGCATCCGGAAGAAACGAAAAGGCGGGAAGACCCGAAAGACCTGAAAAGACCGAAAGAGCCGCAAGGAACGAAAGACCGGAAAAAAGCGCAAAGAAGGCAAAGCCTGCAAGCAAAGTCGTGATAGTTGACGACAAGCCGGGAAAAGACGCCGGCAAAAAGAAGGAAAGCAAGGTTAAGATCCTTGACGAGTGATAAAGGCAAAAAAGAAGTAACATCGTGTTACTTCTTTTTGCATGTCTGTGTACTGAGTGACAAATTTTGACTGGGAGGAAGGATATATGAAAAAGAACCTGAAAGGTATCCTGGCATTATTACTCTCCATTGCCATGCTGTTTTCTGCATGCGGCCTGAGGGATGACATCACGGATTATCCGCCGGACGACGATCCCACACCGACTTCGAACGCGCCCGTTTCTCCGACCGGGAAAACGGAACCGACTGAGCCCGGAAAGAAGGACGATCCTTCAAATCCCACACCGACGGATGCGGGAAACACAGGCAATCCCACACCGACCGGAAACGCCGGCGATCCTACGCCTACGAATGCGGGGAATCCCACTCCGACGGAAGCAGGCAACACAACGGATGTTGTTCAGACGCAGAGCCTGAAATTGACGGTAAATAATTCAACAGGCGAACTGACGGTCAGCAGAAGAACGATCAAACAGAACGAACGCACTTTTAATTCGGGTTGGACGCTCTTTGTATATCTTTGCGGAACGGATCTTGAGTCCGAGTATGCTTCCGCAACTCCCGATCTTCAGGAGATGCTCGATGCTACCGCAAGCAACAGGGTCAGGTTCATTGTCGAGACCGGCGGCACAAAGGAGTGGGACAACAACCTTATCGCCGCAAACAAGCTCCAGCGCTATCTTATCCAGAACAATGAGATCACGCTCCTTGAAGAGCAGAGGATCGACAACATGGGCAAGAGCGAAACCCTTGAGTCATTCCTCAAATGGGGGCTCGAGAATTACGCCTCCTCGTATAACGGGCTTATTTTCTGGAACCAC
Source organism: Lachnospiraceae bacterium (assembly GCA_016280395.1). GTDB lineage: Bacteria > Bacillota > Clostridia > Lachnospirales > Lachnospiraceae > SZUA-448. The sequence continues at coordinate 28,746 of JAEEGQ010000087.1, read as the reverse complement.
GGCGGCGGAAGTATCACCGGCGTGTGCTTTGATGAAAGATATGACAATGATTCGCTGGATCTTACCGAGATTGACCGGGCGCTTAACGAAACCATTGACATTATCGGGAAAAAGTTTGATTTCATCGGCTTTGACGCGTGCCTGATGGGAACCGTTGAGACAGCCAATGTCCTTGCGACTTTCGCGGATTACATGTACGGTTCGGAAGAAGTTGAGCCGGGAAACGGCTGGAATTATACGGCCATAGGCAGCTTTCTTGCCGGGAACCCGAATGCAGACGCTTTGGCACTCGGCCAAAAGGTGGCGGACAGCTTCCTTAAAGCGTGCAGGGACGAAGGCGAGGATGATGAAGTAACATTTTCAATCATCGACCTTTCAAAGATCGACAATCTTCTTGTTACATTTAACAGGTTTGCGAAAGATCTGTACGAAGCCGGGGAGGATACTTCAAAGAGAGCGGAGATAGTCCGCGCCATCGGCGGAGTTGACGATTTCGGCGGCAACAACAGGACCGAAGGTTACACCAACATGGTGGATCTGGGCGGGATCATCAAGGCCTGCGCATCTTATTCAAAGAATGCGAATGCAGCCGTGATCGCGCTTTCCGATGCTGTCGTGTATTCGGTGACCGGCTCCATACACAAAGGCGTATCCGGGCTTTCCACCTATTATCCCATCAGCGTGCAGGGTTCGAGCGAGCTTTCGTTTTTCGGCAAGGTCTGCATAAGCCCGTATTACCTTTCTTTCGTTGATATGCTTGGCAGGATCGGCGCATCAGGAGACATGTATTCGGATTATGACAACGATACCTGGTTTGATGATGATGGCGAATGGTTCTGGGGCGACGGGTGGGATTACTACGACGACGATTACTGGAGCTATATCGACGATTATGACACGACCGGCGAAAGTCCTTATATCACGTTTGATACCGAACCTTCCTTTGAGGACGGATACTATTATTTTTCCCTTGATGAAAACGGCCTGAATAACACGGCAGACGTTTACGGTATCGTCTATGTTAAGAGTGAGGACGGAGAAGATCTTATCGAGTACGGTGAGACTTATGATATCGACGCGGATTGGGAAAACGGCATTTTCTTCGATAACTTCTACGGTCTTTGGGTATCTTTGCCGGACGGACAGAATCTTGCGACTTATATAGTTGCGGATAACGGAGACAGCGTGATCTATACATCCCCCGTGATGCTGAACGGCAGGGAAACAAACCTGCGACTTAAGCTGACTGATGACAGGATCGTGATCGAGGGCGCCTGGGACGGGATCAACAGTGAGTCCGGCGCTTCGGCGAGGGATATCATAAAGCTGAAAAAAGGTGACAGGATCGTGCCACTTTATTATTCCATCTCACTTGTTGACGATTATGAACAGGAAGACGGCTACGGATATTACGGTGAGGAATACATTTTCGACGGTGAACCTGAAGTTTACTACGATATGATGTACCCCGGCGAATACTTGTATGCGTTCTGCATAGACGATATTTACGGCGATTATTACATGACAGATTTTGAGACCTTTTACATTACAGAGGACGGAGAAGTAGAGTACTAAAAAAAGTTCCGGGAATGGTTTGCATCCCCGGAACTTTTTCCGTCTGTAGTCCGGAAAAGTCCGGTCCGGCAGGTGTTCAGTTCATCTGACTTGCGAGCTCGTCGATCTTTTCAAGCTCGTCTTCCGAGAAAGTTATGTTTTCTGTTGCTTTGATGTTGTCGAGTATCTGCGACGGACGGGATGCGCCGATGAGCACGGTGGTCACGATGCCGTCATGAAGGATCCAGGCAAGTGCCATTTCAGCAAGCGTCTGGCCGCGGTCCTTTGCGATCTCGTTAAGCTGTTTTAATATCTCGATCTTTTCGGGTGATATCTGGTTTTCGTTTAAGAACCTGCCGTCGGTGCGGATACGGCTGTCCGACGGAATGCCGTTAAAGTAGCGGTCTGTAAGAAGACCCTGGGCAAGCGGCGAGAAGCAGATAATGCCCTTTCCGAGCTTATGAGCGGTCTCTTTGAGACCGTTCTTTTCTATTGTCCTGTCTAAAATGTTGTAACGGTTCTGGTTGATGACGAAGGGTACCTTCAGGTCTTCAAGGATGGCCGTTGCTTTCTCGAGGGTCTTTCCGTCATAATTCGAAAGGCCGGCATAGAGTGCCTTGCCGCTGTTTACAGCCTGTGCGAGAGCGCCCATCGTCTCTTCTAAGGGAGTTTCGGGATCCATCCTGTGGTGATAAAAGATATCCACATAATCAAGACCGAGGCGTTTAAGGCTCTGATCAAGGCTTGCAAGCAGGTACTTGCGGCTGCCGTGGTCTCCGTAAGGTCCGGGCCACATCTCATAACCGGCTTTGGTGGAGATTATCATCTCGTCGCGGTAGGGAAGGAAGTGCTCTTTGAGTATCCTGCCGAAGTTGCTCTCTGCACTGCCGGGCTTCGGACCGTAATTGTTTGCAAGGTCAAAGTGCGTGATACCGTTATTAAAAGCGGTAAAGCACATTTCCTCCATGTTGGCGTAAACACCGGTGTCGCCGAAGTTGTGCCACAGACCGAGGGAAACGTAAGGCAGCATGAGGCCGCTGTTTCCGCAACGGTTGAACTTCATTTTCTCGTAACGGTTTTCATCTGCGATGTACATAGGCAGTCTCCTTTGTTCATATATTTGATCTTTGATGCCAAAGCCGTTGAACGGCAGATAATACGGAAATAATGAACGATCAAAGATGAGATACAACAGATTCACTATCGCATATACAAAAAATATAGTCAAGAAAAACTTGACATTTTTAAATTCTGGGGGTAATATGGGGTTGAAAAGGGTAAAAAGTGGTATGAAATGCCATAAAGTGCCTAAAGTTTTGCCGGGGTACTGTCGATAATCTCTTTGAAAGCATAAAATGCCCGGAGAAAGGAGGAAGCCGGTATGTTCAAGGGAAGATACAACCATACACTTGACGCAAAAAACAGAACAGTAGTACCGGTCAAGCTTCGTGATGAGCTTGGTGCCTCCTTTGTTGTTACGGTGGGACTTGAAGGATGCCTTTATATTTACCCCAACGGCGAGTGGGAGAAGTTTGCGGAGGAATTGCAGAAGCTTCCGGGAACAAAAGAGGCCAGGGAACTAAGGCGCAGCTTTATGTCGAACGCCTGCGACTGTGAACCCGACGCGCAGGGCCGCTTCCTGATACCTGCAGAGCTGTGCGAAAAAGCCCATCTGAAGAAGGATCTGGTCTTTTCGGGAAACATCAATAAAGTGGAACTTTGGGACAAAGAGGCTTTTGAGAACAGTATTTCCGGCCTTGACAATATGGAGGCTCTGGCAGACAAGCTTGCAGAGTACGGGATCAGCTTCTGATTTGATAAGCAGCTTTATTTTGGAGGTATAAAATGCCGGATGTTGAATTCAAACATATTTCGGTAATGCCGGAAGAAGTCATTGAAGGCCTGAATATCAAGCCCGGCGGGATATATGCGGACGGGACCATGGGCGGCGCAGGCCACGGGCAGCTTATCTGTGAGAGACTTTTGAAACTGAAAAAAGAAGCAGGGCATGAAGCTTCGGACGGCGCGGGGCGCTACATCGGCATCGACAGGGATGCGGATGCAATAAAAGCGAGCCGGGCACGGCTTGAAAGATTTGGAGACATCGCAACTGCCGTAAGGAGTAACTATTCCGAAATGGCTAAGGTGCTTGACGATCTCGGGATAGATAAAGTGGACGGAATACTGCTTGACCTTGGAGTATCGTCGTTCCAGCTTGACACGGCGGAACGCGGATTTTCATATATGCATGACGCTCCGCTCGATATGCGGATGGACGACAGGCAGAGCAACACGGCAAGAACTATCGTAAATACATACAGTTTTGAAGAGCTTGCGCGGATCATCAAGGAATACGGCGAAGAGGAATACGCGAAAAACATAGCAAAACGGATAGTAGCGGAACGCGAGAAGAAGCCGGTAGAGACGACTTTTGAGCTTGTGGAGATAATAAAGGCCGCAATGCCTATGAAGGCAAAGATCGGTCAGGGGCATCCCGCAAAGAAGACCTTCCAGGCTATAAGAATAGAGCTTAACAGCGAACTGACGGAGCTTAGGGAGTGTCTCGATTCGATGGCCGGGAGGCTTAATCCCGGCGGAAGGTTTGTGATAATCACGTTTCATTCGTTAGAGGACAGGATAGTAAAGAACGCGTTTAGGACGTTTGAGAATCCGTGCACCTGTCCGCCGCAGTTTCCGGTATGCGTATGCGGGAAGAAGCCGCTTGGCACGGTGATAACGAAAAAACCGATCCTGCCGGGGGCAGAGGAGCTTAAAAACAACCCAAGATCAAAATCGGCAAAACTGAGGATCTTTGAAGCAAAAAAATGAGTCAGCGAGAAACGACCCCAGTGACTCAAAAAATGAGTCAGCGAGAAACGACCCCGGTGACTCAAAAGCACATTTATCGCGGGGCAGGAGGCCGCGCGTGAAAGGAGTGGGCATGGAGGCAAAGAAGAATAATTACGGAACAAATGAATATATCGGCGGGAGCACCGCAAGAAAGCTGCAGGATTATATCGGCGAGGGCAATATACCCGGCAGAAGGTACAAGACTGCAGAAAACGGCAGTATTTCTGCCGCTTACACCGGCGAAAACGGCAGCAGAAGGTACAGGACCGAAACAGGCAGCGCAGCTCCGGACATCAGGTATGAACCTGCAAGGAAGCAGGCTGCGCCTGACAGGTATAGGGAAGCCGAAAGAAGGATAGCTGAGCGCGAGGCAAGGCGGCGTGCGCAGGAAGAGGCGGAACGCAGGGAGAAGCGCCGCGCGCAGGAAGCGGAAGAACAGAGAAGAAACGAAGCCGAAGCGCAGCGAAATCCCGGAAAGCAGCTTTCACCGCATGTTGCGACGGATATCGGGCTTGGTAGGATGATACTGCTTGTGGCAGCGATTGCCGTGACACTTTACGTATGTTTCGGGTACCTTCAGGTACAGGCGGATATCGTTGTTGCAAACAAGGCCATTAAGAACCTTGAGAGCAGGCTTTCGGACATTAAGACAAGGAATGAGTCGGCTTATAATGCGGTAATACAGGGTGTCGATTTTGATGAAGTCTACAAAGTGGCCGTGGGCGAGCTTGGAATGGTTTTCCCGAACAAGAATACCGTACTTTCGTACACCCCCAATAAAACCGGATACGTAAGGCAGTACGCGGATATTCCGGAGATCGACAGACTTGCGGCGCTAAGAGAGCTGCTGCCGCTTGACTGATCTAAGTATCGGCGGTCCGGAAAACGTTAAGCGCCGGAAAGACCGGGCGAAGCCTTAAGACTCAGGTGCTCCGTATAGCAACAAAACACACAGAAAGATCCGGATTAGATATTATCGTACCGGAGAGGATATGGGACAAAAGAAACGCAGACCAAAACCTAACATTTATTTCACACACAAAATGCAAGCGAGCTTTTTGCTTGTATTTTGCGTTATTTTGGGTGCGATCCTGTTCCTTATCGGAAAGATAGTCTTCCTTGGTTACAAGGACGGAGAACGGTACAAGAAAAAGGTGCTTGAACAGCAGGCGTATATTTCCCAGGAAGTCCAGTATAAACGCGGCTCGATCTTTGACAGGAACGGAAACGCGCTTGCAATAAGCGACAGGCTTTATGATGTGATCCTTGACCCGCTTGTTATAAACACAAACTCAAAGGCTTTCTTAAATCCTACGCTTAACGCGCTTAAAGAGGTTTTCGGGTTCGATCCCGAAGAGATAAAGAAGATCGTTGAGGAGAAGTCGGGCAGCCAGTATCAGGTGCTTGAGCGGCTTGTCCCGCTCGAAAAGGTGATAGCTTTCGAGGAGCTCCAGAAGGAAAACAGGAATGTGAGGGGCGTGTGGTTCGAGGACAGGTTCGTAAGGCGATATCCTTTCGGGAACCTTGCATCCCATGTGGTCGGGTTCTTAAGGAGCGATAACGCCGGCCTTACAGGTGTCGAAAACTATTACGATAAGACGCTTACAGGTACAAACGGGCGCAGCTACGGCTATTTTGATTCGGAGCTCAATCTGCAGCGGACGGTCCATAACGCTGTGGACGGAAATGATGTTTACCTGACGATAGATCTAAACATTCAGCGGATCCTGCAGCAGGAGATAGACAAGTTCACAAAGGAGGTCGGGTGCGAGAATATCGGCATTGTTGTGATGAATCCCAACAACGGCGAGATCCTCGCCATGGCTTCCGATGACGAGTACGACTTAAACGATCCGAGAAATCTTAAGGCTTTCTTTACGGATGAAGAGATAGCGGAAATGACACCGGAAAAACAGACAGATGTATTAAACCGCATCTGGAACAATTACTGCGTGACAAGCACCTATGAGCCGGGTTCCGTTTTCAAGCCGTTTACCGTTTCAGCGTCCCTTGACGAAGGCGTGTTCGAGCCGCTGCAGAAGTTCAACTGCACGGGATACAAGGAGATAGGCGGCTGGAAGATATACTGCAATAACAAATGGGGCCACGGTCCCATCACCGCGCAGCAGGCCATCCAGGCATCCTGCAACGTTGCGCTCATGGAAATGGCACAGCTGCTTGGGAAAGAGGCTTTTTACCATTACCAGAAGCGCTTCGGCTTTGGCGAGAAAACAGGCGTTGACCTGCCCGGCGAAGCGAAGGGCATCCTTATCGATGTAAAAAAGTTGAATCCGACAGAGCTTGCGACAAGCAGCTTCGGTCAGTCCTTTAACGTGACAATGATCCAGATGATAAGCGGCTTCTGTTCTATCGTAAACGGTGGGACCTATTATAAACCGCATGTGCTGAAAAAGACCGCGGATGCGACAGGCTCGGTTGTTGAGGAGATAAAGCCTGTGATAGTGCAGCAGACTATATCCGAGGATACATCAAGGTATTTAAGGGATGCGCTGCTTCTGACCGTCCAGTCCGGAACCGGCACAAAAGCCGCGGTGAAGGGGTATATGGTAGGCGGAAAGACGGGTACGGCCCAGAAGCTGCCGCGTGCCGACCATAAATACGTGGTATCGTTTATGTCTGTCGTACCGATAGACAATCCGCAGGTTGTCATGTATCTTGTGATAGATGACCCGAAGGATCCCGAATACAGCGCATCAAGCCACTATGCGACAACAATGAGCTCGAGGATACTTGAGAACATCCTTCCGTTCCTCGGAGTTTTCCCGAACGGTGAGATCGATTATCATATTGACGATCATGATGATGAAACAAATTCCGGCGAAGCGATACCGGAATAAACATGTACTTGATTTAAAAATCCTAAAAGAATATAATCAAGAAATATTCGGGACAAAAGTGCAAAGAGAAAGGGATTTTTAAGCACAAGAACCGATACGGAAAAACGGAAGGAAACAGCCGCCCTGCGCGGGCGGTATGGAAAGTGACATGGATCTGAAGAACAGGAATGTACTAATAATCGGCTCCGGGATAAGCGGGATCGCTGCCGCAAAGCTTCTTGCGGATGAAGGCTGCAATATCACGCTTTCGGATTCAAATGTAAAGCTTGACAAGGCTAAGATCGAAGAAAACCTCGGAAACATAAAAGACAGGGTTGAAGTCATCATAGGCGCGCTGCCGGAGGATACCGCAAAGGCTGCGGATCTGCTGATCTTAAGCCCCGGCGTTCCGACAGACATCCCGCTTGTGAAGGACTTTCGCGAGAGAGGAATACCGGTATGGGGCGAGATAGAGCTTGCCGGGCGTTTTGCGAAGGGAAGTCTCTGCGCCATAACGGGAACAAACGGAAAGACGACCACGACTGCCCTTACAGGCGAGATCATGAAGAAATTTTATGATTCCGTCTTTGTTGTGGGGAATATAGGCATTCCTTATACGGAATACGCAAAGCAGACAACGGAAAGATCCGTTATCGTTGCGGAGCTTTCAAGCTTCCAGCTCGAGACGGTGGAGACGGTGCATCCGAAGGTAAGCGCGATACTTAATATCACGCCGGATCACCTAAACCGCCATCACACGATGGACAATTACATCGCTGCAAAGTTCAATATCGCAAGGTTCCAGACTCCGGAGGATGTCTGCGTCCTGAATTACGAGGATGAAGAGCTTAAGAAACGCAGCAAAGACTTAAGGTGCCGCATTGTATGGTTCTCAAGCAGGCAGCCGCTTGAAGAAGGCCTGTACGTTGACGGGAACGAGGATATCATCCTTGCGGAAAACGGTGTAAAAAAGAAGGTCGTAAATGTGCATGAGATGAACATCATCGGAAGGCACAACTACGAAAATGCAATGGCTGCGATAGCCATCGCACACGCCATGAAGGTGCCGCTTGAGCTTATCCGGGAGGAGCTTCGCGAGTTCAAGGCCGTGGAACACCGCATCGAATATACCGCGACAAAGAAGGGCGTGCGCTACTATAACGATTCAAAGGGCACAAACCCCGATGCTTCGATACAGGCTGTACGCGCGATGGATGCAAAGACTGTGCTCATCGGCGGCGGTTTCGACAAAAAGTCGGAGTATGACGAGTGGATAGAAGAGTTTGGCGACAAGATCAAGCTCCTTGTACTTATAGGGCAGACTGCAAAAGATATCGCCGCATGCTGCGACAGACACGGCTTTAAGAACTACTGCTTTGCGGACAGCATGGAGGAAACGGTAAAGATCTGTGCAGAAAATGCAAAGCCCGGCGAATGTGTCCTGCTCTCACCGGCCTGCGCAAGCTGGGGAATGTTCGAGAACTACGAGCAGAGAGGCAGGATATTTAAGGAACTTGTACACAAGCTCCCGGACTGACGCGGAAAAAGGCGGACAGGCGGCTGCGGCACGGGCTTTAGACCGGCAGGCGCCAGAGGACGGGAACTTAGGGTGATAAGCATAAACAGAGGTTGGAATGGATGAACGCGTAACGGTAATCGAAGGCGAAAAGAAGAAGGCGGGCGGGTATTTTGACTACAGCCTTATGTTTCTCACGCTCTTTATTATCGCTTTCGGTATAATCTTCATCTACAGCGCAAGCTCGTATAACGCGACAAAATACTATTCCGACCCCATGTATTTCACCTCAAGCCAGATAAAGAACGCTGTATTTGCCGTAGCGGCGATGGTGGGTATTACCATAGTCAATTACAAGCTTTACGAAAAAGGGAGCTTCGGCATCGCGTTCCTTGCGCTCATTGTCTGCACGCTGCTGATGGTTGCCGTGGTATTCCTCGGCGAGGACCACAACGGCTCGACAAGATGGCTGAAGATCGCAGGATTCTCTTTTCAGCCGAGTGAGGTTGCAAAGCCCGGTATCATCATGTTTGTGGCCTTTGCCATAAGCAAGGCTCCGCAGAAGCTTAAGAAATGGACCGGTTTTTTGAAGATCGCCGCGTACTGCGCACCGCTGCTCGGTATGGTTGCCATTGAAAACTTAAGCTCTGCCATAATACTTGGCGTGATAGTGTTTGTTACCTGCTTTATCGCAAGCGAAAACAAGGTTTATTTCATATTTTTCGGCCTTTTGGCCGTTGTGCTCGCAGCCGTGCTCATATTCGCGGTAGGTTACCGCTCGGACCGTATAGATATCTGGCTAAATGTAGAGACACACCCGAAGTCGGGGCAGATACTGCAGGGACTCTATGCGATCGCAAGCGCAGGCTTCTTCGGAAGAGGGCTTGGGAACAGCATGCAGAAGATGGGGTATATCCCCGAGGCGCACAACGACATGATCTTTTCCGTTATCTGCGAGGAGATCGGGGTAATAGGTGCTATTGCGCTGCTTTTGTTCTATGTCCTGCTGCTCTGGCGCATCTACGCGATAGCGATGAATGCCGACGACCTTTTCGGGAGCATGCTCTGCGTGGGCGTTTTTGTCAACATCGCGGTACAGGTGATACTTAATGTTGCCGTCGTTACGAACACGATACCGTCAACAGGCGTGGCGCTGCCCTTTGTAAGTTACGGAGGCACATCGCTCCTGGTCTTCTGCGCGGAGATCGGGCTTGTTCTCAGTGTATCGGCACGTATCAGGCGCGAACGCGTAGAGGACTAGCCTATGAAGACGACTTTTACAAAAAGGCTTTTAAAGACGGCTCTTGTGCTCGTACTTGTTATCGTCCTGCTGCTGGTGTTAAGGTTCAACTGTGAGCTCAGGGAATTTTCCGTTGTCGGCTCGACCATCTATACGGAAAGCGAGCTGTGGAACATGTCCCAGTCCGGACCGCTTGACATTTATGCCCCTGTCTATGCGTTCAACATAAACCGCGGGCATTACCCGAAGATACCCTTCATCGAAAAGATAGAAGCAAAGCTTACCGGCCTTTCCGGGATCGAACTTACCGTCTACGAAAAGAAGATCATAGGCTGTATCTACGCCATGGGCGGGTATTTTTACTTCGACAGGGACGGGCTTATCGTTGATTACCTGGAAACAAAGCTTGATGGGGTAACGCTTGTGGAGGGCGCAAAGACCGGATCCTTTGTCGTTGGGAAAAACCTTAAGAGTCTCGACAATAAGGGACTTTTCGAAACGGTGAGGAATATCTCGCTAGCCCTTGAAGATACAGAGCTTAAGGTGGACAGCGTACAGTTCATGTATGACGATTCGGTGGTGTTAAAGGTCGGAGTGACGGATATAAGGCTCGGGAAGCATGATGATTACACGGCTGCGATCCTTGCGCTGCCGGATATCATAAACACTCTCGAGAACAAATATTATGTTCTTTACATGGAAAACTACAGCGACACCCAGACCACTGTGGTGGGAAGGCCGAAAACAGCAGACTGACACTGCATTCCGGGGCGATCGGGAGAGGCGCCTTACGGCAGGCAGAACGGGGAAACGGGGCGGTTGAAAAAAATTTTAAAAAAACTTAAATTTTTTGTAAAAAACCTGTTGATTATTTGTAGTGAATTCTTTATCATGTTGTGTAGAGGGAATTTATCCGATACAAGATATTGTTATCTTGCGTGCTTAAGGAGGGTTTAGAGTTGTTAGAAATCAGGAACAACGAAGTCGAGTCCGCGGCCAGGATCATGGTCATAGGTGTAGGCGGCGGCGGAAACAATGCGGTAAACCGCATGATAGATGAAGATATCAAGGGCGTTGAGTTTGTTTGCGTAAATACGGATAAACAGCACCTTTCAACGTGTAAGGCACCCACCCTTCTCCAGATAGGCGAAAAGCTTACAAAGGGTCTTGGCGCAGGTGCCAACCCGGAGATCGGCGAAAAGGCCGCAGAAGAGAACAGAGACGAGCTCACGGAGCTTGTAAAGGGCGTTGACATGCTCTTTGTAACATGCGGTATGGGCGGCGGCACCGGCACAGGCGCGGCTCCCGTTATAGCGGGGATCGCAAAGAAGATGGGCATCCTCACGGTAGGTATCGTTACAAAGCCCTTCAAATTCGAGCTTAAACAGCGTATGAACAATGCTCTTGCGGGCATTGCGAAATTAAAAGAGGTTGTGGATACACTTATCGTTATCCCCAACGACAGGCTTATCCAGCTTGTTGACAGGCGCACCTCCATGCCCGACGCGTTAAAGAAGGCGGACGAAGTGCTCCAGCAGGCGGTACAGGGCATCACAGACCTTATCAATGTGCCCGGTATCCTTAACCTTGACTTTGCAGATGTCCAGACAGTAATGAAGGACAAGGGTGTTGCGCATATCGGTATCGGTACCGCGACAGGCGAAGACAAGGCAAAGCAGGCGATCCAGAAGGCAATCTCGAGTCCGCTCCTCGAAACATCCATCGAGGGCGCTACGGACTTCATCATCAACATCTCCGGCGATATCACTCTTATCGAAGCAAGCGAAGCTGCGGAAGTGGTTCAGGAGCTTGCGGGAGACGACGCAAACTGCATCTTCGGTGTTGTGGACGATTACTCCGTTCCGGATTACTGCTCGATAACTATCATCGCAACAGGCATCGAGAACAACGGCTACGGCATCAATACACCGCCTTTCCTTTCAGGAAAGATCGGTGTAAGCAAGGCTCCGGCTCCTTCGGTGGATTTCGGGTTCAAGTACAATACTGCAGTGCCCCAGGGCACCGCAGCCGGCACGGCGCCTTCTAAGCCCGCATCGGCGTACACTTCTCCCGTTCCTCCGGTAACACAGACAGCAAGCGCTCCGGTAACGCCAGCTGCAAAGCCTGAGGCTCCGGTAAAGCCGGAAGCTCCGGCGAAGCCTGTAAAGCCTTCGTTTACAAGTGAACAGGGTATTAAAATTCCCGAGTTCTTATCGAGAAATCATAAATAAACCAAAGGGGCTCCGGTGACGGGGCCCTTTTTTGTGCGATAAGCGAATGCCCTCGGCACCGGCCGCTGTACATGAGAAGGACAGTGACCTTGCAAAAACTACGTATGAAAGGGAAGGAAGCACATGAAGATCACATTTATCGGAGCAACACACGAGGTAACCGGCTCCTGCCACTATGTGGAGGCAAACGGGAAAAACTTTATCGTGGACTGCGGTCTCGAACAGGGCGAGGATGTCTTTGAAAACCAGGAGATCCCCGTAAATGCGGCAGATGTTGATTTCGTGCTCATCACACACGCACATATCGACCACACCGGCATGCTGCCGTGGCTGTATGCAAGGGGGTTCCGCGGGCCGATCTATGCGACTCAGCCAACCTGCGAGCTCTGCGATATCATGCTCCGTGATTCGGCGCATATCCAGACAGCCGAGGTCGAGATGAGGAACAAGAAGGGGAAACGCGCAGGAAAGAAGAGCGTTGACCCGCTGTACGAAATGAAGGATGCCCTCGGCGTTATCAAGCTTTTTAAGGGCTTTGCTTACGATACGGATATAGAGGTTGCGGACGGGATAACGATCCGTTTCACCGATGTCGGGCATCTGCTCGGCTCCGCAAGCATCACCGTGACTCTTGAAGAGAACGGGGAGAAGCGTGTTGTGTGCTTCTCGGGCGATATTGGAAACGACGCGACGCCGCTCATCAAGAACCCTTCTTACGTTAAACATGCGGATTATGTTGTTATGGAGTCCACCTACGGCGACAGGCTGCACGCGAAGGATCATGGCGATTACGTTGAGGAGCTTGCAAGGATCACGCAGGAGACTCTTGACCGAGGCGGAAACCTTGTAATTCCCGCGTTTGCCGTTGGGCGTACACAGGAGATGCTGTTCTACTTCAGGAAGATAAAGCAGAACGGAATGGTCACCGGACACGGCAATTTCAAGGTGTACATGGACAGCCCGCTTGCGATCGAAGCAACTACGATCTTCAACAGGAATATGGACATGTGCTTCGATAAGGAAGCGCTGGAGCTCGCAAAGCAGGGCGTGAACCCGCTTACATTCCCGGGCCTGCGCTATGCGATCACAAGTGATGAATCGAAGCTTATAAATTTTGATGATTCTCCAAAGGTCATAATCTCGGCTTCGGGCATGTGCGATGCCGGCCGTATCAGACATCATCTTAAATACAACCTCTGGCGCGAGGAAAGCACCATACTGTTTGTCGGATACCAGGCAAACGGGACACTCGGCCGCCTTATCCTTGACGGCGTAAAGAATGTTAAGCTTATGGGCGAGGAAATAGAGGTGCTCGCGCATATCTACATGCTTGAAGGGTTCTCGGGACACGCGGACCGCGACGGGCTTGAAAGGTGGGTAGAGGCCTTTGACAACAAGCCCGAAAAGGTGTTTGTTGTACACGGCGAGGATACGGTGTGCGAGAGCTTTGCAGAGAGATTAAAGGAGCTTCACGGGCTTGACGCCTACGCGCCGTATTCGGGGACATCCTTCGACCTTATCCGCGGCGAATTCATCAACGAGGCTTACGGCGTAAGGCTTGTTGACAAGAAGGGCGACAAGAAGCGCAAGATATCCGCTGTATTTGCACGGCTTATCGCTGCGGGCGAAAGGCTCATGGCTGTCATCAACCACAACGAGGGCGGAACGAACAAGGATCTTGGGAAGTTTGCGGACCAGATCAACTCGCTGTGCGACAAGTGGGACAGGTAAAAACGGGACAGCTGCCGGATAGGCCGGGCCGGTAAGAGCGGAACAGCTGCCGGAAAGGCCGGAGCTGCTGTCGGACCGATCGGTCGGTCAGGGTATTAAGAAAGGTTTTTTATGCCACTTTTGTTTTTCATCTTTTTTGTGATACTGAACGGGAAGATCACGCTTGAAATCTGTATTTTCGGCGTGATCATTTCGGCGTGCACGACATGGTTCTCCACAAAGATGCTGGGTTACGATATACGCAGGGAATTCAGGTATTACAGGTTCTTCGGGTATTATATCGTCTATGCCCTGATAGTGATAAGGGAGATCTTTAAGGCTAACTTTGCTGTAATAAAGCTTGTCTTTGATTTCGGCTGCAAGCCGCAGCCGGTGCTGGTTTCGTTCACTACGGACTTAAAGAGCGAGTTTGCGCGTGTTGCGCTTGCAAATTCGATAACGCTTACTCCGGGGACGATCTCTGTTGAGCTTGACGGCGACAAGTACGCGGTGCACTGCCTTGACGAGAGGTTCGTGTGCGACTTTAACAAGTCGTGTTTTGCGGAGTATCTGAGAAAGATCGAGAGTAGGGTTGAAAAGCTTTCCGGAAAAACGAAAGGCGCAGAAAAACGTGATGACGCGATAGGACGCGTGAAGGCGGATGACGGAACGGAGGAGAAAAATGAGCGTTGAAGAGGCTTACGGATATTTTGATACAGGCGTGCTCGTACTCCTCGGTGTCCTGTTGCTTTGCGTGTTTATACGCGTTTTGCGCGGTCCGCTGCTTGCGGACAGGATCGTCGGCATAAACTCCATCGGCACGCTCGTTATCGTTACGGTGTGCCTGCTTGCGGAAAAGCTTAACGAAGAGTATCTTCTTGATGTTGCGATACTTTACGCGCTTGTGAGCTTCCTTGCCGTTGTTGTGCTCACAAAGATCTACAGCGGCGTTTACAAGAACAGGATCGAGCAGCTGAGGCTTAAGCGTGAGAGGGAACAGGCTGAGAGAGCGGCCGCAAAGGCTTCAGCCGACGAGGCAGGGCTTCTTGCCGTGCACCGGGCTGACATTGTAAAGGGAAGTACCGTGACCGACGCGGATAAGGAGGTGCACAATGCTTGACTGGGTGATATTTGGCATTTCGTCGCTCCTTATCGTTGCCGGGATTTTCATCTTCATAACGGCGGTGACGGGGCTTTTCAGGTTCGATTTCTGCATGAACAGGATGCATGCCGCAGCCCTCGGGGACACTCTCGGGATACTGCTCGTGCTTGCGGGACTTATGGTGCGTTTCGGGCTTTCCTTTGCGTCCTTGAAGGTCCTGCTCATCATCATATTTTTCTGGTTTGCAAGCCCTGTATCGGGGCATCTTATTACAAAGCTCTGGCACGTTATCGAGCGGCACGAAGCCGAGGAAAAGGGCGAAAAGTCCGTGCATTACAGGGATGAGACGTGATGGCCCCGCTTCTTTTGACGGGGTATAAACACGGAAACGGCGTGACGATCTTGAGGATAAAGGTGTTTTATGGTTGAATTTACGATCTTTTTGCTGATCATTTTGATACTTTGCGCAGTCATGGTGGCCTTCACGAGGAATATCCTAACGGCTATCATCATCTTTATGGCCTACAGCCTTATCATGTCTGTGATCTGGATGATAATCGAGTCGCCGGACCTTGCGATAACAGAGGCCGCGGTTGGCGCGGGTGTCACAAGCCTTCTGTTCTTTGTGGCATTAAAGAGGATACACCAGTTAAAGAGCCCCGAGGATGAGAAGGAAGAACGGGAAGAGAAGATGTGAGCAAAGAGGCGGCGGACGGGGCAGGAGGCCGCAGACCGCATGTAAAGCGGCAAGCAAACACCGCATGTAAAGCGGCAAGCAAACAATATCTTGATTTTCCATAATAAAGTGCTATAATTTTAATGTTATGTAAATTTCCTTTCCGGAGGATAAGAAATTGAGCAAGGCAATGGAGAAACGTGGCGTTCGCGCGCTCCTTCTGATCATATACGATATAATTACGGTCAACATGGCGGGATTTATCGCCCTGCTGGTTCGTTTTGATTTTAAATACTCGAACATCGGGAAAGTGTATATGGATCATTTCCTGAAGTTCATCCCGTACAACACCGCGATCATAATCCTTGTTTATATGCTTGGAAAGCTGTATTCGAGCGTCTGGAGGCTTGCAAGCTTTAACGAGGTCTTCAATATCATTATATGCTCGCTTATATGCGAGGCTGTAGAGTTTTCGCTCATGTACGTGCTGAAGCTCGGCGAGCCGAGAAGCTATTATTTCATAGCGTGCATACTGCGCATGGGCTTTGCCGTTGCGGCGCGCTTTTCCTACAGGATCGCCCGCATGTTCAGGCAGGAGTACATGGTAAAGCGGCACGACGGGCAGAAGAAGGTAATGATCGTTGGAGCAGGCGAGGCAGGAAAGATGATCGCCGACGAGATCCACACCTCAAGCTATGTTGATTATTACGCAGACTGCTTCATAGACGACCGTCCCACCCTTGCCGGAAGGACGCTCTGCGGTATCCCGATAATCGGTGACAGGACAAAGATCCAGGAGACTGTTGAGAAACGCGGGATAGATATCATCATAATCGCGATACCGTCCATGTCTTCGAAAGAAAGGCGTGAGATCGCAAACATCTGCCAGGAGACAGGAAAGGAAGTCAGGATCCTGCCCGGCATGTACCAGCTTGTGAACGATTCCGTGTCAGTAAGCAAGCTCCGAAGAGTCAATATAGATGACCTTCTCGGGAGGGATCCCATCATTATCGATTCCAACCAGGTTTTTGAAACCCTTAAAGGCAAGAGGATACTTGTTACCGGCGGCGGCGGGAGCATTGGTTCCGAGCTTTGCCGTCAGATAGCTGCGCACGCTCCAGGACAGCTCATTATCTTTGATATTTACGAGAACAACGCGTACGACATCCAGCAGGAGTTAAGGCGCAATTTCCCGTCGTTAAATATGGAGGTGCTGATAGGCTCTGTCCGCAACACCCACAGGATCAATTCGGTATTTGAAAAATATAAGCCCCAGGTGGTCTTCCACGCGGCTGCGCACAAGCATGTGCCGCTGATGGAGGTAAGTCCGAACGAGGCCATAAAGAACAACGTTTTCGGCACCTACAAGACCGCAAAGGCGGCCGTTGCAAATGGTACGGAGAAGTTTATCCTCATTTCAACGGATAAGGCTGTTAACCCCACAAATATCATGGGTGCAAGCAAGCGCCTTTGCGAGATGGTCATCCAGATGATGTCCGCAACCCAAAGTACAACAAGCTTTGCGGCTGTACGCTTTGGAAACGTGCTCGGGAGCAACGGCTCCGTTATCCCGCTGTTCAAGAAACAGATCGAGGCCGGTGGACCTGTAACTGTTACACACAAGGATATCATCAGGTATTTCATGACCATCCCCGAAGCAGTCTCGCTTGTGCTGCAGGCGTCTGTTTATGCAAAGGGCGGCGAGATCTTCGTGCTCGACATGGGCGAGCCCGTTAAGATCGACACTCTTGCAAGGAACCTTATAAGGCTGTCCGGATACACGCCGGATGTTGACATTGAAGTTAAATATACGGGCCTTCGCCCCGGCGAGAAGCTCTACGAGGAGCTCCTTATGAACGAGGAAGGCCTGCAGGATACAGACAACGGGCTCATCCATATCGGAAAGCCGATAGAGATGGACTACGAAGCCTTTGCGAAGGAACTTGAAGAGCTGTATACGGCAGCTTCATCGGACGACGAGGCAATAAAGCAGAAGGTTGCACAGATGGTACCGACATATAAGCCGGCGAATACACAGTGATCTGCGGTATTGGAGAAAAAACTGCCGGGCATTTGAGATAATGTGCTCAGCTAGGAGAAAAGATGAGTAAGAAGCACAAAAAGAAGAATAACGCTTCCGTTAACGAAAATATCGCGGTAAATACTCCGGAGAGCAGCAATACAGCTGTTCCGGAGGTTTTGGAGAGCCCAGAAGAAAAAGAAGTGATCAAGGCCGAGAGCACCGAAGAACTTGTCGGGATGATCGATGAGTGGATCAGGGAAAGAGAAGTCGCGGACGAATCAGAGGAAGAGCTGGAGATAATGGATATCGAAAGCCTAAACGACCCGGATGATGCAGATAAAGCAAAGGACAGGAAAGAAGAGGCGGTTTCCGACGGCAGTGATGAAAAAGATGCCAAGGCCGGTACAGATGCAGATGCCGAAAAGAACGAAGCTTCAGATAAAGATTCGGATACTGACAAAGTAAATAAAAAAACTTCTGAAAAAGATGATGCAGAAACCGAAAGCTCAACAAATCCGGAAGAAAGCAAACCCGGGATTTTTGGCAGGATAAAGGCATACTTCACCAACATGGACGAGGAACGCAAAGAAAAGGTGTTCAAGTTTGCAGGCCTTGGAATTGTTGCCTTCTTTGCGATAGCAACGCTTGTTTTGGCAGGGTTTATCACAGCGACAGGGTTTATCCCAGGGCTTTATGTTGCGCTGTTTACAATAGCTTTACTGCTCCTTGCAGGGCTGTTTGCGGTACTCCAGGAATGGTTTGTACCCGGAATTATCACAAAGATCCTGTCTGTATTTCTTGGTGTTGTATTCATAGTAGGCTGTGTATATCTCGGAAAGACCTACAGTGCCATGCAGAAGGTTACGGGCGTGGATATCCAGAAGAGCAGTATTCAGGCTTATACGCTTGACAAGAGCATTACCACGGTTGAACAGACAAACGGTCTGGTTTATGGCATTTTAGAGGACAAAGACAGGGTAAATACTGAGAAAGTAATAAAAGAGCTGCGTTCACGGGCAAAGTTTGAGGTGAAGACATATCCTACGGTTGCTTCGCTTATGAATGCATTAAGCAAGGGAGATGTACAGGCAGTTGTGCTTAACAGCGCATATGTTTCGCTGGTTGATGGCATGGAAGGCCTTGAAGACCTCGAGGAGAGGCTTGTTTCGCTGTACGAAATGACAATAGAGACAAGGGTTTCCGGAAGTACCGACGACCCTACAATGCCTCCGAGGCACACAAGTACACCGAGCCCTACACCTACAAAGGCCGCCGGGCCTACACCGACACTTGCACCCGGTGTGACGGCTACGCCCACTCCCACGGAAGAGCCCACACCGACACCTTATACGGGACTTGCGTATACGTTTGACGGGATGATAGTGCCGAAGGACCAGTATGTTTACGGGAACAAGAATGTGTTCACGGCGTATCTGAGCGGGATTGATACGTACGGCTCGCCAAATATTATAAGCAGAAGTGATGTGAATATCCTTGTTGTTGTAAACTTCAATACACATAGGATTCTTATGGTGAATACACCGAGGGATTACTATGTTGTGCTTCCCGGGGCAAATATGAGGGATAAGCTTACGCATGCGGGTTGCTACGGGATAAGGAAGTCGATTGCAACACTTGAGGCATTGTATGGGGTTGGGATTGATTATTATGCTAAAGTGAATTTTACCGGATTTACTAACGTTATAGATGCTCTTGGCGGAGTGGATGTTTACTCGGAATATGAGTTCTTAACGTATAAAAAGGGTATCAATCATATGAATGGCAAGACTGCATTGCGATTTGCCAGAGAGCGCAAGCGGTTGCCTAATTCTGACATTGCCCGCGGTAAGAACCAGATGGCTGTTATTAATGCAATTATAAAGAAACTGGTTTCGACAGATGCTTTGTTGCACTTTGATGAGCTACTGAATTCTATTGCTGATTGTGTGATCACAAATATGGAGTATTCCCGCATGTCTGAACTTGTACGTAACCAGATCGGTTACGGCGGGAATTGGGATATCGTTACCACGTATGTTTACGGATGGGACGGCTGGGATCTCTGTTATTCGCTTGATTCTCCGAATTATGTCATGATCCCGAAGATGGATGTGCTTGAGGCTACAAGGAAAAAGATCAGAAATATGTACCAGTATGGAGTGGTGGAATGATCAAGCCGCCTTACGTTTAGTAAAACGCCCTTCGGAAATATCCGAAGGGCGCTGATTTATGACAGTAATTCAGGATTGGTCTATCAAGTTGTTTGTATAGATATTGACATGCTTTATGAAACAGAGTAAACTATATTAGGTTAAGCATTTTTGATCAACGGATGGATGATTTGATATGGACTTTTTAACAGATAACCGATTTAACGGAATAAGTAGATTTGAGAAAAAACTATGGCTTGCCAGCCCTACTATGCACGGAGACGAACAAAAGTGGGTTGATAATGCCATTCAGACCAACTGGGTTTCAACTGTCGGCGCAAATATCGATGAAGTCGAAAAAGAGATAGCCGCGTACGTTGGTGTGAAGTATGCTGTTGGCTTAAGTGCGGGAACAGCAGCTCTTCATCTTGCAACAAAACTTGCAGGCGAGAAACTTTACGGACAGGCAAGACCTAACGCTGGAACACTTGCAGGACGAAGAGTGTTCTGCTCCGATGTAACATTTGACGCGTCTATCAATCCTGTGGCGTACGAGGATGGCGAAGCTGTATTTATTGATACGGAGTATGACACCTGGAACATGGATCCTATTGCCCTTGAGAAGGCATTTGAGATTTATCCGGATGTGAAGCTTGTAGTATTAGCGCATCTGTATGGCACTCCCGGTAAGATGGAGGAGATCAAACGCATCTGTGACGCGCACGGAGCGCTTATTGTAGAAGATGCTGCAGAAAGCCTGGGCGCAAAATATAAGATCAACGGGCAGTGGGTTGAAACCGGGTCTCTTGGAGATTATAACTGCATTTCGTTTAACGGAAACAAGATCATAACAGGCAGCGCCGGAGGAATGTTTTTAACAGACAGCCTTGAAGATGCCAATAAAGTGAGAAAATGGTCTACACAGAGCCGTGAGGCTGCTCCGTGGTACCAGCACGAGGAAGTTGGCTACAACTACAGGATGAGCAATATAATTGCCGGAGTTATAAGAGGTCAGGTTCCTTACCTTGAAGAACACATAAAGCAGAAGAAAGCAATTTATGAACGGTATAAAGAAGGACTGAAAGATTTGCCTGTTCAAATGAATCCATTTGATGCGGAAAAGTCCGAGCCTAACTTTTGGCTTTCCTGCATGATAATCGATAAAGATGCTATGGCTCCGCATGTCCGCGGAGAACAGGATGAGTTGTGGCAGCATGAAGTTGGGAAGAGCTCTCCCGGCGAGATACTTGCCGCCATTGCTGCGTTTGGAGCTGAGGGAAGACCCGTCTGGAAACCTATGCATATGCAGCCCATTTACAGAACGCATGCTTTTATTACAAGGGAAGGCAACGGCAGGGGCAAGAGTAATGCTTATATTGCCGGTTCCGGAGTTGATGTGGGTGCAGATATATTCAGAAGGGGGCTCTGCCTGCCAAGTGATAATAAGATGACACCGGAACAGCAGGATATCGTGATAGATATAATTCACAGGTGCTTTAATTAAGCTTTCAAAGAGGAAAAACATGATACCACATAAACAATACGGCATATATGAACGCTTTATAAAACGTCCGTTAGACTGCTTTCTTTCAACGCTGGCACTTATAATATTATCGCCGGTCATGCTCGTCACAGCTATTCTGGTCAGGATCAAACTTGGTTCTCCGATCATCTTTTCACAGGAACGCCCCGGCAAAGATGAAAAGCTTTTTAAGATTTATAAATTCAGGACCATGGCGGATAAAAAGGACGAAAACGGGAACCTGCTTCCTGATTCGGAAAGGCTCACAAAGTTCGGCAAGATCTTAAGATCTACATCGCTTGATGAGCTTCCTGAACTGTTTAATATCGCTAAGGGTGATATGGCAATAGTCGGTCCGCGCCCCCTGTTAACACAATATCTTCCGTACTACAGGCCTGAGGAAAGAGAAAGACATGCGATAAGGCCCGGTCTTACCGGATATGCACAGATCCACGGGCGCAATTATCTGATGTGGGACGAAAGGATCGCTGCAGATGTAAAATACGCAAAAAAGATAACCTTTATAGGGGATCTGAGCATAATAATCCAAACGGTGATCAAGGTGATAAAAAGGTCTGATGTGGCGGAAAAGAGAATACCGCCGTTTGACCAGGTGAGACGAGAAGAAGCCGTAAGGCAGGGGAAGGAGATTAAATAATGCATTTCGAAAAAGAAGTAGGCGAATCATTAACATACAAGTTCGCGCAGGCAGCCGGTGAGATGAAGGCACAGGGCAAAGAGATCATTTCGCTCGGTCTTGGGGAACCGGATTTCAAAACGCCTGATTATGTTGTAGAAGCAACGATGAAAGCCATGCAGGACGGCTTCACACACTATTCAGCTACTCAAGGGTGGCCGGAGCTCAGGAAACTTATAGCAGAAGACTGCAATAAAGCATACAATGCGGATTATACGATGAATGATGTTATTGTTACACCGGGGATAAAAGCTGCGGTGTATTTTTCGTTAGCGGCAATATTGGAGCCGGGGGACGAGATTATCCTCATCTCACCGTATTATGTTTCCTATCCGGCCATGGTAAAACTGGCAGAGCCTACCGCAAAGATAGTAAATGTCACACTTAGCAGGGATTTCACCTTAGACAAAGAAAAGCTTGAGGCTGCATTTAATAAAAACACAAAGGCTATCCTGATAAACACACCCAATAATCCGACAGGCATGGTCTTAAGTCGCGAGGAGACAGAACTTGTTGTGAAACTCGCAAAGGAAAACGATGCATACATCATCTCGGATGAGGTATACGAAAAGCTGGTATATGATGGTTTTAAGCATACAAGTTTCGGTTTGTACCAGGAGATTAAAGACAGACTCATTATCTGCAATGGTTACAGCAAATCGCATGCGATGACAGGCTGGCGCCTCGGATATGCCATCGGTGCACACGATGTTATCGTAAAGATGAACAAACTCCAGCAGCACATCAATACCAATACATGTACTTTTATACAGGTCGGAGCATGCTCAATATATAAAAATGAGCCTGTACATATAAGGCCGTATGTTAAAGAACTTGAAGACCGTATAGAGTATTTTGATACGGAACTGAATAAGCTGCCTTACATACAGGCTGTAAGACCAAAGGCCGGCTTTTTCTATTTTGTTGATATAAGTAAGGTTGGCGTTGATTCAAATACATTCTGCGCAGACCTGCTTAAAAAGACAGGTATAGCTTCGACACCGGGTATTGCTTTCGGGCCCGAGTGGGATGACCATGTAAGATTTTCCATAGCAGTGCCCATGGCAACGCTCGAAAGAGCTGTGAATTTGCTTAAGAACTACAGATTCGGAGAATAAACAATGAAAATAGTGCTGACAAGAAGCATGGTTCCGGGCGATATTCAGTATATACGCGACGGACTTGACAAAGAGATCGCCGGGAAATATGAAATTTCTATTCCGGAAGAGTTTACGGAAGATGGTATTTGCAGGATATGTGAAGATGCAGACATCCTTTTGGGACCGTATGTTACGCCCAGGATTCTTTCAACCTGCAAAAAACTTCAGCTGATACAGGTGCCCTGGACAGGAATGGACACCTTTGACTTTTCTGCAGTCAGAGAGTGCAGTGTTCCTGTGTGCAATACCCACAGCAATGCGGATTCGGTAGCCGAACTTGGTGTTGCGATCGTTCTGGATCTGCTGAAAAAAGTGTCCTATCATGACAGAAAAATGCGTGAAGGAAATTGGAACAGGGATCAGAAACCGCTTGATCTTAAATCCCGGATGCTTAACAAGCAGACTGTTTGCATTCTTGGATTCGGCAATATCGGCTCCCGTATCGGAAGGATATTGGCTGCTTTTGGGGCTAAGATCATCGCGGTTGATGACAGGGCAAGTGTTGGAGAAACAGTGTCCGAAGTATATAAAAATGCAGATATAAAAGTGGCACTTTCGAAGGCGGATATTGCTGTATGCACATTGCCGCTTACCGATACAACACGCGGAATGATAAACGATGAGATATTCGGCATCATGAAAGACGGAGCTGTTTTTGTCAATATGTCACGCGCTGCTGTTGTTGACGAAGATTCTGCGTGGAATGCGCTGGAATCCGGAAAACTTGGCGGTTTCGGTTCTGATGTCTGGTGGAATGCGCCCAAGCGCGGCGAAAGCCAGAGCTATCCTTCTGTAAAGCATGAGTTCTGGAAACTTGACAATGTAATTATGTCTCCTCACAGAGCAGGATATATAGAAGGGTGTCTGCCGCATTTGGATGGCGCGATAGAGAATATCATTGCGGTTGAGAAGGGGAAGAATCTCAGTTGTGTTGTTGATGTCAAACAGGGATTTTGAAGAAAAACATATGTACAATGTACAATAGTCTGACCACAGAGCTATGTATAAATACAGCAGAAATAGTTGTTCAAGACGAAAAACGAGGTGACCAAATATGACTAAAACAGGAAGAACATTTTCACTTGGGAAAGACGGCTTTTTTATCAATATGAAAAAGTTTTTTAGGGTGTTTGCGACAGTGCTTTTTGTGTTATTCTTTGCTATTAATATTCAGAAAGCAACACCGGTATATGCCAGCGCTGGAGAAGCACGGAAAGATGTTCTAAATGATCTTGAAAAAGCGATCTGCACCAAAGTTCAAGAATATATAGATGATATTACCACAGGCTGGAGAACGTCTACTGTATTTGAAGTATCCCTTCAAGATTTGGGGCTATCAGACAAAAAATGGACGGCAGCCGAACTTGGCGTTTCTTCTATATTGGATTTTGTATTAGGCGAAGAAGTTATACTTACTGATACTCCTATATATGCTACTTATGAAATAAAAAATGCATCAGAAAAGAAGTCTGGTTTATTTTTTGTTTATAATACTACTGTAAAAAATAATAGAATCAAAATAACTGATGAAAAGTATAAAGTTGGTCGACCTGTATCAGCAACTGGTTGGGTTAATATCTATGATATTGACTATGATATTGAGAATAATGAAATATCTCAGGAAGCTATTAATGCGTTAGGAGACCTGCTTTCTTTTGATATTCATAAAATTATGAACACCCTGCTCCTCGATAATCCGATGGATCTGTTTTGGTTTGATAAGACAAAGGGAATAGTAGCATCTCCTTGGTCTTTTGGCGCAGAATATGACGCAAGCAAAGGTGAGTACGTTGTTTATGTCAAAAATAATATAACCTTAAGTTTCTATTCGCTTTTTTATAATGATGATAGCTTCTCATATAACGGAGCATATGATGAGCTGGTTTTACGGGCAAAAAATAAAGCTGATTCGATAATTACGGATAATGCAAACAAAAGTGATTACGGAAAACTATTGGGGTATCTGAACGAAATATGTGAATTGACATATTATTACCGGGATAATAATCAAAGTTACGGAGAGCAACATCAGGCTTTCTGTGTGTTAGATGGTTTTGGTGCCGTTTGTGAAGGCTACGCTAAAACATTTCAATATTTGTGTGACAACACTGTATTTGATGGCGATGTTGAATGTATTACAGTTACCGGTACGATGACCGGTGGAACGGGTGCCGGGTCGCATATGTGGAACATTGTTTCTATTTGTGACGAGAGGTTTATTGTGGATGTGACAAATTGCGATGCCGGTACTATAGGAGCACCTGCAGAACTGTTTTTGGCAAGCCCTTCGGGCGGAACGATAAATACCTATTATTTCGATTGTTCAGGCACAGAGTTACAGTATACATATGACCAAGATACTATTGATATGTATGAACAAAGCGCACTTGAATTAAACGATTCTGTAAGTGTACAAACAGTTACTAAAGACGATTTCACCTATGAAATAAAATTTGGCGTAGCGACTCTTCAAAAGTATAACGGAAATGAAAAAGATGTGATCATACCTGAAGATATTAATGGATATCCTGTTTGTTTCTTGTCCCAAGAAGCCTTTGTGAACAATCTGAGTTTGGAGACCGTTACTTTTTCCAGTTCGATAGAACGTATAGAAGATGGTATTGTATATCAAAAAAATGACTTAAAGTATTATCCTAAAAGTGCTTTTGGCGAATGCACTTCTTTAAAGCGTGTTGCTATTCCTGCTGATTCAAGGCTTGGCTATATTGGCAACTATACATTTTGTGGATGCGTAAAATTGTCAGAAATAACGCTTCCTTGTTCGATGCGTGAGTTAGCCAGTGAATGTTTTAGCGGTTGCGAAAGTTTAAAACAGTTAATACTTCCGGAAGGAATAAAGAAAATTGCAAGTCTTGAAGATGCGAATCTGGAATATTTGTATATTTCATCAACATTGGAATCGATATCATTCTATAGAAGTTATCCTGACTTGATCAATGTTGAAGTGTCCACTGATAATAAGATTTTTAAGGTTTATAACGGATGTGTTTATTCGCGAGCAACCGGTACCTGGGATTTAGCTATTTACCCTGCAGGAAAAAAGGAGGATGTTTACACAATTCCTGATTTTGTTGAGGATCTTGCATTTGGTTGGGCATGTTTTTCGGGTTACTATGATTATCCGAAAACAGTTGATATAGGAATGCATGAGCTGTCACTTTTACATCAAATGGATTTTAATGGTATTTCTGTAGATCCGAATAACAACTATTACTCTTTGGTTGATGGTGTTTTGTATAGTAAAGATAAAAAAGAATTATTGAAAATACCAAGAGAAAAGAGGGGAACATTTGTTATACCCGAAGGAACTGAGGTAATAGCTCAGTGGGCTGGAGAACGGTCTATGTTAACAGAAGTTATCGTTCCTGAAACTGTTAAAAGAATAGAAAATCACGCTTTTGTTTTCTGCGAAAAACTGGTCAATGTGGTATTCCCGACAGAACTGGATTTTTTAGGATGTGAAGTGTTCGGGAATTGTTCAATGCTGCATATTGACAAGCTTCCTGATGTGATTCTTGAGCTTGAGAACTCAGTATTCTGGAATTGTGAAAGCATAAGTGAAATAACGCTACCCGGGAACTTGACTGTTATACCATTTGGGATGTTTTACGGGTGTCGACAGCTTGAAAAGGTTCACCTTGGCTCTTTGGTGGAGAGTATAGAGGAATTAGCATTCTATGGAGACGATATTAATTACATAAATTTTCCGCTCTCTTTAAAAAACATAGCTGATGGAGTTTTTTTGGGTGTGAATGACACTATTCCACTAATAGCATACGAAGGCACTCAGACGCAATGGAGTGAGATCAGCATTGGAGCGAATAATGAATGTATTAATCAATACTCAAAGATTATCTTTAATACACAGGATGCAGATAATCTTAGAACAAGCATGAACAATGGTAGAATCACTATAAAATGGGATTCTGTTGAAGGAGCTACATTATATAAAATTTATAGACGCCCTGTTAGAGTTTATCTTTCTGATGGCTTTTGGGGAGATACGTGGGAACTGATGAGTGATAGTTTAGCGGACAATACGTTTTATGATTCTGATGTTGAAAATGGGTGGCAATACCATTACGAGGTTTATGCATATAAAAACGGATGGGAAAGTGTGCCAAATGCTTGCGGAATAGTTTCGTATACACATGACATGCCTTATTCTTTCAAAGTACGCAATAACGATTGTTTTATTTCGTTACGATGGCTGGTTGCTCCGGTTTATTATTCGTATCAAAGCTCGTTAACAGTTATTGAAAGGCGTTATCACAATGACAAGGAGTGGTCTGAATGGACAACAATAGCATGGAAAGCCAGTTATTCTACAGCAAGTTTTGATGACAATAATATTGAACAAAATGGTACCTACCAGTATAGAATTGCTAGCTATAATGGCGCGCTAAGTGACTATGTCTATTCTGATGTCATAAAGGTCGGACAAACATTAACACCTTCAAATATTGAGGTAACTGCCGAGCAAGGGAGAAATATTATATCTTGGAATGAGGTATTTGGTGCAATCAAGTATCTCCTGCAGAAGCGCGTATATGAAAACGGAGCATGGAAAGGATGGGGTACACTCTCTTCAACGCTTACGGATACAACATACGAAGATACCAAGATAAGTCCAAATACAAAATACCAGTACAGAGTTTATGCTTATAACGGTGAGTGGAGCGACTTTGTAAGGACGGAAGTGACATCGTACAAACCGGAGAAACCACAGGCACCCGCAAATATTACTGCCACTTCGGAAGCAGGGGAAGTGACTGTTACATGGAGCAGGGTAACCGGAGCAACAAAGTATCAGCTGCAAAAGAGATATTACGACGGTTCAAAATGGACAGGCTGGAGTACTATCTCATCAACACTTACAGCCAACAGCTATACAGATGTGAAAGTAACAGCCGGGCTGACATATCAATACAGGGTTTATGCGTATAACGGAGAATGGAGCGATTATACAAAGGCAGAAGTTGTAGCATCAAGTGTACCGCAGCCTCCTGAAACAGTTACAGCTACAGCAACGGCAGGTAAGATTACGGTTAACTGGAGCACGGTAACCGGAGCAACAAAATATCTGCTTCAGAGAAGATATAATGACGGCAACGGCTGGAAGAGCTGGGGCACGATCTCTTCAACGATGACCGGAACAAACTACGAAGACACCAAGGCTGTTGCGGGTTACACGTATCAGTATAGAGTATATGCGTACAACGGAGAGTGGAGTGCCACCTATACGCGTGCTGAAGTAGTTGCTGTAAGCACACCTCAGGCTCCGGAAACAGTTACAGCTACAGCAACTGCAGGAAAGATCACAGTTAATTGGAGCTCAGTAAACGGAGCTACAAAATATTTGCTTCAAAGAAGATACAACGACGGTAACGGCTGGAAAGGCTGGAGCACGATCTCTTCAACGATGACCGGAACAAGCTACGAAGACACCAAGGCTGT
>JAEEGQ010000086.1 GCA_016280395.1 Lachnospiraceae bacterium | reverse complement strand
GCTCGGAGTTTCCGCAAGTTCCCGCATCGGACTCCGCATGACCATGACCATCCTCCCCATCGTCGGGCTTATCGTTGCCGTTATCTTCTTCAGGAAGAAGTTCATCCTGACAGAGGAAAAAGTCAATGAGATTTCGGCAGAATTAAAGAAAAAAAAGAAAAATTAAAGAAATCCAGGATCAAAAGTGAGTCAGTGGGGTCGTTTCTCGGTGACTCATTTCAAAAAAATGAGTCACCGAGAAACGACCCCACTGACTCACTGACTCAAAAGCCCCGGTGCCGGAATTCCGGTCGCCGGGGTTTCTTTATCCTTCTGCTTTTTATCCTTCTACTTTTTCAAAATCCTCTTTCCCGTGCTTGCAGAGCGGGCACTGGAAGTCGTCCGGAAGCTCTTCTCCTTCGTACTCATAACCACATATCTTGCATACCCACTTTGTCTTCTTCTCACCATCGGTGTTCTTCTTAGGCTTCGGCTTGATGTGATCGAAGTAATATGCGTAGGTTACCGAAGGTTCTGCCGAAAGCACTTCGCTCTCTGTGATGTCCAGCACAAACAGGCTGTGTGAACCGCAGTCCACTATCTCCTTCACTTTGCCGGAGAATACGGCATTTGTGTGCTCCGTTACGGCAAGCAGGCCGTTAGGCATGCGCTTTACCGCGTCAAAGCCTGCAAATTTGTCCGTATCCCTGCCGCTTGCAAAGCCAAAGCGTGTGAAAAGCTCGAAAGGTGCGGACTCCGTGAGCACCGAGATATTGGCAAGGCCGGTCTTTACTATAAGATCGTGCGAATAGTTGGACTTGTTTACCGCAATAGCCATGCGGTTGGGCCCCGAAGCAACCTGGATAGCCGTGTTTGTGATGCATCCGTTATCCCTGTCTCCATCCTTTGTGGTAACCACAAAGAGACCATAGCTGAGCTTGTAAAGGGCGTTGGGATCGTTTGAGCCTGCTGTGCCGGCGGTTTCGGCCTGTACAGGCTTTGCGGAAACAGCGCCCGGAACGGTTATCATGATCGCATCCGCAAGAGCCTCAAGCTCCCCGCGCTGAGCGGGTTTTAGCGCACTCTTTAAGGATACCGTCTGCTCGATGAAGTTCATATCCTTGCACTCTTCAAAGAGCCTTCTCATCTTCTTTCCGCTCTGTGCTGCCCATGTTCCGTTCTCGATAAAAGCGATGGTGCGCTTCTGGATATTATGAGCCGCAAGGTCCCTCAGCGCCTCCTCCATGCGCACGAAGATCTCTGCGTTATAGGTTGTTGACGCAAAAACAAGATTACTGTACTTAAATGCCGCCGCAACCACTTCCGACGCCGGTTTCACAGACACATCATACATGGTCACCTTTGCGCCGCGCTCGCGGAGCATCGTGGCAAGTATCTCCGCAGCATTTTCCGTATCGCCGTAAACAGAGGCATACGCCACAATAACCCCGTTTACTTCAGGCGTATAGCTGCTCCATTTGTCGTAATATTCAATATAATCGCCGAGCTTTTCTCGCCATACAAAGCCGTGGAGCGGGCAGATGCGCTTTATGTCAAGGTTTGCGGCCTTCTTTAGCACTGCCTGCACCTGGACGCCGTATTTCCCTACAATGTTTGTATAGTAACGGCGGGCCTCGTCGAGATAATCCGCGAAGAAATCAACTTCATCGGCAAAAAGGTTGCCGTTTAATGCGCCAAAGGTGCCGAAAGCATCTGCGGAAAACAGCGTGCCGTCAGTCTTATCAAAGGTCATCATGACCTCCGGCCAGTGAACCATGGGCGCCATAACGAAGGTGAGTTCATGTCTGCCGGTGTTGAGGATATCCCCCTCGCTTACTATGTACGGCTTAACGGAATCGTCGGCAAAGCCGAAATTCTTCATCATGTCAAAACACTTGCCGTTGCAGACAACAACTACGCCGGGATACCGTAAGAGCAGCTCTGAAAGAGTCGCGCTGTGGTCGGGTTCCATGTGAGAAACAACGACAAAATCCAGCTTTCTCCCCGCAAGCTCATGTTCAAGATTTTCAAAAAACACCTTTCCCACAGCCTTGTCAACCGTATCAAAAAGCACGGTCTTCTCGTCAAGGAGCAGGTAAGAGTTGTATGAAACCCCGTCCGGAACCGAGTACACGCCTTCAAACATGGCAAGCCTGCGGTCATTTGCGCCAACCCAGACCAGGTCGCCTGTGACATTTCTTGTACAATACATGATCTTGCACCTCCGTGTGTGTATTTGTATTTCTTCTTACTTCTTCGTCAGAAAGCCTTCTCCCCAAAGCGCCTTGGCAGTGCCTCCGGACATTGCTCATTATACACCATCCCCGTGATCTTTTACAGAGGGAAAATAATGGGGGCCGGTTTTGTTGCGGGTTTGGTGTGGGGTTGATGCTGTTTTGTTGCACCTGCGTATGTTCAATGTCGTCCGGCGCGCATCACAGCTGCAGCCTGCCTTCCATTCCCTCAAAATCGATTGTCCTTGTTTCTCCGCTGTTAAGTGAGATCTGTATTCTCCCGTAGTTTCCGAGTTTCTCGTCGTCCGAGAACGAAATATCTTTTATGATGAACAGCTCTTCGTCCGTAAAGGGCTTATCGTCGAACTTTTCAAGGTTTGCGGAGATAAGCACGCCCGGTGCATACGCTCCGTAATGCTTAGCGCGCTTGCATGTGGCAACAGCTACAAGGGAGTCCGCGGAATCCGGGTTTTTGCCAGTATTCTTTACGACATCAAGCGAGTTAAAGCCAAACCAGGTCACAAACGCAAGCTGCCTTACAGCGCCCGTGTGATCTTTGCCCGAAAGAACAACAGCTACAGCGCCGTCTTTTTCACGCCTTTCAACCTTTGTGCCGTTGTCCGGGAAACCGAAGCTGCCAAGAGTAAGGGTTGCGGGCCTCCGGACAAGCCTTGGCTTGTCAACCCTCACAATGCCCTTCTCCACAGGAAAATCCGCGAGTGAAATGGCGTTTATCCAATGCATCTCCTTATGGCAGTCATAATCAAAAAACTGGCGTCTGTAGAGCACTCCGTCCTTTTCGCCCTGCATGAACGTGATATTTGCAAAAGCGGACTTGCCGTTTGTCTCATCCGTAAGAATGTACTGCTGGGACCGCGAATCCGCCTCCCATGGGTATTTTGTGCTGTATGCAAGCTTTCCGTAGTTCCACATTCCGTGCTCGTCTCCGGGTGCCTTGAATATCTTGCCTGTCCTCAGCACAGTTTCACCTGTGGAAAGATGGTTCGAAACATAGAGTGCGGGTGCATCCAGCGAGACCGTGAGCAATTTTTCCGCAGGAATGCTGCCTGCCGTGCCCAGTCCTGCTGCGTTCTGTCCTGCTGCGCCCTGTCCTGCTGCATCAAAGCTCTTCCTCTCTTCCTTCCAGAAGCCTTCGTTTTCTGTCGCAGTCCAGAACGGATGGTCTTTTGGCAGTGCCAGGCAAAGAAAGGCTTTTCCGAACCAGAAAGGGCTTTCCGCACAGGAATACCCCTGCACGAGCGGCTTAAACTGCCCGTAGAAGCCCATTTCGGGGGCGCCATCCCTGAGAAAATCATCTCTTGTAAGGAACTGCAAAAGAGCACCCGAGGTTATCCTTCTTGCAAATCCGAAAAACTCCGGCGGAAAATCGCCCGCATCGCATTCCGCAAACGGCGAAGCCGCAGCAAACCTGTACACGTTGCTGCGCCCCCACATGTTCACGAAGCCGTCAGCGCCGAAGAAATGTGTGTAGGTCTTCATAAACTCCCTGAAGTGCGCATCAAATGCCGCCGCGATCGCCGGCATTTCCCTGTATCCGTACCACCTGTTCCATATCTTCGAATAGACCTGAAATGCCCAGCAATTATAATAGTCGAAGCTCTGTCCGTCGCGGTACCACCCGTTTCCCGCGTAGTACGCAAGCGTCTCCTTTGCATGCTCGAGCATGATCTCCCGGTCGATATCATAGCCGTGGTTATGCAGGAAAGCCATGTTCAGCATGTTGAAAAAGCGCCAGTTCTGCGGCACTGTAGACCCATGGGCATAGGTAAGCAGCACCCCGGCCACCTTATCGCGCTCGTCTTTTGAAAGCGCGTTCCAAAGCTCATCCTCGCAAATATCAAGAGCGATCACCAAAGCACAGGTCTCCACGGTCTGCTGGAAGATCGCAAATCCGTCCTGATGCGTCATTTCGCGTAGTTCATCATACGTGCCGATGTAATTCGGGCTTTCGGGGTCGCATGCCAGCACTATCTGTCTGCGATAGTATTCCGCAAGGTTAAAACCGTTGATCTCGACATTTTTATCGTTTTTTATCAGGGGCGCCGCAATGAACAGCGTACGGGTAAGCCCTTCGAAAAGCTCAGCTTTTACCTCGTTTTCCGGGTATTTCCCGTCACGCAGGTGCGGGTATGTGACGTCAAATTCATGCCTTTTAACGAGCGCGGGCTCATCCATGCTCTTCTTCCCGTCAAACATGCCGGAAAGCAGGTATTTTCCTGCCTCGATCCATGAATCTCTTGTCATGCCGGTAACGGGGCTCAGATCAAAATTCTTGTTTTTAGGTGTAAACATGTATTTGGCTCTCCTTCTTGTGCTTATCTAAGCTTTTGCCCTTTTGCCGGTTAATCACCGGCCCTATTGCAGTTCTGCTGCGACATTCATGCTGTTCTCTCGTGGCATTCATGCTGTTCTCTCGCGGCATTCACACTGCATATTTGCAAAACACAGTTGTCTATAACTAGTATAATGCGTTATAATCATGATAGCAACACAAACCGTGAAACAGATGCATTTTCCCGAAGGGAACAGGTTTTAAAGAAAAACTTTCAGACAGTGCATATGCGCTGCGTGAGCCCTTGCACAAATACAACCATCAGCTATTCGCTGCACCCGCAGCATGGAGGTTAAACATGAAACGGATAATGAATCTTGCCGCAGAAACCGACGGCAGGTTATACAAAAGCAGCGACCCCGTCCGCATGAAATGCGACGGTTGCGGAGGAAAAGCCTCCTGCTGCAGAGCTACCGATGATACCATAATCCTCGACCCATATGACATGTACGAGCTTGAAAAAACGCTGGGAGGCGGCTTTGCGGCAGGCTACGGCAAATACTTTGAGCTTCGCGTTGTTGACGGCATCACGCTTCCGTATCTCATGAAGTCCAAGGAAACCGGGGCCTGCGCGCTGCTTGGCCCTGACGGAAAATGCAGGATCTATACGCATCGCCCCGGTTTTTGCAGGCTTTTCCCTTTGGGGCGTCTGTACACCGGCGACGGTTTCAGCTACATTCTCCAGACCG
Organism: Lachnospiraceae bacterium; assembly: GCA_016280395.1. Taxonomy (GTDB): domain Bacteria; phylum Bacillota; class Clostridia; order Lachnospirales; family Lachnospiraceae; genus SZUA-448. The sequence goes on along the minus strand of JAEEGQ010000086.1, from coordinate 2,517 downwards.
GTCAATGCCCGTGCACCATGCCTGAAACCGCAGATGTTACGGTAGCCGGGTGGCTTGGCATAGAAAATCTTAAAAAATACGAAGAATACGCACTTTCCTGGCACAAGCTTACGGAGAGCAGGCAGAAAGCCGCAACAGAGCTGGCCGTTGCCGCATCAAAGCCATCTCCTGCCTCAGCCGGCAGAAAGCCCGGAACAGTTGAAGAACTTGTGGCATTATCCATGCAATTGCTCAACATCTTCTATGTACGCGATTACGACCTTTCGCGTGATTTCTATGAACAGTATTATGAAAGGCTTGAACAGATAACCAAGCACTGATGATACCGTGTTTTGCCCGGGCTTTTGTTGTTTATCCTGTTGCTAATTGTTAATAGCATCTTGTACTTTTTCTTGTGGAAATGCCCGAAAAACCATCGAAATACAGGTATATAAAAGCAGCTTTGGAAACCCATCCGTTCTCCAAAGCTGCCTGATCAACAATCTGATTCTTTATGCTTTTTACAGTGTGACTCCGTTTTTAAACACTGCCATATCATACAGGCCCGCAAGCTCGCTCTTTACGCGTTTTCCGGAGGCCACTTCAAGCACAAGCGCAACAAGGTCCTCGCCTGCTTCCTCAAGGGTCTTCCCATCGAGCACAACACCTGCGTTAAAATCGATCCAGTTCTTCTTGTGTGACGCAAGCGCCGAATTGCTGGATATCTTCAAAGTAGGCACCGGAGAAGCAAAAGGCGTTCCGCGCCCTGTTGTAAACAGCACAAGCTGCGCGCCGCTTGCGGCAAGCGCCGTGGAGGCGACAAGGTCGTTTCCGGGTGCGGAAAGCAGGTTCAGGCCCTTGTTCTTTACACGCTCCCCGTACTTCAGAACGCCCTTGACAGCGCTCTTTCCGGACTTTTGGGTGCAGCCTAAGGACTTGTCCTCAAGAGTCGTGATCCCGCCTGCTTTGTTGCCGGGCGAAGGGTTCTCGTAGACCACCTGTCCGTGAGAGATAAAATAGTCCTTAAAATCGTTGATAAGCGAGACTGTCTTGTCAAAAAGTTCCCTTGTCTCGCACCTGTTCATGAGGATGTGCTCTGCACCGAACATTTCCGGGACTTCCGTAAGGATCGTGGTCCCGCCTGCCGAAGCGAGGATGTCCGAAAACCGCCCGACCACAGGGTTAGCGGTGATGCCGGAAAAACCGTCCGAGCCTCCGCACTTTAAGCCGACAACAAGCTCGTCAGCGGAAACCCTCACGCGCTTCTCGCTCTCGGCCTTTGCAATAAGCCCCTTCACTATCTCAACGCCGTCCGCAACTTCATCCTCGGATTCCTGGCAGACAAGGAATTTCACACGATCCTCGTCGTAACCTTCAAGAAGCGGCTTTATCGTTGAAAGATTGCTGTTTTCACAGCCAAGGCTGAGCACAAGCACGCCGCCGACATTCGGATGCAGGATCAGGTCCGCAAGGATCTGCCTTGTGTTGTCCTGGTCGTCCCCAAGCTGCGAACAGCCATAAGGGTGCGAAAGCGCAATAACTTCGATATCGTCACGGCTCACGTATTTTGCGGCCTTTTTTGCGATATTCTCGGCGATCTTGCCAACACAGCCGACCGTCGGGATTATGTAAACATCATTCCTGATGCCTGCTCGCCCGTTCTTCCTCGGATACCCTTCAAAAAACAGCTCGCGTCCGGGAAGCGCAGGAGCCTCTACGGGCTCATAAACATAGTCTTTAAGGCCTTCAAGCGCGGTCTTCACATTGTGCGTGTGCACCCAGTCGCCTTTTTTTATATCTTCCGTCGCTTTTCCTATACAGTTGCCGTATTTTATTATCTTCTCTCCCGCTTTGATATCGGTAAGAGCCACCTTATGTCCGGCTGTGATCCCGCTGTCACCCGGTTCGATCACAACAGCAACATTGTCTTCTTCGTTGATCTTAAGAGTTTTCATCCTGCCTCCCAGTTTGGCTTTTTTGCGAAACAACGCACGAAAAACCACGATGGCGGGTTTTCCGTGCGCATTAAATGTCTGTTTATGCGAAATACTTCTCCATGGTAGCGCGGCAGCCGATTGCCTTGATGGAATCAAGATACTCGCACATAAGGTCGTTCAGGCCCTCGATCTTATTAAGATCCTGACCGAAGTACTTCTCAAATCCAAGGAAAGCGGTTACAAAATCCTTTGTGGACTTGCCGCTGTTAGCAGCGAAGAACTCAAGTACAGCCGCATCATCCTTGATCTCGTACTCCTTGCCGTCCCTGTGCCCGATAAGCACGCCATCGCGCATCTCATCTGCGCTGTAGAAAGCCATGAGCGCTGCAAGCGAGAACGTAAGCTTCTTCGGAAGCGTGCCTTCCTTCTCGATGTAGCCGAGGAAGCTCGGGAAGCACCTTGCAACCCACTTCGAAACCGAGTTCAGCGCGATCGAGAGGATCTGGTGCTTAACATAAGGATTCTTGAACCTTGTGATAACCGCCTCCGCAAAATCGCACAGATCCTGCTTCGGAAGCGTAAGCGTCGGGATTATCTCGTC
>JAEEGQ010000085.1 GCA_016280395.1 Lachnospiraceae bacterium | reverse complement strand
GAGAGCGCCATAAAGCTCAACTGCCGTGAATCCGGCACCTCTCTTCGTTTTCTCATTCCACTTTCCCTTACCAGAACAAACAATGTGATATTTTCAGGATCCGAAGCCCTCATAAGGCGCGGCATAATCGGCTATGAGCCTTGTTTTGGGTATTCAGGCGTAAAATACAAAGTCTTAAAGACCAGGATCGGCATAAAGGGAAGCCTCAAACCCGGATGCTACAGGCTCCGCGGTTCGATAACCCCGCAGTTCGCGTCGGGTCTTCTCTTCTCTCTCCCCCTCCTCGAGGGCGACAGTAAGCTCTTTATCTATCCGCCTTTCGATCAGTACGGTTTCGTTGACATGACCTTGGATGTGCTCAAGCATTTCGGGATAAAGATAAAAAAGATCGCGGAAGACGCCTATTTCATAAAAGGCGGGCAGACATACAAGCCCTGTGACGTAACGATTGAAGGTGACTGGTCCAGCGCCGCTTTCTTCTGCGCTCTGAACTATATCGACGAAAACAACAATGTCAAGGTCCGCGGGCTCAGGGATTCCAGTCTTCAGCCCGACAGACGGATCGTCGATTACCTCGACGCCATAACGAGCGGTTCGGCAACACTCGATGTATCAAATCATCCGTATCTGGTGCCTGTGCTCTTTTCCGTTGCCGCACAGTGCCACGGAGCCACATTCCTCGGAACGAGGTCTCTCGCTACGAATGACGTGAACATCTTAAAAGAGCTGAGGACCGAGCTCAAAAAATTCGGAGCAAAGATCGAGATAAACAGAAATTCCGTGGTCATCATGCCTTCGGTCCTCCACGCTCCCACAGTCGCGATCGACGGACATCACGATCATCGTATGGTGATGGCTCTCTCAGTTCTCCTTACCGTCCACGGCGGCGTGATCACAAACGCGGAAGCCGTTAAAAAGAGCTATCCCGGATTCTTCAACGAATTGGAACATATAAAATATGTGAGGCTGCCGAGAAAGGTAAACCTTTCATAAAACTAAAAAAACACCCCATTGACTTTTCAGTGATCAAAGGGGTGTCAGATAATAGAGAAAGCGGGTGTGCGGCCATTCGGCCGCGCACCCGCTTTCTCTATTATCTGACCGGAGCCATGCATAATACATGGCTCCGGTTTGATAAAACCATGATCAGCTGATCTTATTCCAATGTCTCATCAACTTCGTCTTCCGCTGATTCGTCTTCCGCTGCATCAGTGTCTGCGTCGTCTGCAATGTCGTCTGCAAAGTCATCTGCAATGTCATCTGCAAAGTCATCTGCAATGTCATCTACAGCGTATTCTACACTGTAGCCTGCAGTGTATTCTACAGTGTAGTTTACAATATCCGCAGCAGGATCCTCTTCAATTACCCGATATCCTTTTTCATCGAATGTGTATGTAATACCATCGATCACTACGGTACCTACAACATACGAACCTGCAAAGTAAAATCTTGTTCCGCGACTGCTTGTCACCCAAGTACCTACTGTATGGGATCCGTCTGAACTAAACTGATATTTAACTCCGTCGATCTTAGTAGCATAGACTGCCATAGAACCATTGGAACGGAAATAATGGAATACACCGTTTATCTCCTTCCAGCCGGTAACCATCACACCGTCCTCATAATAGTAGGTATACTTTCCGGACACAAGATAACCTGTATAATCAGCAATTCCTTCGCCTGTCAGGACACCTTCCTCGGTAAACTCATAGAACAATCCGTCAACGATCGCTACACCTGTTGCTCTGTAATAATCGTCATCGAAGTAATATCTTAAGCCATCAATATCATACCAGCCGAGAATAAATTCTCCTGCATAGTAATACTTCACGCCCTTGCTGGACTTGTACCAAGTACCACCCTGATATTTTCCGTCTGAAGCAAATTTACAAGGAACATTGTTTACTTTCTTAGTTCCTGTAGCCATTACTCCGTCAGATCCAAAGTAATAATAATCTTCTCCGATCAGCTTCCAACCGGTAGCAAGAACACCGTCTTCATAATAGTATGTATACTTATCTACTTTAGAGAATCCTGTGTACTGGCTTTCTCCTGTTGAAACGAGCATTCCGTATTCATCAAAGGTATAGAACAATCCATCGACCAGATTTGTACCTGTCAGCATGTAGCCGCTTGCATTAAAGTAATAGGTTGCACCGTCTACATCATACCATCCCGTAATAAATGAACCTGCATAATAATACTTGGTTCCTTTACTTGTCTTGGACCAGGTACCACCCTGATACTTTCCGTCAGCAGCGAACCGGCAATAAATACCGTCCACCTTTTTGGTTCCGACAGTCATTGCTCCGTTAGATCCGAAGTAATAGTAGTCATCTCCGATCTGCTTCCAGCCTGTTACAAGCGTACCGTCTTCGTAATAGTATGTATACTTTCCTTCCGTGGTGAATCCTGTGTGCCGGCTTTCGCCCGAGGACATGAGTACTCCGTTTTCATCAAAGGTGTAGAACAAGCCATCGACCAGATTTGTACCTGTCAGCATGTAGCCGCTTGCATTAAAGTAATAGGTTGCACCGTCTACATCATACCATCCTGTAATAAATGAACCTGCGTAATAATACTTGGTTCCTTTATTTGACTTGTACCAATTACCGCCCTGATACTTTCCGTCAGCAGCAAACTCACACAGAACGTTATTGATCTTTTTGTTCTTTACACACATTGCTCCATCAGAGCCAAAGTAATAATAGTCGTCCCCGATCTGCTTCCAGCCGGTAACGCGGACACCGTTTTCATAATAGTACGTATCGTTTCCGTCTTTTACAAAGCCGATGTAGTTGCTGCCTTCTTCCGAAACAAGGATACCATTTCCATCAAATGTATAGAAGGAGCCTTCAATCTTTGCAACACCTGTTGTCATATAGCCCTGATCGCCAAAATAGTATATATTGTCATTTATCTCATACCATCCTGTGATACAAACGCCGCGATCGTAATACTTTGTTCCTTTATTTGATTTCTTAAATACTCCGCCCTGGTATATACCCTTCGAATCAAATTTATAGATAACAGAGTTGATAGTAGTTGCACTTGTGCGTAATACACCATTTTTAAAGTAGTATGTATTGCCAAACAGTTCTACCCAGCCTACTGCCGGCTCATTATTTATATATCCCTTAAATATGCCGTGATTTTGCTTCGAGTTGAATTCATACAGACCGTTTCTGTTTACTACCAGACCGTCTTCGCATTCAAATACAAGATCTCCCACCTTGCAGGTGACAACATATTCGCCGTCCACACCCAGGCCGTCTTCATCGAAAATGTATTCAGTTTCGCCGAACTCGAGTCTTCCGGCATAAACTTTACCTGCTACAAAATACATCTTCCTGCCGGTTGCTTTGTCCTTTGCAAATCCGGTGTACTTGGTTTCAGCAAGATCGATAGCATTTCCGCACTCAGAACAGATAATCATTCCATCGGCATATACATACTTATGTCCGTTCTGTCCGCAGGAGCTGTGCATTGTGTATGAATCAAGAACAGAACCGTCAAGGTTGTAG
>JAEEGQ010000084.1 GCA_016280395.1 Lachnospiraceae bacterium | reverse complement strand
CCCGCACTTGTGCAGCTTCGTTTTACCGACAAGTATTCAAAGACGCTTTCCGGAGTACGTCATGAAGGCCTCATAACATTGTTTTCAGACGGGAAAGAAATGGCGAGTGACTACGGAGAACTGCTTTTCACGGATTACGGTATTTCAGGTATCCCCACGATGCAGATAAGCAGATTTGCTGGTGAATGCCTTGAAAAGAAAAGAGATGTAAAGATCTCGATAGACCTTTTTAAAGACTTGTCGGAAAAAGAACTTGAAGCGGAACTTAAGAAACGCATGTCGTTAAACAGGACAGCGGAGGATTGTCTTACTGGACTTCTTAATCACAAGCTTAACTACGTACTGCTCTTAAAGCTCAACATCGATCCCGAAGCACATGCTTCAAAGGCGTTTAAAAAAGACTCTGCGGAAAAACTCGCTTCCCTCATGAAACACCTTGAATTTCATATAACTGAGACAAATCCTTTCGAATCGGCACAGGTCGCCGCGGGAGGAGCGGATCTTTCAGAGATAGATCCTGAAACGATGCAGTCAAAAAAGGTGCCCGGGCTTTATTTTGCGGGAGAGATCACGGATGTTGACGGACCGTGCGGAGGGTACAATCTCCAGTGGGCGTGGACTTCAGGATACATTGCGGGGGACTGTGCCGCAAAAGGGTGACAGAAAGCTTCTGTACCATATGATCAAAGTATGATAAACTACCAGATAAAACTGAAAGCGGGAGAGCCCGAGGAAGCTCTTAAAACGGCCGTAGAGCGCGCCGTAAAGACAGATCCCGGGAAATACTCATGGCACATTGAAAAGCGCTCTGTGGACGCGAGAGACAAGGAAAACATCCTTTTAGTCTATACTATAGCTGTAGAATTTAATGATACTGCTGTAGAGAAGAAGCTTATCGACAGATCTCACGGCACTTTAAAGCATGAAGAACCCGTGAGATATTCGTTTTCACCGGAAGGCACGATAGAAATGCCTCAAAGGCCCGTTGTCGTGGGCGCAGGCCCGGCGGGAATGTTTGCCGCATTCATGCTTTCTTCCTTCGGCTATGCCCCGCTTGTGATAGAACGCGGAAGCGATGTGGATTCACGCACGGAAAAAGTCAGCCGTTTCTGGGAAACGAACGAGCTCGACGAAGAATGCAATGTGCAGTTTGGTGAAGGCGGCGCGGGCACGTTTTCCGACGGGAAGCTGAACACCGGCGTAAAGGACAAATCCGGACGGATAAAGCATGTCCTCGAGACCTTTGTGCATTTCGGCGCGCCGGAAGAGATACTTTTTTCGGCAAAACCTCATATCGGAACCGATATCCTAAAAAATATCATGAAAAACATGCGCCTCAAAGCGATCGAAAACGGCGCGGAATTTAAGTTTGACACGAAAGTCACAGACCTTCTGACAGATGATGAAAATGCTCTTAAAGCGGTGAGACTTTCAAACGGTGAAGAGATCCCCTGTGAAGCCTGCATACTTGCCGTGGGACACAGCGCAAGAGACACCTTCCGCATGCTTTCCGGGAAAAACCTCATCCTTGAACAAAAGGCCTTTGCGATAGGATTAAGGATTGAGCATCTTCAGGAGACGATAGGGCTCGGGCAGTACGGAGAGAATTACAGGCTCCTTCCCCCCGCGGATTACAAGATGACGCATACCGCAGCCTCCGGGCGTGGTGTATATTCCTTCTGCATGTGCCCCGGAGGGCATGTCGTTAACGCTTCCTCCGTAAAAGGGATGACCTGCGTGAACGGCATGAGCTATTCGGGAAGAAGCGGAAAAAACGCAAACTCCGCGATAGTTGTCCAGGTAACGCCCGAGGATTTTAAAAACGAAGGCTTTGACGACGTACTTTCCGGAATGCGTTTCCAGGGAAAGTGGGAAAAAGCCGCATACGGGCTTTGCGGCGGGCTTGTTCCAATCCAGCGCTTTCAGGATTTTAAAGATAAAAAAAAGACAGTCTCATTTGGGAACGTACTCCCCGAAACAAAAGGGAAATGGGGTATGGCGGACCTGAATCCCGCACTTCCCGCATATGTAGCGCGAGACATAATCGAGGGCGTCGAAGCCTACGGAAGGAAGCTCAAAGGCTTTTCCGACGGTGATGCGCTTCTTTCCGGCGTTGAGACCAGGACATCAAGCCCTCTTAGGATAGTAAGAGACGATAGTTTACAGAGCGCGATAAGAGGCCTCTACCCGTGCGGAGAAGGCGCGGGCTACGCAGGAGGGATCATGAGCGCCGCTGTGGACGGAATAAAGGTCTTTGAAAAGATAGCAGGAAAATACAAAGGAAAATGCCTGTAATGAAAAACGAGAGAGAAAACCTGAAAAACAAAAAAAGGATCGTGATCAAGGTAGGTTCTTCAACGATCACTCACAAGGACACGGAAACACTTGATTACGCAAAGCTTGAAAAGCTTGTGAGGATCATCACCGACCAGCACAACATGGGAAAAGACGTTGTGCTCGTTTCCTCTGGAGCCATAGCAGTGGGAAGACATGCCATCGGATTAAAGGAAAGGCCGAAGACACTCGCGGTAAAGCAGGCATGTGCGGCAATAGGTCAGGCGAGCCTCATGACGATCTACCAGAAGCTTTTTTCCGAGTACAACCAGACCTGCGCGCAAGTACTTCTCACAAAGTTCATGCTTCGAGACGAATCGTACAAAAACGCCTGCAATACCTTTGCGGAGCTTTTTAAGCTCGGAGCTGT
>JAEEGQ010000083.1 GCA_016280395.1 Lachnospiraceae bacterium | reverse complement strand
TGGACAATGACGGGGACAGCAAGGCGAACCAGGTGATGAAGGGTCCTGGCAAGGCAACATACTAGAAAAAGAACATTGCCGGAAAGGCAGAGCTATTAAAGTGTGGGCACCTTCCTACAGGCGGCTCCTATACAATTGAGTATAAGGGCATGTACGGAACTGCGGACATGCCTCATTTTTCATACGTAATGTCTTCGGTAATTGCAGACGACGGATGCGGGAAGACGAAGAAAGAAGTCCTGCACGGAGAACATTCGGTGCGGACTGAATACCAATACTCAAACGCCCGCTACGACAGGAAGGAAAAAGAATTCTACGGCTTTGGAAAAATAGTCACGACCCTTGCGGACGACTCAAAGAGCACGACGCTCTACAGCAATGACACAGGGCTTTACCATACAAAGTGCATGCCGCTTTCAGGCGAGCTCCGCGCAAAGGACGGAACCCTGCTTTCGGAAAGCAGGACAAGGTACGAGCCTTCTCCGTTTGCGCTCCCCACTTATGAGGAAAGCCGGAATTATGAAAAGGACAGCTCAGCCTCGGTTTGCGGCAGGACGGAATACGAATACGATAAATACGGAAACGTAATCTCCCTTACGCAGTATGAAGGAAATTCTGCCTATGTCCGGGCTAAAATTGACTATGCCCCCAACTATGAAAAACACATACTGAGCCTCCCCTCAAGGATTGAGGTTGAGGATGCGGCGGGAAACACCGTGGCACTTAGGGAAGGGGAGTACAATGCGGATGGCTCCCTGGTCTGCCTTAAGGAATACTCGTCACGCGGGGATTTCCTTGGCACAAGGCTTGATTACGATGAAAACGGAAACATAGTAAGGCTTACATACCCTACAGGCGTTTCAACAGAATATGAGTATGACAGGGAAAACAAAATGCTTCCTGTTACAATCTCCCAGGTTTCCAAGGAAGGTGAGCGTCTTGCCGGAAGCATAGAATATGATGGCCGTATGCTTAAGAAGGGCGAGACTGACTGCAACGGAAATTCCTTTGCCTACAAATACGACTCATGGCTACGCTTAAGCGAGATGCGCACTCCGTACGATACCGGCGAGGTACCTGCCGTGCGCTACGAGTACAACATGCACAATGACGAAAAACTCATGAGTGCAGTGACCTACCAAAAGATAAGGACAGATGCCTCTGATGAGTCCGTAATGCGCACCATCGTACAGTGCGACGGCCTTGGAAGGACGGTGCGGACTGCAAAGCAGGGAGAGGTTCGCGATGCGGACACAGGCGCAAAGACCAAGGGCTGGAACGTGAGCGGCCCGGTGGAATATGACATAAAAGGCAGGACTGTAAAAGAGTATGCACCCTACTTTGTTGCGGGAGAAGGAACAGAAGCTATAGAAGACCTTGACGAGAAAAAAGTTCCTTTTGAGTACGCAACTGAACATGAATACGACGAGCGCGACCGCAGCACGCTGAACATCCTGCCGGACGGAAGCGAGTGGAAAACAGGCTATTATATAGAAGAAAGTTATGCAAACCCAAGGTCTGTAGTGTGCTCCACGGATGCACAGGGCAACGTTACGGAAACCAAGTCGGATGTGCGCGGGAACATCGTGGCCATGGCAAAATATGACGCGGACGGAAAACTTGCGACGCACACCCGCTATGAGTACGATGCCCTTGGCCGGATGACGCTTGCCTATGACGCGGAGGACAACCCTGTGTGCGTGGAATACGACATGCTGGGACGGCGCACACTCCTTTCCAGCGTGGATTCCGGGTACAAGAAATTTTATTACGACAAAAGCTCCGGCAACCTGGTGCAGGAAACCGACTCCGTAATGGACGAGAAGCGGCTCTTCATAAATTATGAATACGATGCCTTCAACAGGCTCCTTAGAGTTGACTATCCCGGCGAAATGACGGATACTGTATATGTGTATGGAAAATCTGCCGACCGCAGCAACCTTGCGGGCAGGCTTGCCGCCAGGATTGACGCATCGGGTACCGTGAGCTACATGTACGGAAAGCTTGGAGAGATTACGCAGGAAAAAAGAAAAATATCCTCACACATAGACGGATTCAAAAAAGACCGGACTGCAACCATGGAATACAAGAGCGACTACCTTGGGCGCATGCAGGAAATTGTCTACCCGGACGGAGAGTGCGTGGAGTATGCCTATGACTATGGCGGAAACGTGTGCGGCGTAAGCGGAACGACAAAGGAAGAAAATGACTTTTCCTACGTAAAGGACATTGGCTATGACGAGTACGGCCAGAGGAACTTCATAGAGTACGGCAACGGAGTAAAAACCGAGTACGAATACAACCCGGAAAGAAGGTGGCTTTCTTCCATAAGGACGGAAAACGAAAACAACATACAGTACCAGAACATTGAGTACAAATTTGACACCCTTGGAAACATCCTGTCCTACACCAACGACTGCTTAAATGGCGGTGCCTACAAGACAAGCCAAAGTTACACTTATGACGCATTAGGACAACTCACCAGCGTAAGCGGAAGCACGGAGCATAATCCCTACCGTGCAAGCCAGCCAGTTCATGTAAGCGAATACAAGCAGAACTTTGTCTTTGACGAAGCAGGTCTTGGTCGCATGATGAACAAAACTTCTTCTGAGGTCACCTTAACAGGAAGTCGAAATGGCGACGACCTTAACTATGCAATAGACTACGTATACGCAAAGGGCTTTGCCCACCGCCTTGAGCGCGCCGGGAACCGCTGGTACAAGTACGACGCAAACGGAAACGTAACGCAGGAGGAATATGACGGCCTTTCCGAAAGCGACAGCAGGGAAGTTACCGTGACCGACTACGGGAACGACGTTTACGGCGTGGACAGCGCATGGGGCTACTTTGAGACGGACAATGCAACAACTAAAGTAAAGCAGGAAAGGCACTACCGCCGCACCTACGTCTGGGATGTCCGCAACAGGCTTACGGAATCGCACGACTCCACGAACGACGTATACTACATCTACGGCGAGGACGGAATGCGAACCAACAAGTATACGAGGAATGCGGAGACAATTTACTTCTGCAACTTCTGGACCTGGCACAAAGACGGAGGTTCTGAATTGGACGGCGGAAAGAACAGCAAGCACATCTTCCTTGGAACCGAGCGCTTGGTTACAAAAGTAAACAGCGCAAACCGCCCGACCGACAGCGAAGAAATGCACAGCCAGTACTTCTACCACTCTGACCACCTTGGCTCTGCGCAGCTTGTAACAAACCAGGACGGCGAAGTCTACCAGCGCATAGAGTACACGCCCTACGGCGAGACATGGATAGACATGCGCACTAACATAACCGCGCTCTACGACGTGCCCTACCGATTCACGGCAAAGGAGCTGGACAAGGAGACTGGCCTGTACTACTATGGCGCAAGGTATCTTGACCCCAAATACAGCCGCTGGATTAGCACAGACCCTGCCCTTGGAGAGTACATCCCCGCCGCAGGCAAGGCAAATGCCAAGGATATGGCAAATTTGCCCGGAATGGGAGGAATTTTTAATCACACCAATGCCGATTTGTACCATTATGCCGCCAACAACCC
>JAEEGQ010000082.1 GCA_016280395.1 Lachnospiraceae bacterium | reverse complement strand
CTTTATCTGTTTTTCGTTCAGATAATTTTTCGCGACTGAAACATCGGATTTTAAAATACGGCCATCAGGTGCATTTTTCCACGTTTCCAGCCCCATATGCTCTTTTGTATGGTCCGCCGACTCATAGACCAATTCCGCTGCCGTACGGTTGGTTATCGCATAGTGGAAACGGTTTTGGATCGTTGCGTAAAAGTGGTATGCCTCTTCAGAGTCCTTGGTGTAATCAATGCTGCATTCAGCAAAAATATCCGTGATCTGCTGCCATATCCTCCGCTCGCTTGCACGTATGGAGCGAACGCGTTCAAGGAGCTCTCTGAAATAGTCCTTTCCGAAAGCGGTCTGTCCCTGCTTAAGCCTCTCATCGTCGAGGATAAAGCCCTTTGTCATGTATTCTTTTAGTACTTTTGTCGCCCAGATACGGAATTGGGTTGCCTTGCGTGAGTTCACACGATAGCCGACTGATATGATGGCGTCGAGGTTGTAATAATCGTTCAGCCTTTTTACTTCGCGACTACCTTCTTTTTGAACTATTTCCATTTTGGAAATAGTTGCCTCCCTGTCGAGTTCACCGTCCTCGTAAATGTTTTTCAGATGTTTGGATATATCAGGAATTTTAACTCCAAATACTTGTGCCATTGCCTTCTGCGTTATCCACAGACTCTCATCCATGATATACGCATCGACCGACACGTCCCCCTCATCTGAATGGTACAATACCATTTCCATCTGTTTCCTGAAATCCCCCATCATTGCCCCCATTTCTAATCAAAAAATATGTATCGTCATGATCGCGCTTTCCTTACGGAATCTTCACGTTCTTAAACCAGATATCCAGATCCACGTTACCGCTGATGCCGTCTATCTTGCCGTTTGAGCCGTGCTGCCACATGAAATATTCACCCGCATACGATGTGGACGAAGCGTACTGTGCTACCCACACAGGGCGCTTGCGCGGCGTGATCCAGACCTTTTCGATGTAGTACTTGCTGCCGTAAAGGCATGCTGAATACCCGTAAGACTCGCATTCCTGCTCAAAGACCGCGAAATTGTGGTTGATGTCCCAAAGGTTCATCTTGTAGTTTTCGAGATTTATAAAGTCTTCCCAGTCGTAGGCAATGGGGAAATCAAGCTGCACACCGTCAAGAACACTCATAAGGTACTGTACGCTCGCCCGCACTTCATCGGGATTTGCCTCTTCGGCATGCCAGTATATGCCGACTTTCAGGCCTGCGGCTTTGGCGTTCTTTATGTTGTTCTTATAATATGTGTCAGTATAAAGTTCGCCGTCGTCAAGGCCACCTATGCGCATGTAAACAAACTCCGCGCCTGCTGCCTTGACCTTTTGGAAATCAACTGTTTCCTGCCATCTTGAGACATCAATGCCAAAACCTATATTTTTTCCTTTGTATACTTCTGTATATTTTGCAATGAAATCAGAAAATGCCTCTCTGCTCGGACCTGTAGGAACCCAGCCCTCCGGTGTGGGAGTCGGCGTAGGTGTTGTCGCAAATACCGTGACAGTCATGTTCTGGCTCTTTTCATGTCCCGCATCATCTTTTATGGTGAGCTTCAAAGTGTACTTGCCCGCAGTGTTCATGTCAAGATTGCCCGACACGACAAGCTCCACATCCCTGTCCACATCGTCAATGTAGCTCACGTATTTATGGATGTCAAACGAACTCCCTATCTTCAGCGAGGGAGTCTTGAATGACAGGAAAAACGGTGCCTGCGAATCAACAAGCGCCGGCGTAGGTGTTGCAGTGGGCTTCGGAGTATTGGTCGGTGTGGGCGTATTCGTGGGCGTGGGTGTGTTAGTGGGCGTAGGTGTCGGCGTATTGGTCGCTGTTGGTTCCGGAGTCGGTGTGTTTGTGGCTGTAGGCACAGGAGTAGGTGTATCCGTCGGTTCCGGAGTCGGCGTATTTGTTGCCGTAGAAACAGGCGTAGGCGTGTCTGTCGCTATGGCGACCGGTGTGGGCGTGTCAGTGGGCTCTGTCGATGACTGTTTATCAGACGGATCAAGCTCGTCAGAGCCCGTCTGATAGTCATCGACCACGGGCGTCGGTGTCTCGGTCGCTCCCTGAACCCCACCCTGCGCCTCATTCGTCACCCCCGGTGTCACATCCACCACACCCGGGTCGTCAAAAAACTGCGCGCAACCGCAAAAAGCCAGCATACCTGTAATAAGCATGCCGGCGATGATATGTTTAATCTTCTTTTGTATTCTCATAAGTCTCATCCTTTTGTATCCAAATGCCGATCCCACTCCTTGGAAGCTTCCAAAAATCAACTGTTTCCCGGTAGTCTTTCATGAATTTCCAGTTTTCGACAGTCTTATACGTTGTGGGGCAATTCCTCAACTATCCGATTCACCGTCTCTGCATATTCCCCATCAATAAGTTCCACCCGCTCGCCCGCTTGCAAAAAGCCCTCGCGGTACTTCCGGTTTTCCAAAAGCAGCATATCCTTTGTGCAAAACGAGTCATCCAAGCGTTTTTCAATATCCGAGCCGTGTGCCGTTATCTCGTCAATGTGCCTTCTGATATATTCGTCAGTCATCGCAAGACAGACAAACTTTATCTCAGCAATATACT
>JAEEGQ010000081.1 GCA_016280395.1 Lachnospiraceae bacterium | reverse complement strand
TCTCTCGCAAAAGAGCTTGCTCCCTCAAACATCCGCGTAAATGCCGTGTCCTGCGGCATGATAGACACTGAGATGAACAGCCGTCTCACGGAAGAAGAAAAGCGAGGCTTCATCGAATCCATTCCCGCAGGAAGGATGGCGTCGGCCGATGAAGTCGGAAGATTTATAGCACATATCGCGAATGCGTCCGAATACATGAACGGTCAGGTTATCGGATTCGACGGCGCATTCTGAATGAGTCACCGGGGCGTTTCCCGGTGACTTATTTTTTAGGTTGTTCACCCGTATGCCGTCGATATGCCGCCTTGCACTACGGCTCGACCGTTCGAGCATAGCTCGGACGGATTACGCTAAAAACGCGTCACAGGCGCGTTTTCTTAACGCTCCATCGTCGCAAGTCGCCTTTTGCGGATGCTTTGGCGCTCTCGGGGCATAGCCCTCGTCCGCTTCGCGGAACGCGCGTCGCATCCGTGGCGAACTTGCGACTCCCTACGGAAGCCTCGCTCGTGGCCGTGCTGCGGGGCATATCGACGGCATACGGGGTAAGTCAACAATGAGTTACAGGGAAACGCCCCCGGTGACTCATAAAAAAAGTGTCAGTGGAACTGTCCCGCTGACACTTTTATGTTATCAATCTTTCCAGGTTCCCGGCACGAACAGTATCAGCATCGGATACAGCTCGAGACGTCCGGCAAGCATGTCAAAAATGAACACTATCTTTGAAAGTATGGAGAAATCCGCATAGTTCCCGGCGGGGCCGACCATATTGAGGCCGGGACCCGTGTTGTTAAAGGTTGCGAACACTGCGGTCGTATTCGTGGTAAAATCAAACCCGTCAAGACTCACGATTATTAGCGAGACAACATAGATCACAAGATAAGCCAGCATATAGCTCTTAACGCTCGAGCGGACCTCTCTTGTTATCGCAGTGCCGTCCATTCTTATCTGCTTTACGGTCCTCGGATTCACGAAAGAGCGTATCTCGCGCTTTACGCATTTAAGCATGATCACAAAGCGCGACACCTTGATGCCGCCGCCGGTGCTGCCGGCGCAGGCGCCGATTATCGAAACGAGCACAAGCAGCGTCTTTGAGAGCTCCGGCCAGGTGTTGTAGTTATATGTTGAAAAACCTGTGGAGGTCATCAGCGACGAAACCTGGAAGAACGAGTATCTTAAAGATACTCCGAAGCTTCCGAAGATATTTCTGATGTTTACCGCGATAACAAGCGTCGTCGCAAGCATTATCCCGACATAATAACGGAGCTCTTCGCTTAAAAGCGCCGTTTTTATCTTTCTTACGCTAAGAAGGTAATATAGGTTAAAGTTTACGCCAAACAGCATCATGAACACTGCGACAACGATCTGCCCGTAGTCCGAGTAATTGCCGATGCTCGAATTCGTTACGGCGAAACCGCCTGTGCCCGCTGTTCCGAAAGCTGTCGTGAGCGCGTCGAAAACCGGCACCTTGCCTGCGATCAGCATTATGATCTCTAGCACGGTCAGTGCGAAATACGAAACATAAAGGATCTCTGCGGTCTTTCGGATCTTTGGCACCATCTTCCCGACCTGGGGACCGGTACTCTCCGCGCGCATCATGAAAATGTTCTCACTTCCCGCAAGCGGAAGTATAGCCATCAGGAGCACGAGAACGCCCATACCGCCGATCCAGTGGGTGAAGCTTCTCCAGAACAGCGAAGTCTTTGAAAGCGCCTCAACGTCCCTCAAGATGCTTCCTCCGGTGGTGGTAAAGCCTGAGATACTCTCAAACAGCGCATCCACAAAATTCGGAATGTCGCCGGTAAGAACAAAGGGAATGGCACCGAACACACCCATGAGGATCCAGCTCATGGCCACAACAAAGAAGCCCTCGCGCGCAAAGAAGCCCTCCGTCTTCTTTCCGCCCGCAAAGCCGAAAACGAAGCTTATCCCGAAGCAGAATGCCGCACACGCAAGGTACCACCAGCCCTCTTTCTCTCCGTAAATGAGCGCTACGATACAGGGCGCGAGCATCAGAATGCCTTCAAGCCTCAGCACATATGATAATATTTTGCTTACTGCCTTATAATTCATATCATACCCCGGGATTATTCTTCTTCAAGGATTTCACTGATATCCGTAAATCCCGTATGACTTGTGATGACAACCACAGTATCGTCCACATTGATCTCGGTACCGCCGCGTGGGATCATGATCTCGCCGTCGCGGTTTATGCAGCCGATAAGCACATCAGACCTGATCTTGAGCTTCTGCAGCGGCTGCCCGATAACGGGTGACCCTTCGCGGATCAGGAATTCAAGCGCCTCCGCTTTGTCGTCGCACATACGGTGCAGCGTCTCGATGTTGAAGGCAAGACTGTTTTCCATTGCGCGGACATAACGGATTATGTTTTCTGCGGTTATATTCTTCGGGCAGACTATGCTGCCTATGTTAAGATTCTCGATAAGATCGTCGAAGGTTATGTGGTTTATCTTGGTGATGATCTTCGCCTGGCTCACATTCTTTGCGTAAAGCGCAAGCATGATGTTCTCCTCATCAAGATCCGTAAATGCCATAAAACCGTCGGCTGAAGCCACGTTCTGCTCCTCGAGCACGGATTTGTCGCTGCCGTCACCGTGTATAACAAGCGCCTTCGGGATAACATCGCTCAAAACCTCGCATCTTGCCATATCCTTTTCAATGATCGTAACATCAATTCCGGCACTTATGAGCTCGGTTGCAAGATAGTAGGTGACATCTCCGCCGCCGACTATGACCGCGCGCCTTGCCTTCGCAGACTGCAGGCCGGCTTTTCTGAAGAACTCGTCCGCTTTCTTCGGAGACGCAACGATGAAGATAAGGTCGTTCTCAAGAAGCTTGAAATTACCTCTTGGAATGATAAATTCGTCATTTCGTTCCACCCCGCAGACGAGCACGTCACAGTGCAGCTTCTGTGAGAGGTCGATAAGCTTTAAGTTTGCAAGCGGCGAGCCCTCTTTGATCTTAAAGCTCAAAACATCTGCTCTGCCTTTGGCGAAGGTCTCAACACTTATGGCCTGCGGAAAGCGCATCAGTCTTGATGCTTCTTTTGCCGCCGCAAGCTCCGGATTGATGACCATCGCAAGTCCAAGCTCAGAGCGTATCGATGTGATATCCCTGCTGTATTCCGGATTTCGCACTCTGGCTATCGTATGACAGTTGCCGGATTTCTTCGCGATCATGCAGCAAAGGAGGTTAAGCTCATCTGAATCCGTAACGGCAATAAGCAGGTTTGCATCGCTGCAGCCCGCCTCCTTTTGTATATGGTACGATGCTCCGTTGCCGACAAAGCCCATAACATCAACTTTGCTGATTATGGACTCCACAACTTCGGGATCTTTATCGATTATCGTAATATCATGTCCTTCGGCGTTAAGCTGTTCTACCAGTGTCTGTCCTACTTTTCCGCCACCGACCACTATGATCTTCATAATTAATCTCCTTGCAGGCTTTTTCGAAAGCGCGTAAAAGCTGCACTCATGCATGTTTTAAGGTCAAAAGCCAAAACCTCAACGGATAACATTATACTTCATTTTACGGCGATATTCAAGATGGAGAAATTGAAGGAGACATGGGATGTCGGTGGGTAGGGGCTGCAGGGTACCTTGCCCACCGACATCCCGGTACCCCACGATGGACAAAAAACCGCCCCGGAGCACCGGAGCGGTCTTTGACATATTCACATGTTATTTCGCTTCTTTCTTGCCCTTACCTGCAGAAAGTATGAAGTTCACAAATATCCCGAGGATGAGCGCGCATGCAACGGCTGTGATCGTTACCTTGCCAAAGCTTAAGGTAAGGCCGCCGATGCCGGCGATGAGGATAGTCGATACAACGAAGAGGTTCCTGTTATCCTCAAGATCAACCTTCTGTACCATCTTAAGACCGGAAACTGCGATGAATCCGTACAGAGCCATGCAGACACCGCCCATTACGCACGAAGGGATCGAGTTAACGAAGGCAACGAAAGGTGTGATGAAGGAGATAACAATAGCGCCGATGGCTGCTGCAAAGATCGTTGCTACGGAAGCGTTACCGGTAATGGCAACACAGCCGATGGACTCGCCGTATGTGGTGTTGGGGCAGCCGCCGAAGAATGCGCCGGCCATGGAACCTACGCCGTCACCAAGGAGTGTGCGGGAAAGGCCGGGATCTTCAAGCAGGTCTTTTTCTATGATAGAGGAAATGTTCTTATGATCTGCAATATGCTCTGCGAATACAACAAAGGCAACGGGAACATATGCAACCGCGATGGTGGCGATGTACGGACCGGTGATCTCGCCGAATGCGCCAAATGCCGTAACGAATGTGAACTGCGGGATCGAGATAAAGGACTCGATGCTGATGTTTTCGGGTTTGAAGATATCAAAGGCTGAGAAATCGGTAACAAGAAGAGACGTTGTCCCCATCTGCTTGCCGATGAAGGTGAGGCATGCGGCAACAGCATAACCTGCAAGGATGCCGATGATGAAAGGTATGAGCTTTATGCCCTTGTTGCCGTATACCGAGCAGATCATTGTCACAAAAAGTGTGATAAGACCGCAGATCACAGCCGTATAAACGCTTCCGCCCGCATTTGCCTTCTTTAAGTCACCGATCGCGTTTCCTGCGAGTGAAAGTCCGATGATGGCAACGGTCGGTCCGATAACAACGGCGGGCATGAGCTTGTTGATCCAGCCTACGCCTGCAACCTTAACGATCAGTGCGATCACAACATAAACAAGTCCTGCAAGCACTGCGCCAAGGATAAGTCCCACATAGCCGAGAGCCATGGATGCGGCTCCGGTGAAGGCTGCTGCCATGGAGCCCAGAAAAGCGAAGGAAGAACCGAGGAAAACAGGACTTTTCTTCTTCGTAAAGAAGAGGTAAACGAGTGTTCCGACGCCTGCGCCGAAAAGTGCGGCTGCGGGGCTCATCTGTGCTGTAAATTTCCATTTTATCACGTCTTCTGTGATGGCTTTTTCAACCGCACCGTTAGTGATAACGGGAACCACAAGTGTTGCTGCCATGATGGCAAGGAGCTGTTGCAGGGCGAAGATCACAAGCTTCCCAAAGCTTGGTCTGTCCCCGGTGTTGTACGCGAGTTTCATAAAGATCTCCTCCAAAATATATGTTTTTAATCCAACGGATCCAAAATTAACATGGCCTCTCTTTTTCAAAGATGTCCACCGCTGTTTTCTCGTCAAACGGCGGAATGGCCACTTTTATGACTTCGTTCCTTGAAGTAGGAACGTTTTTCCCGACATAATCCGAGCGGATGGGCAGTTCCCTGTGACCGCGGTCCACAAGCACCGCAAGCTGCACCGTCTTCGGACGTCCCTGGCCGAATACCGCTTCTATTGCCGCACGGACTGTGCGCCCGGTGTAGATGACATCATCCACGAGCACAACATCCTTCCCCTCAACCGAAAACGGCAGTTTGTCATCCTTTACAACCGGAGCATCCGACCTGCTCGACAGATCGTCCCTGTAGAAATGTATGTTCAGATGACCGCAGGGCGGCCTCTTTCCTTCAATGCTTTCTATATTGTCGCAAAGTACCTCCGCAAGCGCTTTGCCGCGGCTTATGATCCCGACGATGACCACATTTTCCGTTCCGTCGTTATGCTCTATTATCTCATGCGATATCCTCGTAAGAGCCCTCTTTACCGCATTTTCATCCATCAGTAATGCTTTATGTTTC
>JAEEGQ010000080.1 GCA_016280395.1 Lachnospiraceae bacterium | reverse complement strand
TGACGGGGGCAAGGACAGCCTTCAGTGGTACCGCACCATGGATGAGTTCGTAATGCCCGGTGGAGACTCTACTTTCTGGTCGAACGGAAACGCGAACGACAAGATGTATGCCTGCATGAACATCAGGCTGAAAGTAAAGGTAAATCCGAACGTTTACGGTGCTCCTCTTACCGTCTTCCTGTATGATTACGATTCGCCGGATAAGGCAGCGCTGCAAATATTTAATGGAATAACCGTCCGGCTTTACCAGCAATGTATCTTCGGGATCAGGACTCTCGCAGTAGCTGACGAGAAGGGATATCCTTATATAACAATCAGTGGAAAGAATTACTATCTTTGGGAAGGAGAAGGGATAGCAGTCCTTCAAAGTACCCGCAAAATGGAATATGGCGGCTTTTCGGCTAGTTATGATATGGATTGTAAGAACATGCTGCCTGTTTCTGCGAACAATTACAATGTAGCCCTCTACAAGGACTGGCATGTGAGATTGAGAAACTCTTCGGAAAGTGCAACAGGATATGCCGTCTATATCCCGTTAAGGACTGTAGCTCCGTGGGAAGAACCAGAACCGGAAGAACCGTCGCCTACGCCTACGGAAGGACCCTCCGACACCAATGATGACACCGAGTCCGCGACTGTAAAGATCGTCTATTTCGACGTGACCAAGACAGAAGCGGATCCTGACTTCATTGTAAAGACCGCGAATGCCGAGGCTGCGAAGATAGGAGAGAAGTACACTGCGAAGCTCGATATAGAGACAACCTCGCACGGGGACTATGCGGTAGATACAGTCAATAAGGATAAGGCGTATGCCGCGTATGGAAAGACTTCGAAGGTTTACACCCAGTACAATAAGGGTACGAAGTTCGATGCCTCGAAGATCGAGGTAACGGCTGATAAGTTTAAGATTAACACGAAGATAGTTTCCTCGGGTGGCTCAAAGACAGTGCTCGGACTGTGGGTTCCTGTTAAGAGCGGGCCGAAGGTAACGGTTCACTACATCGATCCCGAAGAGAACGAGATAGCAAAGGACGATGGAGGTATAGCAAAGAAAGGCGAGCCGTACTCGTATAGGGTAGATACCTCTAAAGTCTCGCGTGAATATGATATCAAGCCTGCCGAGAGCTACTTTAAGCAGGGCGCGACAAAGACTCCTGCTGGCGTTTTGGGAGATGACGTAAGGATCGATCCGTTCCCGTTCGATACGGCGGTCGACCTCTATATCCCCTGCGCGCTTAAGGAAGGCCCCGCGGGGACCGGCACGTATTACAGCTGGGATGCGATGAACAGCAGAGGTACGGCGCAGATCCTCTCGAACGATTTCGACGTGGAGACGGCTATCCCTTCGAGTGAGGGAGTATACGGCAAGATAACTGCTGCGGATACGCTCTCCAGAGGAAATCTCTCCGTATTTACGGGCACGAAGAGCTATACGATTTCCGTAAAGCAGTGGGCGACAAGGAGCTGGTACATAGATAATGGCTACTGGCCCGATCCAGTGCCGGTCTATACGATCCCGGATGATCCTACGTCGCCTGTTGATCACTACGAACAGCCGGATTACGTTTACAACGATACTCCTACAAGCGACAGTGACTGGGTGACTTCATCTGTTACTGTAACCCTGCCCTGGACGTACTATACGGTCGATGATTATGTGCTCTATAACCTCATCGGCGCGACACTGAATAACGGTGCTCTCGACAGGGGAGAATACATAAAGATTGACTCGTCGAATACAGCAATAACAGCTTCTTCGACGCATTATGATGAAGAAGATGACCATGTAAAGGATCCTGCCGGTTATACCGCGTCCGACATGGTGGTCACCATCTCGGGAACGCTTACGGCTTCTTCTTCGGGCTATTCTGCTCCCAGCTGGCCGACCATAACCTCAACAAGCGCGGAGAGCGCGGTTAAGACCGCTCTCGGCCCCGTACAGGTAAGGAACGACAAGTTCGAGTGGGGAACAACTACTGTCATGGATGATACATGGGTAGGAGAGGACGAAGACCATGAGCCTGATACATCCGTGCTCGTGGCGGGAAGCCTCGGCACGTACTCGGGCGGCGGCAAGACCATACCAGGGCAGAGGACCAATGGACAGTATGATTCTTCAGGACAGATAAAGTATTCCCTTGGCGGAAACTTTAACATTGAGGCGGCGGACAGCTACGGTGTGAACGTACCTGTTAATCCCGTATATGTCCATACGCCCATCGTCTGCGATGTTACGATAACGAGCGATAACCTTAAGTTCGTGCAGGCTCCTTCCGTTGATACTACGAAGACACAGCTCGTAGTCGGACGGTCTGACAGCGCGGGAGTTGGAACGAGTGCCACAAATAACCCGAACATGACGAATGATTTCATCGTGAAGTTCTCAAACACCGGCACGCATCGGAGTGCGAAGGGATACGGTACGCGTGACTACTCTAAGTACCTCTATCAGAAGGACGGGTATTCGGGTAATGCGCTTAAATTCCCTGTTGATCTGATGATAGATGTGGGAAATGACTACGATGAGTCGAACGATTTCCTGTTAAAGGCAGATGAATGGTGGCTGCTCACGACAGGCACCAGACAGATGCGCTTCTATCTGCCTGAATGGGTAGCGGAAGGCACTTACGATGTGGAGTTCAGATCCGTTGCGCTAAACGGCACGGTGACCGACCACAGCGATGAGGAATACGCGAACCTTTCTCCCCGTAACAGGGTGGCATCGGCAGAGAACAGCATCCAGGTAACGGGCAAGATGTATGGCTTTACTGTCTTTGATATATCCTCAAAGGCGGAGTGGGCTGACGTATTCAAGGCCGGCACCACATTAAAGTTCAATAATCTTACGAAGTACCCTGATGGAACGAAGAATGCCGCGTTTGATAAGACAAAGGCTTATTATTACACAGCGGGCATAAAGAACGAGCTTGGAGTGTCTACGGGAAGGAATGAGAAATACACATTCCCGTTCATGGCGGGCTCCAACCCGAAGACGAAGAACCTTGGTGTCTTAAAAGCCGGTTATATCTGGCGCTTCAAGCTCGATACCGTATCATCGCTGATGTCGAACGATGCGGCTTCGATAAAGATCGTGCCTACGTTCTATTGGGTAGACGAGAACGGCGGTGGCAGAGAGCAGGTTGATCTCTACTACAACGAGACCTGGGACGGAAAGAAGCATACGATCGTCCGTGTCGGCGGAACTACCGATGCGTCGAACAAGAAGACCGATTACGCGGGTAATACGGATTGGGGCATCAATCCTGATGAGCTCAAGACCACGGCTGCCATAAGGGGACAGAACCTTTCGACCTGGACAGGCACCAAGGCTACGGTCTATACTTATCAGGGCCTTACGTCAAACGTCCTCTTCAAGACCTTCTCGAACAGCAAGTACGCGAAGCTCATGATCGACGGCGGTGATAACGGGACGAAGACATCGAACGATATCACCAAGCTCAAGCAGTCATGGTATTTTGAGTATTCGCTGCCGGAGTTCCATGCGGTAACAAAGGGATATGATGTTGACGCATATATCAGGAGCACCGGAACGCTGAACTACAAGGAGAGTTTTTGGAAGAAGAACGGATATGTGATCGTTCACTTCGACATCGAAGCATACGATAAGAACGGGACCAAGATCATGACCTATGCAGCACCCAACAACAATATGTGGAACATGGAGGGCTTTAAGGCATCGAGGACTGATGCGAACTCAAAGACTTTCACATTCCAGCCGGGCGACGTGTTCATGGTCTACGCGGATCCCAACAAGATGCTCTCGTCTGATTTCTCGGGCGATCATCTGAATTGAGTTTTCTACTATTAAATAAATGTAAAAAAACAGGGGAGGGAGACCTCCCCTGAAATATGAGGAGAGTTAAGATATGAAGATTATGTGGACAAACACATTCAGCGGAGAGCAGGGATTTGTACGGGAGATCAAGCCCGACCATTTTGAGAACACCTATACCAAGGAGGAGGGTGCATCTTTCCGCAACAGAAGAGAGGCTGAGCGGGCGATTGAGCAGCTGATCTTTATCGGAGAGGGCGCAAACAACATCTTCGAGGTGGTGACAAACAAATAGCTTAGCAAAGGGCTCGCTCGGCGGGCCTTTTTCCTTGAAAAACCAGCATTTTCATGCTACTATTATAGTGTAATTTTTCTATTGCATGTCGGAAACACGTGTGAACCGGCCGAAGCAAACACGCAGGCAAGAGTAGACGTGGTTGCAGATTTAGAGGAGTGCGGAAGTACTTGTGGCTCCGCAATAACACGGCAACAACTTTATCAAAAAGTTGCCGTAAGCGTATTAGTTTTAAGCCCTTCTTGAGGGAAAATAATCAAGGAGGGTGTGCCTCCTTGTCTATATAGATATCTTGATAGAAAGGAGGAGGAGAGAGGTGATATCTTTGGTGCATCCTTATATTACAATGGATGACGAGACGGAGGTCGTTTTTTCTGACATTAGTTTGAAGGATGGAAGGGAAAGTCTTACGGTTTTCTTTGAGCGTCCTGTGCTGGAAGGCTTTGTTAGTGCGGAGTGCTCGTTACCATCATATAAGTGGACAGTAAAAGGACTGACGGCAAAAGAGATTGCCCGCCTTCAGGAATTTGTTGAAAGAAACGAACGCTCTTTCTTCAAATTTGCAAGGCAGGGAGGTGTCGGAGGAGATGCCTAACTGTTTTAATATCGGAAAGTATCACGTCTATTTTTGGCTGAACGCAGGCTCGGCAATTGCTTGGCCTTTTTCTTTGATTTTCTTGAAAAATAAGCAATTCCGTGCTAATATAACAATGTATTATTTTCTATTGTGTGTCGGAATCACGTGTGAACCGACCTAGGCAAACGTGCAGGCAACAGAAGACTCGTTTGCGGATTTAGAGGAGTGCGGACATTCGGATCCGCAAGAACACAGCGGCATAATGCTGAAGTGCTGCTGTATAATGATTTTTAGCCCTTCTTGAGGGAAAACAATCAAGGAGGGTTAAGTCTCCTTGTTTATATATAACAATAATCATAAGGAGGCAGAAATGAGTAGTAGAATGAAAAATCAGCAGGAGAAGATCGAAGATATCAAAAAGCTTCGATTGATTGACGATTTATTCTTTGAAGCCTTTGCGGAAAACAAGGAGGCTATCGAAGAAGTGCTTCGCGTAATTATTGAGGATGAACAGCTATCTGTACTAGACGTTATTACCCAGAGCAGCGAGCGCAACCTATACGGTCGCTCAGTGAGATTAGATGCACTGTGTATCCTCGGAGACGGACGCAAATGCAACGTCGAGGTTCAGCGGTCTGATAATGATGACCACGGACGCAGGGCCCGCTATAACGGGTCAATGATCACCGTCAAGGATTCTAATCCCGGTGAAAGATTTGAAGACGTTACCAACGTGATTATAGTTTACATTTCGGAATTTGACTTTCTGAAAGGTGGTAAGCCTATTTATCACGTTGATAAGGTTGTTCGCGAAACGGGAGAACGTTTCCATGATGGCTTTGAAGAAGTCTTCGTAAATACGGCTGTAAGTGACGGGTCGAGGGTTTCGAGACTCATGTCATGCTTTACGAAACCCATTGTACAGGATAGCGAGTTTCCTAAGACATCAGCAGAAGTTACTAGACTTAAGACTACGGAAGGAGGACTGAATGCCATGTGCGAATTAATGGAAAAATATACCACGGAAGCACGCGCTGAAGGACGTGCTGAAGAACGCAAATCCCTCATTTTTAATATGCTCAAAAACGGCATGATGCCCGAAGCCGTGAGCAAGACCTGTAATTTACCTCTTGATGAGGTAGAGGAAGTTCAAAAGGAACTTATGCAAACAGTTTAAAACAATTTGCTAACAGGAGCGCAGCACGTGATGCGCTCCTGTTCTTAGCTAGGAGATATCAATAGAATGATGTGTTTGAGGATGTAGAAAGTATTCTTTGGGAGATGAGCACGTGGTATTTGTTGTTATAATAATCGTCGGTGTTTTCCTGGTGCTTTCGCTAAGCCTGATCGTTACGGCAAGCAGGAATAAGAGGCAGAACGATACCGCGGCTGTGAACAAAAGCATATATGACCAGACCCCAGCCATGTCTTCACGAAAATCTTCCGTTCCTTCACCTGCGGCCCGTAAGCCGCATCTGCACCGAAAGGACAATAAGCCCAACAACATGAACTGCGACAGATACCTGTTCACGGCCGTTTTTAAAGAGACGGGAAAGAAGCGGTCGAAGAAAGAGGCATTTGTCTTTCCGGGCGAGAGGGCGGCAGATGTCATCAGGGGAATGGGATACGGGGAGCCTATTGAGTGCATTCCTTATGAGTGGGAACCTATGTCCGACAAGCAAAAAGAGGTATTAAGGGACAGAATGAACGGACACTATCAGAACAATCTGTGCCTTCAGGATGCCAGTGGATTACTCGATCAGATCCTGAGCGGAGATAAAAGGCCTAAAGACGAATTCTTTTTCTATGCTGATTCGATGCGAGTACCTGTGTCATATTATTACGGCGAAAACAGGCTTACCGGGAGTCTTTTGCATGATCTTAAAGGGAGAGACAATGTAGCCCTTAGAGTATATCTGGCATACTGCAAAAAGAAAAAAATACAGCCCGAAAACCTTCTGGTCTCGGAGCACAGGTCGGTATTCTATGGCTTTGCTGACCGGTTTGCAACAAGAGAGGAGCTGGATAAATATGTGACTGATGCCTGGAATAACAGGGCCGGCGATAAAGCACGGGAGAAGGAAATAGTTGAGTATCTTAAAGAAAAGCGGCTGCTATTGTAAGTATAAGGTTTGGCATGGATAAGAAAATAAGGGCAGAGAGAATTCCGCCCTTATGACTTTTATAGAGGACGAGTAGGGGATATATGCCAGTCACATTTTTTTTCATCATTATTAATGTATCGGTGTTCATTGCAATCAAACTGAATGTGCTCCAGACGTCGGAAGTAACGTTATACTCGCCGGCAGTATTGGAGCGCCACGAGTTTACTCGCCTCATAACGGCAGGTTTTTCGCACTATGCTCCGTGGCATATCCTGATGAACATGGCTTCGCTCTATAATCTCGGTCAGATCCTTGAGCCGAGGATAGGGAGCTTTGCTTTCTGCTCGCTTTATCTTTTATCCCAGATCATCGCCGGGCTTCTGTTATGCATCTTCCGCAAGAATAAGCCCGTTCAGGGCCTCGGAGCATCCATAGCGCTCTTTGCCATGTCGGGCGTCTATATCGCTACGCTGTATCATCTGGGAGGCGCTCAGATAGCGTATAGTGAGCTGGGGCGCACGGCGGTCTCGCTGCTTATCGTTACCGCCATTCCACATGTTGACCATCTGGGCCATATCTGCGGTCTTGTAGTCGGGATACTCTTGGGCCTCGCCTATTGGCAGATAGGAGTGTGAGAATGGACGAGTACAGGATGAAGTTCGCGAAAGTCAGGATATCCGACGACGGCACGAGACGGTGCAGTTTATGCGGACAGAGGATCCTTCCTGAACAGAAAGAATGTCCGACATGTCACGCATCCTTTACTGATATCGAGTTTGTGCAGGATAGCGGGCAGCAGGTGCGGCCTGATCCGTATGTAAGCCGTCAGCAGGCTCCCCGCGCAGCTGCAGGAACCGGATCTACAGGCAGGACGATCATTGTATTAGCGGTATTGCTGGTATTTGCATTCAGCATCGCGGTAAAGAACGGGAGCCTTGGCAGTCTGTCCGTGCTACAGAACCTTGGGGCGCAGCAAAACAGGCATCTGGAGTCTCCGAGCACAGGCGGCGTCGCGCGTCCGGGATTTGATTATAGGATAACGCAGCTGTTCGTGAATGCTGAAAATACCGCCAGGTGCAAGCTCGCGATAGAAGAATTCCTAAAGGATGAGGGGATAGAGTACGAAAACCTGTACTATACCGAGTCCGGCTATTATACATGTGATCTGCTGGGATATGAGCCAACTTCGAAAGAGAAGTGTGAGGAACAGGCGCAGCAGATATCCGATGCATTGCAGCAGTGGTGTATAAGGATGCATGACTCTTTCGGAATTAAGAGTGTTCAGGTTCAGATGTGGTATAGGGCGCCGCAATAAGATTTGGACAGTGCCGGACACCAAGGGAATGCGTGGATATTGCCTCAGGGCGGTGGCCGTTCAGATTGTAATAAAGCCCCGAATGTTTGAAGAACGGGGCTAAATCTGCTATATAGGCTGTAAATACTAACCCCCGAATATCGCCTTTATTGACGGTATCCGGGGGTCTTTTTGTATAGTTGCAGAAGGATGGCAGAGTGCCTGATGTATCGATTGTTTTTGAGAATGACGGCACTGGACTTCAGATTATGTTACAAGGAATGATACTATTGTTCGCATCCAGCGGAAAAGGTTTATCAGCCATACATATTATCCCGCCCTCACCGATCTTTAGAGAACTCTTTTCCAGCAAATGGAACGAACGGATCGCTTTCTTTTCCGGATTACTGCTTCTTTTGATTTCTAATGGATGAAGGGTACCATTTTCCTCCAAAACAATATCGATCTCTTTCTGGTTGGTATCCCTGTAAAAAGTCATGTTTGTTTTACTTTTTGAGTAGGCGTACATCCTTAAGAGCTCGGAGACGACATAGTTTTCATAAAAGTGGCCGCTTGCAGCACCGTTCATCAATGTATCCCTGCTCGTCCACATGGAAAGATACGCACAAAGTCCCGTATCGCAAAAATACAGCTTAGGAGTCTTTATCATACGCTTCAATTCATTATTCGAAAATGGTTCAAGTAGATATATTATCCCCATCGACTGCAGTATCTTTATCCAGTCCTTAGCTGTGGGCACGGACACATTTCCGGCCTGGGCTATATCGGAATAATTGACCAGATTTCCTGCGAACGAAGCACTTGCTCTCAGTACTTTTCTGAAGCCTTCTGTGTCGCTGATCCCGTTATCGTCGACTGCATCACGCATGAGGTAGGTCTCAATATAGGACTCGTAGTATTCCATGCGCTGCTCAGCTGTCATGCCTATGGTCGCCGGCATTCCGCCTTCCCATATATGCGAATATACCGCCGGCAGATCATTCAACGGGAATTCACCGGATCTTTCCGACAATGCAGCATAGGAGAATCCAATCTCTCCAAGATCACATTTTCCGGCTTTTTCCCGCTGGGACAGGCTGTACATTTTCAGGATACAGATACGTCCAGCAAGAGAGTCCCTTGCCTGTTTTAACAGCTTTTTGCTTTCTGAGCCGGTAAGCCAGAACAGCCCTGCCTGATCGGACTCGTCGCACAGGACCTTTATATATTCAAATAATTCCGGAGCTTTTTGGGCTTCGTCGATCAGTATCGGGGGCTTATAAACCTGAAAGAAAAGACCCGGATCATTCTTTGCCAATTCCCGGTCTCTGGAGTTGTCCAGATTAACGTAAGCTCGGTCTTCACTTTCGGCAAGTTTCTTCAGCATGGTCGATTTGCCCACCTGTCTTGCTCCTGTGACCATGATCGCTTTGAAAACTTCATTCATGGTCAAAAACTTTCTTTCCAGTTCCCTTTTGATATAATCCATATACGCCTCACGTGATTTAATTAAGTTTAATTTAAAGTAAATATTGATTTATCTTCATTCTAACATGCTCCAATCATGCCGTCAAGTGCAGTTTAATATATACTTTAAATCAAACTATATGTTGCTTTGCCCTATGTGAGAAATGTGCGATATAGTCCTGAAAGGATATTGAAGTACGATATTTCGGACATGTCAGGCTACATGATATGGATATACAAAAAGAATGGAAGGATGGAAGGCGGCTGTTCGATTCTGTTCGGGATTGACAAACATCTGTTTGCGGTGTTATCATGATGGCATATCGAACAAAGTTTCTGTTTTTATGAGGAGGGTTGCTATGGGTGAAAAGAAAAATATTAGGGTGCTGCCGATGGAAGGTCATTTCTATCGGTTTGAGGTTGGTGACGGAGAGGAACATATAGGCTTGTACGAAGGGCAGATGACAGAGCCGAGTTTCGCGCTCGCTCCGTTATTCACCATCGACCGGATGGTATTTTCCTTCATGGTCTACCGCAGCCCGAAGGCTTTTTCCGTGATAGGATATCGGTTCCTGCCGAGGATACTGGAGGACCTTGGAGAGAGCATTTCAGAAGCAGAATTTGGCCAGTTACAGGCTATATAAGAGGTGGAGCATATGGATGGCGAATACTATTATTTCGGAAAAGATAAGGCATTCGAATATGGCGCACGGATCTCAAAAGCTTTGCATGGACGGGCGATCTCAAAAAGACACGTTAAAAAGCCGGGCGGTCTCGAATACGAAGCGGCTAAGCTGAACATAGAGCCTTGGGATTTTTATGAGGCCCTTGAAGCGATGTGCCATGATGGGAGAGCGGACGAGATCGATGAGGCAACGTATCTGGTGATCTGATGCGAGTGTGTGAAAGTTTTTCTGTAAATGAGATATCCTAAGATAATTGACGAGCTGTATGGCGGTAAGATTACCGTTGTCAAGCTTGTTTTGACTAGGTCATCCTAAAGGCCCGAATACTTGAAAAATCAGGCAAAATCTGCTACTATGACAATGTAATATTTTTCTTCTGTAATGGTGGCCGAGAGCAACAATAAACGGCTGCCCGTTTGGCTTTGCATAGAACACATCCGGCAGTGCGCCGCATGGGTATATGCAATAGCAGTATTTTAAGTGAGAGCCCTTCTTGAGGGAAAACTATCAAGGAGGGCTAAACACCTCCTTGTTTATATATAAAACTATTTATATTCTAGGAGGTAGAAAATGAACGATTTAAGCACAACACTCAGCAGCGTAGGCGGAGACGCGGAATATGATGCCGCAGCGAAGGCAATCCTTTCTGATAAGCAGGTTTTGGCTTGGATTTTAAGAGGAACAACTACGGAATTCAGCGCGATGACTATTGAAAAGATTATCCCGCTTATCGAGAATCCTTCCGTGACGGCTATCGCTGTAAATCCGGGGCTTACAAACATTTCGGAGAGCGCAATTACTGGGATGTCTCAGGAAAGCAATATCCCTAATGAAAAAGTGGTTTATTATGATATTCGCTTTTTCGTTAAGCATCCCAGAGCCGACGAAAAAAGAAACTTTCGGATTATTGTAGACCTTGAGGCGCAGAAAACGCCCTATCCCGGATACGATCTTGTTACTCGCGGAATATTTTACTGCAGCAGGATGCTTTCGGACCAGGCCGGACGAAATCTTGTGCAAAGTAACTATGATTCCCTGGATAAGGTCTACAGTATTTGGATATGCTTAAATTGCCCGGCGGGTACCGCAAACACAATTTCTAGGTATAGTATTAAGCATAGTGCTGTTTACGGAGACTTTGAAGACTCTTCGAGGCATGACCTGCTGCAGGTTGTTATGGTTAGGCTGCCTGGAGAGAAGTTATTAGGAAAGACAGCCAATGAGCCGTCAAAGCTGCATAACATGCTCTATGATCTTATTGTGTGGAAAGCGCCTGCCAAAGAGAAGATTGCCGTGCTTAAAGAACGGTACGGCATAAAGATGGAGGATTATGAAAGGAGGATTGATGAAATGTGCAATCTTAGTCAGGGTTTAATTGAGCAGGGCCTTGAACAGGGAGCCGAAAAAGAGAGGCGTGATGTTATCGTATCGCTTTTAAGAGAAGGAAAAACTCCCGAAGAAATCCATGCTTTTCTGAAGAGATATCCTCTAGACGTAGTCAGGGAGATTCAACAGGAACTCCATCAAACGGTTTAAGGCGACCGAAGGGCTCAGCAGTAGCTGGGCCCTAAGCTTTATGTGTTCATGGTTTTATGCTTGCGCTTAAAGATTTTCTCCAAAATCTGTTACTGCCGAGTATTGTCCAAGAAGGAATGAAATTGCTTCGCCTGCTGCTGAGAAGTTCAGTGAGGGCGTCAGCGTATCTCTAAAGAGCAGCAGCAAGAAGAGCGAGCTGGAGAGTAGCGCGACTATATACACAAGAGCATATATGCGCGCGTTCAGCTTCTTCTTCAGGACAGAGAAGAATGAGAGCAGCTTGCCCTGGAACTCCAGGATCTCCTTGGCGGGAGCAAGTAAAAGGACTGTCATGACGTACAGAAGAATTACAAGCCCGAACAGGATCCTGAAAGCAAGTGATGACTTGGTTACTGAAGATTTCTTGATATTGTTTTTCATATTATGGCCTCCTTTGTGGGTGCTTGACAATTGGCTGAAGGAAATATGATTTATTGGGAATGAAAAAACGTCCCAAGGCTCCTCAACAGCCGTTCACGAAAGAGGATGTCTAGTGCCAAACGGAAAAACGGCCTATAATAGAAAATAGATAAAAATGTACTCCACCTCAAAATTACAGAGTACGAATTAGTACCATCCCTGCCTTCCCATCCCCACGGCCCTTCCCGTTCCCGCCTCCGGTTTCCGGGATCTTCCCTTCGGCGGGGAAGTGCGCCTGCTGCCTTACTTACCGATATGTTTTCTTTTGTTTTTTCTTTCTTTGGCCGCGCTTTTGGCGCGGCTCTTTATTTTCTTCTTTTTTCTTTTCAGGCGGATTCTCATTGATGGGCGGGAGCGGATGAAGCTAGAAGAATGGGAGAGGGCAGGGGATTATATTGGTAAGAGGGTGACCGGATCTGACGGGGGTTGGGGCAGGGCGGACGGAGGGGTACTAATTCGTACTCTGAAATTTTAGTTGACTTTTTGTACCACCCGTGGTTTAATTAAAGTGGAACAGGTGTTTAGTTTGTTATTTGCTTTTGGGGTGTGAATATATGGCTGGGGGAACAGTTCTTATTTCATTTTCTGTACTCTTGTACGATATCTTCTTTGGCTGGTGGCTCGACCCGATAATAGAGTTCTTCAAGAACCTTATCATCTACGGGGCGGTCATCCTTGGCGTGGTGCTCGCGTTCTGGATTCTCGCGAAGATCATATCGTATCTCATTAACAAGCCCGCAGGGGAGAGCCGCGCCGAGAAAAGGGCGCGGACTGCCGATATGCAGGCAAAGGTGCTCCTTCCCGAGTATGTCGGGGACATCAACAAGTTCATGAAGGACGAGCGCGGGATAGAGCCCGGCGATAGGATGCTAGATGATGATTATGTCTTCCTTGCCGACCAGCTCGTAAAAGAAGCCGAAGATGACATAAAGGATAAGATGACTCCTGATAAGCTCATGCGCTCGACGGGGTTCCTGATGATCCTCATCAGCTTCCTGCAAAGATACCGCGCCGGCTTAAAGCTCTATGCGACATCGCCTAACGGGAAAGACCGCATGGATATCTCAAAGTTCATCGAGAGAAGGTATTTTGTCGGGAAGTTCGGCTATAGCGAGGATGACTGGGAGAAAGAGAAGAAGTGCTACGAGGCGCTCTCAAAGAGAACGTCCATAAAGGAAAAGGATCTTAAGGACCAGCTCGATTTCGTAAAGGGCGAAGAAAACGGCCTCATGAGCCTTCCCCGTTTCATCGCGGAGACTTTCGAGGAGCTTACGGGCTCGGAGAGGATCCTGGACTGGCTTAACGCTTCAGCACCTGCCGACAGGAAGAAGGTCTGCGGGTATCTTGCAGAGCTTGCTGAGACGAACCTCAAAGCGGGCAGGTTAGACGAGAGCGCATCCTTACTACTCTGTGCCTACTCCCTTGCCCTTGGCGAGTTCATGGATGAGAGGTACTTTTCCATGTACAGCTTTGGCATAAAAGAAAAGCTCGATGAGATGTTAAAGAACGGGGCGCTTACCGAGGAGAGCTGCACCTACAGGAAAAATCTCATAAAGACGCTCGATGCCATAGGCCATGTGGTGTCGGAAGAGCTGATACGGGATGCGATCCCCATTGTCCGGCGCGAGGTCGAGATGGCGTTTATCGTGCCGGTCGAGATCCATACGAAGTCCATGAGGGACATGAAGGTACAGGGCGATGCCATCATCGTACAGGAAGAGGCGGCAGCCGTGGAAGCCGCTCCCGAGGAGCCTTCATATGCGGAACAGTGCGTGGCGGAGCTTAACGGGTTCATAGCGGGCGCTGAAAAGGACCTCAAGGCCAGCGGGTTCATCGATGCTGCGGTAAAGGGCAGGCACTTCCTCGAGAGGATCCTGAAAGAATACTGCGAGGCAGCAGGCGTTGACCGCTCAAACCTCGGGCTCATGGAACAGATAGACTACTTTAAGGAGTCGGGCATGCTGGAGGAGCGCGAGGTATCGCACCTCCACCAGATCCGCATAGTATCGAACAAGGGAGCCCACTATGACAAGACCATCACGGCCGACGACGTCTCGGGCATGATCAGGCACATGCGGGCAGAAGTTAAGCTGTTCGGCATCACCTAAAAGGAGAGGATCAAAGATGAGGAAGATAAAGCTGGACATATCCGATGAGCAGCGCAGGGCGCAGGAACTTCAGGACATCTATGCGGTTTTTACGGGAAGCGATAAGCCAACTGCCAAGCTGCTCAGGGACCAGGTCGATCTCTTTGCCCATACATTGCCGGAAGATCGGGTATCGCCCGACAGGTACTGGTGCCGCAGCTTCTTCCTCGAGGACTTCATGACAGAGGAGATGGAAGACGATTTCCCCCTTATAGCGCGGGATTTTATGCAGCATGAATACTGCAATTTCCCCAAGTATGAGGATGTGGTCTACATAGAAGATACTTCTCCCTCGGACTGGCTCGAGATGCAGTTCTGCAACTTCATCCTGAACAAGATGCTAAACGCCGCCTTAAGCGGCAGTGAATACGCGAGGTCCCTGATCCTTTATCTGCACAAAATCTACTACAGGAAGGAATATAAGGCCTTAAAACGCTTCTCGTCCATGACTCCGGGTGAACTGATGGCGCTTGCCGCTCCCGAGGACGAGGATGAGTCGATGATCAACAACCTCGCAAGGGTCCTCTGTATCGCGGAGCTCTCCGGCATAAAGCTCCACCCGGATGTGGACCTGACGTTCATCATCTTAAACGTCATAGGGGAGAACACGCCGCATCCGGCCGCTCATGATCTTCCCCGGGCAGAGGAGCGATATGCTGACTGCATAAAAGAGATTGAGGGACACTTTGACATAGACAGGTTCGACTGCATGGTAAACGAGGAGTCTCGGTTCCTAAGGAACGCCCTCCGCTCGTTCGGGTACGATCCGGATTATGCCGACCTTTGCGACGAGCATGATTACACGCTATTGGAGATGCTTGGGCGGACTCTTGCCATCCTTCAGGTCACCTATCCCGAAAGATCCTTTACCGACAGCGATCTGGCGCTGTATGCGAGCATACTCCACTGCGCGGGAGCCCTTGCCGGCAATGCGGATATGAACATCGCCATCCGCAACAGCATGACCGTCACCGATGATGTTTTCTGGGCAAACGCACCGAAGAAAACGTATCTCTTCAAGCCCGAAGAGGTCATGTCGGCAGCTCTCACGCCTGCTGCCGCGAATAAGCCCAGGGCGGAAAAGAAGACTGTTCCATTAAAGGAAGAGAAGGCAGAGCCCCGGTATTCCGAAGAAGCCCTCATAAAAGAGATAGAGGCCCTGCGCGCGTCTGTCAGAAGGCTTGAGAATGAGGCCAAGGCCCTTAAGGGAGAACTTGCGGGAAAGAAAAAGCAGGAAGAGGAGAAAAAGGCGCTGCAGGACGCCGTTGAAGCATCGAACAAGGAACTCTCGGCGCTCCGCAGCTACGTTTATTCGCTCTCTGACGATGAGTCCGTCCCTGAGGTCTCCGTGGCTGAAATGCGCGCGGCTATTTCGGATCTTAAGATCATAATCGTCGGCGGGCACATAAACTGGGTATCGAAATTAAAGAGGGAATTCCCGAAGTGGACCTTCGTAAACCCCGAGGCCAGCGGATCAACCAATGTCGACATAGTAAACAAGGCGGACCACGTGTTCTTTTTCACCGACACGATCAGCCACTCCCGCTACTACCAGTTCTTAAACGTCCTGCGCGAGAGGAAGATCAGGTTCGGCTATATACACGGGGTGAACATAGAGAAGAACATCGAGGATGTATATAACGGAATAAAAGGAGAGGATTAAAGGAATGTACAGACGGACTCGCGATGACGGGGCCCTTATAGAGCGGTTCGATAAGATATATGAATACAAGCTGAACGCGGACGGGAGCCTGACGCTGCGCACCCCTGCGCTTGAGCTGAGGGAGTTTTGCTGGAACAAGACAACATCTAGATACTATTTCACCGTCGATGAGGCAGGAAAGACCATACAGGTGCTCGGAAGGGACTTTCTGGAGATAAAGAAGGCTTCCACCGTGTTCCGTTTCCTCGGGGACGATGACGCGGGGAACAGGAAAGCCATCGCGGATGAGCTCATGCGACGTGCCGCCTCCTTCCAGGAAGCAGGAGAAAAGAGCCTTAAGCGCGCCGAGGAGCTGCGCAAAATAGCGGGCGGCATCCGATAAACAGAACAGGAGAGATTACATGGAACCTACAGACGCATACGAACTGTTTTTCTCACAGAACACGCGTGAGCTGATGGAGTCATATGTGCTGAAGATGAGGGATAAGAAGACAAGGAGCACTTACCTTAAAGTCTACGGGAGGTTCGCGGAGCATGTCGGAAAGGACTGGTTCGATTGCGGGCCCTCTGATTTCAAGTCCTTTATCGCAGCCCAGGCAAAGCTCTACGACGAAGGGAAGATAACCTACACCACTTACGCGAAATATTATAAGATCATAGCCGCATTTTCACGGCACTGCTACAAGCTCGCACACGCTGAGATACCTTCCCCGCTTGTGCCTGCCGGTTATGAGGACTACGCGACGGCTGCGAGGGTGAAGGCTCCGCTTGACGAGTTCCATCCCCAGAAGATCCCGCCGCTTACCGATGTCGAAAAGGTCATCGGGATAGCGCGCAAGAGGGATAAGCTCGTATACTTTGCGATCCTCTTTTCGCTCGGCACGTTCCTTAAGACGAACGAGTTCATGTCGCTCACTACCCGCGATCTGATGCAGGATGCGGAGGGGAAATGGGCGGTAAGGCTTAGTGACGGATATATGGTGCTCCTAGCCGGTGATTTTGGCGCGGAGCTTGCCGACTACGTCACGAACAGCCTCATGGAAGGGGATCCCATCTTTTCGGACGTAAGGAAGAACGGAACAAAGCCCATCGCGCATAAAACGCTCATGAACAGGCTTTTAAACACATGCAAGGCAGCAGGCGTCGAGAGCTTCACCTTCAACGAGCTGCGCAATGCCGCAGCCGTATATACAAAGAGCGCGGGAGCTACCAACGAGGAGATAGCGACATCTATGAGATATAAGACACCGGCCCACATCGAGCGGCTCGGGACTCTTATCCTCCCGCAGAGAAACGACGCGTCACGCTTCATCCATTTCACCCTCGACAAGGAAGACGGGGCGGAAGAGGACGACAGTAATGACGTCTAGCAATAGCAGCGCCGATATAGTATACTTTAACTAAGCCGTAAGGCGCACGCACATTCACAACTGAATACTAACTTTTTCCCGTATATATTTATATGGCCCGCCATGAGCGGGCAACTCCTTAATTTTCGATTGAAATTGGCGTTCGGGTCAGTGCGACTGCGAATTCCGTTCAATAATATACATCAAGGAGAGAAAAAGACATGGAGAAGAGAACATCTATCCATCCGCAGTTTGTTCCTGACAAGGAATACGCTGCAAAGTATCGGCAGTATGAGCGCATTTACAACGACCAGTGCTCATGCCCGATGCCCCAGATCGGGGAAGTATACGACATCTGGAGTGTAGGAAGACAGCAATCAAACGAAGGCCTGACCGTTCCTCGTTCTTTGGGACGGATGACATGTCTGGTCGAATACACTCACCGCTTCGTGTTCGCGTATGACAACCAGCGCTTCGAGGTCACCAAAAATGATCTCAAGGCCGGTCTCATCGTGGCAAAGCACGTTGAGGCTACTTGTCCTTTCCAGCTGATTCCGGTTGCAAAGGCAGGCTGATATCGGTACAACAAAGACCGCGCCCGCTATGGTCCGCCCTGGCGGGCGCATATGAAAAGGATCTGTCCTGTGGCAGTGGATATAAGGAGGTTTCATATGGTGGTAGGCCAGGAGTTTTCCGAGGTTTCGGAGCATAGCGAGAACAGTTTTGTGATCGTTGGGATAGAGGGCGACATTGTATTGGCATCCCCGAAGCGCGGTAAGCTGGTGGACTGGAAAACAAAGGTGCGTTTCCCGATAAAAGAACTGAATGAGGGAAACACGTTTTGCTCGTATTGGTTTGGTTCGGAGAAAAAGCTCATGTTCCCGGACGATGACGAATAACTTGCATAAGGAGGGTTTATATGTCAATCAGATTTAACGGAAAGGCGCATGAGAAGGCATTTTATGAGATGCTGCATCTCTACAACATCGACTCGGGTGATCCGGAGCGCTTTGCTTTATTTTATACACTCACGATCACAGAGGACTGCCGCAAGCACTTTTCAGCGTGCTACGACCGCGAGAGCCGCTGCGTTGAGCCTGCCGTCCTCTCACAGGGCTGGGTGACAAGCACTGATGCAAGGGCAATACGCCTTGCGTATAACCTTTTTAACGGCGGCGTACCCACCGCACTGATCAACAGTCCCGAAAAGGAAGATAACCTGTTCGACTCCCGGGGAGACTTCAGGTTCCGCCAGGACGAGCTCTTAAAGAGCACTCCGTCTGAGATCTTTTCGGACGGATCCATCCGTGATTTCTTCCTCGAGGCGATAAGGGTGCGTTTTGATTTGTTCTGATGCGGGAGACAATTCATCCCCGCGGGCATATCGCGCAGCTCGTTAAGGTACATAAGAAAGGGCGGTAAGGGATATTGTCTGACAGTTTCCCGGACGGAAAAATGACGTGAAAAAGAGAATTGCGCCCATCTGTAACACAATTTGCCCTACGGCACGATAAACGGCCCGAAAAACGTATAAAACTACGTTGAGAACGCGAATTTTGTCTCAGAGACGCACCATTCGCTAAAGGAACATTTATCGAATAGCATAAGGGCTCCCTCGGGGGAGCCCTTATTTGATGGAAAAACATATCACTCAGTGCCGGTATTGCCGATGTAAAATATTAAATCAGGCTTTCACAAATTGCCATTTCCACGAGATATTATTATCACGCCTTAATAAGGGATAAAACGCGGCAAACATGCCGTTCTACTTTTGTAGTCTACGATGTTTTTCCCTGCGGCTCGCTGGTCGCTGCATATCTTTCTGTCTCATAGCGGAGCTTGGGTCTTACCTCACCGGCCCGGAAGATCTTATTGAATATCTTCAGCTGTACGCGGGAGAGGCAAGTGTAAAAGGCCCTGTAATCTGGAACGTCAACGGCATATGCAAGGAGCCGTTTTTCATAATCAAGACCTACTATGTATACATTGTACTTATAGAAGACCTCGTTCTCCTCGAGCTTCCTGATCGTGGCATCCGCGAAGCGCTTGAATGCCTCCTTCGTTACGTCGTCAAGGATCCTGGCGCGCACGATGACTTTTTCCGTGGGCTTGTGGACCATATTGAGGAATATATATTTCCCTTTGTCCGTCTCGATGAACGGGTACATCATGCCATTGTAATATAAGGAGCGGGAGAGTGCCTGTTCGAAATACATCAGTCTCGCGTCCGTGACGGCGGCGCGGTTCCATTTCCAGTGTTCTTCATTGTATCCCACAAATCCGCACTCGCTTATCCTTTCCGCCGCAGCAAACGTCCCGAGCGGATGAGACGGCTTGCGCGCGTAGGAGAGGTTCTGCGGCATGAATCCGAGTGCCGCACATCTGGCCATAACAGCGACAGGACAGGTGCTTATCTTCTTAAACCTCTCTGCCTTCAGATACCGTTTCACGGTCGTTTTCGCAGGGTTTGAGTCCGCCTCGATGGCATATCGTTCACCGATATCCCCGAAATAGAGCAGGAAATTGAACTTTTTGAGTGTGCCTATCCTTACGGCCTCTACGCCGATGACCAGCGACTTCATGAAGGCATACATGAGCTTTTTATTGGCTTCGCCTTCAGCTGCCGTGTTCAGATCCACGATATTGTTATCTTTAAGCCATGTTTCGGAAAGCGTCATCTCGTATGAATAGGTTTCGCTGCCCCATTCAAAATCCCGGCGCGAGGCAGTATCCTCCGGATAAGCCTCAACATCCCTGTCATAGCGTCCGGTATCATCTGATGTCTCAGTCAGTGGGAAATTATTAAGATCCTCGTTCGTAAAGAGCGAATCCGAGAACGAAAAGGCTTTCAACTCGAACTGCGGGGCTTGTGCTTCCTTTTCCTCTTTATCTTTTGCGGGAACCGCATCCTCTTTTTTCTTGTTCCTGTTCTTTTTCTTCTTTTCAGCTGTCTCGGGCTTTGGAGGTTCCTTGGCTTCGGGTTTGGGCGGAACTATATCATCTTTAGTTTCTTTTGGCTCGTCGCTTCCTTTTTCGGGAGCAGCGGCACCTTCTTCGGGTAAAGTATCTTTTTCGGATAAAGTGTCTTTTCCGGGCGCAGGTTCTTCGTTTTGCCTTGAGGCAGACACAGCGTTGAACCAGTCCTTTAATTCATCGGGAGCGAGGATGGCATGCGGGTTTATTGCCGGCGACGGCGCTGTTTTTTCAGTCTCCTTTGCTTCTGCTGCCGCTGCCGTTTCGGTTTTGTTTTCTTCCATGGGCGCGGGCTGTCCCTTATCGCCTTTATCGCCTTTATCCGTCTTGTCCTCGGGAACATTGTCGCCCTTTTCCTTTGGCGGTTCGTCCTTCGGCTTGGTATCCAGGTGCCTTGTTTTCCCTTCGTTTACAAACGTATCGATATCATACTCGTCCTCTTCAGGATCTTCCGGTGCCGGTGCCGCCTCTTTCACGGGAGGGGGCGGGGCGGTGCTTTCTGCCCCATAGATATCCATGAAGCTCATGTTCTGGCTATAATAGTCATTGTCTTTACGGGGAGCCTTTTTAGGCTTCTTTTCCTTATCAGGGATGCCCTTGAAATATGCAAAGACGTCTTCCCTGGCCTTTCGCCTTTCCCATTCCGACATGGCG
Source organism: Lachnospiraceae bacterium (assembly GCA_016280395.1). Taxonomy (GTDB): domain Bacteria; phylum Bacillota; class Clostridia; order Lachnospirales; family Lachnospiraceae; genus SZUA-448. Next base: position 8,950 of record JAEEGQ010000080.1, on the reverse strand, counting down.
GCATATCGCTTGCCGTAGTCCAGTGCTTCGTCGGTGAGCTGCCTGTAAAACTCTCCCAAGAACTCTTCAGCTTCCTCGCATCTTATGCCCTTATTATTAGAGCAGAACAGATCGATGAACGTCCTTGTCCCTAGATATTCGGCTATCACTGCTGTACTCCTGACCATCTTTGAATCGATGCATTTACAGATCAGCTCATAGACCTTCCTGTTGAGTTTTATCGGCGTAGAGTCTTCGCTTGACAGCTTATCCCCGACCGTACTCGTAAAGAGGTCAGCGATCCGGTATCTTTCATCCATGTCCGAAGGTGTCATTGCCTTGATGCTCGTAGGCTTCTGGCTCAGCAGGTGTATCAGCAGCTTTCGCTCTCTCTGCTCGGCATCTTCATCCGGCGCATTTTCCTCCGCCATGAACGGAGCGGGATTACCCTCTTTTTGATCCTCGGCGGGTAGGCTAGTGTTTTTATCTTCAGCCTCATCCTGCTTTTTGCCGCCCTTCGCGCGCCAGGCATCAAGGTCTCTGATATTGTCCTGGGTAACATCGGGCGAGTCGCAGTGTATGAGGCGTGCATCCGCGTGATCGTGCATGGGACAGCTCTCGCAGAGCTCCTTTGTTCCGTATTTATTGCGGACATACGCGCAGCCGTGTCCGGCCGCGATGCCTGCGCCCTCGAGCTCATCGGCGGTTATCCCGTACTCTTTGAATGCGGGGAGACTGGCGTATATGGCTCCCATGTCGGGAGAGTACCCGAGGTCGCCAAGAAGGGAAGCATAGTCCTGCGTTGCTTCCTTTCTCTCGCTGTTATCATAGATCTTAGGTAAACATTTGAATTCTAGGTTCATAACGTAATAATCCCTCCGAGGATATTATAGGCAGGGAAGAAAAAATCTGCGAAAAAATGAAAAAATCTGCCGAAATTTTTATATCAGGGCATAGCGGTGCGCAAAATTTATTAAAATTATCCAAATCGGATAATTTTGATATTGACAAATTAGTTTTACGGGATTATCTTTATATCAGAAACTATCCAAATCGGACAATTTAGACATATAAGGAGGTATTTATGATAGAGCTGCCTACGATCCGAAAGGCAACCCACCTTTCACAGGAAGAGTTTGCCACGTGCCTAAGGGTCCCTGTGTCCACCTACAGCAAGTGGGAGCAGGGCGTGAGCAAGCCCGGCGAGAGCCAGAACTACCTCATGAGCTATTATGCCTATCACGAAGGTCTGATCAAGACCTACTTAAATGATCCGAAGCTAAAGCTCACCGAGATGGGCCTTATCATGAAGTGGGTAAGGAATGCCTCGCAGCAGAAGTACTCCATGAACAACAAGCAGAGCATCTGCCGGTGGTTCGAGGACTACATCAAAGACGGCAGGGAAGACGGTTTTATCGAGACGACCTACCAGCGGCTTTATAAGCATTACATCGTTCCCTGGTCAATGCCGAAAGTCGCTCCCGAAAGCGAGGCTGATTTGACCGATTTCGAGAAAAAAGAGCTGCGCGACAGGGCGATAGACAGGGGAGTGGTTGTCCTTCCGTATGACGGGAGTGCCTTCCGCAGCACTGATTTTGATCCTGATACATTTTTCTTCTTTACGCGCCTTTCGACGCTCTTGGGAATGGATGAAATGTCGGTCAGCAAGCTGCTCGTCAATGACTGTCATGACTCATTCTTCTGGGATGACGAGATATCGCTTCAGGCAAAAGCGCTGTTAAACTGCCTGTACTACCGCTATTCGCTTAATTTTCCTCTCGCGTTTGATGTGGCGACATTGAGGGTGCGGCTCGGCGAAGCCTTTGACCATCTCCTATATGAGCTGATTCGGCATAATTACGCTGATTATAGCACCACCGGCTATATATCTTTCCGGACGGATCTCGAGCGAAAAGATGCTACTTCCTGTTTCTATATTGGAATGGATGAGGTACTGCGCCTTGCGACTGACAAAAAAGCGGATTGGAATGAGTTCCGTGATAGACTTGTCTTTTTACTCGAAGGTAATTAAGGAGGCGATTAATGATGAAATGGAACGTGATTGAGAAGTCTTCGCGAGGCCCGCGCAAAACAGATGCGTTTGCGTCTGTTGGGCGCAATCAGTTGAATATCAGCTCCGGTGCGGTAGCGAGGATCAAGAATTACAAGAACTATAAACACGCGGAGATAATGCGGGGTATGGAGGGTAATGATGTATATATCGGTATCCGTCTTCTTTTGGAGCCTACTGCGAACTCGCTTCCCATACGAAGGAAAAAGGGCTCGGACGGCAAGGAGATAAACGGCATCACGATCTCCGACAAGATCACTTTGTCAAAGGCTTTCGGGACACAGATCGCCCAGAAGAAGGGCTTCACGCGATTCGACTTGCTGAGGGATAAATGTACGCCCAATATCCTTATGATCAAGCTATCTCAGGACCGGATGCAGAAGCAGGCGGCGGCGCAGGGACGATTCCAGATGTCTAATCTCTACGGATAATTTTTTCTAATAAAAAGTCCTGTTTACAGCTGATTTTGTTGCAAATTTCTCTTTCGCTGCTTATAATTTGAGTGTATAGATTATCCTTTTGTATGTGTCCGTGCGTTACAATAAACGGATGCCTGTAAGACCTTTCCCATTGGGAGGGCTGCATTTATAGGAGGGATACTATACTGTAACCACAGTATACGCATAAAAGTATAGCCCTTTGGCTTCTTGCCTTTGGGCTATTTTTTTTATGCACATTTTATAGGAGGAAACAAAATGACAGTAAGACAGTTTTTGTCCTGGCTCACATGCCACGACAAGGCAACTCTGGTTGCCGCAGGGGTATTAAACCCCAATGTAGCTATGAATTTCCTGCACAGGATAAGGGAAATGATCCCGAAAGCGCTTGCAAAGGGAAAAGAACGGGCATTGGCAGTAATGTACGATCTGTTCAATCAGTTCCCGAAAGACGCTTTTGAGATCCCCGAAGAAGCGGAAGAAATCTACTCGGTGTACCTTATTCAGACCGAAAGGCTGATAAGGTACTTTTTTGATACCGGAAGGACTCTGGTATCGGCAGAGCCGAAGATCTATTCCACTTATGTCCCGGGACTGGAGGACGAGGTAAGCGGCAGGGTTGACATCACGGCCAGAAATGCGAACGGCATAACGGAGTACATCACACTCGATGTCTTCCATAAGAATGTCTATAAGCAGAAAGCCCGCAAACCCTGTAACAAGCCCGAAAACGCTCCGGAGCTTGTTCTTCCCGCTGTAGCGATAGCCGACGCGGGTGCCATCTACGAGGTCTGGTACCTCAAAGGCTGCGAGGACAAGAAAGGTGAATTCCCCGACTTCGAGATAAAGGATGGGGCGAACATAGCCTATTGCGACTTCAAGGCAGGCGACCTTTCGATCGCGAAGAAAAACCTCGAGACGCTGGTCGAGATCAATCCCGAGGAGCGCAAATGCGAGGGCTGCCTCTACCAGAAGGTCTGCAAGACCTATCCCGATACCGCTCCTGCTGCCTCAAAGTCAGATACGGCAGCAGCAGTAGAGATGGCAAAGGAAGTGAGGCTGACGCCCGAACAGCAGGAGGTCGCTGATTTCAGGGAAGGCGCTCTGTGTGTTGTAGCGATCCCCGGATCAGGCAAGACAAAGACTCTGGTTTCCCGTATGGTCGCCATGGTAAAGGACGGCATCCCCATCTCAAACATCCTGTTCGTGACATTTACGAACAAAGCCTGCGGAGAAATATCGGGAAGGGTAAGGGATGCGGTAGGAGAGCTGGCAGACAATGCCAATATCAAGACCTTTAACGGCCTTGGATATGACATCTTAAAAGCCAACGAGAAGATCCTCGGTCGCCCCGTACAGCTGGCGCAGGAAGCTACCCGAAGGAACCTTATCCGAACGGTCATCCTTAACCCGAACAATCGCATGGCGGGTGTGAACATGGCCGCCCTCGACGGCGAATTCGGACTGGTAAAGAGGGTTGATGACTGGATCCTTCTTTTTGAGCAGTACGGCTGCTCCGAAGAAAGGTTCAGGGACAAATATCCCAACATAGACTTTGAGGGGTTCCTCAGAGTCTATGAAAGCTATAAGGAAGAATTCAAGCTTAAGGGATACATCAATTACGACGACCAGATCAGAATGGTCGTTGAGCTGTTCGAGGAACATCCCGAGCTTGCCGCGCAGTATTCAAAGATATTCGAATATGTAATGGTTGACGAGTTCCAGGATGTAAATAAGGAACAGGTAAGGCTTTTGCAGCTCCTCTGCACGCACGGGAACATTGTTGCGGTAGGAGACGATGATCAGGCGATCTATCAGTTCAGGGGCGGTTCCAATGAGTTCATGCTGAATTTCTCCAGTTATTTCAAAGGGGCAAAGACGGTAGGGCTCACAAAGAACTTCCGCTCAAATGATAAGATCGTTCAGGCTGCGGAGGCGTGTATCGCGCATAACGGTACGCGCATCAACAAGCACCTGAGTGCCAGTTTCACGGCAAAGTTAAAGCCCGTTCTGCTGAACGCTCCGGGAAATGAACTGCTGGTAAAGCAGTACATCCTTCCCATGGCAAAAGCATACGGGGCGCGGAACGTAGCCATCATAGCCCGAAGGAACAGCGAGCTTTCAGATATCCGTCCTTTCCTTGAAGAGGCGGGGATCCTGAGCACGAACCCCAAAGACTATATCTGTGCGGACAAGAGTTTCATGCTTCTTTACGATCTCTTGTCGATCTACAGAGTTGGCATGTCAGACGCCAGTGAGTCCTTTACAAGGCTTTACTTATCCTTCGTCACGAACGAGAAGGTTGAGGCGGTCTTTGGAGAGAGCTTCTATTCGGCTCTGATACGTCTTGGCAAGTTAAAGCCCCTGCTGCCTGTTGTTCATGCCGTAAAGGCGTACAACAGCGAGGAGGGCGCGGTCGGAGAGTTCGGGAGAAAGATACTCAGAACATTCGAGCTCTTTGACTACAACGTGGATCCGAAGGAAACCTTCGAGAGCACCTTAAGGCTCTGGTTCTCTGATGCAGACTCCAACACGCTCCTTGCGGCCAACATGATCGCAAAGCAGTGTGAGGAAGCTGGCATCAGCCGTATCGGAGATGTCTACAACCTTATGGACGCAATGGTAAGGTATGCCGACAAAACCCGTATCATGTATGACTACGGGGATGCGGTAAACCTGCTCACGGCCCACGACAGCAAGGGCAAGGAATTTGCCGGCGTTGTCGTGCTTAACGGTGACAGGTTCATCGATACGGACGAGGAAGGCAGGCGCGTCCTGTATGTGGCTATCACCAGGGCAAAGCATACGCTTGTTGTCACATCTAGTGGCGACGCTACCAATCATCTCATCTTTGAGGAGCTGGGTGATTCGGTAACCGTTGCCTTATAACTATCATGAAGGAGGTAGGGGCGGACTAAATAATCCGCCCCGTGATAGGTATGGAGAGAACAGTTAGTAATATAATAGGAAAGAAGATCTCCTGGCTGGTCGGATTGAACGGCACATATCAGGAGAACGTAACTATCAAGAAGGTCTACGGGACCGCAGATCAGGTGAAGATCTATCTTGCCAACCTTGTCCGCAAGGACAGGAGGGAAGACTCGGATTATCTCTGCGGAGATGACGAGACTTCTGCCGTAAGGGAGCGCAGCAACGGAACGCTTTATGCGTTCTCGTTCTTCCGCAACAGGCAGAACAGCTACACCGCGACACCCGAAAGCCTTTTTACGGATGAAGAGGATCTTGATGGCATTACCCTCTTTCCGAAATACGAAAGGAAGGTAGAGTCATGAGGAACACCATTTCAGCGGGGCATAAGGAAGGCCCCGGAACATGCTGAAGATATGGTACGGTGAAGAGCCGTACCTTATGTCTACGGCAAAAGCCAAAGAAAAGGCAAACATCGAAAACCCCGAGATCAACATAGTCGATAACGGGGACGAGCTTGATGAGACCGCATTCAACCAGTGCTACGAATCAGCGTTCTTTGCCGACAAGAAGTATCTCGTGTTTAAGGCGGCGGATCTTAAGAATCCGTTCATCGCAAAGCTCATTGCCGAGGAACCCGATAATGAGGTAAGGATCATCGTATCCAAGTTCGAGTCAAACCTCAAGGTGGCAAAGTCCTTAAAGAAAGAGCAGGTGCAGGAATTCAAGCGCCTCGCGGATAAGGACATCCCCGCCTTTATCAAGTTCTTCCTTGTCAAGTGGCCGACAAAGGTGCGCGAAGAGGATTTCAAGTATCTGATATCACGCATCGGCTACTCGGGCAGAACAAATTGCGACCTTTTTACAGTAAGGAACTGGCTCCAGCAGCTGTTCAGCCTTGAAGAGGTCACGAAGGCAGACATCGATGCTGTCATCCCTGAAGAGGAGAGTGCAAATGCTTTTGCATTGTTCAGGCTCCTTGTGGACGGGAAAAAAGATAAGTATTTCGCTCTTGCCGAGCGCCTTTTGATCTCGGAGGATGCGATAGGGCTTTTAAGCCTTCTTCTTTCCAACTTCCGTATCGCTTATAAGGCGGGCCTTGCAAAAGGCAGTCCCGAGAGCGAGATCGGAGTACCCAAATTCCGTATCTATTCTCTTCCTGAAGGCAAATGCAGATCATGCATGAGTGCCATCCAGGACGGGGTAAATGCCGTCAAGAACGGAGAGGACGGCAGAAACATTTACATGAGGATATCGGCGGAACTTATGACGCTCTTGGCGGGCGCATAAGGGGCTGATATGACACGGGGCGGCTTTTTAGCCGCTCCGGCTTATTTTATAGGAGGTAACCAGATGAACACATCTGTTTATTCGGAGTTCTCATCCATTGAGGATCTCCTCACGTTGTTCAACGGTTTTGACAATAATATTGATACTGTCCCGGAAGATGAGTCTCTCAGCTATCTTGACCGGGGCGAAAGACTCATAAACACTTTAAGAGCCAAGCAGGCGCGCAAAGCCGAGCTCTTTGTGACTGACGAGTTTCTTGATATAATCGACCAGACCAAGTATTCACTTTTGTCCGGCGAGCGCAAGAAGTTCGATTATGTCATAAAGAGAGTGAAGGACAGGATCTTAAGCCCTATAGTCAGGGCGTATGCGCCGCCCGCATTAAACCCCGACGGCCCGGGGATCACGCCTTCCGATGCATCGGCCTTCATTAATATAATGAAGAAATTCCCGATGTTCAGCGTCAAAAAGTGTGTTGCGCAGGATACGACTTTAATAATAGCCTGCAGAGCACTGACCTACGAAAGGCTCTCAAAGGTCAAAGAGGTGTACGAGCTGCATTGCCGGTTCGACAAGTCGGATTATTATTTCGGGGTGCCTTTTCCCGAGGATGCAAGGCCAACGCCCGGAAGAAACCTCGTAACATACTACAAGACTGCGTTCCGTGACAATAAGTATGCTGCCTGCGACTTTGCGGCATCATTCTGCTCGCTTTACTTTTATATAGAGCTTAAGCGGCTTTACAGTGAGGCGATAGAAAAGATTCGTAAGGATGAGGACCGCGAATTCGAGACCAGTCCTTTATGCTGCTTTATCAAGCAGGAGCTCGAGGCATTGAAGGAACAGCACTCCAAGTACGGCTTCTTCTACGTCAGAAAGGCCATCGCGGAACTGCCGTATGTAAAGGCGTTTCTTTCATGCAACTGCCCTCAGGTGATCGAAGTCGACAAAGAAACACAGATCCCCGCAGGCATACGGCCGTTAGAGCGCTATAATGCTTTTCTTCTCTGGCTTGTATATGGCAGCGCAGAGGATATGCCTATCCAGCTCGATTTTTTCAGCCGGACAGAGAGGCGGTTGGGTATCGCTTTCGGATCCGACAGGGTAACATATGCCGTAAAGGTCTTTGACCTTCTCCTCGATGAATACACCGAAGAGCGCAGGGCGCATGAACTGCGTGTCCGCACGGCGACGGAACATGCTCGCAGCTTCGAGCCTTTACGGGGGCTTTCCGAAAAGCTCCAGAAAGACATGGAGAAGAGTGAGTTCAATAACTATTTCTCTTATGTCGAGTATGATCCGGACGCGATCAGGGACAAAAATGGCGAGATATCATTTGAAGTCCTTGATAAGAACGGAAAGGTAATATCTACCGAAACTGTGATATCGGAGTTCAAGGCTATCGCCAAGATCTTCGGTTTCAAGAAACAGGAGGGCGTCTCGCTGCGGTTCCGCAGGCTCGGTAACCATCGTGCCAGCGGGCTGTGGTACCCTAGCTTGAAATGTATGTGCATCGACTTTAGAATGCCAAGCAGTTTTATTCATGAGTACGGGCATCTTCTTGATACCCAGGCGCGATCCGCATCGAGATCTGATGCGTTCCTTCCCATTAAAGAGCTGTATTCTGGCCTTTTACGGAAAGCCGCAAACAAGGATAAGGATCTCGGTGACAGGCTCAAAAAAGGCAAGTATTCGCTTGACTATTACTTGACCGCGACCGAAGTGTTCGCCAGAACGTTCGAGATGTACATGAGCCGCTGCTGCGGTATCTCAAACGTCCTTATCAATCCGTCGGAGGCCGAGGGCTTTGCATACCCGAGGGATCCGTCGCTGGAGCAGAAGATACGTGATTACTTTGATATCTTCCTCTCCTTTGACTCCCTTTCCCTTTTCAGGAAGCTCCATCCCGAAGCTGATGAAGGGGCGGAGGAACTTATTTCTTAACCACCAAAAAGACATCTGTACTGCTGTAATATCAGCGGTATGGATGTCTTTTTTATTTTTCTTTAAAAATTTTGATCACTTCGGATTGGGATAAAGGTTCTATCATTATCCTATGTCTGTCCCTAATAAGAACTTGTACGCAGGAAGAACCTTAATTGTCACTCCGTTCTTTACAATTGCACGTTCTTCCTCATTTGTTACTATAATAAGTTTCTGTATTCCTTCTGTTTTCTCGGCAAAAGATATGAGGCTTTTGATTTCTCTGTCTTCTGCCGCTTCTATGCTATATGCGACCTGTATG
>JAEEGQ010000079.1 GCA_016280395.1 Lachnospiraceae bacterium | reverse complement strand
GATTTATGTTGTCTCGCTAATAATCGTGAGTCTTGACGGGTTTGATTTTACCACGAATACGACCGCAGTGTTCGCAACCTTTAACAACACGGGTCCCGGGCTCAATATGGTCGGCCCCGCCGGGAACTATGCGGATTTCTCCATACTTTCAAAGATAGTGTTCATTTTTGACATGCTTGCCGGACGTCTTGAGCTGTATCCGATGCTGATACTGTTCGTGCCCGGAACATGGAAGGATTGATAACATAAAAGTGTCAGCGGGACAGTTCCACTGACACTTTTTTTATGAGTCACCGGGAAACGCCCCCGGTGACTCATTCAGAATGCGCCGTCGAATCCGATAACCTGACCGTTCATGTATTCGGACGCATTTGCGATATGTGCTATGAATCTTCCGACTTCGTCGGCTGACGCCATTCTCCCTGCGGGAATGGATTCGATGAAGCCTCGCTTTTCTTCTTCCGTGAGACGGCTGTTCATCTCAGTGTCTATCATGCCGCAGGACACGGCATTTACGCGGATGTTTGAGGGAGCAAGCTCTTTTGCGAGAGATCTTGTGAGGGCCTCAAGTCCGCCTTTTGTTGCGCTGTAGGCTGCTTCACATGACGCGCCGCGGCTTCCCCATATAGAGGAAACATTGATGATCACGCCGCCGCCTGCGTTGAGCATATGCGGGATGACGGCCCTTGAACAGTAGAAGACGGAAGAGAGATTTACAGCCAGGATCCTGTTCCATTCGGCGTCCGTCATATCCTGCAAAAGCCCGAAATACGCCATGCCGGCGTTGTTAATGAGGACTTCCGGCAGCATATGGTTTGCATCGAGCTTAGCGAAGAAGTTCTTGGTATCCACTGCGTTCGAAAGATCGCAGAGAAAGCCGAAGGCTTCGGCCCCAAGGGCCTTTGCGGCCGCAATGGTCTCATCAAGCTGTTTTTTATTTTCTTTGCATACAAGGACGAGCCTTGTGCCGGGGGCAGCGAAGGCGCGGGCTGTGGCAGCCCCTATCCCTCTCGATGCCCCGGTGATAAGTATGGTCTTCATAGATTATAGTCCGATAATTTGCCGTTTGCGGCGGCTTCACTTAAAATATCCGTCATAAGCTTTACGATCTCGGGATCGAACTGTTTGCCCGCATTGATATTGAGCTCCCTGACAATCTCTTCGTAGCTGAGTTTCGCTCTGTAACAGCGCCTGCTCGACATTGCATCATACGAGTCGGCAACGCAGATGATACGCGCAAAGAGCGGGATCTCCTCACCCGAAAGCCTGTGCGGGTATCCGTTTCCGTCGTAACGTTCGTGATGATAGAGCGCGCCGCTGACAATGCCGGGAAGTGCGGTGAATTCACGGAGCATCTGGCCTCCGATGGTTGTATGCGACTCGATTATCTTGCGCTCTTCAGGGTCAAGCTTCCCGGGTTTTTGCAGTATCGAATCGGGGATGCTGACCTTTCCCACATCATGCATCAGCGCGATATAATACAGGTTCTTGCAGGCTTCTTCCGGCAGTTTCATCCTTTTTGCAAGCTCTGCCGAGTAATTCGCAACACGCGTTGAATGACCTTTGGTGTAAGGATCTTTTGCATCAACGAAGTTGACGAATGTATTTATGGACTGGATTATGATCTTCTCATCGCGTTCCTTTTGCCTGTTGTAACGCTTATCCCTGAAATAAAGAGCTATCGAAAGGATGGTCCCGAAGAAGGCCGCGGCTGAAAGCACCACAAGCAGCCAGAATAAGGGATTGTCATATATCGAGCGTGCGGCAACGGCCACAAGGGTAACGGAAATTATCTCCGGAGTCTGTTTGAGGCTGTGAAGGACCATACCGAAATTCAGACGGTCGTTATCGCCTTTGACACGCGATTCCTGAACTATGATCGTCTGATCCTTCGTTTTCTTTGGATCGGCTTTGATCTCCACAACCGTTTTATCATCCTGCATGTCAGTCTCGGCAGCGCACTCCCAGTAGCTGTCGACTTCGGTCTTTTTGCCGAATACGATAGTCAGTTTCCAGCTTGAGACCGAATAGTTGTTGCTGTTCTTCAGCTGAAACTTATATTCGCCGCCAAAATGCTGGAAAAATGTTACCTTGTCGGCTCCCTGTGCCCAGAACTGCGTACGTTCTATAGTGAGAACGAAGTTTGAATTGGTTATGGTGGCTTTAAGCAGGCTTGGATCTTCGCCCTCCGTGATAAAGGTACCGTTATTGGATTTACCGTCTGCTTTAAAGCTCATGACAGTACGTTCCGCCGGCGATCTGTCCTGAACGGTAATGAAGATAAAGCCTGCCGCTATTAAAATATAGGCCAGAGCAAAGGCCAGGATTTTAATGAGTCTTTTTCGTTTCATCTTTAGATCCTTTGATTACAGTTTATTAAACTCCGGATGTTTTTGGAGGATATGAAGCTGGTCGAGAACATTCCTCAATATATCATCGGCTTCATCGACCTTTTCCTTTAGCAGGGCACGATCCCCCGAATCAAGGGCGTTATATACTTCAACAGCTTTTTCATGAAGCAGGCGATGCTGTTCGCTTAAGGCCCTGAAGGCGGGGATGGAGAGGATCTTCTCGTCAGTCATGCCGGCGATCCATTTTCCCATCTTGCAGCCCTTGTAGTTCTTAAGCGAGTCGAGGGAGAGCTTTTCATAATGTTCGCTCGCCATGCGGAGACGCCAGGTAAAGATTATATGGTCAACCTCGAATATCTCGAGACTCTCGGCGTTTGAAAGCGCGGCGACTTCTCTTGCAAGCATTCCGCGCGGCTTGTCAATGCTGCGGATGGTGTCGAAGATGAACTTGCCCACATCATCACAGCTCTTTTTCAGCGATTCATAGGAAGAATTGATGTGGCCGAGAGCGTCTATGAAACGGCTGACGGTCTTTTCGGAATCGCCTATGTAGGAATATGCATTCTGGATCTTATCGGCTATGGAAGCCATCTGCTTGTTGGTGTCACCTATATTTTCCGAGGCCGAACGGACTTTTCCTGTTTCGTTTTTCAGATTGTCCGCGGTAATATGCATCCTGTCGGCGAGGGATTCTATCATCTTCTGGAGCTCATCAACAGTCTTTGTGATCTCTTCAGTTGAAGAGGTGGTGCTTTCTGCAAGAGCTTTGACCTCCCCTGCTACGACAGCAAAGCCCTTCCCGGCTTCGCCTGCACGGGCTGCCTCTATGGAGGCATTGAGGGCCAGCAGGTTACTCTTTGAAGCGATGGACTTTACAAGCGCGACAATGGTATTGATCTCTGTGATCTTATCACGAAAATTCTGCATCATCTCGTTGATGCTGTCGATCTCGTTTACTGCATCGAGCACGCTTTGCACGCTGCCGTTCAGATTATCGACACTGTCTGCCGAAAGCCTTATCGCGCTGTTGGCATAATTACGGACATCACCCATTACAGATGCGATATTTTTATTTGCGGCCTCAAGTTCATTCCCGGAATGTTCAAGATTGCTTATGTACTCTGTCTGCGAAGAAACAGCGGCCAGCATATCGTTGGTGATGGTGTCTCCGGAAGCATCTGCAAGAGCCTTGTTAATGCGAAGAGCGGGATCGTTGCAGCGCTTCATGGCAGTAAGTGTCAGGGCATTGGTGGCACGGACCAGCTCCTTGTCGTCATATTCTTCCTCCGGAATAAAAACAAACTCCCCGTTTTTTACACGCTCAATGTCGGCGATAAGGCGCTTGCGATCAGCCTTGGAGCCAACTCCGTCTGTTCTGAACAAAAATCCCATGTCTATTCTCCTAAAAAGAAGTACATTCTCCTCAAAATTCTTTAAAGAGTACTTCTAATTATATCCAAAAAATGATGAAAACGCAAGTGAAACGAGGGATAATCCACAAAAAAAGATTTTAAAAAATAATAAAAAAAACAGTTGACAAAAACATAGCGGGATGGTAATATACTTTTTGTTCGTCAGACATGCCGAACGCAAACAAGTCCGAAAGGACGTTATAATACAACACCGGACCGTCGGTTCGGGAGTTGATCTTATGCACGAGTGGCTCAGTGGTGGAGTATCGCCTTGCCAAGGCGAGGGTCGCGGGTTCGAATCCCGTCTCGTGCTCTTTTTATTTCTTGCGGAAGCGCATTGTTAGTGCGTTTCCGCATTTTTGATTTCACCCAACGTGAGTCCGCTTGAGTCCATTAAGCTTGTTTAGTGAATTTAGAATGATTCTGTTAG
>JAEEGQ010000078.1 GCA_016280395.1 Lachnospiraceae bacterium | reverse complement strand
GAGAAAAGCGTGTCAAAGCTGAACCTGCCGAAGGTGTAGCGGCAGTCCCTGCCTGTTTTTTCGGCATTGTATCTTTTATCCCTTGCGACCGCGACTGCGGCAAAGATAAGATTTACAAGCACGCAGGCGCCGACGGTAATGTAGATGTTGGTATCCGTGAACCTTAAGAGCTTAAAGGACGAAAGGAACCATACAAGCCACCCTCCTATGGCAAGACCGATGGCCTTTGAGAAAAGCCAGCCCTTGTCCCTGAACTTTTTGAACATGGACATGGTAAGCGGCATAAAACCGAGACCTGCGAGCAAAAGCGCGGCCCACCACCTTATAAATGCGGTAAAGTCTTCGCCCATCAGCCCCCTGAACTTGGCTGTAAGGATCACAAACAATATAAGCGGTATTGCGATCTTTATTATCTTTTTGATATTCGACTCAGATGATTCCATTTCGGATCTGCTCCCCCGGATTACTTAAGTACTTTATTTATCGCACGGAAATCCTTCCACGCCTTTTTGCCTATCTTAAAGATCTTCTTTAAGTTGATCGAATTGACACCGCCCTGGCGGGGACGGAAGGTTATCTTTATGTAGTGCACGGGCAGTTTTCTCTTTGCAAATACTACGGAAACGAGCACATTTGCAAGATTGTGGTCCGCAGGCACATCTTTGAGTGCGTCCGCAAGAGGCTCCCTCTGCATAAGGCGGAAAGGAGTGTTTGCGTCTGTAAGGTTGACATGGAAGCACAGCAGGCATACAAGCTTTAAGACCTTTGTAACGACCTTCCTCGAAAAGCCGTCCTGGCGTCCTTTCCTGTGTCCTATTACCATTGCGTACTGTTCGCGCAGCTCCCAGAAAGGCCAGAATTCTTCAGGCAGCGTCTGCCCGTCGGAATCGGTCTGGAAGATGTAATCAGCGCCCTCTTTCAGAGCGTAATTGTAGCCGTAGAGTACGGTTGCGCCGTGTCCGCCGTTTTCCTTTGTCAGCGGCTCAAAAAGCGGTCTGCCCTCTTTTAACGAGAGCAGCTTCTCATAGGTTGAGTCCTTGCTGCCGTCATTGATGACCACAAGGCGTGAATCATTCCCGATCTTTTCGACTATCGGGTACCAGTCTTTAACGGCCTCTTCGATATTTGCCTCCTCGTTGTATGCAGGGATGACGATATAAAGCTTATCCATTTTGTAAACCTCCGTATTATTCAGTCAAAAGCTTTGAAGTATCGTATATATCTGTTTCCCAGAGACCTTCTCCTTCTCTGTAGACACATTCGAACGTCTGCCTGAAGATATCCTCGTTCAGGTTGAAATCAAAAGATGTACGCGCGTCATTATCTATGATGACATAAGTTATCAGGTTCTCGCGGATGAGCCTTATCAGCTCATTCCTGTCCGTACTCTGGAACATTTCCTTTGTGAGCTTATAGCGCAGGTTCGTGTCGTACCCGAGTGTCATGGGGTAATACGCATGTCCCTCAAAGAGCATCGCGCCGCCGAGTACCGGTCTTGACAGTGAATAGTGCGAAGTAAGGAAGATGTCCTGAGACGTTGTGTTTTGGGATATCCAGTCAACAAGCGGGTCCTCAAGGCCGTAGGTCAGGCATCCGCCGTTTGGCGTATTCTTCTTCAATACAGTGAAATAATCGTAAATGCCGGTCATGGTCATGAGTACGATTATCACCGCGGCAAGCATTTTAAGCCAGCCGCTCTTGTGCTCAAGAAGCCTTGTCACGAGCCATGCCGCAAATATGTTCATGAGCATTATCGAAAGCATGATGTATTTGTGGTTAACGGTAACATCCGCTGTGAGCGAAACATAAAAGGCAAACAGAAACGGTATCGAAAATGCAAGGAATATCCACTTTTTGATGCCCTTTACAAACACAAAAGCCACAAAGAGGACCGGGATAAGTATTCCGCAAAGGCGCATCACATAATCGAAGGTTCCGAAGAGCGACGGGTTTTCCGCAATGAAACCGTACTGGAGCTTAGGCTTTACAACCTCCGCGGTCGGAGCAAAAAACCATGTCTGAAGCTTTGAGAGGGCTGTCGCAATGACCGCTGTGATAAGGAATTCCAGGCGTCTGTCGGCAGCTGCCGCAAAAACGAACATTACCATGATCGTAGTAAGGACAGCGGCTCCGTTAAGGAACGCGGACGCACCGAGTAAAAGCCCGGCTCCGACTGCCGTAAGCCATCTTTTCGGCACCCAGCCTTCCTTCGTGAAGAAGCTCATGGCGATAAAGCTTCCTATGTTGTCGAATGCAGCTTCAAGCTTCGATTCCCTTAACGGTTTGTAGGGCTCGGGCTCTTCTTCGCCGTTTTCCTCGGCTTCGGCCCTCATGGCCTCGTATTCCTCAAGGCGTCTCTCCTCTTCCGCAAGCCTGCGCTCGTTCACGCGCCGCTTGTGTTCCTCGCTGAACGCCGCCCAGCGTTTTGTCATGTCAAAGAGGTTATCAAGGAACAGATGTATCAGCAGCAGCAGGATGCATATACCGGAAGCTAGATGACGCTGGTTGCAGTAAACATTAAGATTCCACAGCCCCCAGTCCTCATGAACGGTATAGCCTATGAAAGCGCTGTTCTGGACAAGTGTTTTATATACCGTGTTCTTTTCAAGCGAACCCATGTAGGTAAGAAGACTCGGAGAGCTCCTGAACAGGAAGAATACTACGCTTAAGACACCGGCGGCTTTCTTCCCCGTAAGACGCATTGCCAGCGCATACAGAAGGAAGATCGCAAAGATGAACGACAGCGCACTCGGAACATTGAAAGCATGGTCGAGACGCATTCCGAGGAATTCGAGATTCCCGACCATGAACTGGAACATGAAATGGTATCTTATATCCACTCCCGCAAAGTGTGAATATGTGGTAGGGAAATTGTTTCCGAGCGAGAAAGAGCGGATCATGCCTATATGCGGCGAGAAATCGCTGAAGACCGATACGCCCACATAAAGCCTGCCGTCCCTTACAAAGAAGGTGCCGTACATCAGTGTCAGCGTTATGCCGACGGCACATATCATGAAGATGATCTCTGCGGCAGTTATCCTCCTTGGCCCGACAAAGATCTGCAGTTTTTCCTTTTTCCCGAAGATCACGATAAGGATACCTGTAACACTTACCGCAAATGCAAAGCCCATGGAGACGATATTCCCGTAGAACATGGGTTTTGCGGCGCTTTGGAATATATATGACGATATATACGTGATCCACGTAACAAATACCGTACCCGTTATGTACCAGGCCGGTATCAGGATAAAAGCACGGGACAGCCCCAAAGCACGCCCGTCATGATATTTGTCGCAATATGCGGAAAGCCCCGGAAATACAAAGGTGCAGAACACATATCCGAAGGAAAAACATAATACTAAGTACACTAAAGCCAGCATAACTGTTCAAAAACCCCTTTTACGCGGTAACATCGCATTCGCAGATGGTCGAAAGCTGCTCCAAAGTCGGCTTTTCGTAACGTACCACGCGGTTTGCCTGATTTACCACTATTTTCTCGAAAAGATTGCGAACTCCCCTCGCATTGCCAAACTCTCTTCTTGCGTTATCATCCATTCCCTTTAAGATGCCGTTAAGCTTCTCCCTTGCGGCTTCTTCCGTCTTAAAGCCCGATTTCCGGGCAAACGAATCAAATATGTCGAGAAGCTCGTCATCGGAATAATCCGGGAATTCGATGAATTTATTGAAACGGGACACAAGACCCGTATTAGCCTTCAGGAACTGCCTCATTTCGGCGGTATAGCCCGCAACTATGACAACAAGGTCGTTGCGGTGGTCCTCCATGAGCTTTACAAGCGTATCAAGAGCTTCCGGGCCAAAATCGTTACCTGCTCCCGAATTGCTCAATGAATATGCTTCGTCAATGAAAAGTACGCCGCCGAGAGCCTTTGCAACCACCTCGGTTACCTTTATGGCCGTCTGTCCGACATAGCCCGCAACAAGGCCGGCCCTGTCCGTTTCAAGCAGTGTGCCGCGGCTTAATATGCCAAGCTCTTTATAAATAGCCGCAACAAGCCGCGCGACCGTCGTTTTGCCCGTTCCGGGACTTCCCGAGAATACCATGTGATATGACATCTCCATGTCCGGAAGAGCATAGCGTTCACGAAGCTTTCTGACCTTTATCAGATTTATCAGCGAGTTTATCTCTTCTTTTACGCCTGCAAGGCCGATAAGGCCGTTCAGTTCATCAAGGAGCGATGCAAGCCTGTCCTTTTCGGGTTCTTCGGGAGCTTTAGGCTCCGGAACCGGTTCGGGCTCCGGCTTTTTTGCTTCCTCTGCAGGTTCTTCCATCTTCGGAGCCGCCGTTACCTGAACGGTCTTCCTGTCCCCGTGGCCTGTGTAGAACAGGAAAGTCCTCTTGTACCGCTCAAAGTCCTCGCCTGCGTCTTCAAGCTGTTTCGCGCTCTGTTCAAGGTCTCCGACGCTTATCTTCCTGAAAATGTATTTATCGTCGATTATGGCTTCCGTGCTGCTCTTTATGTACAGGAAAGCCTCTATCCTGTCCCTGTATTCGTTGATGTATGTTACCACAGAGCCGCCGTTGTTTCCGTTCAGGAAGGCCATTGCAAGCATGATGTTGATGACCGCGTCAAAAAACAGGCCGGTAAGACCGGACTCCTTCTCCCTGTCCCTTAAGCCGCAGAGCTGGATAAGGATGGGCGGCGAGTTAAGTATCCTCTCCGCTTCATAAGAAGCGCCGGGGATCTCCGAGCCTTCCGGTGTCACCCCGAGGAAATTCTCTTTTACCGCTGCCGCGATAAATGTCCTTTCCTCCCTTCCGTATCTTTTTGCCTTGACGGCACAGGAAACAAGCACAGACTGAAGGTAGATGTCAAGCATCTCGTAAATGCTCCTGCCAAGGATCTCGCCGGGTCTGTCCCAGTATCCCTCGCTCTCGAGCTTATCGCAGTATATGTTCAGCAGCCTGTAATTTGCCCCCGCTATCGTATAAAGTTGTTGATTTGCGTATGTCTGCATTATTGTTCCTCTACATTGGAAGAGAATAAGCCCCCGGGCTTATCCCTGCTCCTTTGAGACGTCCGCTTACCCCCGCCGGGACCCAACCGGCATGCGGCACGTCTAAACCCAACTATACATAATAACTTTACCACTAAACGCCAAAAGATACAAGAAAAAAATCGGGCGGGGTAATCCCCGCCCGGTCAGAGCATTCTGCAGGACCGTTTATTGTCCGGCGAATTCCGCCGCTGCGGCAAACGCATCCTTCAGGATGTCATAATCCCTGTATATGTCCGCAAGCTTAAACTGCATCTCTCCGCTCTGTCTTAAGCCCAGCATGTCTCCCGGGCCTCTCAGCTTTAAGTCTTCTTCCGCTATCTCAAAGCCGTTGTTCGACTTTTGAAGTATATCAAGCCTCTCAGATGCTTCTTCCTTTCCGGAGGTATTGATAAATATACAGTAAGACTGGGCGCTTCCCCTTCCGACACGTCCCCTCAGCTGATGAAGCTGGGCGAGGCCGAAGCGCTCGGCGCATTCCACCATCATGACCGTAGCCGTCGGCACATCCACGCCTACTTCCACTACGGTGGTCGATACAAGGACGTTTATCTCACCTTCGTAAAAGGCGTCCATGATGCTGTTCTTCTCGTCGTTCTTCATCTTCCCGTGAAGCTCTCCGACTTTTATGTCAAGCCCCGCCGCAGCGTAGTATTCCCTGAGCTTTTTCGCGTAATCCGAAACATTTTCAAGCGGATCCTCTTCATCGGACGAGGTTATCTCGGGGCATATCACATAAGCGCCAAAACCGAGAGCCACCTGCTTTGCGATGAACTTAAACGCTGTCTCCCTGTATTCCGTGCCCACAACACAGTTCTTTATGGGAAGGCGGGAGCCCGGAAGTTCGTCTATCACTGAAAGATCAAGATCTCCGTAGAGCATGAGGCTTAAGGTCCTGGGGATCGGCGTTGCGCTCATTACGAGCACATGCGGATCGCGTGATTTTCCTGAAAGCGTATCCCGCTGCCTTACGCCGAAGCGGTGCTGTTCGTCGGTTATAACAAGGGCGAGGTCATGATATTCGACTTTTTTCTCAATAAGAGCATGGGTCCCGACGATAACGTCCACCTCGTGATCCCTGATCTTTTCAAGCGCAGCGCGCTTCTGCGCTGCGGTAAGGCTCCCTGTGAGAAGCTCTGTCCTTACACCGAACCTTGCAAACATCGGATAGAGCTTTTCGAAATGCTGCCTTGCCAGTATCTCGGTAGGCGCCATCAGGCATCCCTGGCAGCCGTTCTTTGCCGCTGTGATGAGCGCTGCCGCGGCTATGGTCGTCTTTCCCGAACCAACATCGCCCTGTATCATCCTGTTCATCACATGTCCGGAGCACATGTCGTCAAGCACTTCGTTTATTACACGCGCCTGCGCGCCCGTCGGCTTATAGGGCAGGGATGCGATCAGCTCATCGCACTCCTTTACTCTTTCAAGCCTGTAGGGGCTTTGCAGGAGCACGCGTTCCCTGCGTCTCTTCGTTACCTCGGCCGCAAAGTCGTAAAGCTCGTCGAAAACAAGGCGTTTTCTCGCTTCAAGCATCGTGTCGAGGGATTTCGGAAAATGGATCTCTTCAATCGCCGCATGGAAGGACAGCAGCCCGTATTTCTTTTTGACTGCCGCGGGAAGATTTGTTTTTTTCTGTACGGCTGCGGGAAGAACGCTCTTTACGGATTTTGAGACAAGCTTGCCGTTAAGCCCGGCGGTAAGCGGGTAAACCGGCTGCAGGGTATCCATAAGGCGCCTGTAATCCTGCGGATAATAGATGACGGGCTGCTGCATGGAGTAGCGGCTGCCCTTTTTTACCACCTTTCCGCGAAGGACATAGTGCGTTCCGCGGTGTATCAGCTTTGCTATATAAGGCTGGTTGAACCAGATCGTCTCAATGTTTCCCGTCGGATCCGCGAACCTGCAGGTAACGATGGGCTTTGCGGAGGCTTTTGTAACAGGCATTTCCGCAAACATGCCCTCGACCGCGTATATTCCTTCCGCTTTGATGGTTCCGGCAAAGACCGGAGCGTCGAACTGTATATACCGCGAGGGATAATGGCACAAAAGGTCCCCGACCGTGTAAACATCAAGTTTTTCGAGTGCTTTCGCGGTCTTTTCGCCTATGCCTTTTATACTTTTTACAGAATCCTCAATATTCACTGCAGCTTCTCGCTTTCATCCGGCATTCGCTTATCGCACAAAAAGCCGGCAGCAGGCTGCCGGCTTAAGTTTATTCAACAGATACAACGTAGTAATAAATGGGCTGTCCGCCGGCATGCACTTCAACATCACAGCCGGGGCATAGCTCTTCGATCTTACCCG
>JAEEGQ010000077.1 GCA_016280395.1 Lachnospiraceae bacterium | reverse complement strand
TCGGGTATCTTCGTGTCTGCCATGCCGTTGCCTCCGTTATAGTCCGACTGTTTCCGGATGCATTTATATGTGCTATAATCTATTCTGATAATACCACAAAAAACGGATTTTGTGAATGGAAAAAACAGGAGGGAAAGATGGACATCTATATTGATTTTGATGACTGCCTCTGCGAGACGGCAAGGTGGTTTGTGACAAAAGTAAAAGAAATGTACGGGAAGGATATCCCATACGAAAAAGTAAGGTTTTTTGATCTTCAGAAGTCGTTTGACCTGACGACGGAGCAATATGAACTAATGATGGCCAAGGCGCATACGCCCGACGTTCTCCTGTCCTTTGAGGAAACACCGGGTGCGTCAAAGACCGTTAATGAGTGGCTTGACGCAGGGTTTAATGTCTCTGTGATAACAGGCCGCCCTTACAGCGCCTACGGACCGTCAAGGATGTGGCTCGACAGACATGGCCTTGAACGTGTAAAGCTGTACTGTTTCAACAAATACGGCAGGGACGGGTTTGACAGGAACAGTGAGTTCTGTCTTGAACCGGAGGATTATTACAAGCTGCATTTTGATTACGCAATTGAGGATTCTCCTGCGGCTTTCCGCTTTTTTGAGCATCTGCCAAAGCTTAAGGTAATGGTCTTTGACAGACCGTGGAACCGGGAAAGCACTCTTCCCGGGGAAAACTTCTTAAGATGCTGCGGTTGGGAAGCGATAAGAGCGAACATACGGTAATAAAACACACCCCGCAACGGCTGTTGCGGGGTGCTTTTATTTTTCATTATTCCGGTCTGTTCCCGTCGGATCTCTTATTATGGACTACAATGATCACACCCAGGAGAATGGCTGCGACCCCAAGGAGCGAGGAAACAACGATAAGTATGATAAGAAGCATATTGCTGGATTTATGAACAACGGGACCCGATGGCGGTGCTACTGCCGGGGTTGGTGTGGCAGTGGGGGCCGGAGTAGGAGTCTCGGTAGGTTCCGGAGTAGGTGTTGCGGTAGCAGGCTCCGGAGTGGGAGTTGCGGTAGCGGTGGGTTCCGGAGTAGGAGTAGCGGTAGCAGGCTCCGGAGTAGGAGTTGCGGTAGCAGGCTCCGGAGTAGGAGTTGCGGCAGCGGTGGGCGTGGGAGTTGCCGTAGGAGTGGGGGTCGGCAATTCAGCACGTGCCTCGAAATAATAGCTGCCCGTATAATGCTTTGAAACCTCCGTCCAGTCGCTTCTTGCCGCTACAAGGTCATAGGTGACGGTCTGGCCGAAAGATTCGCCGTATTCTTTGAGCTTCTGGTACAGATCGAAGGAAGTACCGTCCGGCTCATAGGCTCCGCCCGAGCTTGTTCTCAGCCAGTACCGGGTGGCACCCTCGAACGGATCCCAGGAAAGGATGCCGTTTTCAAGCTTAACATTCTGAATATCCTTATACTCAAACCAGCCCTGAACGGTACTGCTGAAGTCGCTTATGACGCTGGGGTAGTAGCCTTCACCGCCAATTGCCATGACAGCAAAACGATATTCGTTGCCCAGGACCAGTCTGGTGCTGTCGGAAAGATCGATAAACAGGTCTTCTGAATAAAACTGATCGATCTCAGCATCGCCGGAGTACAAATAGAGCCTGTATCTTACAGCATTGTCAACAGCGTCCCATCTGGCTGTCTTCCCGTCCCAGCGCAGGTTCTTGGGAGGGTCGATCCCGGGCAGTGCCGTATATGTATAGGTGCCGTAATAAGTATTTGAGAGGTTTTGCCAGTTGTCATCACAGGCCACAAGAGAGAAGGTATATGTACCGCTCGGAAAATAGGACCTATGGGCTGCTTCGTTGAGGTCAAAAGTAAAGTTCTCCGGTTCAACAGCATAAGAATCAAAGATCAACCAGTATCTTGTGGCGCCCTCGTACGGATCCCAGGTAAGGATCCCGCTTTCGGAAACTTTGACATTCTTTATATCATGCTCATCCGCCCGTACTCCTGTCATGCCGGCTGCTGTACAGACCAGGAAAAAAGACAGAACAGATAACAGTAACACTATTGTTTTTTTCATACTCCGCCTCCTTAAAAACAAGTATATCCTAACACAAATGTCCGGAGTGTGCAACATATGCTTGAAAGCATCTGTTTACTGATGCTTCAAGCATATGTTTACAGATGCTTCGAGCATCTGTTACGCCCGTTTATAAATAATCCGGAAGGCGGGGTTAACAATCCTTTGGAAACGGTTTGGACACTTGATTTTATGACCGGAAAACCTTTATAATAATGGCATAAATCCTTTGATACCGGAAGAGGGGAAAAGATCTCATGAGCAGAAAGATACTGATCATAAACACGGGCGGGACACTTTCCGCCGTAATGAAGCAGAACGGGCTGATCCCGGGCCTTTCTATCTATGACATGCAAAAAGAACTTAAGATGGTTTCGGGTGATACTGATATAGAGATCGAGGATTTTTGTTCGCTCGACAGCGCGAACATCTTCCCGGAAGACTGGAGCGCGCTTGCAAAGCGCATAAGCGAGTGCAGGAACGACCACGACGGTATCGTTGTGATCCACGGGACGGATACCCTCGCCTACACCTCGTCCATGCTTTCTTTTATGCTCCGCAACATCAATATCCCTGTAGTGATCACGGGTTCGCAGCTGTCCATAACAAATCCGGTCGCGGATGCAATGGAAAACTGCAGATGCGCGATCCATATGGCTGCAAGCGGGATACCCGGGGTGTTTGTGGCATTTAACCGAAAAGTCATGCTCGGCTGCAGGGTCTCGAAGGTGCGCTCCTTAAGCTTTGACGCGTTCGAGAGCATCAACTATCCGGACATTGCAACGATAAGTTCCCTCGGCATGCGGATAGATACCGCCGCAGTGCCGGAAAGAACAGGAATATTTAAGCTGGCGAACACATATTCCTCTAAGGTGTGCATGATCAAAATGTTTCCGGGGATACACAGAAGCCTCATAGAATCAATAGCCGGACAAGGTTACAAGGGGCTTTACATAGAGGCGTACGGGATAGGCGGCATGCCGTTCTTAAGGCATGACTTCACAGGGACCCTCGAAAAGCTTATAAAAGACGGGCTTACAGTCGTTGTCGGCACCCAGTGCAGGTACGAAGGGACTATGATGGATGTGTACGAAACAGGAAGGCGCGCTCTTGAGATCGGGGCTCTTGAGGCTCATGACATGACAGGAGAGGCTGCGCTGACAAAACTCATGTGGATACTCGGAATGACAGACGATCCGAGCGAGATCAGGGATTTCTATTCGATAAATATGGCAGGGGAAATGACCTTAAGACAGGTATCGCGCTAAATGCATGCTTTGCGCTGCCCCTTAAACAAAATACCGCCGTCCGCATGTGCGGGATATGCTCCCGTACTGCAGACAGCGGTGTTGTTTTTTTGATTGCGAAGATATTTACTTAACGGAGAACAGGTCCTTGTACCATGCAAGGGATTTCACATAAGCATCATAGATACTGTTGTCATCAATGTTCTTTAACAGCAGCTGCCTTGAAACCTCCTGGAACGAAGCATTTTCATAGGCTGTCATAAGATCGAGCACCTCTGCGAGCTCACCCTTGCGGTAAAGCAGGGCGTCGCGGATGGACTTGCTTACCTGAACGAGCGTAAGAGCCTCTTCCATGGGTTTTTCAAGGATGATGTCAAGCACGGAGAACAGACCCGCAAGGAAAAGTTCGTTTGCAAGGCCCGCCTTTTCGAAGACGGGAGCAAGGTTTTCGGCAAACTTCGCGCGGATGAGCGAAAGCCTTGTTATCTCGTTTGGCCTGTCGGCGCAGAGCTCTTTGGTAACAGCCGTATTTATCCACTTCTTGAGGTCCTTCTGTCCAAGCATCGCTGCAGCGTGCCTTACGGAAGTTATCTCGGAATTGCGTGACATGCGGTTGACAAGCTGAAGAAGCGAGATAACGAGTGCTGTATCCCTCGATATGGTGTCGGCCGCTTTTGTAAGGTCAAAATCCGGAGCGTTCACAACGTTGAGGAGCTCGACATAGTTTGCCTTGACGGGAGCAAGCTCCTTTCCGCCTGTCAGGACGGGAACACGGAAGAATTCGCCCTCATACAGCGAGTAGGACTCTTTGTCGGCAAGGGCGTCATATTCTTCGCCGGTGTTCACATTGACCGCAACAAGCTTTAAGTTCGGGTATTGCTTCGCAAAGTAGGTCTTTGCCACGGCTACGTTGATCTTTTTATGGTTTAACAGGATGTAGTCGGTAAGATCGAGGATAGGCTTATAATCCTCAAACTGTGTATAGGCAAGCCCCTTTATCGCAAAGGAAAATCCGGCTTTCTTAAGCGCTGCGACCCTGTCGACATACTGTTCTATGGGAGTTATGCTGCTGTTTCCGAGCAGGACTACCTTACTGTGATCGACCTTGCAGTCATTCTCAAGATCCGTGAAGATCGAGATCTGGTTGACCTCGATAAAAACGGTCCTGTCATCCGATACCGAATCAAGCCCCATATTGTTTACGATATCAAGCCCGTGCACCCTTGAAGCCATATCAAGATCACCGGTCCCGAGCAGGTTTGGTCTTGCAAGGAGGTTTTCCCTCTGCGCAAAGATCGAGTACGCGGGTACATTCATTTTGTTGTCGAATAACGGGATCAATGTTGCAAGCATGTGTTTTCCCCCTTTGTAAAGGCTTTGGTCCGCGTGTGACATATCGAACCTTCTCTTTATCAATATACCACAAAACTTTAATAAAAAACACATATTTTCTAAAAAATTCTGCGATCCGGTGACCGGGGGCTGAGTTTTCTGTTGATTAGAACTGCTTTTTAACGTATAATAACAGAAAAGCACTGTTTGTAAGGATGCATTCAAATGAACGGGAAGATATCGCTAAACAAAACACACCTCCAGCTGATAGCTGTTCTTGCCATGGTGACCGATCACATCGCATGGGGGTTCTTTGAGTTCTGGTCACCTGCAGGACAGGTGATGCACGTTATCGGGCGTCTTACCATCCCCATAATGTGCTTTTTTATCGCCGAAGGCTTTAAGAAAACCCATAATCTCTACAAATATCTTGGCAGGCTTGCTGCGTTTGATGTTTTATCCGTTGTTCCGTTCTACCTGTTCTTCCACGCAGAGTTCGGTCACAGGCAGAATATCCTGTTCGACCATATGCTGAGCATCCTTGCACTTGTCGTACTGGAGCATAAGACCATGAAGAAATGGGCAAAGGTCCTCGTTATGGTATTTGTGTTCTCGATAAGTATCCTGATCGCGGGATGGCCCGTAACTCCGATCCTGTTCACGCTTTCTTTCTACTACGGAAAGACCTTTAAGGAGAAGGCAAAATGGTTTGCGATCTCCAACATCGGAACGGTGGCGGCGGTCATGGCGGCCGTGATACTGAACAAACATCTGCATTTTCTGCCCGTTGACTGGACCTGGTATGACAGATCGTACCTGCTTGGCTTCCTTCTTGCGCTCCCGCTCCTTGCCTGCTATAACGGACAAAAAGGAAAGCCGCTGCTTGGAAGGTACTTCTTCTATTGCTTCTATCCGGCCCATCTGCTGGTGCTGTTTTTTGTAAAATATATCGCGCAGGGCAACGCTACCGCCTACGACATTTACCTGTGGATCCACATTATCTCGCTTCTCATGGTCCTTGTGATGCTGGTGTGGGTGTTCCGTGCAAAATCCAGCAAGATGCAGACCGCAATAGCGCTGTTCTTCGTGCTTGAAGGGGTATATATCCTCGGCTTCATCATCGAGATCCTTGCCACGACGGTGGAGACCTTCTACATGGCATGCGTGGTGGAGTATTTCGGGGAACTGCTCATGCTTGTCGCGTTCCTTATCTTTGCCTCGGAGTGCGGCCGCATAAGGATACCTCTGTTTGTATATATAGCCCATGTACTGGCGGCTCTGGCACTTGTCTATTCCATAGCACTGACACCGCAGACGCACTTTTTCTACAAAGAGATCATCCTGACAACGGTCGACGGACATATTAAAGCGACCTTTGTGCACTCCACCGGCTATTACCTGTCGGCTGTCTATACAGTATTCGTTATCGCAGAGATGATGATGATCTTCATCAACAGTCTTATAAAAGGGACAAAGATCGAAAAGAGGAGAGTCGGGATGCTGGCCGCGGTGATGATGTTCATCTGGATCCCGTATGCAATCACCTTAAGCGGCATAACCGGCGGCTACGAGCTTCCGGTGATCGGCGTTATCGGTGCCGGGGTCCTGCTTTTGATATGCTTTAACAGATACGGGGCGCTTGATGCGGTGGCGATCGTCAGCGAAAGCGCTCTTGCAAAGGCCGAGGAAGGTGTTATAATCATCGACGACAGGCTTTTTGTGACCTTCTCAAATGCCCTCGCAAGACAGATCGTCGGGAACGAGGCCATTGCGGACACAAATGCCGGAAGGAATGAAATGATCAGAAATATCCTGTCCGGAAACACGACCGAAGCAAGATATGGCGGAAGGGTCTATGAAATAAGACTTGAAGAACTGAAGCATGCCTCATATAATCAGGGCTACACCATCTGGTTCATAGATGCCACAAAACAGCGGAAATTGCTTGACGAAGCCAAGAATATCGCAAATCATGATGCTCTTACCGGCCTGTACAACAGAAGGCATTTCGAAAGACTTGTTGTGGACGAGATAGCCGCTAAAAAAACGGGAACCCTGATAATTACCGACATGGATAACTTTAAGATCATTAACGACACTTACGGTCATAAGAGGGGGGACAATGTCCTTACCGAGTATGCGGGGATACTTAAGGAATATCCGGAGGAAGAGCTTTTCTCCTGCAGGATCGGCGGGGATGAGTTTATGATCTATCTGAGAGGGATAACCGACCTTAAGAAGACGGAAGAACTGATCGGGCATATCATGGAGGCATTCGGACACAGGTTCAGGGACGACAAAGTAAAATGCACTCTTTCTGCGGGCGCAGCTGTAAACGCAGATCCGGATAACCTGTCTGATTTTTCGGCTTTGTACAATACCGCAGACAAGAACCTGTATGCCGCAAAAGGCAACGGGAAGAATACATATGTCCTTGAAACGCCGCCGGAAAAAGAGACGCCTTAAAAAATTTGAAAAGATAAACCAAAAGTTTAATGAAATTTTGCAGCGGCCGAAGTATAATATGATATGACTCAAAAGAAAAGTAAATAACCGGCTTACACCGACGACCCGGGCGACGCCCCCAAAACGTTCAAAAAGGAGGAAACATGGCCAGACCCGAATTTGATCTTCGCGCCAGCGGCGCAAGGATGCGTGAGATCCGCATCAGCAGGAACATCACGGTAAAGCAGGTAGTTGCCTACATGGGCTTTGAGTCCGTACAGGCGATCTACAAATGGGAAGCAGGAAAGTGTTTCCCGCAGGCAGACAACCTTATGGCTTTAGCCAGGTTATACAACGTAAACCCGGCAGAGCTTATGATAGAAGAGGACCGCGAGTCCTCTTCTGTTGTTTTAAAGGGATTCATTCTTTTGTTTTAAAGTTATTCATGCCGGTAGTGTTTAAGATGTTAAGCCCTGACGGGCTAATTTTTTTTTAACCGCAGGTTTAGTGCCGGCTTCACGATCTCAAAGTATAATGTTGCGTAGGGAAATGAGAGGCCGGCAAAAGACCCTGCAGGACCCGGAAATGAGAAGCCGGCAAAAGACCCTGCAGGACCGGGATATATATATTCTATGTTTACATGGGCGGGATGGATATCGACACATGCCGTAATATCGCCCAGAGGTGGAACAAGCCTTTGAGTACCGTAATGAACATGCCGCTTGAACAGGTAGTGGTGTTCAGAAGAGGCTCGGCGCCCTTTGTTTCCCGCAGGTATCAGACCTTTGACGATCCGCTGTATAAGGAGCTTTTCGAAGAGCGGGAGACTCCCCGGAAAAAAATTTTCAAAAAAAATTAAAAAAACAGAAGGAGAAAATGCAAGATGAGAGTAACTTATATTAACGGAGCCCCAAATTACGAACCGATGATGATAAGTGATACCGTAGTCCACAGAAATGAGTGGACACCCTCCGTGGAGGAGGAATCCTACAACGGTACACGGGAAGTGCTCCTTAAGACAAGGCACTTTACACAGGGGCGTCTCTTCTTAACGGGCGAGGTAACAGACGATATGGCGAATGACTTCGTATCGGAACTTCTGTATCTTGCCGAGCAGGGAAAACCTGTTGATATCTACATTAACACGCCGGGAGGATCCGTGAATGCAGGCCTTGTGATCTATGATGTGATCCAGGGATGCAGGGACAGGATAGAGATCAATCTATATTGCACGGGGATGGCCGCCTCCATGGGCGCTGTGATCCTTGCAAGCGGTACAAAAGACCACCGTTTCATCCTCCCGCACAGCAAGGTCATGATCCATGAACCGCTGATCCAGGGCGGAATGGGCGGTTCCGCAACCTCCGTAAAAAAGACGGCCGATTCGATCCTTGAGACAAAGTCGCTAATAAACGGCATACTTGCAAAGCATACAGGCAAGACCGTGAAAGAGATCGATAAAGCCACTTCCTTCGATAACTTTATGAATGCCGAAGAAGCCGTAAAGTTCGGCATCTGCGACGAAATAAGAAACATCTTCTAGCTGGTTTTTTTTCATTAACTCAAAACATTTTTCAGGAAACCCCGTATCAAACGATCAAAACGGCACCTCCGATCTGTAATCCCCACAACAATAACAGGCACTTTCTGTTCTGTTGCCTTGTCTGTATATAAAAAATGGTAATCGGAAGGATATAAGAAAGAATCTTTTATAAAGAGGGAGGAGCATAATGAACTTGGCAGGAATGAATGCAGGAAGAGCCGAGGCCCTGCTTATGATCCGGACAGGCCTTAAGTTTGCCGGAAGGGGCGGTTTTATGGCAAAGACGGCAACGCAGCAGATCTACAACGGCTGCAAGGAACTTACACAGGTGTATGCCAGGGCCGATCAGGATTATTATGTTTGCGACAGATATGAACACGACAAGCTCGAGAGAGGACTCATAAGATGCGCAGGTCTGATCGCGGACAGCGTCATTAAGGGAGCCATGGGAAACGAATTCGAGCAGCAGCTGAAGCAACAGGTAGAGAGCATATTAAAAAATATCGCCGTGTCCGGCCGCAAGAAGGAAAAGGAGGAGTTTGGTGAAGACTAAAAATATATTATGTCTCGGGAAAGACCGCATCTACCCTGCTGATGAAAAGGAGAGCGGGATCAACGAGAATATCATGGTAGTCGGACCTACAAGGTGCGGAAAGACCATGTCGGTGGTCGAACCAAGGCTGCTGCACACCTTTGACAGGAGCCTTATCGTCGCCGTTACGAAGAGAACACTGGTGGAGCAGTACTCCGAAGTGTTTAAGGCAAGGGGCTATGAAGTAATGGATCTGGATTTTACCGATCCGGGCCACAGTCCCTGCGGTTATGATCCTCTCGCATACATACAGAATGATGCGGATGTGTTCAATCTCTCCGTATCGATAATGGAGACCTGCTACAGCAGTCGTGGGGACACGAAAGATCCCTTCTGGTATCACAGCAGCATAGATCTGTTATCGTGCATAATAGAGCTTGCGCTGCTTAATGCAAGGTCAGAGAGGAGAACCGCGACTTTTGCGGATGTTTATGCTATCTATAATGCACTCGAGATAAGGATCAAAAGTCCGGGCGGAGAGCCTTTTACCTCCCTTGACGAATACATGGAGGAGGCAATAAGACAGTATCCGGAGAGCCCTATCGGAAGTCTGTGGACCACCTTCAGGGCCAATCCCGAGAAAACGATACATTGCGTTTATACTACGCTGAAAAGCGCTCTTGCGACACTTTTTGTTCCGGAAGCCCTTGCTCTTACGCAAAGCGGCGCGAAGGTGGATTTTAAGAAGCTCGCACAGAAAAAATCGATCCTCTTTGTCACTACATCTCCGGTAAACAAGGCTTTTGAGCTTATGACAACAATGGTTTACAGGGATGCGTTCAAGACCTTTTTCGAGTACGCGGAAAGCCTTCCCGCAAAGAGGCTTCCTGTTCCCGTACATGTGATCTGCGATGACTTTGCCACCGGGGCGGTCATCCCAGATTTTGCGGAACAGATCTCGGTGTTCTGCGCAAAGGGCATCAGCGTGACTTTGCTTCTGCAGAGCGAATCACAGCTCATAAGCAGATACGGCCAGGAAAACGCCGTAACTATCTTAAACAACTGCGACACCTACATATATATGGGCGGGATGGACGACATGACCTGCGACAATATAGCAAGAAGGTGCAACAAGCCCAGAAACGTCATTTTCTCGCTGGCAAGGGAACACATAATAATCTTTAGGAGGGGCGATGCGCCGGTCTTCGCGGAACGCTACAACACCACGGAAGACCCGCTCTACAGGGAGCTTATAGCTCCGGGAAACAGGCGTTAAAAAAAAGGGGGCCGCAGCACAAAGCCACGGCCCCCGGCGGCGTACCGGAAAACAGCCGAAAACTGCGAAAGGATGGGGGAGAGTGATGAAGAAGATTTTCTTGTTTGCGGTCAAAGCGCCGCTGTATTTTGTCACCGGCAATATCGCTCTGCTGTTTTATGCTGTAAAATATGTTTTTACCGGGAAGAAGCCTGCCGGAAAAGCAGCAGTCATCCTGGGACTTGGCGGTGCTGCGGCACTTGCTTTCTTTAACCTTCCGTGTTTTTTGGCACTGCTTGCATTGTATGAGCTTTTTTTACTTATCGTCACGATAAGAGTTTTATCCGGCCGGAATGCAAAAACAGAGGAAAGCGGGGAAAAGTCGCAGGATACACATGGAGGATCGCAGGGGGACCGGGAAAAAACGCAGGGTTTTGGTGATGATCCGCAGGGTGCGCATGAAAAAGCGCAGGGTTCCCGGAATACAGGCCCGGACAGGGCCTTCGGGCAGTTCACAGCTTTTTTCGGGGGCATGACAAAGGAACAGGCGAAACACGAGTTCAGAAGACTCATGAAAGAATACCATCCCGACAATCCGGACGGGAACGCTGAGATGACCCGGAAGATATCGGAAGAGTACAACAGAATCTACGGCTCAGGGAAGAGGGAGAGGACCTATGGAGAAGATGACTGAAGAACAGCAGAGACTCGTAAGGGAAAACAGCGGGCTTATCCATCTCGTGGCAGGTAAATTCCGGGTAAACGGTCAGCCAATCGTTATGGAAGAACTTAAAAGTGCGGGTTCCCTTGCACTCTGCGAAGCGGCACAGAGCTATGAAGCAGCAAAAGGAAGCTTCAGCACTTACGCGTCGGAATGCATCAAAAACGCAATGATAGACTGCCTGGACAGGAACGGTTCCCTGACAACTTACATGCAGGGACAGATAAGAAAGCTTGAAGATGCAAGGCAGAAGCTTTCCATGA
Source organism: Lachnospiraceae bacterium (assembly GCA_016280395.1). Taxonomy (GTDB): domain Bacteria; phylum Bacillota; class Clostridia; order Lachnospirales; family Lachnospiraceae; genus SZUA-448. The sequence goes on along the minus strand of JAEEGQ010000077.1, from coordinate 37,321 downwards.
GCTTGGGGCGCGAAGCTTCGGAAGATGAGCTTGCAAAGGAGCTCGGCTGGACTATAAAGCAGGTCAGGAATGTGGCCGGAAACACAGGCACCAGGAATATCAGATCCCTTGATCAGCTTATGGAGGACGGGGAAGAAGCTGTCGGAAAGCTGACATCGGATTCCGACCGGCCGGAGGATGATTATATCGCAAAGGAGACTGCCGGCAGGATGCAGACAGTGGTCGCCGAAGCTCTTGCAGGGCTTGACGACTGTTACAGGGAGGCAGTCAGACTTCGATACATTTTCGGGAAAAGCCCGGAGCAGACGGCGAAGGAACTCGGCCTGACAAGGGCTGCAGTGGATTACCGGTGCAATAAGGCCTTGTCCCTGCTCGGAAGGAACAGGCAGATCAGAGCGCTCCATGATGACATGGAGCGCTAATGCTGCAGTCCGCTGCAACCGAAAATAACGGGCGCATCTGCGGGGAAAATATGTTATACTGATGCCATGAATACTTTTTAACCAATAGCGGCAAAAGGAGGCAGAACACAATGTATCTGTATACCGGCGATCTTCATCTCGGACATGCAAATTGCATAAACTTCGATCACAGACCGTTTGCGGATGTGGATGAGATGGATTCGGCCATGATAAAACTGTGGAATTCACGGGTTTCCGCAGATGATGACGTGATCATAGCCGGCGATTTCTGCTTCAGGTCGGGCAAGTCACCGGACTGGTATCTGCGGCAGTTAAAGGGTCATAAGCATCTTGTGATCGGAAACCATGACAAGGTGACAATAGACTGCAAGGGAGCGGCAAAGTACCTTGAAAGCATGGAAAAGATGATGCATATCGACGATAACGGCAGGCAGATCACGATCTGCCATTTCCCGATCGCTGAGTGGAACAAGGCGAAGCATGGAAGCTGGCACATTTACGGGCACATCCATGCCAACCGGGGAGCGGCCTACCGGTACATGAGATGGCAGGAGAGAGCGTTAAACGCAGCGGCCTGTATCAATAACTATACACCGGCTTCGTTTAACGAGCTGGTGCGCAATAACGCGGCTTTCAAGGAAAAAGTACAGGGATGAAGACATAGTCTTTGTGGCAAAGAACAGGGAAACCGGGGAGGAATACGCAGTTGCGGCATCGGATCTTGAGGGATTTGAATTCAGGATGCCTTGCATCGATGATGAAAACATACCCCGGATAACGAAGGAACAGATAAAGAAGATGTTCGGATGAACCGTAAAAAGCGTATCGGCCGGAAGCATATCTTTTCGGCCAGATACTCGGAACGCATTCGTTCCTGCTAAGGGACGGATTTCCCGCTGCCGCTTAAACCGCCGACACTTGAAAAAGTAAGGAAACTGACAGAAAAATAAGATCAAGGAGAAGAGAACATGAAAAGAAGCGAAGTACCTGTTGAGATGACCTGGGACTTAAGTCTTATTTATAAGACGCGTGAAGATGCCTTAAAGGCTCTGGAGGAGGCGCGTGAGCTTGCAGACAGGATCGAAAAGGAGTATAGGGGCAGGCTTGACAATGCAAAGGACATCGTGGACTGTATGCATCTGTACGAAAAGATGATGGAGACGGGAAGCAGGGCATCATCATATTTTTCGCTCAATATGGAGACCGATTACACAAATGCGGAGAATGCGGCGGATTACAGCAGGGCAAGGAGCATCCTGACCGAAGGAAGGACAAAGACAAGCTTTGTCGAATCCGAGATTGCGGAGGCGGATGCGGACATTCTGAAAGAAGCGGTTGAAAAAGGCGGCACCGTCTCGAATTACCTGAAGGACATCCTTAGGGGCAAACCTTACATGCTCGAGCCGGGAACGGAGAAGGCTCTCAGTGCCCTCGGAGAATTTATGGGAACGCCCTACAGGATATACAATCAGGCAAAGCTTGCGGACATGCGCTTCCCCGATTTTTACGTTAAAGAAAAGAGATATCCTCTGGGGTATGCGCTTTTTGAGGACGAATACGAATACGAGAAAGACCGGGATGTAAGGCACTTTGCTTTCAGGACTTTTTCGGAGACGATAAAGAAGTACGAGAATGTTACGGCGGCCGCTTACAACGCCTATGTCTGCAGGGACAGGACCATGGCAGGGCTGCGCGGATTCAAGGATGTTTTCGATTATCTGCTCTTTGATGACAAGGTAACAAGAGATCTGTATGACAGGCAGATAGACATCATCATGGAAAAGCTTGCGCCGCATATGAGAAAGTACGCGGGGCTCCTGAAAAAGGTCCATAAGCTTAACAGGATGACATATGCCGACTTAAAGCTATCCGTGGATCCGGATTTCGACCCGCGCGTAAGCATTGAAGACGCAGAAAAATACATTGCGGACGGCCTTGCGGTAATGGGCGGAGAGTATGTTGATATGATCCACAGGGCTTTTAAGGAAAGGTGGATCGACCTTGCAACGAACGACGGAAAGAGCACCGGAGGCTTCTGCTCAAGTCCGTACGGCGCACCGGCTTCGTTCATCCTGCTTTCGTGGCAGGGAAGGATGGCGGATGTATTTACCCTTGCCCATGAACTTGGACATGCGGGACACTTCAAGCTCTGCAATAATACGCAGGGGTACTTCGATACCCAGGTACCGAGGTATTACGTTGAAGCGCCGAGCACGATAAACGAGCTGCTCCTTACGGGATATCTTGAAAAGACCGACAGCGATCCGCGGTTCAGACGCTGGGTATTGAGCTGTACCGTGGGAAAGACCTATTACCACAACTTTGTGACCCATCTTCTTGAAGCTGCCTACCAGCGTGAAGTCTATAAGATAGTTGATGCGGGCGGAAGTGTGCAGGCTGAAACGCTTTCGGGCATCTATAAGGATGTTCTTTCGAAGTTCTGGGGAGATGCCGTCGAGATCACCAAGGGCGCCGAGCTTACATGGATGCGCCAGCCGCACTACTACATGGGGCTCTACTCATATACTTACTCGGCGGGCCTCACTATTTCGACAAAGATGTGCAAGCGTATCCTTGAGGAGGGTGAGAGCGCAGTAAACGACTGGAAGAGGGCGCTTGCCGCAGGCAGTACCGTTACACCGCTTGAATTTGCGAAGATGGCGGGAGTGGACATCTCTACGGATGCGCCTCTTCTTGAAACCATCGATTATATCGGCAGGATGATAGACGAGATGTGCGAGCTTACGGAAGAGCTCGGTTTCTGATATTGTTCTGCACGCGCGGGAGGCGCCGTTGTTCTGCATGCACGGAAAGTGCTGTTGTTCTGCATGCTGGGAAGAGCGCCGTTGTCCTGCATGCCGGGAAAACACCGTTCCGGCCGCATTTCCGGATATTTTTTACCGCTCATATGTTCAAACTGACCGCTCATGTCAAAAGTATTTCTTTTTGCCGATGCATCCTGTATCATCGCATCAACAAAAGAAAACACGGCATGAGCGGTCTTTTTGCGCAAAGGACCGGACAGAACGCGCGGGCCCTGCTGCCGGACAGAAGGCTTAGGCCTCAGAAAGAGGTTAAATTTGAAAGTAAACTTTCAAATATCGCATTTGTGCTGCGTAATCCTCGCACAAATGCAACCATTAGCTGCTCGCTGCGCTCGCAGCATGGAGGTTAAAGAATGGAAAATGTGATCGTAACAAATGGACTGACCAAATGCTACAAAGAAAAAACTGCGGTGGACAACCTGTCCATCGCCATCCCGGAAGGGAAGCTCGTTGCGCTGCTCGGTGTAAACGGCGCCGGTAAGACAACGACCATAAGGATGCTTTCCTGCCTTTCAAAGCCGACAAGAGGAACGGCAGAGGTATACGGGCATGATGTGATAAAGGAACCCGATGCCGTAAAACGCCTTGTCGGGATATCGACCCAGGACACGGCCGTTGCGGAAAACCTTACAGTGCGTGAGAATCTTGAATTTATGGCAGGCATATACCTTGAAAAAGATAGGATAGCGGCAGCGGTCGAAACCGCAATAGATGCCTTCTCTTTAAGAGAGTATGAAAAGAAACCGGCAAAAACACTGTCGGGTGGCTGGAAGAGGAAGCTTTCGATAGCAATGGCGATAATCGGCGAACCGAAAGTCCTGTTCCTTGACGAACCGACGCTTGGACTTGATGTGCTTGCAAGAAGAGAGCTGTGGCGCGAGATCGAAGGCTTAAAGGACCGGATGTCCATTATCCTTACAACACACTACATGGAAGAAGCAGAGGCGCTCGCAGACAGGATATTTGTGATGATAAACGGCAGGGTGGCCGCAGAAGGCACGCTTGACGAACTTGAAGAAATGACCGGCAAGAAGGGACTCGAAGAAGTTTTCGTTGATATTGCGGAAAGGGGCACAAGATGACATACAGAGCTCTGAATTTTACAAAAAGAAATCTTAAAGAGATGTCAAGGGACTCGCTAAGCTATATCTTCTGCGTGGCCTTCCCGATCGTCATGCTCGTGATCATGTCCATAGTCAATTCGAGCATCCCGAAAGAATCGGGGATGACTATTTTCAGGATCGACAATCTTGCAGGCGGCATCGCTGTTTTCGGACAGACCTTTGTTATGCTCTTTGCGGCGCTTAATGTAACAAAAGACCGCTCCGGTTCCTTCCTTGTAAGGCTTTTTGCCTCTCCCATGAAGAGCGGCGATTTTACGGCGGGCTACATCCTTCCGATGCTCATCGTGGCTTTTGTGCAGGTTGTTATCTCTTTTGCGGCCGCTAAGGTGACAGCTCTTGTGACCGGCACGGAGCTTGAAATTGCGGGTCTTGCCTTTGCCGCATTCGCGGTCCTCCCCTCGGCGCTCATGTTTACTTCCATAGGGTTCATCTTTGGGACACTTTTCAATGAAAAGAGCGCTCCGGGGCTCTGCTCCATCATAATCTCACTCGGGTCCTTCCTTGGCGGTATCTGGTTCGACGTGGACAGAACGGGCGGAGCAATGGAGAAGATCTGCAGATGCACGCCTTTCTACTATGCGACAAAGGTCGCAAGGGCCGCCATCCACCTGGATCTTGGCAAAGAAACGTTCCTGTTCCCGATGCTCATAGTACTCGGTACTGCTGCGGTAATGACGTTCCTTGCCTGCTTTGTGTTCGGCAAGAGGATGAGAGCGGATCTTTCCTGACGGTTGCCATAAAGTTGCAGGTCTGATATACTTGCTCTTAACAACATACGGAGCCTGCGGGGCGGCATAAAGGACGGCCGCCGGAGCACGCTGCCCGTTGTTTTGGAGGGAGACAATGGATATCAGGACCGAGATAGACGGCAGATACACGAAAATTGAGCTGCATGTCTGCAACAATGAGCTTACGGATGAGGTACGCGGCATCATGCGGGAGCTTCATGAGATATATGACAGGTATCTTTCCGGTACCGACGAATGGGGCAACCGCTGCATGCTTGTGACGGCGCGGATCGTCTCCGCCTATGCCGAGGGACAGAAGGTGTTTGTGAGGACCGATGACGGCATATATTCGGTACAGAACAAGCTGTACGAGCTTGAAAAAGAGCTTGGAGAGAGCAGCTTTGTGCGCATCTCCAAATCTGAGATAGTGAACATTAAGAAGATACGAAGCCTTGACCTGAGTGTGACCGGGACCATACGGATAACCATGAAGGACGGCTACGAGGCGTATGTTTCGAGACGAAACGTAGCAAAGATCAAGGAAAAGCTTTTGTCCGGAAGGCAGGTGAAGCAGGCATGAACGAGTATCTGAAAAGAGGACTGATAAGTTTTGGGATATCTGCGCTTGCGGGACTCATCATAAATCTGGCAATTGACGGCATAGCAAACGCCTGCGGCGCAAGCGGGTTTATCTCTATGTCACCCGCATACCGTGCACTCTTTCCCACACCTGCCGTTGCAGCGTATGTAAATGTGCTGCTGTATGGGATCATCGGTTTTGTGTTCTCGGTAATGACGTTTATCTATGATGTTGAAAGGCTTGGTTTCCTGCTGCAGAGCGTTATCTACTTTGTCGTTACTTCGGCTGTCTGTGTGGGGATAACGATGCTCCTCTGGCAGCTCCAGAAGTATCCCGAGGCGTTTATCGGTACTCTTGCGGGATATGCCGCAACACATGTGATCATGTTTGTTGTGGCCTATAAAAAACTTAAAGCAGATATCAGGGAGATAAACGAGATGTCGACAGATCCGGAGACAGAGAGATAAGCGGGATTATATGTTTTGATCCGCAGCCGATCCCACACTGATCTCCACAACAGAAGATATTAAAGTGTTATCGGGGCTTCCGGAAGGAGGCCCCGTTTTGCGCTGTATACGGATGCTAAAAAGGGGCCGCGGTCCGTAAAGGGATCTCAGCGGACTGTAAGGGGGATTTTTGCGGTATATAACAGGATTTCCATGGTGGTAAAAGAGACCGTAAATATTTTTTAAAATATACCTTGACACACGATATACTTCGTGATATGATGTATCCCACAAGGCGAGGTAACGGGAAAAAACAGCGCTGTTTTCCTGCTGCCGGCGTTAAACACTGTGAAAGGAGAAACGGATAATATATGGATATTCAGCTGAAACGCGGCCTTTTGGACGTATGTGTGCTCGCAGCAATTAAAAGTGAAGACTCCTACGGTTATAAGATAATAAAAGATCTGAAGCCTTACACGGAGCTGTCGGAATCCACTCTGTACACGATCCTGAAACGCCTTGAAACCGCAAATATGCTTACCGTATGGAGTGCGGAGCATGACGGGAGACTGAGAAAATATTATCGCATTACACCGGGAGGCATGCACCGGATCGATGAATTCAAGGATGACTGGAAAGAGATAGAAAAGATTTATCAATTTGTGACCAGGGAGGAACATGTCAATGAATAAGCAGGAGTTTATAAATGAACTTCGGATCGGACTCACGGGCCTGCCGGGGAGCGATGTCGAAGAGCGTGTCGGCTTTTACAGCGAGATGATAGACGACCGCATTGAAGAAGGGCTTTCCGAAGAGGCAGCGACAGCAGAGATCGGCCCTGTCGACAAGATAGTAAAGCAGGTCCTTGCGGAGACTCCGTTGCCGAAGATAATCAAAGAGTGTGTTACACCAAAGAGGGGCTTAAAAGCCTGGGAGATCATCCTTTTGGTGCTTGGTTTCCCGCTCTGGTTCCCGCTTCTTATTGTAGCGATCAGCGTAGTCTTTGTGATCTATGTCAGCATCTGGGCAGTGATAATATCGCTCTGGGCAGTGTTTATCTCTTTGGTTGCGGGTGCTGCAGCCGGTGTGGTTGGATTTGTGATATTCCTTGTGATGGGGATGCCTGCAAACGCATTTGCAATGCTTGGCGCAGGCGTGATGCTCGCGGGCCTTTCAATACTGATGTTCTTTGTATGTAAAGCCGCTTCAAAGGGCGCGGTTGTGCTCGGAAAGAAGATATGGCTCGGCATCAAATCAATGTTTGTGAGAAAATAAAACAGTCAGGAGAAAAGAAAATGAAAGATACAATAAAGATACTGGTCCTTGTTGCGGCAGGACTTATCATCATCGGGGCTGTCATTTTCGTGATAGCCATGGTAAACAACAACTGGGATTTCAGGGCGCTTGACACTGCAAACTATGTGACGAGCGAGTATGACCTGGGCACTGAAAAGATCACGGATATCTCGTTTAATACAGATGTCGCGAAGATAGTCTTCAAAAAGTCGGACGACGGAAAGAACAGAGTGGAGTGTTTTGAGGACGAAAAGCACAAACACAGTGTGAATCTGAGTTCGGGCAAGCTTGAGGTCAAGGCATTTGAAGGAAAGTGGCATCAGAATATCAAAGTCTTCAGCTTTAAGTCGCCTGTGGTCACGGTTTATCTTGCGGACACCTCGTTTGAGTCCCTGGATATCAGCGAGGATACGGGAGATATCGAAATCCCTGCCGATTTCACCTTTGCAAACTTTAAGATCAATGCGAGCACCGGCGACGTTAACAGCAAGGCTTCCGTAACAGGCGCGCTAAGTATCGGGCTCAGCACGGGTTCCATAACCCTTGAAGGTGTTTCGGCAGCAAGTGTAAGCCTTAAGGTCTCAACGGGCTCTGTCACGGTCAAGTCTCTTGAATGCGCGGGAGACGTGTACCTCAAGGTAAGCACCGGCAGGTCCCAGTTTACGGATGTTACCTGCGGTTCATTTACCTCGGAAGGCAGCACGGGGGCCATTACATTTGAAAACCTTAAGACTTCGGGCCTTCTTAAGATAAAAAGGAGCACAGGCAATGTACGCTTTGAAAAGTGTGATGCGGCCGAGGTCAATATCGAGACCGATACAGGAGACGTGAAGGGTTCCTTTGTTTCGGATATGATAATCTTCGCATCAAGCGATACCGGGCATATCGATGTTCCAAGGTGTACTGCCGGCGGACGCTGCGATATCAAGACGGATACAGGAAATATCAAGATCTCAATAAACTGATGAGCGGGACGGGTGTCCGCACAAGAACTGCCGGGGGCATCTGAAGGACGGAAGCCCCCGGCGGCTGTTTTATGACCCTGCCGGGCATTTCGCGGGTTTAGGTCATGGATGACACGGAGAATGCCGACCCATGCCCTGCAGTCTCCGCTGCGATAATTGTGATTGAAAACCGCCTTTTGGTATTATATACTCGTATCAGGAATATGTGTATACAGAGGTGAGTGCATGAAAAAGAAGAACGGTATGATATTTTGGGTGCTGGTCTGGGGGCTCGGCATTGCGGGACAGCTTTGCTGGAACATGGAGAACCAGTGGTTCAACACATTCGTTTACGCAAAGATAGCCAAGGATCCGACTATAATATCGTGGATGGTCGGTGTTTCCGCAGCAGCGACGACGCTTTCAACATTCCTGTTCGGGACCGTGTCCGACAGACAGGGAAAACGCAAGATCCTTGTGGCAGTCGGGTACATACTATGGGGTATCTTCACGATAGGGTTCGGTCTTACGGAGTTTATCACGAAAGGCGGCGCCGGAAACGACGCAAAGCTCCTGCTTACTGCGGGGATAGCGGTTGTTGCCTCGGATGCGGTGATGAGCTTCTTTGGTTCCATGGGCAACGATATCGGCCTTAATGCGTGGATCAACGATCATATGAACGAAACAAACCGCGGGCAGCTTGGCGCAGCCATCGCGACCCAGCCGATAATCGGCACCATCATCGGCACCGTAGTCGGCGGAATGCTTGTCGGCGCCGACGACAATTACATGAGACTTTTCATCGTGATGGGCGTTGCGGTTATCCTGTTCGGCGTGCTGTCGCTGTTTGTTATGAAGGACGCAGAGGGCCTTGCGCCGGCGAAAAAAGGGAGCTTCTCAAAGCAGTTCTTCTCTATATTCAATTTCGGGGAATACCTGAAAAACCGCGAACTGGCGTGGGTCAACCTGGCCCTTGCGGTGTATTTCATCGCATTTAACATGTATTTCACCCATATCGGCAATTACATGATCTATTATCTCGGGTTTACCGCGGATCTGATGGGCTTTATCGAGGGGATCGCGCTGATACTCGCAACACTCCTGACTATTCCCTGCACAAGGCTTTTGAACAGGGGGAAGGAACCGGTGGTGGCGGCAGCGGCCGTTGTCATCAACAGTCTCGGTGTAGGGATCATGGGTCTGTTCGTAAGGCCCGATAATATCAATACGCAGAGCCTCTTCAACCCGGTACTGTTTATCGGCATATTCCTGCTCGGTACCGGTTATGTCCTGTTTCTGCAGGCGATCACGGCATGGAGCAAGCCGCTTTACCCGGTGGATGCAAGGGGGCAGTTTGAGGGTATCAGGATCCTGTTTTTTGTGCTGATCCCTATGATCATCGCGCCGCTCATTGCCAACCCTATAATAAAACGCAGCGGCGAATTTGTGGACGAAAACGGCTTTACCGAGTATCTTCCGACCCACACGCTGCTCACGACCGGAGCGGTGCTTGTGCTACTGACCTTCCTTCCGCTCATCCCTGCATGGAAGCATCATAAAAAAGCAGGGCATTGAGCGGGACATTGAAAAGGACAAGCTGCTTTTGCATATAATTCCGGAGGTTTTTGAACCTCCGGAAAATTTTTTTAAAAAGGGTATTGACAAATGAAATATATTTGATAAAATATAATTGCATCAAACAAAAGGACACGCTATGGAAACAGAACATGTGCGCGGAAGAACAGCGCAAGCGCAGGATCGCAGGAGTGCAGGAGTGCGGAAGCGCAGCGCAAGCGCAGAAGCTGAGAGTTGATGCAAGAGCAAATGTATCGTATATGGAAGGGTGAGAATTATGGAATATGATTGCCATGAGGCAATGAAACTGGAAAACCAGCTGTGTTTTCCTCTGTACGCGGCAGCAAGGGATGTTATCGCCCGGTACACGCCATTCTTAAAACCTCTGGGGATAACCTACACGCAGTACATCGTCTTTCTTGTGCTGTGGGAAAAGGACGGGGTTCCCGTCGGAGAGATATGCGACAAGCTCAGGCTTGATAACGGAACCTTAAGTCCCCTGCTCAAAAAGATGCAGACAGAAGGTTTTGTGGAAAAACACAGAAGTCCGGAGGACGACAGAGTAGTAGTGGTTTCCCTGACGGAAAAAGGCAGAGCGCTCTTTGACAAGGCAAAGGATATTCCGTTGAAAATGGCAGGGTGTATCAAGTTCCCGCCGGAAAAAGCAAAGCAGCTTTATGATCTGCTTTACGAACTGCTTGATATGCGAAAAGAACAGTAGGAGAAAAGCAGGCCACTTTAAGCCGGAAGACCGGCAGAATGGAGAAAAACATGAAGACAGTATATGATTTCACAGTAACAGACAGAAAAGGTAATGAAGTATCGCTTGCAGACTACAAGGGCAAGGTGCTCCTCATCGTCAATACCGCTACAGGCTGCGGCTTCACACCTCATTATGAGCCCCTCGAGGAAATGTATAAGGAGCTTAAGGACAAGGGCTTCGAAATCCTTGATTTCCCCTGCAACCAGTTTGCAAACCAGGCTCCGGGCTCGGACGACGAGATCCATGAGTTCTGCACAATGAAGTTCGGCACGGATTTCCCTCAGTTTAAGAAGATAGATGTTAACGGCGAGACCGCTGATCCTCTGTTTGTTTATCTTGCTACCGAGAAGCCCTTTGAAGGCTTTGGTAAAGGCCTCAAGAACGGAATGCTCAATACCTTCACGGCGGCAAACAATAAGAAGTTCGGAGACAAGGCATACATCAAGTGGAATTTCACCAAGTTCCTTGTTGACCGCGAAGGCAATGTAGTTGCTCGTTTCGAGCCCACTGAAGACATGAAGAAAGTAAAAGAGTGCGTGATCAAGGCTGTTGAGCAGTAAGCATAAGGGCAGCAGTACAAAAATGAGAATATGACAAAAAATACTGCCGCGACGGGTCAAAAGCCCGAAACGGCAGTGTTTTTGCGATAAACCGGTATCATAGGTACCAAACGAATGGACTATGAAGTCCTGAACGGCAGTCTTTGTATTTACGTAAACGGCAGGCGAACGAAAAATACAGGAAAATACAATACAGTAAATACAGTAAATACACGCACCGGGTACACCCAAGGGCATAAAAATAGCAAATGACCGGATTGTAAACACTTACATTTTTCTCTTGATAATCACTTTATTATATGTTATTCTGCTAGTAAGTCGAAATAAGCATACGGCCTATTATGACTTAAGTGCACACAACAGGACACAAAGCTGTCTGTCACCGATGCGAAGGAAAGCGCTTACGAAAGGGATTCCATGTACAGTAATAAAGCACTTGAAAATTACATAGAGAAACTGCTTGAGGAAAGCACAACAGAGCGCCCTGTATGGAATGTGGAGAGCAGCAGGGGAGAGATCAAACCGGGCTGGAACTATATAGACGGTGTCATGATAAAGGCGCTGCTTGATTATGGCAGGATCAGCGGTAATACACGCTGTACCGCGTTTGCAAAGGACTTCATCGGAAGCCGGGTGGCTCCCGACGGTACCGTGGCAGGCTACAAAAGAGAAAAGTACAATCTAGATGATATAAATGCCGGAAAAACGCTGTTTACGCTGCTTTCTTTAACAGGCGAGGAGAAATACCGCAAGGCGCTGGACTTTATCTACAGACAGATAAAGGAGCAGCCCCGGACTTTTGAGGGGAATTTCTGGCATAAACGAATCTATCCGGAGCAGGTGTGGCTTGACGGGTTTTATATGGTCATGCCCTTCTACATGCAGTACGAAACTGCTTTTAACAACAGAGAAAATTACACGGATATCTTCCGCCAGTTCAAAAACGCAAGGCGGAGAATGAAGGACAGCGAAACAGGGCTGTATTACCACGGCTATGATGCTTCAAGGAGCATCTTCTGGTGCGATCCGCAGACGGGCCTGTCCGCGAATTTCTGGACGCGCTCGATCGGCTGGTTTTTGATGGCGCTCCTTGACACTGTGGAGCAGTGCGACAAAACAGGCTTTGAGAAAGAATATGCCATGCTCTGCGACATGTTTCGTGAACTTACTGAGGCCATGCTTAAATACAGATCCGGCAATAATTTCTGGTATCAGGTGCCTGACAAGGGAGGAACAGAGCCAAACTACGAAGAGACCAGCGGGACTGCCATAATGGCGTACTCGCTGCTCAAAGGCGCAAGGCTTGGACTTTTGCCTGAAAAATGCCGGGATATCGGGCGGGAAGTGTTTGAGAGCATCTGCAGGCGTTATATAGATGACGACGGTAATATGACTCTTGGAGGGATATGCCTTGTGGCAGGCCTCGGACCCGACAGCAACCGCCGGCGTGACGGTTCTTTTGAGTATTATATGTCGGAGCCTGTGGTGGAAAATGACGCGAAGGGTGTCGGACCGTTCCTTCTCGCATATACAGAGATGCTCCGGATATGAGACATGAGACGGGAAGCTGCAAAAACAGCAGTCTTTCTGCAGGCGGTGGCGTTATCTGAGGCCGTGTGGCCGTTCTGCCTGCCCTTCGTGAAAGAATTGTGAAAATCATTGACAACAGGGCTTGTCTGTGATATAAAAATAAAGGCTTTTTGACAAGGACGGTCGAGACCGTCCTTGTTTTTTCAAAAGAGAAGTTTGGGCGGGGAAGGCAGGATGCCGCTCTGCCAAAGAATTCAACAGAAATGGAGCAATAAGATGAAGAAAAGACTTTTCGCAGCAGTGATCGCTGCAATGCTGGTTCTTTCGCTTGCAGCCTGCGGCAAGAAGGAGAAGAAGGCAACAGATCTTGTGACTCTCGGACAGTACAAGGGCATCGAAGTAGAGAAGACAGTCATTACCGTAAGTGATGATGACGTTTCGGTCAAGATCTACAACAACCTCAAAGATAAAGTGGTTAAGGTTGACGGCTTTGACAAGGTTAAGATGTGGGATGTTGTCAATATCGACTTTACAGGATATATCAATGATGTGGCTTTTGAACACGGTTCAGGCAATGCTCCCGACCTTCTTGTCGGCTCCGGGACCTTTATTCCCGGTTTTGAAGAAGGTCTGATCGGTGCAGAGACAGGCACGACGATCAAGGTATTCACGAAGTTCCCCGATGATTACGGCGCTTCCGACCTTGCCGGCAAGGATGCGGTTTTTGTAGTTACGGTAAACGGTATTTCCAGATACCCCGAGTTTACGGATGCGTTCATTGCCGAAAATTCAAGTTACAAGACACTTGCCGAGTATCAGGCAGGCATCCGTTCCTCGCTTGAGAGCGAAGCTGAGGAGAACGTTGAATCGCGCTTTAAGAGCGATGTTCTCGAAAAGCTTATTGCCGGCTGCACTTTCGACGACACCGTTAAGGAAGATGCCGACAAATATGCTGCGGATCTGAAGTCGCTCTACACGGCATATGCTTCAAATTACGGCATCACACTTGACCAGTTCCTGTATTATTTCTACGGTGTGTCCGAAGAATACTTTAATGCCCAGCTTCCTGAGATCGCGGATTTCAACGTAAAAGCGGAGAGGGCCTTTAATGCCATCGCTGAAGTAGAGAAACTTGCGGTTTCGGACGAAGAGTACAATGCAAAGGTAAATGAGCTCATGACGAGTTCCAACGGACAGTATGCTACGGCAGCGGCCGTTGAAGAAGCTTACGGCAAGGATGAGATCAAAGCGAGCATCTTAAGCCAGAAAGCACAGGATATCGTATTTAATTCCGCAGTTGCAAAATAATGAACGGATGAGCCCGCAAACGCTGTACAAGACCGGAAGACGGACAGACAGCCGGGCGGACGATAAAACAAAATAATTAAGACGTTCCCTCAGATATGTCCTGCTTTTCCGGATGACCGGAAAGGGGGCAGATCACGGGGGAACGTTTTTTTTGTGCGATAAGCAAAAGCACCCGCCCGCAGGCTTGCCTGCCGGACAGGTGCTTAAGTGCGCGGCCCTACTCATTCACAAGCTTTGAAAAATCTTCTGCGGTAAGCGGAGTCGAGTAGTAGAAACCCTGCAGATAGTCACATCCGAAGACCTTGAACTGTTCAGCGGTCTCGGCGGTTTCAATGCCTGTTGCGACAACACGGTATCCAAGGTCCTTAAGCGAAGCTATGGAGCTGCGCATCGCCGGAACAAGGCGGTCGCTTTCGACAACCGTATCCGTAACATTTTTTGATATCTTTATGGATGTAAGCGGCATTGCGGTAAAGAGCGGGGCATCTGCCATGTTCACGGCATAATTGTCTATTGAAAAACGGATACCGACTTCGTTCAGTTTCTTCATGTTAGGAGTGAAGGTGTCGTTTACATGGGCCATCGTCTCAGCCGTGAGCTCGAATTCTATGAAATGCGGCGGGATACCGTGCCTTTCTGCGACTGCGAGTACCCTGTCGGCAAGATCTGCCTGCATACATTGAACCGGAGAAAGATTAATGCTGATCCCCTGCAAGGTGCTTCCCTCATGCAGGTGATCGTGTATGAAGCTGCAGACCCGGTCGAGGATTATCTCGCCTATTTTGACGACAAGGCCGTTTTTCTCGGCAATGGGGATGAATTCCGCGGGAGAAATATCGCCGAGCGTCTGGTCACTCAAACGGGCAAGAGCTTCTGCGTAGGTGTAACTGTTGGTCTGTGGAGAAAAGACGGGCTGGAAGAACACTTTGAATTCGTTGTTGTTTATGGCCCGGTTCAACACACGCAAAATGGCCTGCTCCCTGCGTTTCCGAACGATAGCAGCTTCCTCGAGAGAGAAATAATCGATGGCGCCGGTCTTTTTCCTGTATTCCTTAAACGCAAGATCGATGGCATCATCAACGTCTTCGGCATAGGAAATGCTCTCGGGCGCGTGAAGGAGGCAGACGGCGGGTGTAAGCCTTATATTGCTGCCGTTCTGCGTCAGCGGGGATTCGCCGAAGGCGAGGATCTTCTTTATTATCGCCTGCGTCTGGTCGTATTTGTGCGGAAGGACCAGAACAAAGCGTTTTCTTGCCACCCTGTAGATCCATGCCCTCATGACGAGGGTCGCGAGACGGTCTGCAAGTGTTTTGGCAATCTCCTGGGATGCGGTGTTCCCAAGTACCTTCTCATAGTAGTCAAGACTGTCATATTCTACACAGAGCATGGAGAAGGAATTATGCTGCCTGAAGTATGTCTCCATGGACTGCCGGAATTCCGCGGCACTTCCCGTCTTTGTAACCGGGTCTACGATATCCGAAGGGTTCTGCAGAGCAAGGTAGGCAAGCAGCAGAGCAACAGAGATCGCAAAGTTCAGCGCCAGCACATTCGGAAGCACAAACATTATCACAAGACCTATAACACAGGCCAGGGTGTATCCGTAGGAAACCCTCCGCTGTACAGCCGTCATCAGGTGCTGGTAAGTCAATACATCAACAAGTATAAAGACAATGAGCGCAAATGCCACGATGTAGCGTAGGATCATCAGCGGCCCGTGCACGCACTCATTGTTTTCGATATAGTACAAAAGCTTTGTAAAAGGCGAGGTCAGTACAAGAAGTGTGTCGATACCGGCGACAACAAGGATTATACGGCGTTTTATCTCCGTGTATTTCTGGTAGGGCCTTGTCATTGAAAGAGACATCAGACAGTAGAACACCATGCAGAACATATTCGGGATGTAATAGAGCATCTGCGCGATATACACGAGCGGCAGGGGAAGGACTTCCATATACTCGAGGGCTGCGCAGGCCAGAAGGTCGGCTGCCGTAGTTATGGCAGCACACCAAAGAAGCCTTTTGAAATAAAGGTTGGTTTCAAAAGGGTGATTCTTAAATGTGTAGAAGAGCCAGATCAGTATGAATAAATATACCAGTGAAGCGATGTCATACTCGTAAACATATTCCCCAAAAATAGTCAGCATATCATTCTCCGATGCAACTGCAAATATGTTAAATTTATAAAAAAGATACATTATCGGATACAAAAAGTCAAGAAAAAAAGGCGGGTCATTCTGAATTTTAATGTTTTGTTTTATTCGGTTAATGCGTATTTTCTTTTTTTCTTCGTGAATCTTTTGTGTTTTTGCTTGTATCGAAAAAGTGAAAGTGTTAGAATATAGTAGAAAAGGTATAAACAGGTTTATTGTGTACAAAAATAAGGCGGCCGTCCGGCAAAGGACGGTATAGGAGGCTAAAATGATTTCCAACCAGATCTTACAGAGCACGATCGAAGGCTTACGGAGCATCACCCGCGTGGATCTTGTGGTGTTCGACTCGGATGCGAAGGTTATCGCCAGTACGGTCGATCTTCCCGAATATGATGCCGACGGCGACAAGACGGCATGGGATTACCATGCTGCGGTAAAGAGCTTCGTTGATTCTCCCGCGGACAGCCAGGTCGTATCGGGATACCAGTTCTTCAAGGTTTTTGAGGACCACCAGCTCGAATATATAATCCTTGCAAAAGGCGACAGCGATGATGTCTATATGATAGGCAAAATGGCGGCTTTCCAGATCCAGAACCTGCTCGTTGCCTACAAGGAGCGCTATGATAAAGATAACTTTATCAAGAATCTCCTTCTCGACAACCTTTTGCTCGTGGATATCTATAACCGCTCGAAGAAACTGCATATCAGCACGGATGTACGCCGCAGCGTTTTCATCATCGAGACCAAGAACGAAAAGGACACAAGCGCGCTTGAAACGGTGCGCGGCCTTTATGCCGACAAATCCAAGGATTTCATAACCGCTGTTGATGAAAAGAACATTATCCTTGTCAAAGAATTAAGACAGAACGAGGGCTACGACGATCTTATGAAGACGGCCCGCGTTATCCTTGACATGCTCAACACGGAGGCTCTTTCTTCCGTGCATATCGCATACGGCACCATAGTAAACGAGATCAAGGATGTTTCGCGTTCCTACAAGGAAGCGCGCATGGCACTCGATGTAGGCAAGATATTCTACAGCGAACGCAATATCGTTGCTTACAACAATCTCGGTATCGGACGTCTTATCTACCAGCTTCCGATGCCGCTCTGCAAGATGTTCATAAAAGAGATCTTCGACGGCAAGTCGCCCGACGATCTCGATGAGGAAACGCTTACCACCATCAACAAGTTCTTCGAGAACAACCTTAACGTTTCCGAAACCTCAAGACAGCTTTATATCCACAGAAATACACTTGTTTACAGGCTTGACAAGCTCCAGAAGACTACCAACCTCGACCTGCGCGTTTTCGAAGACGCAATAACCTTCAGGATCGCGCTCATGGTAGTGAAATACATGAAGTTTATGGAAAAGTCCGAGTATTAAAAATACGGAGAATCCAATGGCATATGATGTAGAAAAGGATGCAGGCAGGAAGATAGACGCTCCGGTCATTATGTTCGAGAACGTGAGCAAAAGCTATCAGAAAAATATGCCGGCGCTTAAAAATGTCAGCTTTGAGATACGCAAGGGTGAGTTTGTGTTCATAGTCGGGGCCAGCGGTTCAGGAAAATCCACACTGATAAAGCTTATCACGCGCGAGATCAAGGCAAATAAAGGCAAAGTATTCATAAACGGGCGTGATATCGGCCGTTTGTTCAGAGGCAAGATCGCCAGATACAGAAGGGGAATAGGCGTTGTTTTCCAGGATTTCCGGCTTCTCCCCGACCTTAATGTTTACGAAAACGTGGCTTTTGCGCAGCGCGTGATAGAAGCGCCGGCAAAAGAGATCCCGAACCGTGTCGCAAAGGCTCTTGCTATCGTGGGCTTAAGCGATAAGCAGAAATCCTTCCCGGACCAGCTTTCGGGCGGCGAACAGCAGCGTGTTGCGGTTGCGCGCGCTCTTATCAACAATCCCACACTCCTACTCGCAGACGAGCCCACAGGTAACTTAGACCCGTCTAACACACGGGAGATAATGAAGCTCTTAGAGGAAGTAAACAGGAGAGGGACCACGGTCGTTGTCGTTACGCACAACAGGGAAATGGTCAACTCCATGCAGAAACGCGTCATCAAGATGGACAGGGGCCAGATCGTGAGTGATGCGAGCAAAGGCGGGTATCGGTATGTTTAAGATAACGACTTTGGGATACAACCTCAAACAGGGCATAAAGACACTTTTCAAGAGCAAAGGCTATTCCCTGGCCGCAGTAGCTACAATGACTGCGTGCATTTTTATGTTCGGAATATTTTATTTTGTTATAACAAATCTTCAGAACATGATGGAAAATGCCGAAAAAACAGTTGGGATCACAGTTTTCTTTAACGATAACCTGACCTATGACAGGATAGTCGAGATAGGCGACGAGATAAAGTCAGATGTGAGGGTGCTTAAGATCGAGTATAAATCCGCGGAGGAAACCTGGGCGGAGTACAAGGAAAAGTACCTTTCACCCGAGCTTGCCGAAACTTTCGGGAACGACAACCCGCTTGAGAACTCGGCTTCTTATACGGTTTACACGACAAATGTGGATTACCAGAGCAGCGTTACAGCCGCTATCCGCAACATAGAAGGCGTCCGGCAGGTCAACAGCGCCGAATCGCTGACGGAAACGCTGCAGAGCATCAACAGGGGCGTGACTTATGTGTCTTTCGCTCTTATCCTGCTCCTGCTCGCCATAGCCACATTCCTTATCAGCATTACGATATCCATGGGCGTTTCCGCGCACCGCGAGGAGATATCCATCATGAAGCTCATCGGCGCAACGGATTATTTCGTGCGCGGGCCGTATATCGTGGAGGGACTGTTCATAGGCGTGATCGGTTCCATAATCCCCATAGTGCTGTTAAGGCTTTCCTATGACAAACTTACGCAGGTCATTACAGAAAGGTTCTCGAGCAGCTTCGAGATGCTCACATTCCTGCCTGCGTCAACACTTTTTAAGGCACTGATCCCGCTCTCGCTGCTTATCGGGATCGGAATAAGCTTCCTTGGAAGCTATCTTACACTGAACAGGGAGTTAAGAAGGATCGACTGACAGATAAAAAAACGAGGTGAATGCATGAGAAAAGGGTTAAAAAGGATAATAGCCGTTATGGTTTCCGCTGCTTTGCTTACCGGGATGCTGTACACAAACCCGGGCGCAAGGGCATCGTCCTATGACGCCCAGATCGAGGCGGCAAAGAAGAAGCAGGAAGAACTCGAGGAGATGATAGAAAACTCCAGGAAACGCAAGGAAGAGTTCGAGAAGAAGCAGGCGGAATCGAAAGCCTACCTAGAGTCACTTTCCGGCGATATAAGCAAGGTCGAGGAGTATATCCGCGAAGTCGATATGAAGCTTGAAGAGGTAAATGCAAGGCTTAACGACCTTGAATACAAGATCTCCGAGAAGGAAGACGAACTTGCGAAGACAAAGATTGAGCTTGCGGACGCGATAGAGCGCCAGCAGGAACAGTACGCGACCATGAAAAAGCGTATCCGCTACACCTATGAGAACGGCAGCGAAACTATTCTTGAAACGCTTGCGGGGTCCCACAACATCGCGGATTTCCTGAACAGGGTCGAGTACCGCGTGAGTATCGCGGAGTATGACAATACGCTTTACGACCGCTACAAAGCCGCAACCGCACTGGTTGTTGCCACGAAGGCCTATCTTGAGGAGTCCATAAAGAACCTTGAGGAGCTGAAGGCAGAAGCGGAAGCCGAGAAGGCTTCCTGCGAAGAGCTTGCCGCAAAAAAGGGCGAGCAGCTTGAGGCATACATGGCGCGATACCAGATGGAGGACGAGCTTCTCTTTACCTACATAAGCGAGATAGACAATACGGACAAGTCCATCCAGGACCTTTACAACGAGCTTTCCGAGAACGCAAAGAAACAGGAAGACTTAAGGAAAGCCGCAGAAGAGGAAGCCCGCAGGATCGCGGAGGAGCTGGAACGCAAACGCCGCGAGGAAGCTGCGAGAAGAGCAAAAGAAGAGGCTGAGAGAAGGGCAAGGGAGGCTGCTGCAAGGGCTGCGGCCGAGCAGGCGCTCAAGAACCAGAGGCTTAAAGCTGCCGAAGGCATCACAATGACAGCCGAAACCTCGCTTCTTAAGATGATATGGCCGCTTCCCGGAGACGGAAGGACCTTTTCGGGATTTGGGCCGAGAAAGCCACCGTGTCCCGGCGCAACATCCTTCCACAACGGAGTCGATATAGGCGGCGAGTACGGGGCAACGATAGTTGCGGTACTTGCGGGAACGGTAACGATCGCGACCTACAATTCCTCCGCAGGGAACTATGTCGGGATCGACCACGGAAACGGTGTCAGCACCCGCTACTGCCATGCATCAAAGCTCCTTGTAAAGCCCGGCGAATATGTGCTCCAGGGACAGCCGATAGCTCTTGTGGGGAGCACAGGCGTATCCACCGGCCCGCATCTTCATTTTGCGGTCCTTATTAACGGCCAGTATGTGGATCCGATGAAGTATATCAAATATACAAATTAGTGTGCCGCATGTACCTGATGCGCACGCACAAAACTGTTTGCGGGCCAAATGCCCGCAAAAAGTATTTATAAAAAAGAGGTCAGACAAATGGATTTTAACAGCAACAACGGCAATGATAACAGAAACGGCCAAAGAGACGATTACAGCTTTGACAAATATAATCTGTATGACAACAGTGAAGAGCAGAAGAGAAGCTTTAAGAAAGGCATTGTAACAGGGGTGACGGTATCTCTTATCGTGGCTCTTGTCCTTGTGATCGCGGCTTTTTTCGGAAAGGATCTCATACAGGGGAATAAGGGCGGTACCGATATCACGGGGATGCCCACGAGCGGCCTGACGGAAGGAGCACAGATGCCGACGCAGGCCGGTGTAACTCCTGTGCCGACCAAGCCCGTAAAGCCCGTGGGAGGCAACATCTTCTCATCTATCACAAATGAAGAGCTTTTAAGCAAGATCAGGGAGATCAACGACATAATCGACCAGGGATCTCTTTACGGTGCAAGCGATGAAGCAAAGGTCGAAGCGGTCATTTCCGGTATCCTGAATGCCCTTAACGATAAATATGCGGCTTATTACACCGTTGAGAACATGCAGAAGTTCCAGGAGTCGACAAGCGGGACCTACAGCGGTATCGGCGCGCTGGTAAGCCAGAATCCAGACACAAAGGTCATCACCATAGTAAGACCGTTTGCCGGCGGTCCCGCGTACAACGCAGGCCTGCTGAAGGATGACGTTATCGTGAATGTTGCGGGCATTGATGTCACAAACATGGACATCAACGAAGTAGTGACCTACATGAAGGGACCTGCGGGAACGAATGTAACTATCCAGATAAGACGCGACGGGGAGCTTAAGACCTACACGCTTACACGCGCCACCATAGAAGTGCCTACCGTTGAGCACGAGATGCTTGCCGACAAGATCGGTTATATCCAGGTAACGGAGTTTGACGGTGTTACCGTGGAGCAGTTCTATTCAGCGGTCGCAGACCTTGAGAAACAGGGGATGGAAGGCCTTGTCATTGATTTAAGGGACAACCCCGGCGGGCTTGTAAGTACGGCGGTATCCCTTGTCGACAGGATCGTTCCGACAGGAGTTGTGGTCTACACAGAGGATAAAAACGGCAACAAGGATTACAACTACGCTACGACAGCAACAGAGCTCAAGATCCCCATCTGCCTGATAGTTAACGGAAACAGCGCGAGCGCGAGCGAGATATTTGCGGGCGCCTTAAGGGATTACGGAAAATGCACGATAGTCGGGACAACGACCTACGGAAAGGGCATTGTTCAGGTCATCCAGTATCTGAGCGATTATTCCGGACTTAAGTACACCATTTCACAGTATTTTACCCCGAGCGGTTACGCGGTGCACGGCGTCGGTATCGTTCCCGATGTTGTTGTGGAGCTCGATGAGGAACTCCTTAAATTATCCGAGATCCCGAAAGACAGGGACAATCAGCTTCAGGAGGCTGTAAAACAGCTTAAAAAGAAGCTCGGAAAATAAATTAAAAGAATGCTTGCAAAATAAAATACACCGTGATAATATACTTGTCAGAAAAACAGTTGTACGCACTGGAAAGACAAGGAGCTTCAGATGAGCGAGAATAAATTCTACATTATCAGCGAACGCGCATTACCGGAGGTACTGCAGAAGGTCGTTGAGGCGAAACGCCTGCTCGATTCCGAAAGGTGCATGACGGTCCAGGAGGCCGCGGATGCAGTCGGGATAAGCAGGAGTTCGTTTTATAAATACAAAGACGACGTTCAGCCGTTCCGCGAGACCATGCGCGGCAAGACAGTGAATCTGATGCTCCAGGTGGATGACACTCCGGGCCTTTTGACAAAGATCCTCGGGAAAGTGGCAAAGATCCACGCAAACATCCTGACTATCCACCAGACTATCCCCATCGGAGGCATAGCTTCCGTTACGCTCGGTATCGAGAGCTTTCCCCAGAGCGGGGATCTTACCGAGCTTATCGAGGCGGTCCGGAAGACAGAGGGCGTGCACTACGTAAAGATCCTCGGGAGAGAATGAGGCAAAGGTGTGCTTAAGGCACAATCTGACAGGAAAGGAACACGGAAAATGAAAATAGCTGTTTTGGGATATGGAACAGTCGGCTCGGGCGTAGTCGAGGTAATACGAAGGAACAAAGACAGTATAGCGAAGCGCGCGGGCGAAGAGATAGATATCAAATACGTGCTCGATCTGAGGGATTTCCCCGGAGATCCGGTACAGGATATCCTTGTACACGATTACGAGCAGATAGTGAACGACCCCGAAGTGGGCATAATAGTAGAGGTGATGGGCGGTGTCGAGCCGGCTTACACCTTTGTAAAAAGAGCCCTGCTCGCGGGAAAGAGCGTCTGCACGTCAAACAAGGAACTTGTTGCAAGGCATGGCGCCGAGCTGCTTGAGATCGCTAAAGAAAGAGCGCTCAATTTCCTTTTTGAAGCAAGCGTCGGCGGCGGCATCCCGATAATAAGACCCTTAAACCAGAGCATAACAGCTGATGAGATCGAAGAGATCACCGGTATCTTAAACGGAACAACGAACTTTATCCTCACAAAGATGCGTGACGACGGCTGCAGCTTTGAGGATGCCCTCAAAGAGGCCCAGAGCCTCGGATACGCGGAACGCAATCCGGCAGCGGACGTGGAAGGTTTTGATGCCTGCAGGAAGCTTGCGATCCTCACATCGCTTGCCTACGGAATGCATGTTTCCTTCGAAGAGATACAAACCGAAGGCATTACGAATATCACGGCTGCCGATATCGCCTATGCAAAGAAATTCGATATGGCGATCAAGCTTTTTGCCTCAAGCAGGAAGGTCGGCGACAACATATTCGCTCTTGTTGCCCCTAAGATGGTTGGCGTTAACAACCCGCTCTACACCGTAAACGGTGTATATAATGCGATCCTTGTACACGGCAATGTGCTTGGCGACGTAATGTTCTACGGCAGCGGAGCAGGAAAGCTTCCCACCGCAAGCGCAGTTGTTTCAGATGTTGTGGATGCGACAAAGCATAAACACGTCAATATAATGCAGATCTGGAGCACGAAAAAGCTCGATCTTGCTTCGAACGAAGGCCTTGTAAACAACTTCTTTGTAAGGCTTCCGAAAGATGAGAGAAAGACCGCATGGGATCGCCTGGAGATATTAAAGACAGCGCTTCTCGACGATTATCCGAACGAATTCGCGATCCTCACAAGTCCGATGTCCGAAAAGGAATTCGCAGAGAAGACCGAAGGAATGCACGTTATATCGTATATCAGGGCTCAGGCCTGAAATATGCATAAAAGCTTAATCCAATAAAAGAAAGGTAAACATATGTTAATCGTTAAGAAATTCGGCGGCACATCCGTGGCAAACAAAACGCGTATATTTAATGTGGCGCGCCGCTGCGTGGCCGAATACAAAAAAGGCAACGACGTTATCGTCGTCCTTTCGGCAATGGGAAAGTCAACAGACGAGCTTATCGAGATGGCTAAGGAGATAAACCCGAAGCCTGCGAAACGCGAGCTCGACATGCTTATGGTAACGGGCGAGCAGATATCGGTCTCGCTTATGGCTATGGCGCTTGATTCGCTCGGGGTTCCGGCGATCTCGCTCAATGCCTTCCAGGTTGCGATGCATACGACATCGGCATATGGCAACGCAAGGCTTAAAAACATCGATACCGAACGTATCAAGAATGAGCTTGAGAACAGAAAGATCGTTATAATCACAGGCTTCCAGGGCGTTGACGCGGAAAACGACTTCACGACCCTCGGACGCGGCGGTTCGGATACGACAGCCGTTGCCCTTGCCGCAGCGCTCCATGCCGATGCCTGCGAGATATACACTGATGTTGACGGCGTTTACACAGCCGATCCGCGTATCGTCAAGAACGCAAGAAAGCTTGACGAGATAACATATGATGAAATGCTTGACCTTGCTTCACTCGGTGCCGGCGTTCTGCACAACAGATCGGTAGAGATGGCCAAGAAGTATGGCGTACAGCTTGTTGTGCGCTCAAGTCTTAATGAAAACGAAGGTACCATAGTAAAGGAGAGTGCTAAAATGGAAAGAATGCTCATAAGCGGAGTTGCCGTAGATAAAGATTGCGCGCGCATTGCGGTCATCGGTCTTTTAGACCAGCCGGGCGTTGCGTTCAAACTGTTTAACCACCTTGCACATCATAACATTAACGTGGATGTTATCCTGCAGTCCATCGGACGTGACGGAACAAAGGATATAAGCTTCACCGTGGCAAAGGACAGCCTGGATGACGCTCTTGCAGTGCTCGAATCCCACAGGGAAACATCCCTTAAGTGCGATAAGATCGATGTTGACAGGGATATCGCGAAGATATCGATTGTCGGAGCCGGAATGATCTCCAATCCGGGTGTTGCGGCCAAGATGTTCGAGGCAATGTATGACGCAAACATCAACATCAAGATGATCTCGACCTCCGAGATACGCATCACCGTTATTATCGACCAGGCAGATGTTGACCGCGCGGCTGTAGCCGTTCACGACAAATTCGGCTTAGGTTCGCCCAATACCTGATAAAACAAGCTTTTTCCAAAAGGCCTTCGCAAGAAGGTCTTTTCGAGCTTATAGAAGAAGGTGTTTTTTTCAAAGAATCCAATATACCGGGAATATAAAAAGAATGAGTAAAAATTTGATCATCATAGCCATGATACTGCTTTGCGTGTGCCTTCCGGCATGCGGACACAGAGAACCGATCTTTGTGCCGACATCGACAGAGCAGCCTACAAAAGAGCCTGGAAAACCTTCCCCGACTCCGGACGGCCCGACGCTGTCGCCAACCCCGACACTCGCACCCACGCCTACGGCAACGCCGATACCCGATTGCATGAAACCCGAATGGTGGATAGAAAACAGGACAAATGATGACGTTATCATGACTTACGCGCAGATAAGGAAGCGCAACAAGGATAACGCCTCCATGAGAAAGCTGAGACTCTTAAATCTCTACACGATCGGCCCATATACCGCAAACCAGACCGTAGGGCTTATTAAAGAGTACTCTTTTCCTGCCGAAAGGGAGTATATTGACGGGAGAAAGGTCACGCAGGAGGACAAGACGGCGATACTTGCAAACCGCAACACAGCCGCACTTACAGTTATGAACCAGCGATATGCCGTTACTACGGAAAACGCCGTTATCAAGCTGCTTCCGTCAAGATCGCGCGTAACCAAGGAGGATCCGAGCTACGATTATCTTATAGAATCGGGTGAGAATATCTGCGAACCGCTGATAGTCCTGCATGAATCCGCCGACGGCGAGTGGTATTTTGTGCGCGCGACGGACTGCTACGGATGGGTACTGAAGACTTCTGTGGGCCTTTGCACGCGCGAGATATTTGACCGCTTCTGCAATTCTTTTTACGACGGCAAGGTAATGTGCGCAGTAAAGAGCGGCAAGCTTACATTTGAAGAGGCCGGGAACGGGACAAAGAGGGAACAGTACATCCGCCTTGGCACCTATTTCCCTTACGACAAGGAAAAGGGGACGATCACCATTCCTTCAAGGGACGAGGACGGCAAT
Organism: Lachnospiraceae bacterium; assembly: GCA_016280395.1. Lineage (GTDB taxonomy): Bacteria > Bacillota > Clostridia > Lachnospirales > Lachnospiraceae > SZUA-448. Next base: position 11,026 of record JAEEGQ010000077.1, on the reverse strand, counting down.
GCCGTGTTTAAGGAGTATAAGGCCGATGCCGAGGGGATTTCGGCACTGCTGCCCTTTACCACGAGAAATGTCGTGAAGCTTGCGACTTCGCTTCTTGGAATGCCTTATTCATGGGGCGATGAAAGCGAACTTGGCATGGACTGCTCGTCTACCGTAAAATCGATCTACAAGTGCTTTGGCTTTATCCTTCCGAGGAATTCGGGTTCTCAGCGCCAGGTCTTCGGGATCAAAAAAGATATTTCCGCTCTTGACGCAGCGGAGAAAAAGGCGTATATTCTTGACTTGCCTGCCGGAACGCTCCTGTATATGCAGGGACATATCATGCTGCTCCTCGGCGAATACAACGGAGAGCCATATATCCTGCATACGACAACAAAGACAGAGCTTGATGACGGCAGCTTTGCAGAGTACAACGCCTGCGTCATAACGGATCTCAATATCGGCAAGACCGACAAGACCTATATGCACAGGCTGCTCACGACAATCAACATCACCACAAAAGAATGACAGGCAGAAAACTGCCGCAAGCCGACTTCCCGACGCCTGCGGCGTTTTTGCGGGAACAGGAAAACAGGATCCACATGGGTAATTATTCAAAAGAAATCTCAAGACGACGCACCTTTGCGATAATCTCGCACCCGGATGCGGGCAAGACGACACTTACGGAAAAACTACTCCTTTACGGCGGCGCTATCAATCTCGCAGGCTCCGTAAAGGCCAAGAAGACCGCAAGGCACGCAGTCTCGGACTGGATGGAGATAGAAAAGGAGAGAGGTATCTCCGTTACATCCTCTGTAATGCAGTTCGAATATGACGGGTATTGCGTAAACATCCTTGATACGCCGGGCCACCAGGACTTCTCCGAGGACACCTACCGTACGCTTATGGCGGCGGATTCAGCCGTCATGGTAATAGACGGTTCGAAAGGCGTCGAGGCGCAGACGATCAAGCTTTTTAAGGTCTGTGTAATGCGTCATATCCCGATATTTACGTTTATCAATAAAATGGACCGCGAGGCAAGGGATACCTTTGAACTGCTGGACGAGATCGAGACTGTGCTCGGTATCCGCACCTGCCCGATAAACTGGCCTATAGGCTCAGGCAAGGGCTTCCAGGGTATCTACACCCGCGAAAACCAGACAATAAGCCGTTTTACCGCTGCAAACAACGGTATGAAGGAGGTTGACACCGTACAGGCAAAGATCGGCGATCCTTCGCTTGACCGGCTGATCGGCAGTGAGGCTCATGAAAAGCTTACCGGCGAGATCGAGCTTCTTGACGGCGCGTGCGACGAATTCGACCTCGAAAAGGTGCGTGCGGGACAGCTTTCTCCCGTGTTCTTCGGATCTGCACTGACAAACTTCGGCGTTGAGGATTTCTTAAAGCATTTCCTCGTTATGACGACAACGCCGCTTGCAAGGCAGTCTGATGCGGGCGTTATAGACCCCGTTGAAAACGGCTTTTCCGCATTTGTTTTCAAGATCCAGGCAAACATGAACAAGGCTCACCGTGACAGGATCGCCTTCATGCGCATCTGCTCCGGGCGCTTTGACGCAAACGAGGAAGTTTACCATGTGCAGGGCGGAAGAAAGTTCAAGCTTTCGCAGCCCCAGCAGCTTATGGCGCAGGACAGGAAGGTGCTCGACGAGGCTTACGCCGGCGATATCATCGGCGTTTTCGACCCCGGCATATTTTCTATCGGCGATACGCTCTGCGAGCCCGGAAAGAGCTTCAGGTACGAAGGCATCCCTACTTTCGCGCCGGAGCATTTCGCGAAGGTCCGCCAGGCCGATACCATGAAGCGCAAGCAGTTCATCAAGGGAATAACCCAGATCGCGCAGGAAGGCGCGATCCAGATATTCCAGGAATTCAACACCGGTATGGAAGAGATAATCGTCGGCGTTGTTGGTGTGCTGCAGTTTGACGTGCTCAAGTTCAGGCTTGAATCCGAGTACGGCGTGGAGATCCGCATGGATACGCTTCCGTACGAGCATATCCGCTGGGTATCCGGCGTTACGGATGTAGCGGGACTTTCCGTTACAAGCGACACAAAGCGCGTGAAAGACATGAAGGGCAATCCGCTTCTGCTGTTTACACATGCATGGAGCATAAACACGGTTATGGACAGGAACAAAGGGCTTGTTCTTGAAGAATTCAGGAAGAACTGAACAGAGCCGCAACAGGAACACAAAGGCTTAAAGAACGCTGCAACAGTGGGCTTTAAGCCTTTTTTGAAAAAAGTCACGGGACCTGTATGCAAGGAGGTATGTAAAGTGGAATTAAGGGTGACGGATCAAGTGCGCTGCAAGATCAACAAAGGCATGTTCGGACTGTTTTTCGAGGACATAAACTATGCCCTTGACGGCGGGCTGCATGCTGAAATGATCGAGAACCGCAGCTTTGAGTTTTTTGACTGCGGCGGCAGCAAATATAACTGGTACAAGCATTTTGATTTCGGCTACGGCTGGATGGCAAGAAACGGGGCAGTGATACGGATCGAGGCAGAAAAGCCCTTAAACCGTATTAATCCTCATTACTTAAGGTTTGAGGCACAGGAAGCCGGTGCACTTGTCGCAAACAAGGCATATGACGGCATTGCGCTTGCCCTCGGGAAAGAGTATATTATAAGCTTTTATGCAAGGGCGGACAGGCCGGCGAAGATTTCCGCAGAGCTAAGGCGTGGGATAAACAGTGATAAAATGCTTGCGGGAAAGGCCGATTTTACTGTGGACAGCACCGACTGGAAGCGGTATACCGCGAAGATCAGGGTTGAAGAAGACCCAAGCCACGGAGCCTTCTGTATAGTTGCAAAGGAGCCCTGTGTTGTATTTTTCGACTTTGTAAGCCTTAAACCTGCCGATGCGGTTTACGGTGTGTTCCGCAAGGACATCGCGGATGCCTTAAAGGAGCTTCAGCCGGGATTTTTGCGCTTTCCCGGCGGATGCATAGTAGAGGGAAATACCCTTGACAACATGTACAAGTGGAAGCTCAGTGTAGGGAAGCCCGAGGAGCGCAAAGCCAACTGGAACAGGTGGGCCGTGCATAACAACAACGGACACGGGCCGTTCTCGCACTACAATCAGACCCTCGGAGTAGGCTATTACGAGTACTTCCTGCTCTGTGAATACATAGGCGCAAAGCCCCTGCCCGTCTGCAATGTGGGCATGGCATGCCAGTATGAATCGATTGAAAGGTTTGAGCTCGAAGACGAGATCTTTCAGTGTTTTGTGCAGGATGCCCTGGACCTTATTGAATTTGCAAACGGAGACGAGACCACAAAGTGGGGCGGCCTGCGGGTGCAGATGGGCCACAAAGTGCCTTTTGGCCTTGAGATGCTGGGAATAGGCAACGAACAGTGGGAGACGCCCGAATCACGCTTCTTTGAGCGCTACAGGGCGTTTGAGAAGGCAATACATGAAAAATACCCCGACATAAAGCTTATCGGGTCCGCAGGACCGGATGTGACAAGCAGGCATTATACGGATGCCTGGGAATTCTACAGGAAAGAAGCCGAAAAGAACAGCACATTCGCGTACGCGATAGATGAACATTACTACGTTTCTCCTGAATGGATGCTTGAAAACAACTGCTTTTATGACGATTATCCGAGAAATATAGGCGTTTTTGCGGGCGAATATGCCGCTCATTCGGGCGAATTCACTACCGACCCCAACAGGAACAACCTGGAGGCGGCTTTGGCCGAGGCAGCGTTCATGACAGGGCTTGAACGTAACGCCGATGTGGTGAAGCTTGCTTCGTATGCGCCGCTGCTTGCAAGAAAGGGCTACACGCAGTGGGCACCGGATCTTATCTGGTTTGACGAACGCACTGTGTGCAGGACTCCGAACTATTACATTCAGAAGTTCTTCTCTACCTGCACGGGCGACGAGGAGCTTGTTATCGAAGATCTCGCAGAACTGCGTGAAAAAGGCATTTTTGCAAGCGCATCAAGAGACTCTGCGACAGGAAAAGTCTTTATAAAGCTGGTAAATACTACGGAAACCGGGCTTCGGATCCCGCTTGAGATCGAAAACATTAAGGCCGCAAAGGTTATGGGCAGCTATATCAGCGGAAACCCAAGCGCTTACAACAGCACGGATAACATCGGCAATATTTCCGTACGCAGATACGAGGCGGAATATGACGGCAGCGTGAGCCTTGAAGCCGACAGCGTAAATGTGCTGGAAATAGAGTGAGGGAAGGGCATAAGAAGGCCGGAACGGTTAAATATTTCTCAACAAAGAAAAAAGGTGCGGCATTGACCGCACCTTTGCTTTACCGGATGTGAACCGGGATGATTCATGCTTCTTCGTCTGTTTCCTTTGCACCTGAGATATCGATGGATACATACTCTCTGTTGGAGGTATCGGCTGTTTCATCAGTGTCGAGATCGTCTTCATCTACTTCGAGAGTGTCGTCAAGATCGTCGTCCGAAGGGGTCTCAACAAAGTTCTTGTAAACATAGAAAGCTCCGGCAGCGAGACCTGCAAGGATCGCGGTACCTGTCAAAAATTTTCCGAATTTTTTCATGACTGAAAGCTCCTTTCATGATGTAGGCACTATTATACGCCCTTTTTGTGAAAAAATAAAGTCCTATTTTTGCAGGATTTGACGAACCGGGGAAAACGTGCTATAATGCACCGTGGTCACCGGATGCGGGTTCAAGTCCTGTCGTCCGCTGTTTTATGGGTTGTACAGTGCGCGGATGTAGCTCAACCGGTTAGAGCGGTGGCCGGTTTAAAAATTTGTGGTTCAAAAATAAAAAAACACTTGCATTATTTGAAAAGCTGTGATATTATATCGTTTGTTCTGAACAGGACATATTATTGGGCTATCGCCAAACGGTAAGGCAACGGACTCTGACTCCGTCATTTTCAAGGTTCGAATCCTTGTAGCCCAGCTGCACCCCGGTAGATTTACCGGGGTTTTTGCGCGCTTTTTCACCTTTTTTATTGATTTGAACCGGGCATAATGTATAATTATTTATGGGGAGGGTATGCATTCGTACCTTCCCCGAAAACTATATATGTTAAAGGAGTATACTATGGCAAAAGTATGTCCCAGCTGCGGTATGGAACTCGAAGACAACGCGAAATTCTGTTTCAGATGCGGCGCAAACATGGCTGAGGTCATGACAAACGGAGCAACGCAACCCACTCAAACCGGGGCAGTTTACACCAGCTCGACCGGAGCAACAGGCTTCGTAGGTTCCACAGAAGGTGGCTCATTCTCTCTCAAGAACGGAAGGTTTATGAATATCCTGTCCGGTGAGGGCTTTGTTAAAGAAGATGCCATCATCACAGACAGAAGACTGTATTACAGTGCGCGTTCCGGCCTTGTCAACATCAATTCCAGAGAGGAAGTTGTTGATATAGCAGACATCACGGGTACCAAGATTACAGATTTTAAGCCCTATTCATTGTTTATCTATGCAGGATTGGTATTCCTTATCGCGCTGATCTTAAACGGCATAACACATGAGGGCTGGATGACTATGATCGGCCTTTTATTGGCAGGCATACTTGTGGCAACTTTCTTTATCGCCAAAAAATCACATCTTCGCATTGAATATGCCGGTGGCAATATTAATTTCAGTGTAAAGAAGTATGGCTTACAGAATGTACGCGCTTTCCAACGTCAGATATATATTGCCAAAGAGAAACTTAATAAACAAAAAGACTGATCAAAAGCCTGATAAATAATCTATAAAAGCGGCAGAATTCCTGTGAAAAGGACGCTCTGCCGCTTTTTCCTTTCCGGAAGACTTTCGTTTTTGAGAAAAATGTGGTAGAATGTATGGCATAGATCCGATTCGAAGGATCTTAACCAATATGCCTATAAACAGGGAGTGTGAGTATAAGTGGATAAACAAAGGAAGTGGATCATCCCCACAGTAGGAACTGCGTTGATACTGCTTGTCGGCGGGCTTTTGGCCAGCTGTTATTTCAACGCGCCCGAAAGCACGGGAACGCCTACCGAGGCGCTTGTAAATACTGCAAAGCCGGATCCTGTGGTAACAGATACCCCGACTCCAAAGCCGACGGATACGCCGACTCCGGTGCCATCGCCCACAGCGACCAACACACCGACGCCCACAGTAACAAATACGCCTACGCCGACTGCGACGGACACCCCAACACCCACGCCCACAGCAACAAATACGCCGACACCTACGCCTACAGCGACAAATACACCAACGCCAACGGCAACAAATACACCAACCCCGAAACCTACAGCAACAAACATGCCCACTCCAAAGCCTGCGGCAACAAAAGCTCCTACTCCGAAGCCTACGGCAACCGGAACTCCAACCCCGACCCCGACTCCCACAGCCATCGTGAAGCCTACTCCATACCCGGGTGCTGAAAGAGTAACAGATTTTGTGGAATTTGGTTTTATCGAGAGCAAGATGCCCGGGATGATGGTCTATCTGGGAGTTTATGATGAAACGCTTTATGCCCAGTATTGCCAGGCCTTCCAGGGATACCTGAACGGCCCCATATCATGGGACCGCAGAGAGCAGCTGCAGCCCTACGAGTGGAAGAGCAAGCTTGAGGAAAACGGCCTGCCGGCCATACATTTTGCGGACGAGTCAGGAACGATACCAGCAGTATTCAACGGCAAAAAGGTAAACGCCGCGGACGAGAGCACCTTGTGGTACTTTGACTGGAACGAGTTTATGAACAGGATGTATTCCGGCATAGAGCCTGCGGTTTCATCCGAGGAAAGCCGATATTACGGGCTTTCCGCAGAGCAGCTGTACTGCTATGTTCACGGCACCGGGACCTTCAAAGCGCGCCTTCAGGAGATTAAAAACAAGCTTTCGCAGTAAATAACTTCACAGACTCTTTACAGTGTTTATATTGACAGCCGGACCGGTTATGTTATACTTTTTGTAAACAGACCGGCCCGGCCGTTGTTTATAAACGGGCGGGAACCGGCATACCCGCTTTATGGGACGCTGCAGGCAGCGGGAATTTCGGAGGAGATCATGGACGAGGAAAGAACAGAGCTTGAAATGCAGGAAAGCGAGAACACATCAGCCGAAACTACGGAAGTCATTCAGGAAGAGACCTTCACCATCGGCGATATTGCAGAGCCTCTGCGCTTTGAAGTATCGACAGCCGTGGATAAAAACGACCTTAAAGAACTTGCGGACGCAGGCTACAACAACGCAAAGGATACAATGAAAGCGGATTCGAGGATAGATCCTGTCGTTGGGGTGTGCGGGTTCTTTGCCGTGGCATGCCTTTGCGTAAGCACGTATAATGCCGTAAAAAACGGTTTTGATGCCTTGGTGATCACCCTGATGGTATGCTATGTACTGGTTGCTGTTTTCTGCCTTTGCAAGCCGCTGCAGAGACTTGTGGGACGGTTATTTTACGGACTTGGGTTTGCTAAAAAGCTCAAACTGAACGCAGCCGGGAAAAAAGCCGCTTTTGACGCGCTTTCGGTTGCTTTTGAAGAAAACGGTGAAGAGCGTATCCTGTATTATGATGCAATGTGGACAGGCTACATCACCGATAAATACTATGTTTTCCATGCCGATGACAAGACCATCCTGCCTGTTTCAAAGGAAAATGTCCTTTCTGCCGGTGACGGCAAAACAGCAGTGGAAATGCAGGAATTCTTCGAAAACTGTATCCATAAGGCCGACAAGACCGCGCCCGAGGAGGAAGTTCCGGATATCACAAGATAGGCCGGGGCCGTATCCGGACGCACAAAAGAAAAATGTTTAAATTCACATAGAAAATGCAAGTTTTTATTGACTTTTTTATTTACGTGGGATATAATGATGCGACAAAGCGGTGGTCGAAAGACCACTTCTTTGATGTTTTATGCATGTAAGAGAAGGAGTTTGCAATGGCTGAAGAATTAAAAAGCAACATAATCACCCGCAAACGCAAAGATGAGCTGGAAGCGGAACTTGACGAGTTAAAAAACATAAAGCGTAAAGAGATTTCCGAGAAGATCAAGGAAGCACGCGAGCAGGGCGATCTTTCCGAAAACGCTGAGTATGACGCAGCAAAAGAGGAACAGCGCGATATCGAGCATCGTATCGTAGAGCTTGAGAATTTCCTCGGAAATGTAGAGATAATCGATGAAGACGACCTTGACGTAAAGGTAGTGTCGGTCGGCAGCATCGTAAAGGTTCTCGACAAAGAGACCGATGAGCAGATCACATATCAGATTCTTGGCGCAAGCGAGGCGAATATCCTTCAGAACAAGATATCCAACGAATCGCCTCTTGGCAAGGCACTCCTTGGACACAAGCGCAACGAGGTGGTTACGGTTGCCGCTCCTTCCGGAGAGCTTAAATACAAGATTCTTAAGATTGATAAACCTAATTGATCAGGTTTTCGCATCGGCCCGGTCGATGCGTTTTTTTTACCCGAAGAGGCATTAAAGACACACAGCGCTTTGCCCGCTAAAGCCGGACAGGGCGTGAACCCCCATAAAAAACCGGAGGCACATATATGGCACAGGAAAACGAAAACACCCTTCAGACCGCAGAGGAACTGAGCTCACTGCTTAAGATACGCCGCGAAAAGCTCGCAGCTCTCCAGGAAGCAGGCAAGGATCCTTTCGTTATCACGAAATTCGACCAGACACATCACACCGATGAAGCGATAGCGCTCTACGAAGCCAAAGAAAAGGAGCTTCTCGCGGGACGCCCTGAGGTTGACGTGACAGGCCTTGACGAGCAGGCAGCCCGTGAGGCGAAAAAAGCTGATTACAACGAGCGCAGGGCCATCATGGACGCCCACCCCATCAACGTATCCCTTGCGGGCCGCATGATGTTCAAGCGCGTAATGGGCAAGGCCGCATTCTGCAACATCCGTGACTTAAAGGGCAACATCCAGGCTTACGTTTCAAGGGATGCCCTCGGCGAAGATGCTTATTCGGATTTCAAAAAGTCGGATATCGGTGATATCTACGGCCTTAAAGGCTATATGTTCCGTACCATGACGGGCGAGATTTCCGTACATGTGACGGAGATGACGCTCCTTACAAAGAGCCTCCAGATCCTTCCGGAGAAGTTCCACGGCCTTACGGACACGGACCAGAGATATCGTCAGCGTTATGTTGACCTTATCATGAATCAGGACAGCCGCGAAGTTTTCATCAAGCGGTCAAAGATCATAAGCAAGATCCGCAGCTTCCTTGCTGACAGGGATTTCATGGAGGTTGAGACCCCCACGCTCGTTCCAAATGCCGGCGGCGCAGCTGCCCGTCCTTTCGAGACGCATTACAATGCTCTTGACGAGGATGTAAAGCTTCGCATTTCACTTGAGCTTTACTTAAAGCGCCTTATCGTAGGCGGCCTTGAGCGTGTTTACGAGATCGGCCGCGTTTACCGTAACGAGGGCATCGACACCCGCCACAACCCCGAATTTACACTGATGGAGCTCTATCAGGCATATACCGATTATTACGGGATGATGGAGCTTACGGAGAGCATGTTCCGCTATCTTGCGCAGGAAGTATGCGGCAGCACCACGATCACGTACCAGGGCACCGAGATCGACCTCGGAAAGCCTTTCAGGCGCCTTACGATGACCGATGCCATCAAGGAATATGCAGGTGTTGATTTCGATACCGTCGCTACCGACGAAGAGGCTAAGGCTATCGCAAAAGAGCATCATATCGAGTTCGAGCCTCACCACAAGAAGGGTGATATCGTGAACCTTTTCTTTGAGGAATTCTGCGAGAAGAACCTTGTGCAGCCCACATTTATCATGGATCATCCGCTTGCCATCTCGCCGCTTACAAAGAAAAAGCCGTCGGATCCAAGCAAGGTAGAGCGCTTCGAGCTCTTCATCAACACATGGGAGATGTGCAACGCGTACTCGGAGCTTAACGATCCTATTGACCAGCGCGAGCGTTTCAAGGAACAGGATGCACTTGCGGACGCAGGGGATGAGGAAGCGAACCACACAGATGAAGACTTCCTTAACGCACTGGAGATAGGCATGCCGCCCACAGGCGGTATCGGCTACGGCATAGACAGGCTTGTCATGCTGCTTACGGATTCTGCAGCGATAAGGGATGTCCTATTATTTCCAACTTTGAAAAATAATGGAAATTCAACAGCTAAGAAGCCCGCAGACAGCCCTGCAGCTGTACCGAACGAGAAGATCGATTTTTCAAACGTCAAGATCGAGCCTTTATTCGAGGAGTATGTTGACTTTGAGACCTTCTCAAAGAGCGATTTCCGTGCCGTAAAGGTTAAGGAATGTGTGGCAGTTCCCAAGTCCAAGAAACTTCTTCGGTTTACGCTTGACGACGGTACAGGCACAGACCGCACAATTCTGTCCGGTATCCATGCATTCTATGAGCCCGAAGAGCTTGTAGGAAAGACACTTATCGCGATAACAAATCTTCCGCCCAGAGCAATGATGGGCATTGAGTCCAACGGCATGCTGCTTTCCGCAGTTAACGGTAAAAAGGATTCCGACGAGGAAGAACTTCACCTGATAATGGTGGATAACCACATTCCCGCGGGAGCAAAGCTTTATTGATCCTGCCGCTTTTTAAGAATATATACAGACCGTTTTCCGGGTGTTCGGAAAACGGTCTTTTTTGTTGAAAATCTACGGATTTTCGTATATGATCTACTATGAATGGGGCTATTTTGAAGTGAGGGAATACTGATCTGATGAACATACAGATTTCATTTTTAAGTGTTCCTTGGCATATTATTTGGCATATTATTGAAAGGAGCGGTCATGGAATATATTCATGTAACAAAAGATAACCTCGAAAAGGAGCATATTTGCTGCGCGATATCAAATAATAAGGATGTTCAGGTTTCTTCTAAGAAGGCATGGCTTTCGGAGAGGTTTGATGAAGGACTTGTTTTCCTAAAGAGCGTAGAGCGCGGAAAGTGCTTTATAGAATATATCCCGGCGGAAAACGCATGGATTCCGATAGAGGCAGATGGATATATGTACATTGATTGTCCATGGGTGTCCGGGGCTTTCAAAGGACATGGATATTCTACTGATCTACTTACTGCCTGTAT
>JAEEGQ010000076.1 GCA_016280395.1 Lachnospiraceae bacterium | reverse complement strand
TGCACCACCACCAAGTCGAACTTTTGATCTTTGCCGATCTTTAAAAGACGTTCCACATAGGAATTGTCACGCGCGGTCGAAAGCGTTGTCCCGTTCACAGCTTCCTTTGTGACTTCCGCGCAGTCTGTGTCCCTGATGCTGTCCGCCATGGAATATTCTCCGGAGCAGGCTCCGAGAGTGACGGAAGAACCGAGGAACAGTATCCTCTTTCCCTTTAACGGACTGTTTTCTTTTACATTCATCTTGTTTCCTCTCTTTGCGTTTTTTTGCCGAAAATACAAATAAATCGCATATGATGCTGTTCATATTCCCGTAGATATGATATAATATATATATCATATTTTAAATGTTATAACATTTATTTTCGAATTTTAAAAGATGTGAGGGGAGAAAATTTTTATGTATTTCAGTGAGGAACATTATATCACAAAAAGCGGGAAATATGGGCTTTCCATCAGATATTCAAACGCCGGAGGAAAAAAAGAAAGCGCAGAGCTTTCCGTAAACGGCGTAAAGAAGACCATAACCCTCATTCCCACAGTAAACAAAGAGACCTTTACCGAGATTCCCGTAAGCTTTGTGTTGCCCGAGGGGAAGCAAAAGATAACGATATCCGTTCCGGAAAAGTGCAAAAAAAGCCATGCTTCCTCGGACGCTGTCTGCATTTCTTCGGTAAAGCTTTTTGAGATCTATGAAGCGTGCGATGCCGGTTTTTCCGGTTCGATGACAAAAGAGCAGTGCCTCGGAAACCTGCCCGGTTTCACTCATGAAGGTGACGGGATCAAGTTCAAGGTTTTTGCCGGAAAAGCCGGCACTTACGCTCTCAGGATACGATACGGCGCGGGGAACACAAACTCCGAGCCTCAGAGCGTGACGCTTGCGATAAACAAGGAAAAACAGCGTCTCCTCCTTGCTTCCCTTCGCACTCTCGACATAAGAAGTGATTTTACCATGAACGTGCGTCTTAAAAAAGGTGCAAACAACATTTCCTTTGTAAAAGAAAAAGACGATACGGGAAATCTCATCATCGACTTCATCGGGATCATCCCCTCCACACCGTGTTATGTGGGGAATGTCCGCTCGGTAAAGGGCCTTGGAACGTCAAAAGTCGTTTTTTCCTGCGACAACGCGGATGTCCTTATCTCATCCGTATCCGGAAACGCAGTAAAGATATTTGCCGATCCCGAGCGTAGTTTCAGGACCACTTACGACTCCTTCACAGTGATCAACGAAAACGTGGCCCCCGAAGCGTTCGAAGTGAGCGAGACAGGACGCTCCTACACTCTTTCTCTCTCTAAAATCCGGATAAAGATAAACAAAACGCCGTTTTTTGTGACTTTTAAAGACAGCGAAAACAATGTGATCATGCAGAACAAGCCTTCTTCCATGGGATGGACTCCCTCAGGAGAATGCTTTGTAAACAACCGCATCTTACCGGGAGAGCGTTTTTACGGACTTGGTGAAAAACTGAATGGCTTTGAGCATACAGGACAGAAAGAACAGATGTGGGCCGTGGATGCATACGGTGCCGCAAATGACTCTTCCGTCCCTGCATGGGAAAACGGCAAGTGGTATATGTCAAACCCGTATTATGTGAGCTCTGCCGGCTACTCTGTGCTTTTTGACAACTCCTCATTTACGGAGTTCGATCTCGGCGCTTCCAGAAAAGATACCTGCACCTTCAAAAGCTCAAATCCGAATCCCGGCGGAAAGCTGATCTATTACTTCATCTACGGCCCTTCCTTTAAGACCGTAACAAAGACCTACACGGATATGGCGGGAAAAAGCTTTTTCGCGCCCAGATGGGCTTACGGGAACATACAGTGCCATTACGGCTACAAGCAGGAAGACATCGAAAGAGTCGCGGAAACCTACAGAAAGCTCAGCATACCCATAGACGTCATCCTTTCCGACATCGAATGGTATGAATACCTATGCGCTCCGACGCTCTTTAACAAAAAGAACTACCCCGATCCCGACGGCATGATAAAAAAGCTGAGAGACCTCCACATCCGTTACGGGCTCATAAACGACCCGAACATCACCGACCGCGATGACAACGCGTTTTACAGATACGGTGAAGAGCACGGATTTTTTGTAAAAGATGTGTCGGGTCACACCCGTCAGATAACCTGGCCGTGGGGCGGTCCGTCCGGCCTTGTGGATTTCTTCGATCCCAAAGCGGCCGCCTGGTGGGGCACACTTCTTGACGGCATCATAAAACAAGGCGTTTCCTGCATGTGGCTCGACATGAACGAGCCTGCAAAATACAATCCCGACTGGTATTTCCGGAACGAAGAAGGACGCCCCTACGGCACCTTCAACGAAGTCAAGAACGCCTACGCGATCATGCACCAAAAAGCCGTATTTGACAAGATGACCGAAAACGGAAAAAGAGCATTTCTGCAGACACGTTCGGGTTACAGCGGCACACACAGGTATGCTTCGCCCTGGACGGGAGACATCCAGGGGACATGCAGATCCATGCATGAGCAGATAATCCTCGGAACAGGCCTCTCACTCACAGGGTATAACTACTGGGGTTTTGACATCGGAGGGTTCTTTACCACCATCACTTCCACACAGTACAAACGCTGGGTGGAGCTTGCGACCTTTACTCCCGTGCACCGCTTCCATTACTGTGAAGGAGTCGAGGAAAAAGAGCCCTGGACACACGATGCGCTCGAAGTGTCAAAGAAATATATAAATCTCCGCTACCGCCTCATCCCGTATATGTATTCGTTTGCCGCGGACAGCATCATAGGCACCGGCCTTGAGGGAAAAGCGGATGAAAACGGGACCGGGCTTCCGCTCGTTCGTCCAATGCTCATGGAGTTTCAGGACGATCAGAATACCTACGGCACAGACACCCAGTTCATGTGCGGCACCGCTTTTCTTGTGGCTCCCGTGCTTGACGACAGCGAAGAGAAAAAAGTATATCTTCCTAAGGGCCGCTGGTATGACATTAACGATCCGTCCTCGGTGTACGAAGGAGGTCGGCATATCGTTTATCACGCGCCTTTTGATGTCCTTCCCGTATTTGTAAAAGAAGGCTCAATAGTGCCTCTGCAGTCGGAAAGACAGTACATGGACGATCCCGCAGCCTCGGACACTCTGACCGTAAGGATCTATCCCACGGCAGGAGACAGCGAAAACTCGTTTGTGCTCTATGAGGACGACGGTACGAGCGACGCATATAAACAAGGCGTGTATGCGCTTACCCGGGTGGACTGCAGCGTTATGAACGCGGCAGGCGACTGTGCTATCTGTATTTCCGTATCGGAAAGGTCCGGGAAATACAAAAAAATCCCCAAGCGTGATGTGGTCTTTGAAGTTCAGCTGCAAGGCCGTGAAACGGCTTTAGTCTCGATCGGGAACAGAGACCTTGCAGAGCATTCAAAAGACAAGCTTGAACAGACGGATGAAGGATTCTCGTTTGATCGTAAAACACAGTTGTGTACGATAAAGACAAAAGACACAGGCGATGCCTTTAAGATCATGCTCCTTACCAGGTGATCCCAAAAGAAAAAAGGAACTCCCAGCAGAAAACAACAGACCAAAAAAGGATGAAAGCCAAACGCCTCCATCCTTTTTTTGGTTATGAATGAATGAAAAATATCAGAAATCCGCAGTTTCAAGAAGTCGTTTTATAAATATCCACGGAAGCCCGGAGTCAAGGAATATATCCTTTAAGCAGGAACCCCTGTTGTTTAGTATCTCATGCGTAAGCCTGTCTTTTACAGAGGTCTCGCATTCAAAGAATGTGAGTTCTCTGAGGACCGCTCTTTTTATACGTTCCTCATTATCTGCAGCAAACCCGACTTCCATCTCTATTTCTTCGCCAGCCTTAAGGCCGCTCAGAGTCACGCTCAGACACTTGTTGTCATCCGTGCACGGTTCTTCTTTTATGCCGTTCCGGATGAGCGTCACATTTCCACTTTCGATATTTTTAAAGAACAATTCAAAGCATCTGTTCTCCCTATATGCTCCCGCAGCCTCCTCTGTGGTCCTGATCGTGAGTTTTTGCCTGTTTTCTCCTGTCTTTACGAGTTCAAAGCATGTATCCGACCGCACGCCGTCCTTGTCTTCATGAAGTGTATAAGTACCGTCACCGTTAAAGAGCATGATTTCAAGTTTTTCGGGCGTGTCACAGGCATTTCCGTGTCTTCTTGCGTCAAGCACAAAGACTGCTCCTTCTTTCGCAAACACCGGAATGGAATCCATATATCGCACTGCGCTTATGGTCTTTCCGCCGTTGTGCTCGTCACCCGTAAATATGTCCGTCCATCTGCCATGTGGAAGCCACACTTTTGTTTCCGCCATCCCGTAGTTTTCGGATCTTGTTATCACAGGCGCCACAAGGAGATTTCCACCAAACATATACTGATCTCTTGCCCTGTATGCCTCTTCTTCCTCAGGATGATCATAATACATAGGCTCTGTGAGCGCACGACCGTTTAAATGCGTTTCATACGCCGCGGAATAAAGGAACGGTATCATCCTGTGTCTCAGGCGAAGGAAGGATTCTATGATCTTACCGGTTCCGTTCTTATATGCCGAGGGCTCCTTGGTGAAGGTAAGGCTGTTTGAGCAGTGCAGACGGTTTATCGGAGAAAACACGCCAAACTGCACAAATCTCACGTTCAGCTCGTTGTCCTTGCCACCCGCCATATGACCGCCTATATCATGGCTCCACCAGGAATAGCCTGCATTTGAAGCAGTCGCCGTAAAATACGGCAGGAACTTTAATGTCTCCCATGTCACATGAGTGTCGCCCGAAAAGCCCAGCGGATACCTGTGAGAGCCTATCCCGCAGTATCTCGACAATATGAGCGGAAGGTGTTCTTTTGCGTTATCCGCGAAATGGTAATGATTCAACGCAAACAGCGGGTCAAGCCCCTTTACTTTTGAGTTGTTCCCCTGCTGCCAGTCGATCCACCAGAAATCCACACCTTCATGTTCATAAGGCTTGTGAAGCACCTTAAAATATGCGTTTATGAATTTCTCATCCGTTATGTCAAACCTGATCTGCTGCTCGCTCTTTGGATCGATATCCATGGCCTTTGCCATTTCTTCGTACGCATCCTCAAAATAGCGCACGCCGTCCGCAGGATGGAGATTTAATGTGACCCTTAGCCCCATTTCGTGCAGTTTCTTTAAGAAGCTCCTGTAGTCCGGAAAAAGCTCCGTATTCCAGCTGTACCCGGTCCATCCGTTCGCGTGCCCGTGAAGATCGTCATTTTTCCCGTCTTCCGTGATATGCTTTACCCTGTCAAGGCTGTATGACCAGTGCCAATCCATATCGACGGTCGCGACGGTAAAGGGAATATCATCTTTTTCAAAATCCTCCATGAGGTGAAGATATTCCTTCTGGCTGTAGTCATGATATCTGCTCCACCAGTTTCCGAGCGCGAACCTCGGTACAAGTGGCACACGCCCCGTGATCATGTAGAGTTCTCTTATCGCGGCGCGATAGTCATGCCCGAAAGCAAATACATAGATATCCGCTTCGGTCTCAGGTCTTTCGCGTATCAGGCCGTCGTCATCAAGTATCACTGATGCAGCGTCATCAAACACTGCCACTCCGTTTTTTGCGAGTACGCCCTTTTCAAGCTTTATCGGGGTCTGCATGAGCGTATCACGATCCCACACCGTGTAAAGGTTTCCGTTACAGCAGTCAAGCGTCCTGTAGGTCCCGAGAAGATTCTCAGAGTCGTTCAGTGTTACTTTCTTCCCGTCTCTAAAGACAACGGTTCCGAAGGGCTCTCCATCATTTACGGAGAGTGTGACAAGGTCCGTGCTTATCTGAAGTTCGTTCCCGTCTTCGTAAATACTGAACCGGTTCTTCGGCATGTCTCTGAACCAGACCACTCTCGTGGCTTTGTCGAGATACTCTCCGGCTCTGTCCTTTTCTATCCTGAAAAGTCTGTCGGAAAGCACCGTTATCCTGTAATCCTTAAAATAAACTATATTCTCTTTGTCTGCGACGGGCGCCGTATGCGCCTTTAAATGTCCGTCAAGCATGTCTGCCCCTTTGTCATCCGACGATACCGCTTCTCTCGATGCCTTCGGTGACCTGCTTCTGCACAACGATATAGATGAGTATGAGCGGGATGATCACCATGAGGCTGTAGGTGCCTGTGAGCGCGATCGTGAGCGGCTGTCCGCCTTTAAGTCCGAGTTCCTTTCCTGCGACCATCATTCCTTCAAAGCCCTTGCTCAGAAGGTTTGAAAGTGTCTTGATCCTGCTGAAGAACATCTTTGAATACAGCGTATCGGTCCACTGCCATGCGAAACCGAACATAAAGATGGTGACAAGCATCGATTTTGCATTTGGAAGGATGACAAACCAGAAAGTCCTGAAAACTCCCGAACCGTCAACGTATGCGGCTTCCTCAAGTTCCAGCGGGAATCCTCTGAAATACTGTCTCATCATGTAGATGTAAACACCGTTCTTAAATCCAAAACCTGTCACGGAAAGGATGAGGAGCGGCCAGAAAGAGTCCATGAGGTTGAGTACCGAGCCGGTCGTCGCTTTAAGGATACCGAAAATGTCAAAGTATCTGAAAAACAGATACATAGGCGTCTGGTAAGTCATGGGCGGTGTGATGATCGTAAGGAATACTACCAGCATGATCGCGCCCTTTCCCTTAAAATCAAACCGCGCAAGGCCATATCCTATGAATGTGCACACCATCATCTGTATGAGTCCCGCGAAGGTCGATATCAGAAATGTGTTGAAAAGCCCTTCCCAGTAATTTAAGTACGAAGCCGCGGTCTTGTAGTTCCAAAGGCTTATCTTTCTCGGGATATAGACAACGAGCTTGTCGAGAAGGTCGTTCTCCGACATGAAGCTCATGGACACTTTTAAAAATATCGGAGAAAGGATGTAATAGCACAGTCCTATCAGTATCAGATACTGGAACGCAGTAAAAATGATCTTTCTGCCGTTTTTGAACATGTGCAGCTTTTTGTTTTTGTTCATTTTTACCTCCTAGTCCCTGTTCTGATAAAATACAAACCGTCTTGCGACGAGCATCACGACAGCCACCACCGCCGCTATGATACCGAAATATATCCAGGCGCCCGCCGACGCATATCCGTAGGAATTTGCAAGGATCTCCTCCTGGATGATCTTCATGACATTGTTGTTGTACTTCGTAAATGAGTCAGCGATCGTATATACAAAGTTTACAAGTATCATGGGGCTCACCATGGGCACCGTTATCTTCCAGAAGCTCTCCCACTTTGAGCAGCCCTCGATCGCAGCGGCTTCATAGAGTGAAGACGGGATCGACTGCAGGCCCGAAAGGAAGATGAGTATCTGCACTCCGGAATCGTTTATCACGCCGTAGATGTTCTGTATCGCGCGCTCAACGATGTTCATGATCTCAGGTGAGAACCTGAACACGTTCTTTAAGTAATACATAAGGCTTTCCACGTTGAAAGCGTCGCTCATCTCCTCGGCCGTGGTCGTGATCTCTCCCATATCGAGGTTTGAAAAGGCTCCGCGGATATTGTTCAGAGCATCCGCTTTTGCGATTATACCCGTTGCGAGGATAACCGGTATAAAGAAGATCGCTCTGAATATCGTCCTGCCTTTGATCTTACGGTTCAGGAGCATCGCCACAAAGAGGCTGAATATGGGAACTATCGCGAGGTTTAGGAACATATCCTTTACCGAGGACCACATCTGTTCCGTGTAGTACTGATGCACCCGGAGCATGTAATAGAAATTGTCTTTTCCTACCCATTTGGTCGAATATCCGCCTCCCTGCTCCATTGTCACTTCCATGAAACTGAAGCCCACGGAACGAGCGATGAGTATCATGAAAAACAGGAAAAAGCCGATAACGAACGGAGAAACGAATACCCAGCCCATCCTTGCCTTTTTTGCCGCAAGAGAAACGCCTTTTTTCTTTTTGTTCCTGCTCATTTCAGCGCTCCTTTCACGAGGACAAAATCAAGTGCCGGAATATCCTCACCGTTTACGGACACAGGTTCTTTGGTGTAGTTTACAAGGACCGTATATCCGTTACTGTAGACCGTGGCATACACACCGTCCATCAAGATCTCATGATCGGTGATGAACGCATCCTTTACAGGACCGAGAACGGCTTCCATCCTTGCATAGCTTTGTGCTATCTCTTCTTTCCACTTTGAATATCCGACATCAAACAGATCTCTTTCGACGATAAAGGATTTCTTGAGGATCGCGCCGTCAGCGTCACACACCCTGAAATAGGGCGCGCACCCGTATTCGACGTACTTAAGGATCTCTGTTTCCGGATCCTGAGAAAGATTTATCGGATATCCCGCATAGGTCACAATGCCGTGGAGCGCTATCTGGATAAACGGAACGCTTCTTTCTTCGACAGTGTATCCGCTGTCAGTCATCGGAAGAGACAAAATGTAGTCCGCATCGGAAAGCGTATAGGAATTGCCGCCTTCGACCATTACCGAATCATACCGCTTTGAAGCTCTGTCCATCACTTCTTTCATGATCTTCAAGCTCTCCTGGCGGTTTGTGTAATCCGACTTTTTATAGTTTGAATTAAGGACTTCTCCCATTGTTCCCGCAGAAATATCCGTAAGGCCGAGCTTGTCATATTTTGCGGTCATTTTGTCAAAATACGAAAGCACCTTTTTCGGATTTATACAGAACTCCCATCCACGCACCGCTTCGACCGTCGGATTGTAAAAAGGATAGAAGGACTGCTTCTGGAACAGGTCTCTGATGCCGTCCTCCGACTTGATAAACGCAGGGTTAAAGCCGTTTTTGTTTGCAAACGAGGAAGTGAGGACATTGATGTCCATGAAAAGCTCCGCGTTCAAAGCGTCTGCTGCCTTTTTAAGTTCCTTAAGCTCATGTTTCGATCCGACCTTGTTCTCGGTCTTTATGCCCTTTGGAACATCCGTGTAATAGCCGTTGTTGCACCATGCGAGATATCTGAGTTTTATGCCGCTCACTCCCATTTCGGAGAGTTCCGAAAGGATATTTCCCGCCTCTTTGTAGGATGTGACTTCCACGTTTCTGTAGCCCGGGATGCCGAGCACTCTTGTGTTGTTCCCGACCGTCCCGAGCGTCTCGATAAAGATGGGAAGCGAGCCGTTTTCAGTCTTTTTCTCTTTTCTGCTGCTTAAAATGAAGTCTCTGTAGGTCTTTGCCATCCCCACGTAGTCTGCATCATCACCTGTGAGTAGCCAGTAGCTCAGGGAGATCGTTCCTGTATAGCCCTTTCTGTCATACTGTACCCAGGGAGCCTGTTCCATGGTGTAGGACTCATACTGGGCGTTCTGACTGAGGATAAAGGTGGCATATGCCGTATTGTACGAGTGAGTGATGTTTCCTACCTGATTGCAGATGAGCGTGGTCGCATCTCCGTCCGTAACGATTCCGAAGACCGCATGTTCACCTGTCTTTATGCCGAACACCGGATTTCTGTACTCATAATAATCACTTCCGCGGTCTGTCTTTGCTTCAGCGCCGTCGGGACCGTAGGTGCGGTTTGCCGTGTATACCGAGTTGAGCTTTCCGTCGTTGTTAAAAGGCACAAGCGCTCCCGATCCGTCAGGAACAAAGACATAGCCTTCTTCTCCGACTTTTCCCGCTCCGAGGAAAGGGAAAATGCGAAGCTGTGTGAGGATAAAAGCGTCTTTGTCATAGTCGATGAGTCCCGCGGGGATATTCACCTTTAAAGCTCCGTCCTCAAGGAAGTACTCCATGACCACCTTAAAGCAGGGGAACTGCTCAGCCTGCGAAACATAGTCGAGTTCGGCGTAATCGGCCTCCATCTGCTCATAGGTGTAGCCGCATTCCCTGAAATATTTTTCGAGATCCTCCTTGTTCCTCTTTGTCGCGGAAGTCTTTAGCACATAGATGTCGCTTTTCTGAAGAGCGGGGAATTTCTTCTTCTGATCTTCGGTGGACTTGTCCATCGTATAGCTTATGTAAAGTGCCTTCGCTTTCTTTGCGACTGAGCTCCCGCTTGCGGCCTCCATGTCGAGAAGCACCTGCTCAAACCTTGCGGCGCTTATGATCTCGGGGATCAGACGCGCGGAATCTTCACGTCCCAGGACCATCTTCACGCCAACGCCCGAGCCGTCTTTTAGCGGCGCATAGTAGATCTGTGAAAGCTCCGCGGAGTTTGTGAGACTGTCAAACACCACAGTCTTTTGAGTCTTTATGTCATAATATGTGAGAAGAAGCGCGGAGCCAAGTTCCTTTTTTGTGTCCGCGCCACCGGCCTTTGGATCCGATGCGTATTCCTGAGGGATCGACCAGACCTTTTCTCCGGTCTCCTTGTCCTCAAGAACAAGGCCTCCGGTCTTCTGGTCGAAGTACAGTATACGGCTGCCGTCGTCAGCGACCTGTACAGGTCCTGCGGAAGGGTCTGCCTCCCTGTACTCGCCGTCCAGTTCCTTCGCGTGATACTCTGTTGATGCCACCGTCTCGGATGCCGGTCTTGAAAGGACGGTCCATACCACAAGTCCTGCGACCGCCACCCCAAGAGCGATCAGCAATATCCGTATTCTTGTTTTTTTCTTGTCTTTCATTTCCGCTCCTTAAATACGATAGACGATCTCGTTTGTAATGGTCTGCACGAATCCGAACAGCGAAACAAAGAGGTTTACCGTAAGTATGCTCACAAATGCGATACAAGCCATACCGATTATCGAAAACGCTGTCGTGACGATGTTTTTAAGGAGCGAATAGTCGTTTACGACAAGCGCTCCGAAAAAGATGAGCAAAAGCGTCCAGATGTAACCCGCAGTGCAAAAGATATTGATGAAACCCAGTTCCGCCGACGAGCAGAAATTGGTAAGGATGGTCGCGGGAAATCCGATGAGGATCGTAGGGATAAGAGCATAACAGCTTGCTATGTAGATATCCTTGAGTTTTCCTTTTCCGTCCATCAGCGTAGTCAGTCCCCAGTTTGCAAGTGTCCAGAGAAGGACCAGCGCACCGATGGACATGAAAGCATCGACTATGCTCACTCTTGCCCAGTCTCTTCCGGTCACGATGTAGCCGGACCCTATCTGCTTGAACAGTTCCTCGAGGACAGCGAGCACCAGAAAGATCGTTGCGCCGCGCACCGTCCCTTTTCTGCTTCTTTTAAGCTCGTAAAAGCCGTCAAAAGGGTGAAAGATGACATACCAGCCGTAACAGAGTTCTTCCTTAAGCGTTACAGGTCCCTGTTTGTTCCAGCCGGCTTCGTTCACCGCTTTCATCTTTTTTGACGCAAGCCCCACGAGGAACACGATCAGCGCAATCACAACGGGGATGAGGAGCATATAGTGCTCCATTACGCCTTTTCTGTATGATGAATAGGCCTCACTGTAGCCCTCAAGATCGCTTCCGTATCTGAAGTTTTCCATTGCTGCCTTGTAATCTCCGAGGCGCATATGGGATGTTGCTATCCCTCTGTATGCCTGCTCAAAGGTGTTGTTCTCCTTAAGGACGTTTTTCCATTCTTCGGCCGCGTCTGTGTACTTTCTCGCATTTTGGAGCCTGATGGCCTCTGCGATGGTATTTCCGTACTTTGTCCTTATGAAAGACGTGATCGAAGCCGTTCTTGCGTCAAGTACAAGGATTTTGTCTCCGTAATATGTGATGGCAACGGGCATATGAAAAACGCCGAGAGAAGAGCCCAGACCTCCGAAAACATAAAGGAGATTTCCGTCGCCGTCATATGTGAATATCTTTCCGCCCGTCTGGTCGAGAAGGCTGTATACGTTGTCTGTCCCAAGCGCAACATCGATGAATCTTGAGCAGTCGTAAAAATAGTTTATGTCTCCGCCCTGGTTGAACGGGCCGTTTCTTTTAAGCACATCGGCGCCCGAAGGGTTCAGCTTTTTTATGGGATTTGCCGTGCCGCTCTTGTTCACCATGCTGTTGTACTGCGCCGACTGATCGTAGGCGCTGCTCGTAACATACAAAAACCCTTTGTCATCGATGCTTATGTTGTTGTATTCGGTGGGAACGTTCTGTCTTGCCTTTGCTTTCTTTTCTTCGCTCATAAAGGCGTCTTTTACGATATCCCAAAAGGTTCCCGTAGTTTTTTCCGCTCCGATGAAGCCCTGGAAAACGCCTTCCGAATCAAGCGTCAGAACACCCATATTTGTGCTCTGCGAGATAACATATATCCTGTCGTAGTTGTCCACTGCGATCGCGGAAGGCTCAAAAATGACCTTTTGGAGCACTTCCTCCGAAGGACTGTCGATGACCTGAAGGAGCTTTCCTTCTTTGTCATACTTTACGATCCTGCAGTTAAGCGTATCTCCGACATAGATATCGCCCTGTTCGTTCACAAACACGGCTTTGGGCTGGTTAAAGCCCGTTGTCTCCCCGGAATTGTCAGTGTATTCCGAAATGATGTTCTTTACCTTCAGCTCACTGTCAAGAATGACGATCCTGTTGTTTCCGGTATCCGCGATATACAGATTTCCGTCCTTGTCACAGGTAAGGTCCGACGGGTCTTTTAGTTTCACTTCCAGTCCCATGTCCACCGAATCCGTATCCTTTTCGGGCACATATGCATGAGGGGAAACATACCAGTCTCCGTTTGCATGTGAGTCATAACAGTATGTCACATAGGGGACATAGGCATCCACCTCTTCGGCTCTTACGGTCCTTCCCGGAAGGATCGCCGATATGACGATGAAAAGGCATAAAGATATAAACAACGATCTTTTCTTCATTTTCCTCCCCCTGTCCCTTAGTCCTTCATACCGGAAGTTGACATTGTCTCCACGATGTTTGACTGCGAAAAGATGAATATCGTGATCGGAACTATCATCATGAGCACCATTGCAGCGGCGGCAGTACCGCTTCTTGCTATGCCGCCGGTCATAATCTGGCTCAGCGCGAAATTCAGAGTTTTCAGTTCCTCTCTTCTTATGTAGACGCTTCCGCCGATGTTCCAGAGCCCCTGCACGGAAAGCATGAGGAGCGTGAGCACCGCAGGCTTTACCATGGGCATAGCGATCTTTGTGAATACCGTAAACTCCGATGCTCCGTCCATTCTTGCCGATTCAAGTATCTCGTCGGGTACCATCTGCTCCATGAACTGCTTTATGAGATAAAGTCCCAGTGTCGAGCAGAGTGCCGGAAGGATATATGCCCCGTAGTTGTCCACAAGCCTGAGCTTTGAAAAGATCATGAAGCTCGGTATCTGCGTGACTTCTCCCCTGAACATGAGAGATGTCACGATCAGCATGAACATGAGTTTTGCCCCGGGAAACTTGTGTTTTGCAAGAGCAAACGCGCACATGGATGCCAGAAGGATATGCCCCGCAGTACCTACGACCGTGATGAACACAGTGTTGAAGATATATCTGCTGAAAGGCACCCATGAATCAGACATTAGTCTGAAAAGGTCTTTGAAATTCTTTAACGTCGGGTTTTCCACCAAAAGCCTCGGAGGGAAGTAGAAAAACTCGGAAAGGGGTTTCAGCGAGTTTGAGAACGCGAACACAAAGGGGATCGCCATTACGAGTCCCAGCAGCAAAAGCATGGAATACATAATGATGTCCACAAGATAGGACCTCTTTACGCCTCTTTCCTTTCTCGACAATTTGATCTTTGCCATACCGATCTCCGTTCTGTAACAAAATTGGCATTTATCAGCCGGTTTCTAAAGCCTTCTATTCTCCCACTCTCGAGAGCATCCTCTTGATCAGGGCGTTCGTCCCTATCATGATCACAAAGAGGAGTGTTGCTATCGCCGAAGCATAGCCCATCTCAAATCTCACATTACCGAAATCCTCAAGATGGTTCATTATGGTGTGCGCTCCGTAGTTTGTGGAAGGCAGGCCGCAGAGTGCGGTGACTATGCTTCCCACTCCGAAAGCGCCGGTGATGGACATGACCGCGCCGAACATAAGCTGCGGCTTCATCGAAGGAAGAGTGATATACCACAGTTCCTGCCATCTGTTCCTCACACCGTCTATCGCTCCCGCTTCGTAAAGATGGTCGGGTATGCCCTGAAGTCCAGCGATGAACGAAAGGAAAGTCGTACCTATGCTTGTCCACAGGCATATGATGATTATCAGCGTCACCATGTACTTTTCATCCTGGAACCAGAGGATCGGCGACTGTATGATGCCGTATTTTATGAGCAATGCGTTCACATACCCCTGAGAATCGTTGTTAAAAAGATATGTGAATGTGAAATAGATATTTCCCGCAATGGTCGGAGCAAAAAAGATCAGTGTAAAGAGCATCCTTAAGATCCTCGGAAGCTCATTCAGCATCCATGCGAGAAAAAGGCAGATGAGATATCCGACGGGGCCTACGATCGCAGCTATCGCGAAGGTATTTCCCACAGCCTTCTCGATGAATATCCTGTCGCTGAAAAACAGCCTAACGTAATTTTGAAGCCCCACAAATACAGGCGGCTCAAGTATGTTGAAGGACGTAAAGCTCAAAAACATCGACATCGCAACCGGAAGGATCGTGAAGATGCAAAAAAGGATAAAATAAGGAGCGCAGAAAAGGTAGCTCACCCTGTTCTTTTTTATCTCCTTCCACAGTCGGGCCGCGGAAGCTTTTATATCCCTGTTTTTATGATCTGACATTTATTCTCCTCCCGCTCATTCAAGACCGAATTCCGTGCGTTTCCGCCTGATCTCGTCATTCGTCTCGATCACCCAGTCCAGGAGTTCCTCGGCATTTCCGGAGGTATATCCCGAGACTGACGCAAAGCCTATGTTTCTAATGACATAATAGTTTCCGGGCACTTCGGGTGTTCCCGCAACGTGCTCAAGCTGTCCGTAGATCGAAGTGTATTCTTCTTTCGTCCAGGGAAGGCTTCCTATTGCTTCGATGTTTGCAGTAGCATACATCGCAGCCTTTCCGAGTATGGACTTCATTTCCTTTGCAAATTCGACCTGTGAAGAGCTCCTGGTCCACCATTCCATGAATTTCCACGCGCTCTCGGGGTCGTTTGCTCCGCGGAGCATCATCGCGCAGGTTCCGCCGCAGGCGCATGCTCTGGTCAATGTACCGTCCGGGAGCTCGGTGCCGGGGATCGGGAGCATTCCCCATAATCCCTTTATCTCGGGCGCAAATGCGGACAACTGGTTATATTCCATGTAATCCTGTATAGCGAGCGGCATCTGTCCCGTCCTGAAGCGGTTTGAAAAGCTGTAATCCCTGGGGAAACGATAAGTCGTAAAGAGGTCAAGCATCGACTGGAACGCGTCGAGTGTGGTGTCCTCAAGGAAAGTGCATTCCGTGAGATCGTCGTTGTAAAGCGTTCCGCCGTTCTGATAAAGGAATATCTGCATCCCGCTCATGCCCTGAGGGAACCCGATCTCCATATTGTTTCTCTGAAGCACTGCCACGACTTCAAAAAACTCGTCCCAGGTATTGGGAGGATTGAGTCCCAGTTCCTCAAAGATGTCCTTTCTGTAAAACATCATTGGGAAGGTCTGAGTTTCCGGAAGTGCATATACGGAATCCGCAAAAGTATAGGAAACAAGCGCGCTGTCCTCAAACCTTCCGGCCACTTCGCTGTAACCGTCAAACTGAGTGAGATCGATCGCCGCATGTCTTAAGGCGTACTGTATGGGATCCGTCATAGGATTCCCCAGAGCCACGTCGGGACCCTGATCGGAAAGTACCGCAGGGAGCAGTGTTCCCGCGCTCACAAGCTTAAGTTCCACGTTTATGCCGGTGTTTGGAGTAAAGGAATTGTTGATCATCTGGCGAATGATGTTCGCCTGGTCCCGTCCCGAAGTGATCCACACTTCGATCGTCTTTCCTTCTCCTTTTGCGGCTTCCGTCTGTCCGAGAGTGCTGTAGTCGGTAAAGAAGGACATAAGGAAGCTTTGTATCTCAAAGCCCATTGACTTTAAGAACCCCGCTTCGCCTTTAGGCAGCTTTGTGCCCGGTCCCGATATCACGATATAGTCAAGCGAAAGGGGCTGATCACTCACCGTTACCATCCATTCGGCAAGGCTTGCGATGTTGTCTTTGTACTGCTTGAAATTGCTTGCTATCTTTTGCGGATCGCCATGCATGAGCTTCAGCTGGATCTTCAGCTTGTCAAGAGCCGAGGCCTGCTCACCCTTTGCGCCCACCACAGCCTCAAGATACTGCGAGCAGTAGTCGAGTCTGTCGCTCTGCACTTTCATGTTTGCTATTGTTTCCGGAATGATCCTGTCAAAGTTGTAATCACGGTAGATATCCGCTTCGCTTCCCGTTATCACAAGTATCTCTCTGTAGATCTTGTTAAGCTGATAGAGCACATCATCCACAGTGTCGATGGCGGCGGCAAGGTCTCCGAGCGTGACCTCCATTGAAAGTATGTGGTTTCCTTTTTCAAGGAAGAAAAGATAGGCCCCGTTTTCGTCTCCTGCGTTTTCTACCTTCCAGTCGCTTGAATAGTTGAATTTAAGATCCCCCGCTTCTTTAAAAGGGATCTCTCCGTCGATGAGGAGCTTTCTGGAAGAATAGATGCCCGACAATATATTCTGCTTATACCTGAAACCAATGTTGTAAAGCCCTGTCTCAGGGACTTCGATCTCCCATGAGATCCACTGTCCCGCAAGCTTGAACTTGTCGCCGCTTATATGATTCAGTCTGATCTTTGAAGGATCCTGCGGCTCAGTGATTGCGGACGACTTATCAAAGCTCTGATAGAGCGTGTAATCCGATTTTCTGTACATGTTCTCGGCCTGGAACTTTATCAGGCCGGTATCCGCTTCCGGTACTCCCGCTTCTCTGTATCCTTTAAGGACATCCGCATAGCCGGGCGCTTCCGTATATGATCTCACAGCGATCTTTGCTATGTACATGGGTTCCTTCACGCCTTCTATGGTGACGGTGTGGCTTCCCTTTTCAAGGTAAAAGCTCACAGGGGTATTTGAATGCCTTGCTGAATCAAACACAAAGATATCCTGCCACTGGGCCGCTTCTTCCTGTGCGGGCCTTATGTCGTTTCCGTGAAGGTCCCTGTTTATGGCCGTGCTGTCTTTCCAGACTCTTGTAAAACTCACAAAGCTCGCGTCATCCGAGGGGATAACGCCATCTATAAGAATATTTCTCTCAATATCGTTTTCATTTCCGGGTGCCGGCATATACTCTACCTTTAAGCTGTATACACCTGCGTTTTTTATCTCAAATCCGTATGTAACGCTGCTGTCTTCTTCTGTAAGCAGCACCTGTCTGTCACTCCCAAGGTCAGGGTCCGATACGACCTGTACGCCTTTGCCCTCAAGATAAGAAACGGATGAAGTCTCTATCGCATCCGGGCCTTTTTCGGCATTTGACTCCCCCTGTGTTCCGATCTGAAAACCTCCGGAGAAATCGTAAACATTTTCCGGTTCCTGTTTTCCGCCGAGGATCTTTGTAACAAGGACTATGACCAGTACGATCACAAGAAGTGCCGGCACTATGGCCGCTCTTTTGTTTCCTGATGTTCTCATTAAACCCCTCCTGAAATAAAAATGGGTACAAAACGGTGGTCTGTATGTGCCAGGCTTTGTACCCATTTATGATAGGAATCGAATTTGTTTACTCTTCGGATCCGGTCTTTCCTAACATGATGTCAATGAATTCCTGAATACCGTCTTCTACTTCAAGTTCTATTCCCGCAACGGTGGAAGCTATCTCCTTTTCTCTCTGTGCAAAGGTTACGTTCACCACCGCATTGAGTGCCGCATAGAAGCCGCCTGCGCACTGCTGACCGATGAAAGCAAGGTCTGAATGTGCATATTTGGGCATTTCTCTTAAGATCTCAGCAGATCTGTCGTCTCTGAGCTTTGTGCAGAATTCGTCAAGCTCTATCTCGTTCTCGTCCTGCGCAAAGTAAGCCAGAGCTTCGAGGATCTTTACTGTCTTGTCGATGTTCTTGTTGGTCGAAGGGATCGACATGCTGGGAGCGTCATGACTTACCCAGCAGCGGTAAGTGGGAGCATTGTCTCCTCTGGGGATCGGAACGATGCCGAAATCATCCTGCATGTCATAGATCGCGTCGGCAACGCCTCTTCCTCTTGAGTAGGTGTAGAAAAGTGCCTTTCCTTCGGTAAATGCCTGAACATATGCGTTCATCTCGGCTCCTTCGGGCTTGGGCCAGAAGGTGTCTCCGGGATTGAGCATTTCCTTTACCTGCTTTACAGCCTTGAAAGCATCGGTGGTGTTTAACTGGAACTCGATCGATCCGTCGCTGTTCTCTCTGTAAAACTGGTTTCCGGAAGCAAGATACATAACGACAGGTGTATCCCAGTTGTGACCGCAGGAGAAGCCGTATCTGTCGTTCTCGTCAAACATTCCGTCACCGTTAAGGTCCTTCTTTGCGGCCTTTACATATTCAAGGAACTTGGAGAATGTCCATTCGTCTCTTGCGTAAAGATCGTAAGGGCTTTCAAGGTTCAGCTCCTCGATGATGTTCTTGTTGAAGAACATGAGGAATATCTCGTCCATCTGTGATGCGAAAGGAGCCGCAACGCCGTATACCTTGCCCTGGTAGGAAAGGAGGTTTGTGTTGTTGTACCTTGTCCAGTAGTCTGCATTGAGATTGAGCCCGTTAAGGGATGCAAGGTCAACCACTCTTTTCGCCTTGATGTGACGGCCGAGGTTCCATGTCTCGCAGACGATGATGTCCGCGTAGTCCTCACCTGCCGTAACGGCATTTGCAAACTCGGATTCACCGTAAGGCTTTACCTCTATTTTGCAGTTAAACAGTTCCTGAACTTTGTTCACTCTCGCGATGATGGCATTTGCTCTTTCTGAGCTGCCTTCTTCGGGGAACCATCTGTTGGTGTTGTTGTCGGCTACCGTGAAGACATATCCGTCAAGGTCAACCACTTCAAAGGGATACTTTTCTTCCTTGGGCTCTTCGGTAGGCTCTGCTGTCGGAGTCTTCTGATCGTTGTTGTCGGTCTGTTCCTGTCCGGGGTTACCGGCGGGAGTATCTTTTTCTTTCTCCCCTCCGCAGGCCGCAAACGAGCCTGCGATCACAGAGAGCGCCAGTAAAATTGCAAGTGCTTTTTTAAATCTCATTTCTATTCTCCCTTATTGGTCATTACTTGGTGAATTCATACCAGTTGATGTTGAAAAGGTGGCTGCTGTTCTCAGGAGAATTGTTGAATTCGAAGAACAGTATCTGCTTACCTGTAAGGGCTGCGAGCTCGGGAGTCTCAAAATCCCAGTCGCCGTAATTGGACCAGTCGCCGCCGTAAACGTCTTTGTTTCCGATGGCTACCTTGCATACGACTTCACCGTCAAGTGAATCCTTGTGCATGATGATCTCGCCGCCTGACATAGGGCTCGAAGCTCTTACTTTGAGCTTGTTGTAGCCGCCTTCGCCGAAGTCGAGCTGGTATGCCGCATAAGTGCCGGGTGTGACGCCGCCGATGTTATTTGTGCCGTCTGCTCCGCAAGGCTCGGAAACAACTGTGGATTCGATGAAATCCTCTGCTTCCACTCTCTTGGAAACGTCAAGCGCTGCCTTGTAGAAGCGGAACCAGTTGAGGTTGTAGAGCCAGTCGCCGCCGTCGTTGTATACCATGTATACATCCTGTACCCCTGAGATCTCCTTGAATTCAGGTACGTCAAAGTAGTAGGTGTCCCAGTTGTTCCAGTCACCGGTACCGGGAAGGTTGAACTTTCCTACAGGTGCGTTGTCAAGGCTTCCGAGACGGATCTCAAAGCTGCCGCCTGCGGTTGCGGAAGATGCTCTTACAGCGATCTGCTCAAAGCCGCCTTCGCCGAAATTGAGCTTGTAAAGTGTCCAGTAGTCGTTCTTGATGCCGCCGATGTTCTGTGCGCCTTCTCCATCGGATGCATTGTCGATAACGATGCCGGGGATGGCTTCAACATAGTTTTCAAACTCTACCTGGCCGCTTCCGTCAGCAACCTTGAAAAGCTGGAACCAGTTGAGGTTGTAGAGATATCCGTCACCCGAAAAAACGAAATAGAGAAGCTTTTTGCGGCCGAAATCCTTTAAATTGGGGATGTCAGCAGTGACGGTCTGATATTTGTCCCAGCCGCCCGTTCCGGGAAGCTCGATGGTTCCTACAAGATCTCCGTCGGGAGCTGTATAACGGATCTCGATCTTTCCGCCTGCCGTGTCGGAAGCGTAACGTACTGCGATCTGCTCATATCCGCCGTCTCCGAGATCGATGTTGTATGCGGTATAGCCGCTTGTATTAAGTCCCGCAAGCACCTCTGTGTCGTCTTCCTTGGAGCCTTCCGTGCCAACCTTATCGGACTCTGTGAAGTTTTCAAACTCGATCCTTCCTGCCGCATCCTGGACCTCGGGCTTTGTTTCCGCAGGTGCCTCCGTGGGCGCTGCTGTGGGCTCTGCCTTGGGTTCCTCAGTGGGTGTGGGCGCAGGTGTCTCTTCCTGTGTCTTGGGTGCTTCTGTCGGTGCAGGAGCCTCAGTCGCAGGTACATCCGCATTCTGTCCCTCTTTTGTACATGCCGCAAATGATAAAGATAAAGCAGCTACGAGCATGTAACATAAAAATCTTCTCCTCATAATCGTGTCTCCTTTTTTATTTCTTTCTAAATATCCCGCAGGATATCAAGAAGCAAAATTGATCATAGAGATATCCAGTTCGCTCCCGCCGTCAGGGAAGACGATGTATATCTTCTGTGTGCCGTTCAGCGCCTCATTTTCAAGGGTAGTCTCATAAAATTCCCCGTTTGCGCTCTTTTCGATCGTACCTGTGGAAATAAGCTGTCCGTCAGGCGATCCGATCCTTATCTCGACCTTTACCGGCTTTTCGGTCTTTGCCTTTATCACTGTCTTTTTGCAGCTGTCCGGAAACGTGACGTGCGAATACTCGAGAAACGCATTGTCGGCGTCGGCCTTTACATGCACTGCGTCGGTCTTTGTCACGATGACTTTTCCGCAGCGTGTGAAGTCTGTGGCTTTTATACCCTTCTCCGCTTTAAAGCCGGTCCTGCACTCATTGTTTACATTGTTCAGCGCCGAAACGATGGTCGATGCGCTGAAGGGTATGATCTCCGAGCTTTCCGAGGTCTTTGTGTTCCAGGTGGTCGCCGCTATCCCTTTTGAGTTTCTGTTGCTCCACCCAACCTCAGCGTTCATCTTCATCCATTCCATAACATCGGGCTGGTCGCAGTCGACCGCAAAAGCATACATCCATCTGGCAAGTATTCCTTTAAACCCTACCAGATCCCCGCTGTTTGCTTCGTTGTCCATGACTTTGCCGTCATACATGTTTTCAATGGTGTAGTCCGAAGCTCTTCTTGCCTGTGAAAGATATTTTCCGTCTCCGGTATGAAGATAAAGCAGTGTGTTCGCGCCTATAAAGGTACCCTGGTTGTAGGTCGAAGCCCATGGATTTTTTTTGCCGTTCATTTCATAGGCATCATAGACTCTGCCGGTCTTTGTCTCATATATGTTCTCAACCACCCAGTCCATGATCATCACGGCTTTTTCATAGTAAGAGTCGTCATGAGTCTCCTCCGCGAGAAGACATGCAGCGATGGCCGCGGGGCAGTTGATGCAGGCATTCTTTGTGGTATTTTCGATCCTCCAGAAGATGCCGCCGCCAAGATCCTCACTCCAGCCTCTTTCCCACACAAGATCGAAATGTCTTACCGCAGAATCAAGGAAGGCCTTGTCTCCTGTGTCTCTGTAGGCTCTCGTGAAGGCGATCGTGATCCACATGATGTCGTCGTTGTATTCATTCCAGGAGAAATCCTCGCCGTGCAGCTTGGTGAAGCCCTGAAAGAGCTCGCGGATCATGTTAAGATATCTTTCGTCTCCCGTATGCTCATATGCGTCGATCACTATCTCATAGATCTCGGCCTGATCCCAGAAATTCAGCTTTTTGAACACTCCGTAATCTTCGATCTTGCTCTTGAAATAGTACTGATCT
Organism: Lachnospiraceae bacterium; assembly: GCA_016280395.1. Taxonomy (GTDB): domain Bacteria; phylum Bacillota; class Clostridia; order Lachnospirales; family Lachnospiraceae; genus SZUA-448. The sequence goes on along the minus strand of JAEEGQ010000076.1, from coordinate 16,409 downwards.
ATGAAACTCGAAAAGCTTTCGTAAGCCGCTTCTTCGATGGTCCCTTTTTTCAAGTTGTTGTCCTCGCTTTCAGGTTTCTTTGTCGCCGTTACCGCAGGTGTGGGTGTGTGCGTTGCGGTGGGTGTCACTGCCTCGGCGGTGGGTGCCGCTGTTTCGACAGGCTTGGTCGTGACAGGCTCCGCCGAGCCTCCGCTTCCCCTGCCTGCGGTGCAGCCCGCCATGGCTATCAGAGCGGCCGCGCCCAGGGTAAGCAGTATCTTTTTTGAATCCCGCATTATCATCTACCTCAATCGATATGCTTGATATATCATTTATGTCTATATGATATATTCTTTTGAATGATATGTCAATACATTTTTGATATGTTTTTGTATATTTTTTCCAAGGAGGCCTCCGATTTATGAAACCGTTTTTGTAGAAAATAGACAAAAACCTTGTTGCAAGCGGTCAAGGAATTGTGCAGTTCTCTTTAAAAGAAGTCTTTTTCCATGAGATCGTCCAGCAATTCCGCAAAAAGGGTATTGGCCCATGCGAACCAGGGGCGGGTGAAGCGTTCCGGATCGTCCGGATCGAACGATTCATGCATGTAATTTGTTCCCGCGTGTGTTCTTGACAACATGTCAAGGCAGTTCATGATCTCGTCTCTGTCTGTGCTTGTAAGAGCCTGCATCACTATGCCGATATGCCATATGTAGCCCTCGGGCGTGTGCGGGCTTCCGACGCCTTTTGCCTCTTTGCCCTCTTTGTAGTAAGGATTGTCCGCGGACAGAACATAGTTTCTCGTATTCCTGTACAGCACGTCATCCTTTGAACAATAGCCTATGTAGGGCATTGAGAGGAGGCTCGGCGAATTTGCGTCATCCATCAGGATATGATTTCCGTAGCCGTCCGTCTCATATGCGTACATCTTTCCGAACCTGTTGTGATCCACGATGCCGTAGAGCTTAATGCCTTCTTCGATATCCTCGGCCAGAAGCTCGCATTTTTCCGCATTCTTTATGTCGTTATAGCCTTCTCTCAGAAGCTCCGACATATATCCCAAAGCTTTCACGGCCATCATGTTTGAGGGGATGAGATAGCCGAAGATGCATCTGTCGTCGGAAGGACGGAATCCCGACCATGTCATCCCCGTGTAGTTCACAGGTCTTCCGAGGCCTCCGTTTGGCAGTGTGTCGGTCTTCGGGCAGTTGTAACGCCTGAAATAGTATTCCGATCCCGCGTGCCTCTGCTCATCGGTAAATACCTTGAGGACTGTCAGCATCATCTCATGAAATGCCTTTGTAAAAATGTTCCTGCTCCCCGTCTCCTTAAAATATCTGTATGCCAGATAAGCGGGAGCGCACAGGGAATCCACCTCGTATTTCCTCTCAAACACATTTCCGTTCTGCTTTGTATCGTCGTCCGTATGGCCTTCGTTGTTGCAGGACTCGTTAAATGCATTGGCATAAGGGTCGATCAGCACAAAACGTGCCTGTTTTTCGATTACGCTCTCAAGTATCTCTCTAAGCTCCGGATCGTTTTTCGCATATTTCACATAAGGGCGTACCTGCGCCGACGAGTCTCTGAGCCACATTGCGGGGATGTCTCCCGTGATCACGAAATAGGATCCGTCGGGAAGTTTCTTTACCGTAGTCTCGATTGTATTTAAAAAGCACTGCTTCACCATTCCCGAAAGCGCCGGGAAATGGATGCTGTAATATTCTTCAAGCCTTTCGGCTCTTTCTGTGAGTGATCCGGGGATCATGTTCTGTCCTCCTTAAGTGTTTCTTCATTTCTGACTCTGAGTGTCTTTATCTCAAACGGAGCAAAATCCAGGACGACTTCATCCGCATTCGTCCCGATCTCTTCTTCCTCATGTTCCAAAAGATCGCAGATGTATACTTTCTTTCCGTTAAAGACGGGCATCTTCACTGTGCTCTTGCACGATGTGCCGTAGGCTTCATAAAGCCTTACCACGATATCGCCCTTTCTGTCGTCGGAGGTCTTTACGGTTTCAAGTACGACCGCCTTGTCCGACGAAGCAAAGCCTTCTGTTTTTGCCGCATGTCCTTCCGATATCGAAACGGGAACATTGAATCTTGCCGCCTGTCCTACGATGCCGCTGTTTTCAAAGGTCCCGTCCCATGCCGTAAATCCGTAGGAAAACGTGTGCTCTTTGTTGTCCGCTCTCATCTCGGGAGATGCCGCTGCCGTAAGGAGCGTAAGTTCAAGATCCGAATCCTTCATGCCTATACCGTATTTGCAGTCATTAAGCACCGCTGCGCCGTGAGAGCCGTCAAACAGTGCGCTGTAACGATGATTGCATACCTCAAATCTGTCTTTGTCGGAAAGCCTTGAGCGATGTGTGGGGCGCTTTACATAGCCGAACTGTATCTCGTTTACGCCCTCGACGGCACGGACATTCACAGGGAATGAAGCTTTAAGGACTCTGTGGAGTTCCTTCCAGTCAATATCCATGTCGATGCGCACTGTGGTGTCGCCCTTTTCAAGAGATATCGTTTCGGTATACTCTGAAACTCCTATCTTTCCGGTGAACCTGACTTCGGCCCTGAAGCCGGAATCCTGCACGATCTCGCACTTTACAGGCACAGCGCCCTCGCATTCCTGCAGTTCATAGTTAGAATCTATATCCCATGCGTCAAAAAGCCTCGGAACGCTCTTATAGAGTCTCAGCCTGTTCATAGGCTCCTTCGCGTATTCCCTTCCGTTTTCAAAAAGGATATACGAAACGATCTCGCCCTTTTCGTTTAAAACCACCTTCACTTTGTCGTTTTGGAGTATCGTGAGTCCTCCCTGACTTTCGGCCGTCACACTGTGTTCCGCTTCGCTACCCTGTGCCTTTTCCGGGATAAGGCTCACACTTCCGTAAGCCGGCACATTTACATATGCTTCCGTGCCGTGCGCCGTGCGTATAAAAGGCACCGTTTCTCCTTCAAGCGTTCTCGCGCCGTTTTCAAAGCCTTCAGGCAATGTGATCACCGCATTTCTCGGATCGGAAAGCGAATTGAACAGCGTTATCCCGTCTCCTTCGGTGAGAGCCGCAAGAACTTTCCCGGTGTGTTCTTTTACCCTGTTGAGGAGCTTTGCAAACTCTTTTTCAACATACTCGTAGGCTTCTTTGATCGACGAACCGGGGAGGATATCATGAAACTGGAAGGTAAGGAGCACTTTCCACATCTCCTCGGCCTCGTCGTCAAGGATCCTTTCAAACTTCCCTGAAGACACCGCGCGGGAATACCACATTTCAAAGTCTCTTAAGAGTTTTTCCGCGGTGCGGTTGAATTTCTTTATGTTCGCCTGTGATGTATATGTACCTCTGTGAGCTGTGAAATAAAGTTCTCCGTCCCAGGTTTCCTTAGGGCCGCCGAGATCCTCCATCTCCTCAAAGAACGTCACGGGGTCGGACATCTCAACCTTTACGCCGCCCTCGAGGTCCTTTTGTCTTAAAACATATTCCACATGGTCCCTCGCAGGGCCGCCGCCTCCGTCTCCATATCCGAACGGAATGAGGAATCCCTCAAGACCCTTAAGCTGCCTTCTCTCGCGCCATGCTCTGTTTAGCGACTGCGGATCGGTCTCGTACCCGTAGCTTGTGGGAAGGAACGTCGTTATCTCGGACCCGTCCATGCCTCTCCACTTGAAATAGTGATAAGGGAATTCCTCGCCCTCGTTGTAGGTCCAGAATATCTTCTGAGTCACAAGGTACTTGACGCCGGCCTTTTTAAGGAGCTGCGGGAGCACTGCGCTGTATCCGAACGTATCGGGAAGCCACAATGTCTCGCTTTCCACGCCGAGCACTTCTCTGAAATACTTCTTTCCGTAGAGGAGCTGTCTCACAAGCGCCTCTCCGCCGCTCATATTCGTATCGGGCTCCACCCACATCGCGCCGTCCGCTATCCACTGTCCGTCTTTTATCTTTTCAAATATCCTTTGGAAAAGCTCAGGATAGTATTTTCTGCACATTTCATATTCGGCAGGCTGGCTCTGGATGAACCTGTATTCAGGGTAACGCTCCAGGAGACGCAGCTGGGCGGCAAAGGTGCGGGACGTTTTTCTTCTTGTCTCGTCTATCGGCCAGAGCCACACAAGATCCAGATGCGCGTGTCCCATGGCGTAAAGCTTGGGCATCGTGCTTCCGTTCATCGCCTGAAGGACGCCTTTAAGCTCCTCGCGGGCCTTTATGTAGCATGCCCGTCTTTCTTCTTTTCCCTGCTCAAAGTCAACAGTGAGCGTAAACCTCTCAAGAGCCTCCGCGACCTTTGCCGCGCGTAATGACGTGGGATCGAGCGTTCTCAAAAGGCTTCTCAAGGTCATCACGTCCATATAGAGCTGATAGGCCTCTTCATTCCATATGCCGTAGGTGCATTTTCCGAGAGTGCACCTGTTCCTTCTGTCCTGAGGCTCATAGAGCCCGGGGAGCACGGGACCTGTGCAGCATCCGCCGAGTTCGGATTCAGGGAAGTCATGCCCTGTATATGTTTCCATCAGGATGTCAAAATGCTCTCCGGCCTTTGCGCATTCTGAAACGATGTTGTCGGAATAAAACTGATGCTTTACGCCGAGCCATGAAGCCCTGTAGGTGCCAAATGACTTCCCGTTCACAAAAAGCGTGGACTCGCCGCCGGGAGCAAGATTAAGCACTATCTTCTTCCCTTCGGCTTCACCCGGCAATGTAAACTCCGACTTGAACCACGCATATTCCCTGCTCCTTCCCCATGTCATCCCTTCCTTTGCGGGATTTACGGCAAGCGCTTCGGCGTCGCAGGGCGGGATCTGTCCCGTTGCGGTAAAAAATGTCCAGCTGAGCTCTCCCAAAGGCTCGTAAAGATCCTTTTTCAAAGTATGTATCCAGTGATCCAGCCTTCCTTCCCACTCAGAATGCATCAGTTTCATGTTGTACCCCCTTGGTATCCGTTTCTCATTTTGTCTGTCATGTCTTTCGACCGTACATTTATATTATACGATATATATTATTATGTCAATTAAAATATTTGGTATATCATTTATAACCTGTCGATAATACTGCCTCGCATGAGCGCAAAAAAAGCGGCCTCAGAACGAAGCCGCCATATTTCCGGGTCTTTGATCCTTTTATTTTGCGTCCTGTTTGTGAAGATCACCGGACAGAGTGTAGATCACGCACATTCCCGAGGGCTGGATGACATCTGTGTCATATCCGGGCTGGTCCCACCAGTCGCCCGTCGAGAAAAACGGATCGTACTGCCCCGCCGCATTCTTTGTGGTCATGTTCACATCAAGCACCTCGTACATGTGCTCCATAAAGGTGTGCGTCCTGACATTGCAGGTGGCATAGTATTTTTCCATTCCTCTTATGGCCCATCCGATGCACCATGTCTTAAATATCGGGTTTCCCTTCATGACATAGGAATCGCCCTGCTTTTTGAAAATGAGCTTGGAGGCGCCCATGGCGATCTTTCCCGCGTTTGTGAGATATGTGCTGTCTCCAGTTATCTCATAGAGGAGCGATGTGGCGTAGATAAGTGTTCCCTGATCGTACGCCGCGATCCAGTTGTCGACCTTTCCGTCCTCGGTAAAGCCCGCGTGAATGGTCCAGTCCTGCGTCATCAGAGGGCTGTTTATCATCCAGTTGTAAAGGTTCAGCGCCCTGTCGAGATATTCCTGCTCTCCGGTCTTCTGATATCCGATGAGATAGCAGATGGTGATGGGAGCATTTGTGCATATACCTTTTCCTTTTCCGTAGGTCTTATCCCAGTAGACTCCGCCTCCGAGCACTTCTGTGTCATACCCCGTCCAGAAAAACTCAAGGAGCTTCAGCGCGTCGTCAAGATATTTCCGGTCTCCGAGAAGGTCATAGGCCGTAAAGAGCTGGAAACAAATCCAGGCATTGTCGTCATAATAGTAGTCTCCTGCCGTGTGCCATCCTGCATTGAAATAGAGCTGTCCGGGAAATGTTCCCGCAGGCGCTTTGATAGTCGCGTTTTCCACGCGGTACCCCTGAAGACCTATGTCAAGCGCGCTCTTATATACTTCGCGCAGTTCCTCGTTTTCCGGGTCTCTCATAAGGCTCTCGGAAAGTGCCTCAAGGAAAGACGCAAAGGGCCAGAGCGTAGCCTCCGCATCATTTATGAGGGATGTCTTGAGTGACCCCGTTTTTTTGTTGTAATATTTGCGAATGGTCTCGTCAAGCAGCTGCATCCCGACATTGATATATTTGTCACCGTAATCCTTCATGTTTACCTCCTCAACAGGTGTTTCGGCCGCTGTGGGCTCAGGCGTCGCCGTGGGCGCGGGTGTTGCCGTGGGTTCTTTTGCTTCCGCGGTCACTGCCGGCTCAGCGGCTGCAGTGGGCTCAGCCTTTCCGCCGTTTTCACTCCCCGTGTCCTTTGTGCTCCCGCATCCCGCAAGCACAAGGCACGCCAGAAACAGGCACAAAGCCCTGCTTTTTCTTTTTTTCATGTTTCCCCCTCTTATATCTCTATCTCAAAATCAAAGGTCATGTCGTCCTCGCACCACATTTTGAAATTGGTGCCCCATTTGTTGTTGAAAAGGCAATATGAGAAGCCGTTCTTCACATCGCGGATCTCCCTGTAGTCTCCGTAAAGCGCGCGTCCCCCTACGGAAATGAGCGGCGCATGGATGTTCTTCACGCTTATGTGTCCGTCAGCTCCTGTATAATCCATTTCTTCGACGCAGTGTTGCATCCTGTTCCCGCCTTTAAGGACATCCATCGGATCGACATGCTCTCCGATCTTTTTCATCCTCCATCTGTAAGGATTTTCAACGTCAAAGCGCATATCAAACCAGACGGCTTCCGGCATCCTGTTTGCGTCTTTCTCTGTAAGGCGTAAGCGGCACAGGATCTTGTCATCCATAAACTCGTATGTGATATATCCGTCTCTCGGGCAGCCGTATTCCTCACAGGCTCTTTCGTTTCCCCTGACTCTTATGTACACCTTGTTTCCCGCTGCGGCCAAACGTCTGAGGCCAAATTCGTAGTCTCTGTGCTCCAGTCCTTCCACAAACTCCAGTCCCGGCTTTGAAAAATCCCCCTCGGACCAGCATTGGTTAAGGCGGAAATCCCTGTTGTAGGAATAGTAATTGTCGACGCAGTCCCTTGCGTTGAACGTAGTATAGCCGAGCCTTCCGAACACGCCGTCCGTGATGTGCTTTAATCCGTTCTTTGAAAGATATACGATCTCTCCGTATCCCCCGAAAGCCACTTCATAATTTCCGATATGCAGGTGTTCGTAAGGCGAGACTTCTGTTCCGCGGCAGTCCTTTGAAAAAGCGTGATCGGTCTCATCAAGTGCTTCTAACGCAGCCGCTGCCTCTTTTTTAAGGTCCGCGGGAAGTGCCTCTACAGCCTTGTACACATAATCCATCTGTTCCTTGTGTGAACTCTCGTAAAAGCTGTAGGAACCCGTGGTATCTCCGTTCCTGTATTTTTCGATATCCGAAAGGAGCACGCCTCTCATGTTGGCATTCCTGTTCGTTATCATGTCAAGATCCGTCCTGTCGTTTTTGCGGGCAAGATCAAAATCCTTCTTTTCCCAGTTTGTGAAATCCATGAGGAATTTCTTGTAATCAAGCCCCCACGTATGCTCGGCGACAAGAAGAAGGTTCTGCAAAAAGTCCTTGTACTGCTTTGAATCTCTGTCGATTTTTCCCTCTTTTTGCCATATGTTCTTAAGCCTTATGAGCTCCCTGTAACGGCTCACCTTAAGAGGATCCGACGCTATCCCGTGGATCCATGTGTCACCGATCTCCTCCTCGATAACGGGAAGCCTGTCTTTTTCACGTAAAAGCGAAGCGGCGTACTCATCCATGGTCGATGCGACGATCTTTGCATTGGGATAGAGTTTCTGTATCCTTGCCATCTCGGACTCGATCACAGAAGGTTCCTGCGGCCCCAGATTGTCACCGGTGTGTGCAAACTCAAGCACTTCATCCATTCCGTCCACATAGCAGGGCGCGCCGTAAACATAGGAATACTGCACAATGATCTCGTCTTCCCCGCTCTTCCAGCGGAAAGTATCGGGAACACCGGGCACCATCGAAGACGGATTTACGCCGATATGGAGATATTTTTTTCCGTGCCTTGCCATGGCTTTTACGAGTGCTCTTGTGTGCCCCGGCACATCAGTCATCTTTGCGGCAATGGTGTGTTTTCCGTATTTTCTGTCAAGATCGTCAGACACCGAAAGGTCATAATCCAAAAGCTCCTCATCAAGAAGCTCCGTATGAGTCGTGAAGGAAAGCCCGTGCCAGCAGATGTCTCCCCTCCTGATCGCGTTTTCAAGCTTCTCCCTGTCCTCTGCGGATGCGTTTTCAAGCGAGTCCTTTATGAGAAACGATCCCACGGTCCAGATGAACGTTTTTTCGGTTTCAGTGTTAAGGCGCAATGCAAGATCGACAGACTTCGGGATGTAGGTCCCTCTGTACTTTTCAAGGACATCCCTCCCGATCCCCGTAAAACCGATATCCAGATGCGTCTTAAATACAACATGTACTTTTTTAACTGCTTTGTGATCCATATTTCCCCCTCATTTCAGGCTACAGAAGCCACTATCATCTTTACGGATGCGTCGTCCGGAACGATGCGGTACTTTCCTACGCTCGCAGGAACTATCACTGTCTCCGCGTAATGCACTTCAAAAGGCGCAAAACTTCCATCCGTGCTCTCTATCACGGCCGCTCTTCCGTCCACCAGGTTCATGACGTGCACTGTGTCCCTCATCTCCACTTCGAGAGGCTTTTCAAGAGTATACCTCACGGTGTCGATGAATTCTCTTTCGTGAAGCCCTGTCCTTTCGACCTTCACGCCGTCCGCCTCAAAAAGTGTGCGTTCCATATGCACAAGTTCGTTGCAGACAAAATCCGTATCGCGCTCAAAACGGATATTCTTAAGGCCGTGCTCCACATGTATCGGGCGCGGTCTGCCGTCAAGTCCCACTCTTCCCCAGTCCCAGAGCTTAAAGGTAAAAATGTACGGCGTCGCGCTTATCTCAAGCACCATCACATCACGCCCGGAGCAGTGCACCGTTCCTGCGGGGATCAGCACATGATCGTGCTTTTTTACAGGCACTTTGTTAACATAATTTTCCGCAGGGAAAGGATACTCTCCCTTTGAGGAGTTTCTTAAGTCTTCCGCCATCTTTTGCCTATCGACGTCCTTTTGCAGTCCCAGATAGACAAAGCCGCCTTCCTCATCCTTTGTGTCAAGGATGTAATAGCTCTCATCCTGTGTATAATGCATCCCGAAGGTGTCCTGGATATACTCCGTGAGCGGGTGGACCTGAAGCGACAGATTTCCGCCTCCCACAGTGTCAAGCATGTCAAATCTTATCGGGAACTCCGTTCCGAACCTTGCATGAACACGGTTTCCGAGGAGACTCACCGGGTGTTTGAAAACAACATCGACAGACGGGAGTTTTACCGTGACCCCGTCGATCCTTGCATTTATCGCATTTTCCTCAGGAACGCCGTCAAAGCTCCAGGCGAAATTAGGCTGATCTTTGTCAAGCCCGAAATTGTCACGCATCCATGTGCCACCCCAGACTCCCGGGTCAAAATATGGCTCCGTTCTGAAGGGTTCCTTTGAAAACCTCCCCATCACCGCGTCATAGGCTCTTTTACCGATAAGCTTGGGAGTATTGTCATCCTCTGTCTCAAGGATAAAGTCGACGTCATCGATATAAGCCTTTTTGTACCGGTCGGCCATCCTGTAGCCGATAAAAAAGCCTCTCTTGTACTTTTCAAGCGGCGGCATGCCGTAATTCGTATGGTTCCAGTTTGGCATGCCTTTCCTGTACCTCAGCTGTATCTCCCATCTTGTGATGCTGCAGTACACATTGACATCCCCTCGTGTCAAAAGCCTCGTTCCGAAGCCGATCACCACCACGGTTCCCACCGTTATGCTTTCAAGCTTTTCTTTAAGGGCCTTGAGCTTTTCCTCCGAATAGAGCGAATCAACGTTTTTGTGACACATCACTCCAAAGACCCTGTCGTCCGTTATAAAGTCCCTGAACTCGTTTTCAAGTTCTTCCTCGCTTTTTGCTGCCTCGTCCATATCTATCAGCGCATCGTAAGACAGCCCTTTTGCAAGCGCAAAAAGCGTTTCCTTTGTTACCCCGGGATAATAGTCAAAGCAAAGTATCTTTTTTGTTTTATTGACAGAACCGAGAGCAGCCCGAAGCTTGGAAATGACATCCTCAGACCCTTCCGCCGCTTCCCCCGGAAGCCCCTCAAAGACCTTTACCGGGTGTCTGTCATAGTTACCGTATTTGGATAAACCCATCTCTTCCTCCAAAGCACCGCATCAGATCTCCACGGTGTATTTAAACCTCTTTCCGGGATAAAAGCATATCGAATATTCAAAGGCTTTTTCCTTTTCCCCCTGCTCGACATAGGTCTTTCTGGTACGTCTCATCACCGGGACATCCCCGATCTCAAGCCTTTCCTTCACTTCCTCATCCGGCATCACCGCCTCGAATGTCTCTGTGCCCCGCACTATCCTTATGTCCCGCTCCTCTTCAAGGTATCTGTAAAGCGAGGCCTTGTAAAAGCTCGGCTTCATCGGGAGTTTTTCTTTTGTGTTCATGTAGGTCAGGGAAAATACGAAAGGATCCTGCTCCGTGCTCCTCACGCGTTTTATGAGATAGCATTTCTCATTATCCTTCATCATGAGTTCCTGTCTTACCGTTACAGGAGGCACCGTCCTCTCGACGGTACAGAACGTAGTCTCCGCCTTTATCCCATGAAGCTTCATCTCTTCGTAAAGACTCACGACACTCTTGCTGTGCTCGTTTATCTGTTCATAGACAACTGTGGTCCCTATGCCTCTGTGGCTCGAAACATATCCGGCCTGTGAAAGCCCGCCGAGCGCCTGTCTTGCTGTCGCTCTCGACACCCCAAATTCATCCATGAGCGCTTTTTCACCGGGGACAAGATCGCCTTTTTTGTATGTTCCGTTTTCTATCCTGTTTTTCAGTATCTCTTCGATCTGAGCATAGAGCGGAGAGGCGCCTCTGGTGTGATCAAGCATTTTCTGCCCTCCTTATCTTCTCGAGGAGCCCCATCATAGACATGACGGAAGTGTTCCGGATGAGCTCGATCTTTATGTTCATACCATCGCAGAGTTTTTTAAGATCTTCACCGAAATATCCGAAGCTCTTGCTTATCTGACCGCCGAGCACCAGGTTGTCGGGCCTGAAATCCGTGATATAGCGTGAAAGCGCCTGTGCCACGTCTTCCCCGAACAGCCTGTAGGTCTTAAGCGCGGCTTCGTTCCCCGCTTCGCAAAGCTCAAAAAGCTGCAGTCCCGTAAGCTCCTGCCCTGTGACTGTCTTTGCGATCTTTTTCAGTCCTCTTGCCGATATGTACTCGTCGATCTTTCCGTCTTTGAACGGATCGTCATAGATCCAGCCGTTCTTTGGCGCGTTGTCCTCGCAGTCCTTTAGGACTTTTCCGTCCTTCATAAACGCGGTGCCTGTGCCTGTGCCTATGCACACAAACATGGTCTTTCCCTGTCCTCTGCTCTCGCCTTTGAAATATGCGCCGAGCGCAAAAGCTTCGATGTCGTGAAGGAAATAAAACGGTACTTCCTTTATCTCAGGGATGCGTTTTTTCAGTTCATCGGGAACCGACATGCCATAGATATGCTCGTATTTTCCGAGTCCCTTCATGTAGCTCACGCCAAGGTCATAGTCAAAAGGTCCGGGAAAAGCCATTCCTATTGCCTTCGGGATCTCTCCCTCTTCCTCAAGGAAATGCCTCACGGCTTTTTCCTGACTTTCGAACACTACCTCGCTTGATCCGTTTGAACACGCATCAAAATGCGTAACTTCTCCTTTAAGTCTGTCGTTTTCGTCTGCAACCGCGGCTTTGATCTCTGTGCCGCCTATGTCAAAAAGCAGTTTCATATTCGTCCTCCGGCCCAAGGCCGGAGGAAGCCCCGCGGCTTTGAGCGCTATATTTGAAATGCTGCAGGCATTTCGGTCCTATTGTCACCTCGTAAATGTATGCTTTAAATATACTAATATTAGGACATTTGCCCTGTAAAGCAGGATCTGTGCGGAATCCCCGAGAATCCCGCGCAGATCCCATTATGATCGATATACTCTTTTTTTATTTTTTTATCTGTCGCCTTTTTTGACTATCGTATAGGGAATGAACTTCTTTGCGGGAACTTCCTCTCCCTTAAAGGTCTTTCCGAGAGCCTTTACTGCCATAGCACCCATGAGATACTGTCCCTGTGTCACATGCGTGAACTTTTCTTCGTCTTCAAAAGGATTCTCCGAACCGTCAAAGAAGACGATCTCCCTTTCGACTCCGATCTCCTTCAAGGCCTTGTAAATGTTTGCGCCCATTGTCTCGTTGATCGCAAAATATGCTGTCACCTGCTCGTGAGTTTTTGCATATTCCTGCAGTTTCATGCGCATGACCTTGTCCACATCACGGAACTCGTCAAGGTTCTCGACTGCAAGATTCAGGTCTGTGATCCACATATCTTCATTTGTGATGATGTTGTGCTCCAACAGCCCGTCCCTGTAGCCGTTGAAACGGTCAAACACGGATGATGTCTGAAGAGGCGATCCCGATACGAAGCAGATGTTCTTGTGGCCCTGCTCTATAAGGACTCCCACCAGCTCCTTGGCCGCGGCGTAGTTATCGGTGCCTATGTAAGGTATGGAAAGTCCCTTTAATTCTCTGTCTATCAGCACCATGGGGAAATTGTCGAGCGCAAGTCTCATGATCCTCACATTGTAGGCCTCGCCCTGCGTGCACATAAGGATTATGCCGTCCACTCCCATGGCAGTGAGCTCGTCGATCGCTCTCACTTCGTCTTCGATGGTGCCGTAAGAGCACTTTAAGACCATGTTGTAGTGCTTTGTCCAGCATTCATGCTCTATTCCGGCCACAATGTCACAGCCGAAAGTCGGGCCGAAAGAGTCGAGCACTACTCCGATCATCCTGTTTTTCTTTTCGGGGTCGGGTTCAAGAGCCGCTATTCCCTGTAACGGATGGCGGTCGTCTCCCGCCTTGCTCTCATCAAGAACATATGAGCCTTTTCCCGGCATGCGGACTATCACATTTCTCTCTGCCAGCATTTCCAGAGCCTTTTTGCTTGTGATCCTGCTGACATTGTACTTGTCCATCAATTCCTTTTCCGAAGGAAGCTTGGATCCCGCAGGATATTTTCCGCTTTGGATGCCTTCGACCAGGTCGTCATAAATGATCTTGTAGAGCAGTTCTTTTTCCATTTGAAACCCCTTTCGGTGATCCCGAAATAATATATCATATATCATTTCGCATAATATGATATACACCATTTCGAAATCCAAGTCAATAATTATTTTTTTACACCTGAAAATCAAGCCGGGCTTTTCAGTCGTACTACTATTATAGCAAAACAAAAAAACCATATCAAGAAGCAGATGCTTGTTTTTTACACTTCTGTGAAAGAATATTGTATTTCATAAAATGCAAATGATATGTTATCTATTATGTCACAATACATTCCAAAAAGGAGACAACGTAAAATGAAACATACAAAATGCTATATCCCGGGATATCCCCGCCCGCAGTTTGTGAGAAACGACTGGGTGAACCTTAACGGCGAATGGGCTTTTGCCTTTGGGGAAGAGGTTTCCGAAGAGGAGGCTCTTAAGGGGAACCTGTCGCGTAAGATCACGGTCCCTTTCAACTACGAATCCGAGCTCAGCGGTATCGGTGATACCACGATGCACCACACCGTATGGTATTCCAAAAAGATCTCCGGAAAGAGCGGAAAGCGGACAATACTGTATTTTGAAGGCGCCGACTATGATACCGAGGTATATGTGAACGGACAGATGGTCGGAACGCACAGAGGCGCATATACCCGTTTTTCTTTTGATGTAACGGACCGCCTTGTGAACGGCGAAGGCATCGTCACTGTAAAGTGCACAGATCAGGACTGTGCGGCGCAGGTAAGAGGAAAACAGCGCTGGGAAAAGGACAATTTCGGCTGCTGGTATGTCCAGACGACCGGCATCTACAAAACGGTATGGCTGGAATATGTGGACGATATAAGGCTCTCATCGCTTAAGATCACGCCGGAGATCTCGACAAACTCAGTGAGATTCGACCTTTCCGTAAACAAGCCCTCCAGGGATACCGAGGTAAAGATCCGCATAAGTTATGACAACAAGCCGATCCGGACCGCTTCCATACTTGCCTGTGACAACGAGAACAGTATCACGGTAAGACTTGAGAGCGAGAGCCTCACATATCAGCTTGAGACCTGGTCCATATGGCATCCCGCGCTTTATGACGTTGAGATCGAGGTGGTGGAAAGCGGCCGTGTCACGGACACCGTCGGAAGTTATTTCGGTTTCCGTGAATATACCGCAAAGAACGGAAAGATCATCTTTAACAACTGCCCTTTCTATGCAAAGCTCATCCTCGACCAGGGATACTGGCAGCGTTCCGGCATCACTGCGCCCTCGGAAGAAGCCATAATGGATGACATCAGACTCTCAAAGGAAATGGGCTTTAACGGCTGCAGAAAGCATCAAAAGAACGAAGATGAGCGCTTTTACTACTACGCCGATATCATGGGCTATACAGTATGGTGTGAGCTTCCTTCGAACCACTGGTTCACAGATGCCTCCACAAGAGAGCTCACCCGCGAATGGATGGACATCGTGTCCCAGAACTACAACCACCCCTCTCTCGTGACATGGGTGATCTTTAACGAAAGCTGGGGCGTCCGCAGCATAAACACAAACGAAAAGCAGCAGAACCTCGCTACAGGTCTTTACTATCTCACAAAGAGCTTTGACTCCATGCGTCCCGTGGTCTCAAACGACGGCTGGCTCCATACAAAGAGCGACATCCTTACGCTCCATCACTATGAGCAGGATGCCGAAAAGCTGTACTATTTCTATGACAGCCTTAAAAAGCTCACCGAGGGCGACAACTGCAACAGTCAGCTCGCGCCGTTTGCCGAAGGCTGGCATTACGAAGGTCAGCCCATCATCCTCTCGGAGTTCGGCGGCACACATTACGCAAACACCGAAGGCTGGGGCTACGGCTCTGCCGTAAAGACCGACGATGAGTTCCTTGCCCGCTTCGGTTCACTGGTAAATGCCGTTAAAAAAATGAACATCAGCGGTTTCTGCTACACGCAGCTCACAGATGTTCAGCAGGAAGTGAACGGCCTTTTAAGAGAAGACAGGACTCCCAAGGTTCCGACGGAAGAGATTGCAAAAAGGCTTTAATAGTTTTTGGGTCTTACGCCCGTTTTTTCAAGAAAAACATTTGAAAAATAGTGTTCGTCCGCGAAATTAAGCTTGTAAGCTATCTCTTTTACAGAAAGTGACGAGTTTTTAAGAAGGAGCTTTGCCGTGCCTATCTTCCTGTTCAGGATGTAATTGTAGGGTGTCATGTCAAAGCTCTTTTTGAACACTCGGTTCACCTGCGAAGGCGAGAGACTCACGTGTTTCGCAATGTCCTCTATGCTTATGCGCTCATAGATGTTCCTGTCGATAAACGCCTTTATCTCATCGGCAATGTCATGGTTTCCGCCTCTCTCCTCGCGGAGTTTTCCGGATATCGTGAGGATCAGCTTGTGAAACACAAGAGAACATCTGTCAAACACTTCGTCTATCATGAGTTCCTTGTTCTCGCATATGTCGAGGAACTCCCTGAATATCGGGAACACATTACCTATCTGCTTTACGATGAGCACGCCCATAAGCCCGTAAACATGGACAAGCTCATCACATAAAGGACCACTCACGTTCATCCAGATCTTTTCAAACGGGTCATCGGGATCAGAGAAATAGTCATGATCCGAGCCCTTTGGAAGTATATAAAGATCGCCTTTTACCGGGTGATTTGTCCTGTTGTCGACAGTGACCGATCCACCGCCCCCGATGATATACTCAAAGCAGTAGATGTGTGAGTTCTCGCGCCTTATGTGATAGGCGGGATCCGGATAGCTTATGCCCGTCATCTCGATATAGAACGGTCTGTTTTTTTCCGAATATTTCTCACCGAATGAAATGATATGTTCCAAAGCGTTTCCTCGTTTTCTTTTCCCGTCTCACTTTACGGCCTTGTCAAAAAGTTATCTTAAACTCCACCTTTACCGGTTCTTTTACAAGGCTCGCAAACACTTTTCCGTCATCCTCGGTTCCCACGATACTGCCGTAGTGCACAGGGATCGCGACTTTCGGAGATATGGCGTTTACAAGGTCTGCGGCTTTCTTTGCGTCCATTGTGTAAGTTCCGCCGATGGGGACAAGAGCAATGTCACATTTTACCGCTTTCGCTTCCTTTGTCTCATCGGTATCGCCCGCGATGTAGATCCTTTCGCCGCCTGCGTTCACAATATATCCCACCCATTCCGCGCTCTTCGGATGAAAAGGCTTTAACAGATT
>JAEEGQ010000075.1 GCA_016280395.1 Lachnospiraceae bacterium | reverse complement strand
CTTTGGAATCGTAACTTCCAGTTTGGAATTGTAACTTCTGATTTTTGCCCTCCATCTTCAATATCTGGAATTTACTCTTGCAAGAGATATCCGGAGAAGGCATTTACTTTTGCAAACTGGAACCTCGGATTCCATTTCAGCGGTACGCATTTTTTATGGAGGGATATTGGAAAATTATGTTGACAAATAGCAATAATATGATAATATGTTTGCTAATGGAACAAATGGAATAAACAAACATTGATTGACACCATATATGACATCAAGTATAATATAGAGGTGATAAATGTCTCAACTTGAAAAACTGATCCAGAGGATCAAAACTCTAGACAAGAATATGAGGTTTGATCAATTGCAAAAAGTGATGGAGTCGTTGGGGTATACTATGAAAGGGCCGGCGAACGGAAGCAGTCATTTTACGTTCCGTAAGCCGGGACATAATCCAATTACTATTCCCAAGCATACTCCGATCAAACGGGCTTACGTGGAACTTATTCGTGAAGTTCTGGAAAGTGAGGAAAAGGATGAAAACAAAGAAAAATCTTGAATACTATATGTCGCTTCCGTACAGAATGGAGATTATACCGGATACAGACGAGGGAGGTTTTACAGTGAGCTTTCCGGATCTTCCGGGATGCCTGACATGTGCGGAAACACTTGATGAAATAGTGGGGAATGCAATAGACGCAAAGAAGGCGTGGCTGCAGGCTGCCTTGGAGGATGGAATCAGCATTCAGGAGCCGGCGGACCTTGATTCTTATTCAGGCCAATTCAAACTGCGTATGCCCAAAAGCCTTCACAGAAGCCTGTCCCTAAACGCAAAGAAGGAAGGAATAAGCATGAACCAGTACTGCATTTACCTGCTGGCGAAGAATGATGCCGAGCATAACAAGACGGCATGAGAGCTGGAAGCCTTTGAAAAGGACGCAGTTGTTGTGTGAACCTCGGAGAATATTTCAGCATGAAAATTTAAGCGTATCCTGCATTTTAGTGTGGGATGCGCTTTTATCATATTTTTTCAATTTTTGGGGCCCACAAAAATATCCCCTTGATTTTCATCGATATGTACAAAATTTCGATACATAAATTTGTAAATAATGTTGTAATTTGGATACCGTTTTTGTGCACTATGCAGAATTCGGCGTTTATCTATTGACGGAACGCAATGCTGCTGATATTCTCCCTTCACAGGCAATGCCAATGTGGGATTAAACGGGCATTTATTTGCTTTACATGGGGCTTTAAACGGTATATAATCAAGGGGAAACAGCATGACAAATGAAGAAAAGCTTGCAGAGATCAGAGAATTGAGGCTTATTGATGACATTTTTTTCGAGGCCTTCTGTGAGAGTACAAAGGCTGTGGAAGAGATGCTGCGTGTGATTCTGGAGGATGACGGATTGCAGGTCGAGAGTGTCATTCCACAGAGCAGTATCCGAAATCTTTATGGGCGGTCGGTTCGTCTTGACGCACTGTGTATTCTTGGGAACGGAAGCCGCTGTAATATCGAGATACAGCGCTCGGACGAAGATCATGAGAGGCGTGCAAGGTATAATGCTTCAATGATCACTGTGAAGGATTCGGAACCGGGCGAACTATTCAAAGATGTGAAAAATGTCATCGTTGTTTATATCTCCGAGAATGATATATTCAAGGGTAATAAGACGATATATCACGTGAAGAAGACTTTAGACGAGACCGGTGAGACATTTGAGGATGGATTAACAGAGATCTTTGTCAATACCGAGGTTAACGATGGTTCGCGTATTGCGGATCTTATGGCATGTTTCATGCTTCCGTTGTTTGACAATCCGGACTTTCCGGAGGTGACGGCAGAGGTGAAGAAACTGAAAACCACAGAAGGAGGACTACAGACTATGTGCGAATTCAGTCAGAGGCTGTTAGCAGAAGGCAGAGCAGAAGGCGAACTTAAGGCGTATTTGAGACTCGTTGAGCAGGGCGTGATAACAAAGGTCCGGGCAGCAGAACTCCTTGGTGTTTCGCAGGCAGAGTTTGAAAAGAGGGCAGAAGCCCTGGAAAAGGATGCGCTTGCGG
Source organism: Lachnospiraceae bacterium (assembly GCA_016280395.1). Taxonomy (GTDB): domain Bacteria; phylum Bacillota; class Clostridia; order Lachnospirales; family Lachnospiraceae; genus SZUA-448. The sequence continues at coordinate 86,220 of JAEEGQ010000075.1, read as the reverse complement.
TGTAAGTCAAGGTCATTTGCACGTCGAAAAACAAAGCGGAATTTCGGCATTACAGCGTACACTGTGTTATGTAAAAGCTGAAAGTAAGAGCGGAGGTTATCGGGGGTGAGGAAAAAGCAGTTTCTGTTTATCGGAGGGTTACTCATGTTTCTTTCACTGTTTACCGGTTGCGGTAAGAATAAAACTATCACAGATCTGACGAAATTTCGTTTTTCGTATTCGATGGGGAATATGATGTATTCCAATGTCGTATATGAACTGTCGGTACGGGACGGCGAGTATATCGCAAAGTACAAGCCCAACATGATATCTGATAAGATGGCGCTTGAGATCAAAACCGACAAGGCTTTTGCCGATAAGCTTGCCGGTATAATGACGGAGCAAAGGATCGCAAAGTGGGACGGTTTCAGCCGCTCCGCGAAAAATGTGCTGGACGGCGACAGCTTCGGGTTCTCGGCAAGCTACGGCGACAAAGGGAGCATCAGCGCCCACGGATATATGAGATATCCCGCCGGTTACAGCGAATTCAGCGGAGCAGTGCAGGGGGCTTTTTGCAGCCTTTTTGAGGAACTCCCGCTTTACAAAGCCCTTGGTGATCCCTCGGATTACGAAAAAGTGGATACGGAGGCACTGAAGGCCGCTCATCCCGAGGCTTTCGCGTATGATCACGATAATATGCCGGTTCTCATGTATGACAGTTTAGGCAAGTTCAGCTTTATATCGCCCGAAGAGGTTCCTTCGGGTACTCTGCTTTATATTCCCAAATACCGCCTCACAGCTGCTGAGGCAAAGGCTGTGATAAATAAGTTATACCATGTTCCTTTCGGGATCGAGGTTGTTTTCAACCAGAACCCGCTGTCAAGTATTATGTATTCAGAAAAAGAAGCCGACGAGGCTGTGCTTGCGGTAAAGTACTATATGTACCTGCAATGAGCGGCAGCATACAAAGTTTTTTAGAAGAAAAAGTCCGGATATTTGCATCCGGACTTTAATTTTATTTCATCTCTATATATTCCTGCTTAAAGTATTTCGACAGGATCTTTGCAAGGCCTGTGTTGTTGGTGGCTTCGCTTACCTTTGTCCAGGCGTTCTCTATCTGCTCGAGAGTCGCCTTTTCAAGGTTCAGATTGTAGTTCTTTGTGTGCTTTAAGCCCCAGTTCCCGCAGCTTGCAATGGTCTTGTAGGTCCATGTGGTCCAGCTGTGTCCCGAGCTGTTAACGAGCTTCACGCCTGTATCCCAGGCGGAAAGAGCGTTGAAGAGCGCAAATTCGCCGAGGATGCTCGGCACGTTGTATTTTGCGTTCACGGTGTTGTTGACACGGGTGCGGAGATTGGATATCTGCTTGCCTTTTGAGTTGTCATAATCGTCGTACATATAGGTATGGTACTGATACATGACATTCTCCCAGCCGTATTTATCGGGATTTGGCAGATCCTGCGCATTCCAGACAGCCTCCATGATAACAACGTGGTCCGGGTCTATAGCGCGGATGCGCTTGTAGGCTTCATCATAAACGGTCCAGAGCATATCATGAAGCTCTGTGTCCGGAAGGCCTGTGTTGTAGCGGAAGGTACAGTAGGGCTCATTCAGAAGGTCGTAGCCTGCAACCCACGGGTTGCCGTTAAAATGCTCCGCTATAACCTCCCAGATCTTATAAAACAGCTCCTGATTGGCCTTCACAACAGCCTCTTCACCAAAGAAAAACTCTGAAGCAGCCATCTTTTCGTCATGCCCGTCCTTGCCGGAATGGTCGCTGCCGTTCTGCGAGCCGGGCGCGCCGTGGAAGTCGAGGATGACATAGATGCCGCGCTTGCCCGCATTTTCCACAAACCAATCGAACAGTTCGAACCAGTCTTCATAAGGTTCGCCGTTCTCGTCAACGATGTTGCGGTACCAGAAGGGCAGACGCAGGCAGTTCATGCCAAGCTCGCGGCAATAGTCAAAGTCGGCCTCGGCAAAGAAGTTTTCCTGGTACAGTTTTATAAGGCGCATGGCCTCTTCTCTGCCGAAACGCTCGGTAAGCACGCGGTAAACATCTTCCTCCGCGGTAACATTTTCGGTGTATTCGCCAACGGTCATCCAGAATTCCTGCAGGAGATAACCGCCAACGTTTGTGCCTTTAAGCTGCACAAGAGCGCCGTTCCCGGAATCGTCGCGAAGGACCTTTCCGGAAGCCTTTAAGAAAGGCTTTTCGGAGATGGCAAAGTCACGTTCCATATAGTTTTCCTCTTCGGTCTCGCCATAGTGATCAAATGCGGAGGGTACGGTTCCTCCGACGCGGAAAACGCCCTGCGTGGGCGTTGGAGTTGCCGCTTCCGTAGGAGACGGCGTAACGGTGGGTGTGCTTTCAGGCTGTTTTGAAACGTTTTCACACCCGGATATAAGCCCCAAAAGCAGGATAATGCCTGCCAAAAGGCTTAAAAACCTGTTCTTCATAAAAACCCCTTTCAAAAAAACAATAATACGCGCGGAAATATCTTTTCCGCAACGATCATTATACAGGGGGAATGCTTGCCGGGACAAGTAGAAAACGTTTTTATTCGAACCATTTTATGGGAACCCGTGTCAATCTGCCCTGTGAAGCTGTCGTCCTTGTAATGTGTACGATTATATGCTAAAATAAAGAGCGGTGGGTCAAAACCGGCCGCTTGGGAAATGTCCGCAAAACGAAGACCGAAGGTTCAAAACGGCCCGCTTTGGGCTGTCAGCATTACAAAGACCGGTCACGCGTAAAGAAAGGAACAACAGTCATGGAAAAAGTCGCAAAAACACTTGTAGTCATCGACATGCAGTACGATTTTATCGATGGGAGTCTCGGTTCAAAGGATGCAGAGGCCATCGTGCCGGCAGTACGCGAGAAGATCGAAAGCTGCCGGAAAGAGGGGTACCGCATCATCTTTACGAGGGATACCCACCATGCCGGTTATCTTTCGACACGCGAAGGCAGCTATCTCCCTGTTGAACACTGCATAGAGGGGACCCACGGGTGGGAGATAAGCTCGGTGCTTGACACCGACGGGGCTGTCATCATAGACAAGCCCGCGTTCGGCTTTACGGGCTGGAGCGAATACCCTTCGGATGTGTTTGAGGTTATCGGGCTTTGCACCGATATCTGCGTGGTTTCCAACGCGCTCATCTTAAAGGCTGTGTATCCTGAGGCTGTTGTCCGTGTGGACAGACGCTGCTGTGCCGGAGTTACGCGCGAAAGCCATGAAGCGGCGCTTGCGACCATGAAGGCCTGCCAGGTCGAAGTGTATTGATCCAAAGCCTTCAGGCACATCGACACAAAGCCGTACAGGCGTACCGATCATTGATCATACAAACATATCGACCCAAAGACCATAAATATCGAGAAAACACATAGGACCGTGAATTCACATGATTCTGTTACAATATCTCATAATCATATTTGCGCTGATAGTCTGCATCGGCATCCTTAACGAGCGGGTATTTCACCTGCAGAGCGATATTGCGCTGCTGATGTTTTCGGTGGTGATAGCGCTTGTGCTTGTGGCACTCAAGTTCCTTATCCCGTCGGAAGCCTTTTCCGATGCGGTCTCGAAGCTTGCAGCCTTTGAGTTCAAGGAGTATCTGCTCGACGGAGTGCTCTGTTTCATGCTCTTTGCAGGAGCAAGCAAAGTAAACATGGGCAAATTCCGCCAGAATCTCCGCCCGATCTGCCTGCTCGCGCTGCTTACGACAGTACTTTCTTCCTTCCTTTACGGAGGCCTTTTCTACCTGGTTGCGCTGGTGTTCGGAATCCCCATCGATATCTGGATGTGCATACTGCTCGGGTGCGTGGTAAGCCCCACAGACCCCATCGCTGCCACGGGCATTCTCAACAAGATAGGCCTTTCAAAGAATGTCTGCTCCGTTATCGAAAACGAGTCGCTGTTCAATGACGGCACCGGCGTCACGCTGTTCATCTTCGTGCGCTCGCTTATCGTCCACAGCGGAGAGAGCAATTTCCTTGTGCTGATGTTAAAGGAGATAGTCGGAGCTGTGGCAGTGGCGCTTGTGGTGTCCTTCCTGCTTTTCAAGCTCCTTGAGCTTACTGCGGACCCGATCAGGTATATCCTGATCTCGCTGCTCGACGTTGCGCTTGTTTACGTTATCTGCGAACACCTCGGGTTTTCGGGCGTTATCGCTTCTGTGGTATGCGGCATGTTTTTCTCCTACCGCATGGACAAGATGGAGCGGAGAGTGGCAGTAACGGATCCGAAGGACTATTACCGCGATTTCTGGGAGATCCTCGAAAGCATCTTAAATGCCGTGCTTTTCGTGATGATCGGCCTTGTGGCACTCGGGCTTAAGATCTCGCGCTACTGGTACGTGATCTTCCCCGCGATAATCATCCTTGTGGCCTCAAGAGCCGTCGGAGTGCTTGTCAGCACGCTGCTTACGGGACGCAGGATCCCCGGGAATTACAACCTTTTCGAGTTTGTGACACTTATGACCTGGTCGGCGTTAAAGGGAGGCCTTTCCCTTGCGCTTGCCGTTGGTACCGCGGAGTACCTTTCGCCCGATATCTACGATATCTTCATCAACGTGACCTATGTGACGATCTTCTTTACGGTGCTCGTACAGGGCCTTACAGTCGGAAAGGTGTACCTTGGACTTGAAAAACACAAGACAAAACGGTACGCGGAGCAGAGGGCAAAGAACAGAAGCGCAGAGTAAGGGATCTTAACAGGAACAGTGTAAGACCTTACGGAGTAAGGGATCTTAAAGGAACAGAGCAAATGCCTTAAGGAATCAGGAGAAATGTATCTGGAGGGATTATGAAGATAGTGATTGCCGGCGTCGGCGAAGCCGGAACAGAGCTTATAAGACGTCTTGCAAATGACGGAGACGACATTACCGTAATAGACAGCGATCCCGAGCAGCTTGAGTGGGTCACGGACAAGTTCAACGTGAACGGGGTGAACGGCAGCGCGGCTTCGCGCCAGACCCTGCTTTCTGCGGGTGTTGACAGCGCGGACATCTTTGTTGCGTTAACACCTTGGGACGAGACAAACCTTCTAAGCTGCATGCAGGCAAAGAGTGCCGGCGCCCTGCGGACTGCGGCGCGTCTGCAGCTTTCGGACCTTGCGGCTGAAACGGACGCCATCAAAAAAGAATATGACATCGACTGCATTGTCTGCCCAAGGGTGGACCTTGCGGAGGAAATATACAGGAATATCGGCCTTCCGGGCTATATCAAGCATGAAGGGCTTTTCGGGAACGAGGTCATGGTCATAGACCTTTCGGTCTTAAGAGGCTCGCCGCTTGCCGGGATGAAGCTTTCAGCGGTGCGCAGCGAGATCTGCAAGGACATGCTTGTCGGAACGGTCACAAGGGACGGGAAGATCACTATCCCGGACGGCTCCTTTGTGCTGCAGGTAGGTGACAGCCTGACGATCACAGCTTCCGGCGAGACGCTTGAGGAAACGCTGCATGCGCTTGGCGTGAACAGGGCGAAGACAGACAGGATCGTTATGGTAGGCTGCGGGATCTCCGGAGAATATCTTGCAAAACGCCTTGTTGACGAGGGCAGGCAGCTTACCATCCTTGAGAGCAGCCTTGAGAGGTGCCGCGCGCTGATGGAGAAGTTCCCGACGGTCCATGTGGCTTACTCAGAGGGCGAGATAACATCGGTGCTCGACGAGGAGCATATAGACAAGGCCGGCGCGCTGATCTCGCTTACAGACAGTGACGAGACGAACCTCGTCATCAGCATGTACGCGTGGTCAAAGCAGATCCCGTCTGTTATCACGCGGGTCGACCGTTTAAGCCATGTGCGGCTTTTGCATAAGGTAAACATCGATATCACGGCATCGCCCACAGAGCTGACGATAAGGAAGCTGCTGCATTTCATCCGCAACGGCGGGAATACTGCGAGCCAGGACGGAATGTGCTATTTTGTGGCAGACGGCAGGGCAGAGGTGACGGAGTTTACCGTAAAGTCGGACACACTGCTTGTCGGCGTGCCGTTCTCGGATAAGTCTTTCAGGCTGAAGAAGGGCGTTATCATATCCGGGATAATCCGCGACGGGAAGCTTAAGATCCCGGGCGGAAGCTCACGCCTTGAAGCAGGCGACAGGGTTGTCGTGACATCCGCGGCGGAGAAAAGGATCAGGACTTTGGAAGATATTTTCGCATGATGCCGGCTGGCCGGCACAGTTTTAAAAATACAGATAACGGGCCCTTTGGACGGGCCTTACGGAGGAGAAAACAGTATGGATTATGATGTGGCGATCATCGGGGCGGGCCCCGGCGGCATTTTTACGGCATACGAGCTTACGAAACTTAAGAAGGGATTAAAGATCGCGGTCTTTGAGAGCGGAAACCCCTTGGAAAAGCGTAAATGCCCCATAGACGGCGTTAAGGTCAAGAACTGCATAAAGTGTAAGACCTGTGCCATTATGAACGGATTTGGGGGCGCAGGTGCGTTCTCGGACGGCAAATATAACATCACCAACAATTTCGGCGGCACGCTGCATGAGTACATCGGCAAGGAAAAGGCCACAGAGCTTATGGAATATGTGGACAGCATAAACCTTAAGTACGGCGGCAAGGGCACAAAGCTGTATTCCACGGGAAATACGCCGATAAAGCGCCTCTGCATGCAGAACGGCCTGCATCTTCTTGAGGCGAGCGTAAGGCATCTTGGAACCGATATCAACTATATCGTGCTCGAGAACCTTTATAACGAGCTGAAGGACAAGGTGGAGTTCTTCTTCAACTGCCCGGTGGAGAACGTGCAGATAAAGAAGGACGGGACGAAGAATAAGCGGAGTTCTGAAAAACGCGTGACAGCAAAGGGCATGACGGGTGACGGCAACCTGTACGAGATCGTGACCGGAAAAGGCATGTTTACCGCTGACAAATGCGTTATTTCAGCTGGGCGCAGCGGCAGCAAGTGGATGGAGAAGGTTTGCGACGAGCTGAACATCCCCACTAAGTCGAACCGCGTCGACATAGGTGTCCGCGTGGAGCTGCCTGCGGAGATATTTGCACCCATCACCGATGAGCTCTATGAGAGCAAGATCGTTTACAGGACCGCGAAATTTGAAGATCTTGTGCGTACTTTCTGCATGAACCCGAAGGGTGCGGTCGTAAACGAGAACACAAACGGTATCGTGACCGTAAACGGCCACAGCTACGAGGATCCTAAGAAACACACACCGAATACGAATTTTGCACTGCTCGTTGCAAAGCACTTCTCGGAGCCGTTCAAGGACAGCAACGGCTACGGCGAATCCATCGCAAGGCTTTCTAACATGCTTGGCGGCGGAGTTATCGTGCAGCGCTTCGGAGATCTTATCCGCGGGCGAAGGAGTACCGTAAAGCGCATCCACGAGAATTTCGTTACACCTACGCTTGCGGCAACGCCCGGCGACCTGTCGCTTGTAATGCCAAAGCGCATCCTTGACGGCATAATCGAGATGATCTACGCCCTTGACAAAATCGCACCCGGTACTGCAAACGACGATACCCTGCTCTACGGAGTTGAGGTCAAGTTCTACAACATGGAGGTCGAGATAGACGAACATCTTGAGACCTGCCACAAGGGGCTTTTCGTAATAGGCGACTGCAGCGGCGTTACGCATTCGCTGTCACATGCGTCCGCAAGCGGCGTTTGCGTGGCAAGGTACCTTGCGGGAAAGGACTGAAGGTACGCGTACTTTACAGGGGCTTTGGACAGACCCGTCCGATAAAAAGTTCTCCGCGCTAAAAAAAGGTCTTTATTCTTTTGAAAATTGTGGTATAATTAACAGGAATCAGGGTGCGCCATCCATTGCCCGCAGTCTTGCAAAGCGGCTCCCGGCGCGGCTCTGACACAAATCCCGTTTGAAAGGATGGACATAACAATGGCACTTGTTACAACAAAAGACATGTTTGCGAAGGCTTATGACGGCGGTTACGCTATCGGTGCTTTCAATGTAAACAACATGGAGATCGTTCAGGGTATCACCGAAGCAGCAGGCGAACTGAAGAGCCCGGTTATCCTTCAGGTTTCCAAGGGTGCGCGTGCATACGCTAACCACACATATCTTGTTAAACTGGTAGAGGCAGCGGTTGAAGAGAACCCCGAGATCCCGATCGCTCTTCACCTTGATCACGGCGACAGCTTTGAGCTTTGCAAGAGCTGTATCGACGGCGGCTTCACATCAGTTATGATCGATGCTTCTTCGAAGTCCTTCGAAGACAACATCGCTCTCACAAAGCAGGTTGTTGAATACGCACATGAACACGGCGTAGTAGTAGAGGCAGAGCTTGGTACTCTTGCAGGCATCGAAGACGAAGTTAAGGTCGAGGCCGGCAAAGAATGCTACACCCGTCCCGAAGAAGTAGAAGAGTTCGTTACACGCACAGGCTGCGACTCTCTTGCTATCGCTATCGGTACATCCCACGGCGCATACAAGTTCACTCCCGCACAGTGCACAAGAAATGCAGACGGCATCCTTGTTCCCCCGCCCCTTCGTTTCGACGTTCTTAAGGAGTGCGCTAAGCGCCTTCCCGGCTTCCCTATCGTTCTTCACGGTTCTTCATCTGTTCCTCAGGAATTCGTTAAGATGGTCAACACCTACGGCGGCAAGATGCCCGATGCAGTAGGTATCCCGGAAGAGCAGCTTCGTGAAGCAGCTAAGCTTGCTGTCTGCAAGATCAACATCGACTCCGATATCCGTCTTGCAATGACAGGCAATATCCGCAAGTACTTTGCAGAGCATCCGGATCACTTTGATCCCCGCCAGTACTTAAAGCCCGCTCGTCAGGCCGTTAAGGACATGGTTGCTCACAAGATCAAGTACGTACTCGGTTCCGACGGCAAGGCTTAAATGCGTCAGTGGGGTCGTTTCCCGGTGACTCAAAAAATGAGTCAGTGGGGTCGTTTCTCAGTGACTCACTTGTGACTCACGGGAAACAGCTCAGGATTTACTTATTACGGCCGGTGTTCTTTTGCGAACACCGGCTGTTTTCTTGGAAAATGAAGTTCTGAAAGTGAAATAAGAAATATGTGTGTTATAAACAGGAAGAATCTCAGGAAAAGGAATAATACACGGGCTGTCTTTGCTTTGCTTGTTCTTGCGGCCGCTTTGTGCCTTTTTGGATGCGGGAAGACAGCTGCCCCGACGGTTACCCCTACTCCGACGGCTACTCCAACCCCGACAGCCTCCCCTACCCCGACAGCGAGCCCTACCCCGACATCCACCCCGACTCCGACTCCTGTTCCCGATATGACGGACCCGGATGTGGCTCTCAAAATACTCGGGCCCTGCGAGACATACGAGACAAACGAAAATGGCCACAGAACCTGGGATCCGCATGTTTTCGGATATTTTCATGAGCTCAAATATGCCGAAGACGGCTTCGCACAGAGCTTCTATAACCTGGTGGATGCGCTGATGGCGGGCGACGACTACTTTGAGTGTACGAATGAGAAGGCCTATTACTGGTGCACGGGAGCAAGACTTATAGACCGTTTCTTCCCGCCTGCAACGGACTGCATAGAGCGATGCGAGGATCCCGACCATTTTGTGAACGGCAAGGGGAAGATCGTGCTCAAGGTTTCGAAGGAGTATCTTGCGGAAAGGATAAGGAACTTTGAAAAGCTGGTGACGGATGCCATTAACGATGCTGTCAGCGACGATTACACGGAGTTTGAGGCCGAGCTCTCGCTCTTTGATTATATCGCGAGAAACTGGGTGTATGATCATGAAGAGTACAATCTGCACAATGATGAGTTCGACAAAGACCCGGTATACAGATGCTTTACCGAGAGAAAGGGCATCTGCTGGGAGATATCCACGGTCTATATCTATCTGCTTTCGCAGTGCGGCATAAAGGCTGACGGCATAAGCGGCACGATGACGGACGAAGGCCATGAGTGGACAGGATTGGAGCTTGACGGGAAATGGTATATGGCGGATGTTACCTGGGCTCTTACGACCAAAAAGCCGGATCTGCAGTACTTCCTTTTCTCCGAGGATATGCGGATAGCGCACGGGTTAGTGCCGGATTCGCTTTCCGTCGCGGGATGGTACGGGGAGAGCTATACGCTTTATGGAATAAATATGGATAACAGGGATCGTGAACCGCTCTGGTTCTATAAATATTACGGTATGAACAGGGAAAACGGAAGCGTGATATTACGGAACTTCATGGATGAATTCTCTGCCGTGCAGTATCGCTGAACGCAGGTCCGCCGGTTACAATCCCTTATGTTTGCTTATGATTCCATACCTTTGAAATTCCTTTGATGATCCTATAAAAAACATCCACAAAATATTTTTCTCAGGGTTGGTTTTCTTTGCAACATTTTTTATCTTCCGACAGTATTATGGGTGTAAATGAAAAACACGGAAGAAAACTTCCGGGAAAATGGAGAGAAAAATGAAGAAAAACAAGAAGATCAAAAGGATCTTAAGCCTCCTGCTCTGTACGGTGCTCATGCTTAACCTTCTTGCGTGCGGAAAAACCGCGCCGACAGGCAATGATCCGACAACACCCACAAACAGCGTATCGCCTGTGGCTCCGACTTCTGCCGCAGGTGACAAAAAGACGGTGAGCTCTACAGACCTTATGGAAGGCATTATGGCATCGGCAACGGTCACATACGGAAAGGCTGAAGCAGCAAGCTTAAAGAAAGCGCTTGATTTTGCCACAAAGCTTTTCAAGGCTAACGCAAAGACCGGTGAGAACACGCTTGTTTCGCCGCTTTCCGTTCTGATCGCCCTCTCGATGACAGCCAACGGCGCGGAAAACGAGACGCTCGAGCAGATGGAAAATGTTCTCGGACTTAAGCTTGATGAGGTCAACAAGCTGCTCGGCTCCTTTATAGAAGCGCTTGCAAAAGACGAGAAGACCCTGTCTGTAGCAAATGCGATCTGGTTCAAGGACGAAAGCGATTTCAAGGCCGAACCCGGTTTCCTGCAGACAAATGCCGACATTTACAAGGCATCTGTTTATAAGGCGCCTTTTGACAATACGACCCTCAAGGATATCAACGGCTGGGTTGAGCAGAAGACAAAGGGCATGATCAAGGATATCCTCGACGAGATCAACCCTGACGCAGTCATGTATCTTGTTAACGCACTTGCCTTCGATGCAAAGTGGGAGAAGGCATTTGCGGAGAGCGACATGACAAGGGAGCTTTTCAACAATCAGAAGGGTGACACCGTCATCGTGGATTACATGAAGGGTCTTGAGGATTATTACATCAAGACCGGCGTTGCAACAGGCTTCCAGAAGTATTATGAGGGCGGCAGGTATTCTATGATCGCACTCCTTCCTTCCGAAGGCAAGACAACGGATGATGTGATCGCAAGCCTTGCCGATACCGTCATCAATCTGAATGATGTACGCAGCAACGCGAAAGTCAGGGTTTCCATGCCTAAATTCACGATCGATTACAAGACCGAGCTTGGAGACACCCTTAAAGGCATGGGAATGCCCAAGGCGTTTACCGGCGCAGCTGAATTCGGAAAGCTCGGCAAATGCACACAGTCCAATTATCCTATCTGCATCAGCCGTGTTATCCACCAGACCCATATCGAGGTAGGATTCGACGGTACAAAAGCAGCTGCAGCCACAGTGGTTGAAATGGCAAAGTGCACGGCCTATATGCCCGAACCCGAAGTACTCTCGGTAGTGCTCGACAAGCCTTTTGTTTACATGCTTTTTGATGAAGAGACCGGTATGCCGTTCTTCATCGGTATCGTAAATAATCTGTAATACAACCGTTCATGGTGATAACCCGGACACCGGCGGCAAAAAACGGCTGCCGGTGTTACCGGGACATACAGAAAGCGGCAATGCCGGGCCTGCACAGTGCCGGCATAATGTCGAAAAGAGGGAACGCACAAGTATGAAGAAGATCAGTCAAAGAATGATATGTATCCTGCTCTGCGCGGTAACGGTGCTCGCACCTGCATGCGCGAAAAGGACGGAGCCTCAGGAAATACCGATAAGGTACTATGAACCTGAGTTGCCTGTTACGCTGCGGTCAACCGATCTTATGGAGGGGATGACGGCATCGGAACCCGTTGCATACGGAGTGCCCGAAAAGACAAGCCTTTCCGCAGCAAATGCCTTTGGAACGGCTTTGCTGAAAAAGTGCCTTGAAGATGGCAGGAATACGCTTGTTTCTCCGCTCTCGGTCCTTATGGCACTTGGGATGACGGCCAACGGAGCCGGCGGAGAGACCTTAAGACAGATGGAAGAGGTCTTTGGGCTAAAGATCGGCGAGGCAAACAAGCTGCTTGGAGCGCTTATCACTGCGTTAAACGAGGACGAGGCGGGATGCTTAAAGGCCGCCAACTCGATATGGTTCAAGGACAGGCCGGATTTTGTGCCAAACAGGGATTTTCTGCAGAAAAACGCCGATATATTCAAGGCTTCCCTTTACAAAGCGGCCTTTGACAACACAACCCTCGAAGATATAAATGCCTGGGTATGCGAACATACGAAGGCCATGATAAAGAAGATACTTGACGAGATCCCGGAGCGGGCGGTCATGTATCTTATAAATGCGATCGTTTTTGAGGCGGAATGGGAAGAACCCTATGAAGAAAGCGCTGTTTCAAAGGGCGACTTCTACAACAGCGACGGAACAAAGACGGAAACGGAGTTTATGGCGTCGCAGGAGAATGAATATTTCCGCACGGACATTGCGTCGGGCTTCCGGAAATATTACAAAGACAGGCGTTATTCGCTTATTGCGCTGCTCCCGGACAAAGGGCATACGGTTAACGAGGTTGTGGCCGGCCTTGACAGACTGACGGATAATATGCAGGAATACAGGCAATTTAGGAGTGTTGACACTTTTATTCCGAAGTTTACGGCAGATTTTGAGATAGAACTGAGCGGGATCCTGAAGGATATGGGGATGCGGGATGCTTTTGATGCAGCCGGTGAAGCCGATTTCAAGGCGATGAAAGAGGGCTTAAAAGAAGATCCGTACCTTTATATCGGCCTTGTGATCCACAAAACACACATAGAAGTTGATGAAAAGGGAACAAAGGCTGCTGCGGTAACGGTCGTCGGAATGGATAATGGCTGTGCGATGCCGATAGAGGAGATACCCGTCGTAAGGCTTGACAGGCCGTTTGTTTACATGCTCTATGATGAAACGACCAAAATGCCGTTCTTTATCGGTGTGCAGAATGTGATGAAGTGAGCCGGGCAGCGAGCTTGCCCCACGGGCATATGGATAAGATAACAGTATTACCGCTTTATAAAAGGCGCCGGTTTTAACACCGGCGCCCTTCTTTTGTGCGATAAGCGAATGCCCTCGGCAGCAAGCTCGCTTGCTGGACGAGGGCTGAGTGAACGGTCATTGAGCGAACTTCGTACGCGAGATGACCCGTCGGATCGAGTAGGAGTCAGCCTACTCGATCCATTGATCAGGCTATCAGCTGCTTTGCCCTTGCGAGGGCATCATCTATGTGAGGGCAGAAGTTTTCCGCACCGACCTTGTCAACAAGCCCGTCTTTCTCCATTACCTGGCGCGGCTGGCTGTTAACGTGCGAGAAGACCACGGTAACGCCCTGTTCTTTACACTTGTCCACAAGCGCTTCAAGTGCCTGGGCTGCCGTTGCGTCAAGTGCCGGAACGCCTCGCATGCGGATTATCAGGACCTTTGTGAAGTCTTTTACGGTGATGCGTGAGATAAGGCCCGCAACTCCAAAGAACATGGGACCTGTAACTTCGTAAACACGGACTTCGTGAGGAACCTCGCGGAGCTCGATAGCATCGGGATCGCTGTCGCTTTCGTCAACTGCATATTTCCAGCCGTGGATCTCCGCTTCCTCGCTCATGCGCTTCATGAAGAGTACGCACGCGAGTACCATTCCGACGCCGATGGCGACAACAAGGTCGAATACAACGGTAAGCACAAAGGTAAGAACAAGAACGAGGATGTCGCTTCCTGGTGCTTTCTTGCAGAGCCGTACGAAATTACGCCATCCGCACATGTTGTAGGCAACCATGAAGAGGATTGCGGCTATTGTCGGCATCGGGATAAAAGCTGCATAAGGCATGAGGAGTACGAGCACGAGCACAAGGACAACGGAATGGACAATGCCGGCGATCGGTGTGCGTCCGCCGTTCTTGATGTTTGCAGCGGTGCGGGCTATGGCGCCGGTTGCAGGAATGCCGCCAAACAGCGCGCTTCCGATGTTGCCGATGCCCTGTGCGACAAGCTCCATGTTGGAACGGTGGCGGGAGTTGATCATTGAATCAGCAACTACTGCGGAGAGCAGGGATTCAATGGCTGCAAGGATAGCAATGGTCACGCCGTTCATGAGCTCTGCACGGACAGAAGCAAAGGTGACTGCGGGCAGATGCAGTGTCGGCAGGGCGTTGCTTATCGTGTAAAGGTCGCCTATGGTGTTGACCTTCATGTTGAGGCCTTTGACCATGAGGATGCCCACAAACACAGCGATAAGCGAGCCCGGGATCTTCTTGCTGATGAAAGGCCAGACAATGAGGACCGCAAGGCAGACAGCGCCGACGATAAGTGCCTGGAAGTTGATCGTGCCGATATTCTGCGCGATCGCTTTGAGTTTATCAAGGGTTTCGATAGTCGCGGTGTCGGCGGGGTATGTGAGCCCAAGGAAGTCCTTTATCTGTCCGATAAGGATCGTTACCGCGATACCGGCCGTAAAGCCTGTTGTTATCGTGTATGGGATGAATTTGATAAGCGAGCCTAAGCGGAACAGGCCCATGAGGATCAGCAGGATGCCTGCGATGATCGTTGCGATGATCAGGCCGTCCATGCCGTCGGTTGCCACTATCCCGGCTACGATCGTTGCAAAGGCAGCCGTGGGGCCTGCTATCTGTACGCGGCTTCCGCCAAAGAAGGAGATAAGGAAGCCCGCGATGATGGCGGTGTAGATACCCTGTTCGGGCTCAACGCCGGAGGCCAGCGCAAGCGCGATGGAGAGCGGAAGGGCGATTATCGCCACTATTATGCCCGCGATAACGTCCTTGCCGAACTGGGCGGGGGTGTAGGTTTTCATTACCGAGAAGAGCTTCGGTTTGAGCTTCTCTTTTGTTGGCTTTTCGGATGTCTGTGTTTTCATGTTTTCCTCTTTTGATGCGATTTAATGCTGCTTTACAGGGTTAACGGTGTTTTTAGGGGGTAATGCCGTTACCGGCATGATGCTGTTTAGCGGCATGGCCCCGTGTCTGTGGGTGAATTGCGTCTCACAAGGAAAACATTATAATACGGTCTTGTCGGTTTTTCCATCTTTTTTTTGATTTTCTGAGAGCTTTTCCGAGAGCAGCCTGCCCGGCCCCGGTCAACATTTGTTGACTTAAGGGGATTCAAAAGGTAAAATGAAGCTTGAAAAAGGAGCGGGAAATCCATTGGGAAGTAATATGAGAATGAAAAACGGAAGAATGACCGGGAGAGCAGCGCGAAAAGTATTGCGTATGTCTTCGCTTGCCGCACTTCTTGCTGTTGTGCTTTTTGCTGCCGGGTGTACAAAGAGCCGCGGTGAAGAGCCTGTTGCAAGAAGCTTTTTCGCCATGGATACGATCATGGAGATGGCGATATACGGTGACGAGGCTGTCGCAAAAGACGCGGAAGATCTCGTAAGGGAGCTTGAAAACAAGTTCTCTGCAACAACCGGCGAGGTGGCAAGATTAAACAAAGCAAATGAAAACGGAAAGCTGGAAAACAGAGAGGGATATTCAGACCTTCTTGATGAAGAGAGATTTTTTGAGCTTTCGACAGAAACCGGAGAATTGATCGAAAAGGCACTTAAATACAGCCAGTGGACAAATGGCGCACTGGATATAGCGATATATCCCATTACACAGCTTTACGGATTTGATACAGGTAATTACCGCGTGCCGTCGGAGGAGGAGATATCGTCATTACTTAAGATCACCGGGTCGAATGCGGTATATCTGCGGAAAGGCAATAAAAACGAGTATAGCATCGGTTTTCATCCTAAGGTAGGTCCGGACAGCGGGCTCAGAGGGGCTGCGATAGACCTCGGTTGCATCGCGAAGGGCTATACCGGAGACAAGCTCGCGGAATTTTTCGAGTCGAGGGGCGTTAAGAGCGCGCTGCTGAACCTGGGCGGGAACGTCTGCGCCATCGGGACAAAGCCTGACGGAAGCCTTTGGCGGGTTGGCATCGCGAACCCGAAGGACACCTCATCCCAGATCGGGTATGTTGATATAAAGGACTGCTCTGTTGTCACATCCGGGACTTATCAGAGATTTTTCGAGAAAGACGGAAAGAGATATCATCATATTCTTGACCCAAAGACCGGGAAGCCTGTAAATAACGGGTTGAGCTCGGTCACGGTCATAGGGCGGGACGGCGCAATGTGCGATGCGCTTTCGACCGCGCTTTTTGTGACCGGAGCGGATAAAGCCATGGAAGTGTACCGGAAATACTCGCATTATGAGGAAATAAACATCATCTCATCCAGCCGTGAACCAAGGGCGAATTTTGAAAAAAACATCCTGGTGGGCGGGTTTGAAGTGATATTTGTATTTGAGGACGGAACCGTCGGGATCACGGAAGGACTTAAAGGGATATTTGAGCCGATCGGAGTAAATCCTGTGGTAATGAAGTAAGCGGGAAGGCAGGCATCACGGAAAGATAAGAACACAGTTTGCCGGCCTGCGGTATTGTAAGAGGAAGCGGAATAAAGGCACATCGGAAGATAAGAACAAAACCGGCACGCCTGCAGTATTGCAAGAGGAAGCTGAATAAAAAACCGCCGGAAGATATGAACACAGCCGGCATGAATACAGTATACAAGAGGAAACGGAATGCGGGAAACGGCAGAAAAAGTGAATAATAAGCATATTTCTACCCGCACGTGGATCGTCTCGATCCTTGTGTTTTTCCTTGTATGCGCGGGGGGGGCGGCTGCCCTGTTTTTCTCAAAACCCGGCACCGTCGCAAATGTTTACCGTGACGGAAAGTGCATTTATTCGGTGGACCTTTCGGCGGTCACGGCACCTTTTGAAAAGTCATTTACGGATGAAAACGGGCATACAAATACCATTCGGGTTGAAAAAGGGCGGATATGCATGACTAAAGCCGATTGCCCGGATAAAACATGTGTGCATACGGGCTGGATAGATTCGTCGGCGCTTCCTGTTGTATGCCTTCCGCACAGGCTCGTGATAAGGGTTGAAAAGAAGGCGGAAAGCGGAATCGACACGGTGGCAAAATAAGGATCGGAGCGGATACATCAGCATGAAACAGCAAGAGACCAAAACAGGAGCGGGCATTCCTGACATAAAAACTGCAGGTAACGGGGCGGACGGCAGAACATCCGGTACAGGCCGGAATAAAGCCGGTAACGCGGGCAGCCTTTCTTCCCGTACCCGCCGCCTTGTTTTTGGTGCAATGCTTGCGGGTATTGCCCTTGTGATATTTGTCGTGGAGCTGCAGATCCCGCCGTTAACGCCCATACCCGGGATAAAGCTTGGGCTTGCCAATGTTGTGACGCTTTTTGCGATGTTTGCTTTCGGGCCAGCGGATGCCCTTGCAGTCCTCACAGTGCGCATATTGCTCGGAGCCCTTGTGCTTGGGAGCCCTTCCGCATTTATCTACAGTTTTGCGGGGGGAACCTGCAGTTACTTGGTAATGCTTTTGCTGCGCAGGATACTTGATGAAAAGCAGATATTTGTATGCGGCGTTTTCTGCGCCGTCGCCCATAATGCGGGACAGGTGCTCGTGGCGTTCTTTTTAACGCAGACGCCTGCGATCCTGCTGTATTTCCCGGTGCTTATGGCAGCGGGCGTTGTGACGGGGCTGTTTACGGGGTTTGCGGCAGGTTTTGCCGTAAAGCAGATCAAAAAAATAAAAAAGACGCTGTGATCCAAAAAGCGGATGCACATGCGCCGTATCAAAAACCGGGCAGTTTTGCCCGGTTTTTAATGTATGCGGGCAGGTCTGCCCGGCCGTTATTCTTTTGATCGAAATCTCATTGTTCCGTTGTCTCCCTGAAGGAAGTCCGCGTTGTGCCGCCTGCTACATAAACCGTGCCGCATTCCGGACAAACGGCTGTCTGAAGGGAAACTGTTGCGGAGAGGAGTTCCACGCCTTCCTGCTGCCCCTTTGCGACAGCGTTTGCAACATGTTCATGCTCGTGTGCGGAAACAACTGCTGCAGAGGCTCCGGGAGAAATGTGCCCCGGTGCTTTGAAGGATACATTATCCTCGTCCGAGCCGTCCACATACATGCGTTCGCGGCATGTACTGCATTCGGAAGGAGAGATGCGTCCGTCATGGTTTATATCGTCTGCGGCGTATTTTTCATCATAATAAACATGTTCGGGCTCGTTGCCGTCGGTTTCTACTGTAACTGCCGCTCCGGCTGTGCCTGCCGCATTTGCCTGTACGGTGTTGTTACCGGTGTCAATGCCTGTTCCCGCAGATGCCTTGCCGTCCGCAAACAGGGGACCGGTACTTCCGGGTAAATTCCAGGTTGCGGCAGCAGCTGCTGCATTCCCGGGGGTATTGCCTGTGCCGGGCAGAGTGGCTCCAAACTGAGCTTCCGTGGCTTTTCCCGTGCCGTAAAGGTCTTCCGGAGCGATCAGGAAGTCCTTCGGGTTAAGGAAATCAGCATTCCGGTTAGCGCTTGAACGCATCTTCTCGAGGACGTTCAAAACCTCGTTCGATATCTGCTCCAGAGTGGGGCGTACCCGCTTGGTCTGGGCATTTGTGTAGGTTTCGGGAACGGCGGATACAGGCGCAGCAAAACCAAGGGCTGCGGCTTTGCTTGTCCGCGCGGCAGCCTGCGTATAGCCTGAATAAACAGGTCTGTATGCATATGCAGATGAAATTGCTGGAATTGCAAATGACATCGGCCATTCCTCCTTCCCTGCGTCCTACTTACACAAACTCATTATAACATACCCGGAATAAAAGTACAATAGTTTTATTTCGGAAGAAAAACCTCAAAAATTTATATCTAAATTTGGCTGAATACTTAAAATTTTATATTTACCTAAGCATCTCATTTATTGTTGCAAGCATGTCACCGGGCAGGAAAGGCTTTGAAATGTGCGCATTCATTCCGGCATCATGGGTGTCGCGGATATCGGACTCAAAGGCATTGGCCGTCATTGCGATTATCGGTATATCAGCGAGCTCCCTGTTCTTAAGGGCACGGATACGCCTTGTGGCTTCGAGACCGTCCATGACGGGCATCTGGACATCCATCAGGACAAGATCTATATCGCCGGGCTTTGAATCCTTTACGATATCTACGGCGTCAACGCCGTTGGTGCATTCTATGACCTTAAAACCGTACTTTGTGAGCAGATGTTCGCAAAGCTTAAGGTTGATGGCGATATCGTCGACAAGCAGCACGGTCCTGCCGTCGTAACGCCTGCTCATGGCTTCCTTGACAGCGGTATCGTGTCCGGAGACGGCTGTGCTCTTGTCGGAAGGCTCGAGGGAAAGTGTAAAGATGAACTCACTGCCCTTGCCCGGAGCGGTCTTTACATCAATGGTGCCCTTCATGAGGCTTATGATGTTGTGAACGATAGCCATTCCGAGGCCTGTGCCCTGAGTCTCGTTTACGGGATCCGTCTTTTCCCTTGAGTAGGCTTCCCATATGTGTGCCTTAAACTCGTCCGACATGCCGATACCGGTATCCTTTACGCTAAGCTCGTATGTGAGATTTTTGCCGCGTTTCGTGAGTTTACCGGACATAGTCACGGAACCGCCGGCAGGTGTGAACTTGCAGGCATTGGAGAGGAGATTGAGCAGGATCTGCCTGAACCTCAGCTTGTCGCAAAGAACGGTGTCACCGCCGAGGGCTTCGCCGTCTGCTTTGAAGATAAGCTTCTTTTCAGCCATATTTTCACGGACCATGTCGGCGCATTCGTTGAACAGATCCCTGATACAGACAGGCGCCGGAGCAAGCTCCATCCTGCCGCTTTCGATACGGCTCATATCAAGGATGTCGTTGATGAGGTTCATGAGATGGTCTCCCGCGGAGACGATCTTGTTCAGGTGATCCGTAAGGTGTTCCCTGTCATCAAGGTCCTCAAGAGCAAGGCGCGCAAATCCCGTGATGGCATTCATGGGTGTACGGATGTCATGCGACATATTGGAAAAGAAGACGGTCTTTGCGAGATTTGCCTTATTGGCTTCATCGATGGCTTCAATAAGGAGCTTCTGCCTGTTCTCGAGTTCAGCCTTCTGGGCCGCGATGAGCCTGTCATCGTCAAGTTTCTGGGCTCTTAAGTCGTCAAGGACAGAAGATGTGATAAGAAGCCTGTCGACCCTTTCACCGCTCCGTTCTATAACATGGAAACCTATGCGGTTCCAGCGGTTGTTTTTTTCGTCCTTACAGACAAATTCACGCCTGTCGGCATCTTTGAAAAGAGCCGTACGCACGTAATCCGTGTCCTTGATGCGGTTTTCGTCGCCGCCAAGCTGGTCTTTAAGGAGCGGAAGGAGCAGTGCAGCGATATCTCGGTACTTTGCTTTCTCCGGGAGGCTGAACTTTCCTGCGTTCTTGAAGGTCCTGACTGTGTCTTTTATAAAGTCGGCAAGGAAGATGCTGTCGTATTCCTCGGCTAAAGAGGCAATGATCTGATTGTCGAGCTTTATCGCACCAAGCTCCGTTTCGGAGATGAGCGTGGCGGAACCGAAGGCCTTTACGGGCTTTCCGTTCTCGTCAAATTCGGTGGTGTATTTTACACGGAAGGGAACACGGCCTACAGTCAGCGGAATGTCGGCTTCAAGCTCCTTTGCGCCCGCATCGATCTTGCGCATCATCTCGCGGTACATGTCGGCATAATCGGGAGGGAAGATGCCTGCGTCAATGGCAGGCTCGGGATAATTCTTAACAACGGCCGGAAGGCCCAGATCGCGCATGCAGCGGTAGCAGGGACGCATTTCCTTTGTTGCGACGGTGTATTCCCAGTTATAGATGTTTATCTGCTCACTTGCGGAAACATATCGATGTTCGATGTCCGCAAGCGTACTCTGGGTCCGGCGCTCTTTCGTGAGATTGCGGACAGCTTCGAAGATGTATGCATGGTCCTCGTTTTTCTCAAGCAGGATAAAACGGCTCGAAAGGCAGATCTTGTCGGTCCCGCAGCAGTTTGAGGCATAGGAACGCCAGGTCTCGCAGGTCTGCTCTTCACCGGTCTTTGCGCAGTTGTTTAAAGCAGTCAGGTAGGTATCGAGATTGCTTTGGTCAAAACATGAGCTGATATCATCCTTTAGGTAGGTATCTTCGGAAATGTTCATCCAAAGCTCCGGAAGAAAGTTCGGGGTAATGCCGACAGTCTTAAGGTTTCCGCAGCTGAATTCGATTATAGCGGCGGGTTCGGCAAATCTGTTATGAAGGATAGAGTTAAAGTCCATAATGCCTCCTTATACACCGGGACACTCTGCGATACCGCCCGTATCTTTAAGGTCCGGGCAGAGTATTTTGCTCCGAAAAAACTGTATATATTTTAACATATTTTTGCGAAATTTTCAATGATTTCGGGGCAAAGCCCCAAAACCCGGAAACGACATCCGGGGCAAGGTCGGAAAGCGTCTCAAAAGCAACCCATTTTTATCTTGACACGGTAAAATTGCGGTACTATCATAAAAATATGGAGTTTTATGCCGTCACGGCAAAAAACGGACGGGACAAAATCCCGGGAGGTTCTTTTACTTATGTCGCAGGAAATCGAATTTGATACACAGGGGCAGAAGACGCTTTCGGGCGTCGGAATACTGTCGATCTGCATAATGACGGTACTTACCGCAGCAGCGATCTTATGCGGTATCTTTATTCCGGTGCTTTCTTTCGGACGTGACTGGGCGGGAAGGCTTTCTTCCATCATCATAGGTTCGGCATTTGTTGTCGGCGGCATAGTGATCCTGGTGATCTTCTATATGTCGTCAAAGATATATGCCAACATCCTCGCGAGCGCAGAGAAGGAATCTCTTGTCACCGACGGCCTTTACGCATGGGTGCGTAATCCTATATATTCCGCGAGCCTGCTGATAAATACTGGCGCGCTCCTGATCTACGGTAATTATCTGTTTGCCGTGCTTCCCCTGATCTACTGGATATTCCTCTCGGTCGTTGTACGCGAGACCGAGGAAAAATATATGAAGTTGAAGTTCGGTGCGGAATACGACCGGTACTGCGAGCATGTAAACCGCCTCATTCCCTGGCTTCCGCCGGCAAAGAGCGCGATGGTCAACGAATACAGAAAAACGCTTCGTATCGCTGTTTCGGGCATCATCATCTCTGTGATCTTCATCACGATGTTTTCAAAAGCCATATCCGCCATAAGTGCAAGGATAACCTACGAATCCATGCTGACTCTCAAAAAGACCATGCTGCAGGAGACGGTGGACAGCACGATAGCCTACATTGACGAGTATGTGGACGGTATCGACAAGACAACAGAGGGGCCGAGCGGTTTTTCTAAGGAGATGCTGCTTGAACATAAAGCAGAACAGATGCTCCGCAGCTTTATCTATAACCAGAAGTTTTCCGACGGCACCTATATGTGGGTAAACAAGGTCCTTGATTTTAACGGCGGCGACGGTTACGCCACAAGGCTCATACACCCGAACTTAAAAGACACCGAAGGGCAGGCGCTGTCAACAAATACTGTCAACGAGATGGGCATGAAGGCCTATGAGGAGGAGCTTAACGGCGTAAAGGAAAACGGATGGGTGTATCTTAATTACGCATTCAAAAAGATTGATTCGGACGAAGTTACCGAGAAGGTGACATACTCCTGCCTTTACAAGCGTTTTAACTGGATAGTCTGCATGGGAGTGAACCTTGACAGCATCAATACTTATCAGACAAGGGCAAGGAACACGTTCGGCATTTATCATAACGTCATCATGATCGTGGCCGTAACTATCTGGATCGGTTTCCTGATGATAGCTCTTTATGTATACAGAAGGGCTCATCTTGGGATCTACGAGACCAAGAACAGGGAGCTCAGCAACAAGCTTAATATGGATCCGCTCACCGGCGCCGGCTCGAGACTTTTTGGCGAAAAAGCGCTTGCGGACGCATATGCGGACTATAAAGCGGGGCATAAGGATACGCTGCTCCTCATCGCGGATATTGACTATTTCAAGCAGTTTAACGACGGCTACGGACATGATGTGGGCGACAAGGTGCTAAGGGCCTTTACGGAAGCGGTAAAGAAGAGCACGCGTTCAAACGACTCCGTGATACGCTGGGGCGGAGACGAGTTCATAGTGATACTCCGCAATATTCCCGCAAGATTCCAGCCTGAAGCGGGCGACAGGATACTTTCCTCCGTCCGGGCGATAAAACTCCCGGAACTGCCGGAAGATGTGAGGATAACTGCTTCTATGGGCTTTGCATATTTTGATGAGTCCGACGAGGACGCAAAAAGTACGCTTTCCCGTGCCGATGCAGCTCTTTACAGGGCTAAGGAAGCGGGAAGGAACAACTGGAAGATCTGAGGTCCGGCCGGCAAAACAAGGACCTGCGGGTAACGAAAACACCTCTGCGGATCATCAGCGGTGCTTTGCATTTCATGTTCAACACAGGAGGCGATCATGAACAATTCAGGGACCAGGAAAAACGGTGTTATCCCGGAAGGGCTGCCGGGCGGGTTTTTTGTTTATTCAGCTGATGATGATGAAAAGATGCTCTTTGCGGATCCAAATGTCGTAAGGCTCTACGGCTGCGAGGATTACAGGGATTTTTGCGAGCATATAGGCGGTTCGTTCAAAGGGATGGTGCATCCGGACGACCTTCCGAAGATCGAGAACCAGATCAAGGCGCAGACCGTTTTCAGCGAAAAGCGCCATGATTATGTGCGCTACCGCATAATAACAAAGAACGGGGATGTGCGCTATGTCGAGGATTTCGGGCATCTGCTCCATTTTTCCGAGGATACGTCGTACTTTTACGTATTTATCGTGGATGTGGACAGGAACGAATACCTGAACAATAACAGGAATTCCTATGCCGAGGCCGAGATACTCTCTGTGGATCACCAGACGGATCCTCTTACGGGTCTCTTTAACATGCCATTTTTCTATCACAGGGTGCAGCTGCTGCTCCTGTCCCCCGACGGGCGCAGGAACCAGGTGTCGATCCTGCATTTCGATATAACCAATTTCAAGCTTTACAACGAAAGGCACGGCTTCAAGGCAGGAGATGAGCTGCTTGCGGAAATGGCAAGGAATCTCGAGGATGTCTTCAGGGGCTCTGTCTGCTCAAGGTTTTCGGACGATCATTTCTTTGTTTGTGCCATCGGTGAAAAAGAGGATATCATCTCAAATGTTGAAAAACTCTACAAGCGGATGCTCGGCAACAATGATGTTAACAAGCGCGTCAGGCTCAAAGCAGGTATCTATTATTTTGACGACCGCATGTCGGAGCTCGGGCTTGCGTGCGACCATGCGCGTCTTGCCTGCAACAGCATAAAGAGGCGTCATGACGTTTATTACTGTGTTTACGACGAAATGATAAGGGATAAGTTAAGACGCCAGCAGTACGTTGTGGACCATGTTGATGAGGCGGTGGAAGGCGAGCATATAAAGGTATTCTACCAGCCTGTGATCAGAGTGAAGACAGGCGAGATATGCGGCTACGAGGCGCTTGTGCGCTGGATAGATCCGAAATTCGGAATGCTTTCTCCGGCTGATTTCATAGAGACGCTCGAGGAGTTCCATCTTATCCATCTTGTAGATAAATACGTGATCCGGAAGGTTTGCGAGGATTATAAGAAGCTCGAGGCGGCAGGGGAACCGCTTGTGCCCGTATCGGTCAATATCTCGAGGCTTGACTTTGAGATATGCGATATTTTCGGGGCTATTGAAGAGACGCGCGAAAAATACGGCGTTCCGAGGAATATGATCGATCTTGAGATCACGGAATCGGCCCTTAACGACAATGTGAGCTATATAAAGAGCGAATGCGAAAAGATGCATGAGCTGGGATATAAGATTTGGCTTGACGACTTCGGGAGCGGTTATTCGTCGCTTAATACCATAGCGAATTACGATTTTGATGTTATAAAGCTCGATCTGATATTCCTGCGCTGCTTCGATCATAACCCAAGGACCGCAATGCTCATGAAGTACATCTTTGAGGGCTCGAATGCCATGGGGCTTGCGCCGCTCTGTGAGGGCGTTGAGAGCGAGAAACACTATGAATTCCTAAAGTCTGCAGGGTGCATAAGGGCACAGGGCTACTATTTCGGAAAACCGATGCCCATGGAAGAAAGCAGGATGTTTACAAGGAATAAGGGACTTAAGTGGGAAAATAACTGAATGCCTGCTTAAAAGCACACGGAGGAGTTTATGAAAAAAATAATTATCACAGCTTTATGTCTGTTAGTTCTGATCTTTGCCGTTTCCTGCGGCGATACCGAACCGCGCGACAGCGGAAGCTCAAAGAAGAAACCTACTTCCGCGGATTCGCCGACACCCACACCCGATGACGGCAACAACAACAAGGATCCCTTCGGACAGAAGGATCCTTTCGGACAGAACGATCCTACACCCACTTCAAAGCCCGTCGACAACGAGCCGACAAACGCGCCCACAAATGAGCCCGGCGGGCAGGGCGGCGCAGCTGCTCTTAAAGACGCAAAGGTTGGAGATACGGTTGTTCTCGGAGCCTACGAGCAGGATAACAACACCGCAAACGGCAAAGAGCCGATAGAATGGATCGTTATCGACAAAAAAGGCTCGAGCCTCATGCTCATAAGCCTGATGGAGCTTGATATCGGAAAATACGGAAAGTACGGAAACCTCACATGGGAGGGGAGCGCTCTGCGTACATGGCTCAACAACTATTTTGCGGAGGCCGTTTTTTCCGAAGCGGAGCTTGACCGTATCGCTACGACGGTTATTGTGACGGCCGACAACACAAATGCCGGAACAAGCGGCGGCAAGGATACCGAGGACAAGGTGTTCATCTTAAGCCTTGAAGAAGCAGAAAAGCTTCTTACGGACAAGGCATGGAGAAAAGGGCATCTTACAGAGTACGCAAAGGCGCAGCCTGCGTCCATCTCTTCAAAGAACGGCTGGTGGTGGCTCCGTTCTCCCGGAGCCAACCAGAAACGCGCAATGTATGTTCTGCAGGACGGAAGCATTTATAAAGAGGGCGTAGGCGTGGATATGGATACTGTCGGCATAAGGCCCGTCATCTGGTATACGCCGTAAAAAAACGGCTGCTTTGCAGCAGCCGCAGTATATGCGATATGTAACTGAAATCCTGTTTGGACCGGAAGCCCGGTTCAGCAGGAACCCCAGTTGATGTCGTCGATCATCTGAATGATCTCATCTATGACCGAAGGGTTGTAGATCACGTAATGAGTGCCGTTTATTGTGATATTGTTGCGTGTTGCGATATATACGAAGGGGACGTTGAGATTCGAGGGATAAAGCGTGTAACCGAGATATTCGCCCTCGGTTTTCACGGGAAAGAAGCCGCTTAGCGGGAAAGAATCCGAGCGGAGAGTGGGACGGACATAGCATCTGCTGAGGATGTCCAGGAGCTGCTCCGACTGTTCTTTTGTAAGCTGCATGGTAATGACTGTCTGGTCGCCGATACCGGGGTACGGAGCATCATCAATGGTGAAATTCCCGGGTGTGCCTTTTGAAGAGATGATGTTTCCGACGCGTCTCGGGAAAAACAACGCGAGAAGCGACAACAGTACAACGGATGTTATGATGATCGTGCCGATCCTGATCTTTTTCTTCATTTTATGTTCTGCGGCAGACAATAAGGGCAGGTGTGCCGCGTTACCTCCGAATCGTTAATGCGTTTGGGCAGTATTGATTTTAGCGCTTTGTCTGACGAATGTCAATAGGGAGGAAAACAAATGCCGTAATGAGAGGTTATCGTTATGTATGACAGAACAAAAAGATTCCAAAAGAGGATAACTGCGCTGCTTTTGAGCTTTTGCCTTGCCTTTTCGCTTGTGGCCTGCGGTTCAAAAACTCCCGCGGTATTTACGGGAAAAGTAGCCGTGGATCTTATGGCGGGCGTGGTTGCGAAGAATCATGAGACAAAGGCGGTAAATGCGACGGAAGCGGGTAAAGCTGCGAATTTTGCTGTAAAGCTTCTAAAAGAATGCTACGACGGCGGGAATACTCTCGTTTCGCCTCTCTCGCTCACTGCAGCCCTCGGAATGACCATGGAGGGCGCGAAGGGTGAAACACTCGCCGAGATGGAAAAAACGCTCGGAATGGGCGCCGAGGAGCTTGCAGGGTATATCGGCGCAATGATGGAAAGCCTGAAAAACGACAATACCCTGGCGCTTGCAAATTCAATCTGGTTTACCGACAGCCCGGCTTTCAATGTGAACGGCGATTTTCTGCAGAAAAACGCGGATTATTACGGCGCGGACATATATAAAGCGCCGCTAAGCGATACCGCTGCGGTTGATGACATAAACAATTGGGTAAATACGAAGACCTCCGGGATGATCCCGAAGCTTATGGAATATTCGGACATTCACCCGCTGGATGTGATACATCTGATAAACGCCCTGGCGTTTGCTGGCGAATGGGAAAACAAATACTCAAAGGAAAATGTAAGTGACGGCACTTTTACCGCTTCAGACGGAACAAAGATAAACGCAGTGTTTATGACATCGAAAGAGAATTCATATCTTTCAAACGATATGATGACAGGCTTTATAAAGCCGTACAAGGGCGGAAAGTACGCTTTTGCGGCTTTGCTTCCGAACGGCGAAGTGACGATGGAAGAGTTCTTAAAGACGCTTGACGGTGCAAAGCTGACGCAGATCCTTTCGGGAAAGAAGAGTATCGAGGTCAATGTTTCTCTTCCGAAGTTCGAAACGGAGGATGACCTGCATTTGATAGAGGTGCTCAAATCCTTGGGCATCCGGCAGGCCTTTGATCCTTCGGGAGCCGACCTTACCGGGATCGGAACGCATTCTGCCGGTGATATTTATATCGCTGAAGTACACCAGAAAACATTTATCTCCGTTGACGAAAAAGGAACAAAGGCGGCAGCCGCAACGCGTGTTACGGGCAGGACAAAGAGCATGCCGATGACACTTGAACTCGACAGGCCTTTTGTATACATGATAATAGATACGGCAACAAATGTCCCGGTTTTCATGGGAGTACTCGAAAATCCGGGGAAATGAACGAAAGAAACAAGGGCTCAACCAAATGCGGTTGAGCCTTTATTTATTTGACTTCATATGCGGCATCGGTAATACTGTTATCCTGAGGTACCTCAAACAGAAAGGCATAACACTTTATCATCCAGTCAACGAATTTCGGAGATTTGCTCTTAATTGAAACGTTTGCCGTATTTCCCCGGAATTCGACTCCTTTTACGGACAGTTTGGAGGAACTCGTGGGTTCTGCGTGATATACGACTATAAGCATATTATCTGTGAAAAAATCGTTGTCATAGGAAGAAAGCTTCTGCAACAGATCCCCGGATATTTCTGCTATATTGTTATCGTCAGAAAAAGTGTCTGCCTCCGTTTTTGTATGTAAAACCCATGCTTTGCCGGGATAAAGGGAGTTAAGGTAGTTGACATTTTCGTATGTTTCAAAGCGGTATTTGATATTGGAACAGCCGGTTAAAAGAGTAATGAGTGTAAAGAATATAACAACAAATAAATAGTGTCTCATGATAGGCCTCCAATGATTATTCTATAAAGTATGTATATGAGCAAAAGTCTGGAAGCGTTGCTTTTTTGCAGAGCATTGTCGGATTTTAATTGTGTAAAAACCAGCAGCAACTGCCTGAAAATCTATGAATTCAAATTTCATCTGAGAATTGAGAACCACTATACTAAAAATATATTATTATATTGTAATGGGGTTGTCAATGGCTTAAATATGAAAATAAATTATATACAGAGTCAAAACGAACATCTTCGCTATAGCGAAAAGCCGGAAAACAAAACACCCAAGCAAATGCTTGGGTGTTTTTACCTTCGGACGCAACTCTTCGCTACAGCGAAGAAAAGACCAAGCATTTTGTGCTTGGTCTTTTTTCCTTCGGTTGCAACTCTTCGCTACAGCGAAGAGTTGAATTCAAATAAAATCCTTTGGATTTTATTTGAATGCTTCCCTTGCCTTGTAGCTTGTATGAAGCAGCTCATGTGCCTTGTGTGAGTTGGGCTCACCAAGGAATTCATCATAAAGCTTCTTCATCTGAGGATTGTTGTGGGACTGGCGAACTGCCTGTCTCTCATCCTCGGAGTAAAGAGCTGCCGCTCTCTTAGCCTTGTAGGTGTCAAGGATATCGGGATCCTCGTTCGGAAGGAACTGAGGTTTAACATAAGGCTGTCCGCCGCCGTTGATGCAGCCGCCGGGGCATCCCATGATCTCGATGAAGTGGTATTTGCTCTTGCCTGCGCGGATATCGTCAAGGAGAACCTTTGCGTTCTTCATGCCGTGTGCAACAGCAACATTGACTGTTGTTCCGTTGATGTCAAGCGAAGCCTCTTTGATGCCGTCGAAGCCGCGAACCTGCTCGAATTTGATAAGCTCGTGCTCCTTGCCGGTAAGTGCATGGTAAGCGGTACGAAGTGCTGCCTCCATAACACCGCCGGTAACACCAAATATTACGCCCGCACCTGAGTAATCGCCAACGATATCATTGTCAAATTCCTCATCGGGAAGCATATTCCAGTTGATACCGGAACGCTTGATGAGTTTTCCGAGCTCTCTTGTTGTGAGAACCGCGTCAACATCCTTGATGCCGTCATGCTGAAGCTGCTCGCGGTCTTTTTCGAACTTCTTTGCGGTACAGGGCATGATGGAAACAACGAACATATCCTTGGGATCGATGCCGTTCTTCTCGCAGTAGTAGGACTTTAAGATAGCGCCGAACATCTCGTGAGGAGACTTGCAGGATGAAAGGTGGGGAAGAAGATCTCCGTAGTTCATCTCAGCATAGTTGATCCATCCGGGTGAGCAGGAGGTGATCATCGGGAGAACACCGTTGTTCTTGATCCTGCCAAGGAGTTCTGTAGCCTCTTCCATGATGGTAAGGTCTGCTGCGTAGTTTGTATCATAAACTTTCTTGAAACCAAGTCTCTTGAGGGCTGCGACCATCTTGCCGGTAACGGGTGTACCGATCTTCATGCCGAACTCTTCACCGAGTGCTGCGCGTACAGCGGGAGCTGTCTGAACAACAACGTACTTGCCGGCCTTGAAGGCTGCGTCAACCGCATCGATCTCGGATTTCTCCATAAGAGCGCCGGTAGGGCAGACTGTTGTACACTGACCGCAGAGGATACAGGGTGAATCTGCGAAGGATCTGTTTTCTGCAGGACCTACGATGGTGTTGAAACCGCGCTTCTCGAAGCCGAGAACCGACTTTCCGTGTGCGCTCTTGCAGCGCTCGATGCAACGGCCGCAAAGTATGCACTTTGAAGTGTCGCGAACGATGGAAGGTGTGATCTGGTCGATGGTTGCAGGTGTCTTTACGCCTTCGAACATGCCGTCGCGTGCGCCGGTAACCTTTGCTGCGTAGAGAAGCTCGCAGTATTCGTTCTTATCGCACTGCTGGCAGTCCTTTGAGTGGTTGGAGAGCAGGAGCTCTACCGAAGCGCGGCGTGCTGCCACTGCTGCGGGAGAGGAGATCGTGATCTCCATGCCTTCGTTTACAGGGTAAACGCAGGAAGCAACAAGGCCTCTTGCACCCTTTACTTCAACGAGGCAGACACGGCACGAGCCGCGTGAGCATTCTCCGTGGTTGTATGCGCACAGAGAAGGAATATTGTAACCGCAGAGCTTTGCGGCTTCGAGTATTGTCAAGCCTTCCTCTACCTGATAGGGAATGCCTTCAATTTTGATATTTACTTTAGCCATTTTCGGATTCCCCCTTATTCTTTGCTGATTGCTTTGAACTTACAGGATGCCATACAGAGACCGCACTTTACGCACTTCTCGGGATCGATCTGCATTGAAGCAAGCTTGTGACCTTCGGGTGTGTAATCAGTTCTGCTGATCGCGCTGACAGGACACTGTTTTGCACAGAGACCGCAGCCGATACATGTGTCTTTGTTGATCTTGTACTGCATGAGGTTCTTACATACCTTTGAAGGACACTTCTTATCAACGATATGCGCAATATATTCATCTCTGAAGTGAGTGAGTGTTGAAAGAACAGGGTTAGCGGCTGTCTGGCCGAGTGCGCAGAGTGAACCGGCTTTGATGGTGGCGCTGATTTCTTCGAGTTCGTTAAGATCCTTCATGGTAGCCTTACCGTCCGTGATCTTTGTTAAGAGCTCGAGCATACGCCTTGTACCGATACGGCACGGTGAGCACTTACCGCAGGATTCGTCGCAGATGAATTCCATATAGAACTTCGCTACGTCGACCATACAGTTGTCTTCATCCATAACGATGGCACCGCCGGAACCCATCATGGAGCCGCGTGCAACAAGGTTATCGAAATCTATCTCCGCATCAAGGTCTTTCTCTGTAAGACATCCGCCTGAAGGGCCGCCTGTCTGGATAGCCTTGAACTTCTTGCCGTTCGGGATACCGCCGCCGATGTCGTAGATGAGCTCGCGGAGAGTTGTACCCATGGGAACTTCAACAAGACCTACGTTGTTTACCTTACCGCCGAGAGCGAATACCTTTGTTCCTTTGGACTTCTCTGTACCGCATTCGGCAAATTTCTTTGCGCCTTCGCGGAGGATGTAAGGAACGCATGCAAGTGTCTCTACGTTGTTAACGACAGTAGGCCTGTCCCAGAGACGCTTTACCGCAGGGAACGGAGGACGGGGACGGGGCATACCGCGCTGGCCCTGGATCGAGTTAAGGAGCGCTGTCTCTTCACCGCAAACGAATGCGCCTGCGCCGAGACGGATATGTACTCTGAAGCAGAAGTCCGTACCCATGATGTTGTCACCGATGAGTCCGAGCTCTTCAGCCTGCTTGATGGCGATCTTAAGACGGTTAACAGCGATCGGGTACTCGGCACGAACGTAGAAATAACCGTTCTGGGCACCGATGCAGTAGCCTGCGATCATCATGCCTTCGATAACCGCAAGGGGGTTACCTTCGAGGATGGAACGGTCCATGAATGCACCGGGGTCACCCTCATCACCGTTACATACAACGTACTTGTCACCGTCGCCGTTGATGGCGAACATCCACTTACGGCCTGTAGGGAAGCCTGCGCCGCCGCGGCCGCGGAGACCTGCGTCAAGTACTTCCTGGGCAACTTCCTGACGTGTCATTTTAAGGGCTTTTGCAAGACCCTGGAATGCGCCTGCGCCGAGTGCTTCGTGGATATCTTCGGGATTGATCTGACCGCATGCGTGAAGAGCGATACGACGCTGCTTCTTGTAGAAATTGATGTCTTCCTGCTTTGCAACCTTTTCGCCGGTTGCGGGATCTACATAAAGGAGACGGTCTACAACGGTCTTTCCGATGATGTCTTTTTCAACGATCTCGGAAACGTCTTCGATCTTTACAAGTCTGTAAAGAGTATCTTCAGGGTAGATCTTAACGAAAGGACCCTGTGAGCAGAAGCCGAAGCAGCCGACCTGGTTAACGGAGATCTGGTCTGCAAGGCCTTTTTCTGCAAGCTGTTTTTTGAACTCCTCCATGATCTCGGTGGAGTGTGATGAGATACAGCCTGTACCGCCGCAAAGAACGATGGCTCTCTTGCCTTCGAATCCTTTGAGCTTGTCTTCAAGGCATTTGGTGCAGGATGAAGAAGCATTTTCAAGCTGTTCGAATGATGTAATCTTTTCCATCGTTATACCTCCCCTTTCCTGTACTTTTCAACGATGCCGGGAACGTCGGAAACACTGAGCTTGGGGTAAACCTGACCGTTGATCGAAACAGCGGGTGCGATACCGCAGGCGCCGATGCAGCGGAGAGCGTCAAGTGTGAAAAGTCCGTCGTCCGATGTTTCACCGGGTTTGATGCCGAGAAGTTCGGAAAACTTGTCGATGACATTCTGCGCGCCTTTTACGTAACAAGCAGTACCGAGGCAGCAGCCTACAACATATTTTCCCTTCGGTTTGAGGGAGAAGAAGGAGTAGAACGTTACAACGCCGTAGATCTCCGCAACGGAAATGCCTGTCTTGTCGGAAACCAGCTCCTGAACTTCAAGCGGAATATAGCCATATTCCTTTTGAATGTCGGAAAGGATCATCATAAGCGGCGTAGGTTCATTTTCGTACCGGCTGCAGATCTCGTTGATCTGAGCAACGGCAGCTTCGCTTAAATGGGACATATCAGCCCCTCCTTTGAATGGATTTTGTTTGATAAGACAGAGATTCCGTTGGGGGCAGGGATTACCTGAACGCATAGTAACGGAGCATAATCTTATCCTATAATCGTTAAGATTGTATCAAAATTCCCTCAAGATTGCAAGCCTTTTAAATAGATGTTGACAAAATATTTTAACAGGAGTATCATATGGCAGAAAAGTGTATCATACGAGACAAAAATCGAGGCAAAACAGTGGACACAGTCAGCGAAAAAACACTCGGAAAGATCCGAGATGTCCTGAAAAACTCAAAACTGTTCAATGGCTGCGGCGCAGCTGCCGATGAGGCGGCACGGAACGGAAGTGTTCTGGTGCTTAAGAAGGGCGAGATATTGGATGTTACGGGCGGAAAGCTTTTTGTTGTGCTTTCCGGCGTGCTTCTTGTTTCAAGCAACAATGTCACCCTGAACCTTCTTGAAAAGGGCAGCGTTACGGGCGTGACGGGGCTTTTCGGTGGGAAAACGGCAGAGCTCAGAACGTCCGCCGCCGGAAATCCTGACGTTGGGTTTTCCGGGTTTTTTGGCGGGAAAACGGCAGAGCTTCGGACACTGGTCAAAGCTTTTAAGCCATCGAAGGTCTTTGTCCTTTGCGAACAGGATGTAAAGAGGCTGATCGCAGATGACGGCTGTTTTGCTGACAGCTACATACGCTTCCTTACCGACAGGATCCGGTTCTTGAATAGGCGTATGGCGTATTTTACCGCGGAAAGCGTAAGGAAGAGGCTTGCGGGATATCTGCTTGACGCAACCTCGGATGAAAACCCCGCGGTGACCGTTAATATGTCGAAACTTTCGGGATTCTTAAACGTCGGAAGGGCGTCGCTTTACAGGACGCTTGATGCGCTTGCGGCCGAAGGCGCGGTCCGCAAAGAAGGAAGAGGCATCGTGGTATTGTCGCGGGAGAAGCTTGCGGAAGGCTGAGCAGAATGCCGTATGCCCGGGAAAACATACGGAAGGCATATATAGTGTTTTGGCGGAATGCATAAAAAAGGAGAACGAATATGAAAAACATCAGAAAAATAACAGCAATAGTGCTTTGCGCGGTATTGGTCCTGTCTTTTGCAGCCTGCGGAAAGAAAGACCCCACATCAACGGCAACGCCCGCAACTCCTACACCTACGGACAGTCCGAAGACTCCCGTGACCTTTGACAGGGAGATCGCAGTATATACTCTTGCAGGCCCTACGGGCATCGGCATGACTAAGCTCATGGACGATAACAATAACAAGAAGACCGCGCTCAAATATACATTTGACATCGCATCGGCACCGGATCAGATCGCAGCCAAGGTGATCCAGGGTTCTTTTGATATTGCCGCAGTCCCGGTAAACCTTGCATCCGTTCTTTTCAAGAAAACGGGCGGGAAGATCTATGTTGCGGGCGTGAACACGCTCGGCGTGCTCTACATCCTTGAGAACGGCAGCACCATAAACAGCATTTCTGACCTTAAGGGAAAGACGCTTTATGCAACAGGCCAGGGCGCAACTCCCGAGTATATCCTCAAATATCTCCTAAAGAAGAACGGTATCGATCCCGCATCGGATATTACCGTTGAATACATAGCACAGCATGCGGAGCTTGCGACAAAGATGTCTTCAGGTGACGTGAAGCTCGGAATGCTCCCTGAACCCAATGTGACAAGCGCAATGATTGGAAACAAGGATCTTCGCATCGCCCTCGATCTTACAGCCGAGTGGAAGAAGGTTTCGGACACGGAGCTCTGCCAGGGTGTTATCATCGTTAATAAGGAATTTGCGGACGCCAATCCGGAGGTTGTTAAGAAGTTCTTTGAGGAATACAAGGCATCTGTTGATTTTGTGAAGGCCAATGTCGAAGAAGCCGCAGCGCTCTGCGAAAGCGTCGGCATCATCCCGAAGGCAGCTCTTGCAAAGAAGGCTATTCCGAACTGCAACCTCACACTTGCGACAGGAAACGAAATGAAATCAATGGTAAGCGGCATGCTCAATGTGCTTTTTGAAGCAGACCCTTCATCCGTAGGCGGAGAACTCCCTGCAGACTCCTTCTACCTGATCTATGAATAATACTGCACAGTTATTCCGACAGCGGCTAAAGTGTCTAAAAAGCACGGTTGACGGGGCAGAAATGACAAAGTTCCTAATCTGCCCCGCAATACAAACACCTTAAATGAGAAGCGGTGGGGCAAAAAGGCAAAAACAAGAGATTTGCCCCTGCGGCTTGAGCTTTAGGTTAGGAAAGCCAGGGGGCAGAAAGGCAAAAACAAGAGATTTGCCCCTGCGGCTTGAGTTTTAGGTTAGGAAAGCCAAGGGGCAAAAAGGCAAAAACAAGAGATTTGCCCCTGCGGCTTGAGTTTTAGGTTAGGAAAGCCAGGGGGCAAAAAGGTGAAAACAAGAGATTTGCCCCTATGGCTTGAGCTTTAGGTTAGGAAAGCCAGGGGGCAAAAAGGTGAAAACAAGAGATTTGCCCCTGAGACTAGAGTTTTAGGAAAGGAAAGCCAAGGGGCAAAAAGGCAAAAACAAGAGATTTGCCCCTGAGACTTGAGTTTTAGGAAAGGAAGGTCAGGAGGGCAAAAAGGCGAAAACAAGAGATTTGCCCCTGAGACTTGAGTTTTAGGAAAGTAAAGCCAGTGGGCAAAAAGGTGAAAACAAGAGATTTGCCCCTGAGACTTGAGTTTTAGGAAAGGAAGGTCAGGAGGGCAAAAAGGCAAAAACAAGAGATTTGCCCCTACGGCTTGAGTTTTAGGTTAGAAAAGCCAGGGGGCAAAAAGTGAAAACAAGGGATTTGCCCCTGAGACTTGAGTTTTAGGAAAGAAAAGCCTTGGGGCAAAAAGTGAAAACAAGGGATTTGCCCCTGAAAAAGCGGTATGGAGAACAACAGAGGAAAAAGGTCTGACTCAGTAACAAAAAGGTTCTTACGTAAACTTCTGGTCCTGCTCATCTGGGTAGGGCTTTGGTTTTTTGCGGCCGTTATCGTGAACAAAGAGGTTGTTCTGCCGACACCTGCGGCCGTTGCCGCAAAGCTTTTTTCACTTGCCTGTACCGGTGAGTTTTACACCGCGATCAGCTTTTCGGTACTGAGAATCTTTGCGGGACTCCTTGCGGGAGCACTGCTCGGACTTCTCTTCGGGGTGCTCTGCGCATCGTTTGCGCCAGCTGATGAGTTTATCTCTCCTGCGCTTTCCGTGGTGCGCGCAACGCCTGTAGCCTCGTTTATCATACTTGCGCTTGTCCTCATGGACAAAGCCTATATACCGATCCTTATATCGCTGCTGATGGTACTGCCCGTTATTTTTGGAAACATAAAGACGGGGATATTGAAAACAGATGCAAAACTGCTTGAAATGGCGCGATTTTTCAGGGTCGAGAAATGGACGGTTATAACAAAGATCTATGCTCCCCAGGTAGCGCCGTACTTCTTTTCGGGGCTGAAAACCTGCCTCGGACTTGCATGGAAGGCCGGAGTTGCCGCAGAAGTCCTGTGTTATACGAAACGTTCGATAGGCCTGAATCTGCAGAATTCGAAGACATATCTTCTTACCGACGAGCTTTTTGCCTGGACCGTTACGATTATCGTGATAAGCATGCTCATAGAAGCGCTTGTTTCCCATATTATCTCGAAATACGAAGGAAAGAGAGGCTAGAGGCATGCTAAAGGTTGACATCAAAGAAAAAAGGTTCGGCGAAAAGCTGATCTTTAAGGACTTTGTGCTCTCTTTACCGGATAAAGGCATATATGCAGTTACCGGTGAATCCGGCAGGGGCAAGACGACGCTCCTTAATATAATTGCCGGTCTTGACCGGGATTTTAAGGGAAGCAGGGAGGCAGACGGCAGAATGTCCTATGTTTTCCAGGAGGACAGGCTGATCCCAAGTCTTAACGTGCTTGAAAACGTGATGTTTGTTTGCAGGGACAGGGAAAAGGCGGTTGATCTGCTGCAAAAGCTCGGACTAGGCAACGAAACCGGATCGAAGCTTGGCAAGCTTTCGGGCGGCATGAAAAGACGCGTGGCGATAGCCAGGGCACTTGCCGCGGACTACGACCTGTTGCTCATGGACGAGCCCTTTGCCTCGATAGATGAAGAGCGCAAGCAGAGCATTATGGATGTGATAAAAGAAACGGCAAGCGACAGGCTTGTGATCTTTGTTACCCACGATATCGCAGAAGCGGAATATCTCGGAGCAGAAGTGATAGCGCTCTGAAGGCGGACGCATTTACCCGCCTGAACGATATAAAAAGCCGGACGCATTTATCCTGTCTGAACGACGTGAAAAGACGGGAAATAATAAAGCATACTGCTATTTTTGATGTTATTCAAAAAGGACAGTATGCTTTTTCGTTTTATAATGCCTGAAGGTATGGGATCCCGCCCAGGTCACCGGGTGAGCCACCGAAAATGAGTCAATGGGAAATGCCCTCGCTGACTCACACAGTAATTCATGCTGTCTGTTCCGGTATGCCCAGCAGCACGGCCACGAGCGAGGCTTTCGCAAGGAGGTGCGGGTTCGCCGCGGATGCGACGCGCGTTCCGCGAAGCGGACGAGGGCTATGCCCTGAGAGCGCGGGAGCCCGCAAAAAAGCGACCTGTAACGAGTAGAAAACGAGCCGTAGTGTAAGGGGTATCCCAAAACAGACGGGATGTGTCTTCGAAACAGTTACCGAGTGAGTCACCAAGCAACGACCCCACTGATTCGTTCAGATCAGGGCCAGGTTCTTTAATACGAAGATAAACAGGAACACGGTGAGGACGGAGAAAGCGGAGGAGAATACTATGTGTTCGGCTGCAAGCTCTGCATCGCCGCCCATTTGCTGGGCCATTGGGAAGGAGCTTGCGGCAGCGGGAGAAGCAAACGTGATGAGGATCGCGCCGAGCGCAGGCCCGCGAAGCCCGAGGACAGCGGCAAGGGTCACGAAGATCAGAGGGCTTATAATAAGCTTGCCGGCAACACAGATGATCAGCTGCTTTAAGTTGCCGTGAATCTTCGAAAATTCAAAGGAACCGCCGAGAAGGAAGAGCGCAAGCGGCGTTGCAACTCCCGACAGGTTTGAAAGGGTTGTGTTTATCGGGGCAGGGAACCTGATCTGAAGCTTAAAGAGCAGGAAACCCAAAACGGAAGCTATGATGAGCGGATTCAGGACAATCCCCTTGAGTATGTGCAGCGCAGCCTGCTTCTTCCGCTTCTTTTCGGCTTCACCGTCCTGCTTTTCACGCAGATGCTCCGGAAGGTTGTAGACCTGCAGGGCTATGGTCGAATATATATTGAAAAGAGGGACCGTGGCAAGAACAAGGATAGACGCGATGCTCACATCCTGACCCGGAAAGAGCAGTGTTACAAGGGGAATGCCAAAAAGAGCATAGTTGCTGCGGCCTATGGCCTGTATCATGACACCGCGCTTGCGGTCATCCTTTTCTATAAAGGGGATAACGAGAAAAAGCGCAAGAAAAAGCACGGTCACCGAAATGACGACATAGAGGAACACTTTGACTGCGGAGGAATCCACGGCGCTTGCGTTGATGAGGTTCCGGCATATCATCACGGGCAGGAAGACGCGAAAGACAAGGTTGTTGCCTTTTGAAACAAATCTGTCGTCAAACATCCCAAGCCTTCTGCAAAGAAGCCCCACCAGCATCATAAGGAGGAGCGGAAGCACCGTGTTGACGGAAAAAATGAGATTATCCAGCATATTGTCTCCAAACCGGGCCTTTTGGCCGCAATGATATCAAACGCAACAAAGAAATTTACATATATTTTACTCCATCAGCAGGAAAAAGTCATCTGTTTTATGCTGTAAATCATCTACAGCCACCGGCGTCCTTTGTCTTTGACACCTCTACAGCCCTGCGCATTCTCTTCTTGACTGCAGGTGACCTGTCCTTTCATCCTTTGGCAGATACCGACTACAGCCCTGCGCATTCTCCTCTTGACTGCAAGTGACCTGTCCTTTCATCTTTTGGCAGATATCAACTACAGCCCTGCGCATTCTCTTCTTGACTGCAAGTGACCTGCCCTTTCATCCTTTGGCAGATACCAACTACAGCCCTGCGCATTCTCCTCTTGACTGCAAGAGCAAATTATCTTATCATAGAGTGTTGTATCAGAGTCATTGTTTTTTCACATTTAGATGATATTTTATGGGGGATCAAAAATGGCTACCGTAAGTGTATGTATGATCGTGAAAAACGAAGAGACCGTGCTTGCAAGGTGCCTCGACTCGCTAAGGGCCGTGGCCGACGAGATATGCATCGTGGATACGGGCTCGACGGACAGGACAAAGGAGATCGCAGCCCGGTACACCGACAAGATCTTTGATTTCGAGTGGATCGATGATTTTGCGGCTGCAAGGAACTTCGCATTTTCCAAAGCAACCTGCGACTATATCTACTCCGCCGACGCGGATGAAGTCATTGACCTTGAAAACATCCGGAAGTTCAAGGCACTGAAGAACGCACTTGACGGCGAGGATGTCGAGATAGTCCAGTTCTGGTACTGCAACCAGCTTGAGCACAACACGACCTATAATTACGACAGGGAGCTTCGCCCGAAGCTTTACAGGCGTGTAAGGACCTTCAGGTGGACAGACCCGATCCATGAAACAGTAAGGCTTGACCCGGTCATCTACGACTCGGAGATAGAGGTGATACACAAGCCCGAAAAGCCTCACGGCACAAGGGATTTCGAAATATTCGGAAAGCTTGTCGCGGGCAATGTGCCTCTTTCGAAGCACCTTAGGGGAATGTACGCAAGAGAGCTGTTCGTTTCCGGAAAAGAACAGGATTTTGCTGCTGCAAGGCCGTTCTTCTCACGTCTTGCGGATGATCCGGACATCTCGAACGAAGAGCTTATGGATGTCTTCTGCGTGCTTGCAAAAGCGGCACAGCTTGCGGAGGACACCGATGCTTTCTTTGCCGTGGTGCTTAAGGTCTTTGTGCTCCCGAACCCGCCTTCGGAGATATGCTGTATGCTCGGGGAGCATTACGAAAAGCTCGGGAACAGTGAAGAAGCGCTGCTCTGGTTTACAAATGCGGTATATGAAACAAAGCCAGTCCTTTCGCTTGAATACGGCGGAGAACGCGCAAAAGCCGGAATCGACAGAAATTCAAAATAAAGATCCGGCAGCGCTTTCGCGGGACAGGAATGCCTGCTCAAGGCGCCGTACCGGGACATAAAGGAGTGAATCGTGAAAAAGACAGGATTTGATAATGCCAAGTATCTTGAGATGCAGTCCGAACACATCAGGAAGAGGATAAACCAGTTCGGCGGCAAGCTTTACCTTGAATTCGGCGGCAAGCTGTTCGATGATTACCACGCATCGCGCGTGCTTCCGGGCTTTGCTCCGGACAGTAAAGTGAACATGCTGTTAAAGCTTAAGGATGACGCAGAGATAGTTATCGTAATAAATGCTGCTGATATCGAGAAGAACAAACGCAGGGGCGATCTCGGGATCACCTATGACGCGGATGTCTTAAGGCTTATAGACGCTTTCCGCGGAAAGGGGCTCTATGTCGGAAGCGTCGTGCTTACCCGCTTTACAAACCAGGCAGCGGCAGCAAACTTCCAGACACGCCTTGAAACACTCGGTGTCAAAGTTTACAGGCATTATCCTATAGAAGGGTATCCGTCTGACATACAGAGGATCGTGAGCGAGGAAGGCTACGGAAAGAACGATTACGTCGAGACGACCAGGAGGCTTGTCGTTGTGACTGCTCCGGGACCCGGAAGCGGCAAGATGGCGGTGTGCCTTTCTCAGCTCTACCATGAAAACAGGCGCGGGATCAAGGCGGGATACGCAAAATTCGAGACCTTCCCCATCTGGAACCTGCCCTTAAAACACTCCGTAAACCTTGCTTATGAGGCTGCAACGGCAGATCTTGATGATGTCAACATGATCGATCCGTTCCATCTTGAAGCATATAAAGAAACAACGGTCAATTACAACAGGGATGTGGAGATATTCCCCGTACTAAGGTCGATATTCGAATCAATAAGCGGCGAGTCTCCGTACAAGTCGCCTACAGATATGGGCGTAAATATGGCAGGCTACTGTATCTTTGACGACGAAGCGGTGACAAAGGC
The DNA here is from genome assembly GCA_016280395.1 of Lachnospiraceae bacterium. GTDB lineage: Bacteria > Bacillota > Clostridia > Lachnospirales > Lachnospiraceae > SZUA-448. The sequence continues at coordinate 44,940 of JAEEGQ010000075.1, read as the reverse complement.
TGCAAATGATGAGATAATCAGAAGATACTACACGACCCTGTGCGATGAGAAGAAGGGCTTTGCAACACCCGAAGCGGTAAGAAAGATCGAATTCATCATGCGGCAGGCAAATCTTACGCCGGATATGCGCACGGTTGTGACCGCAGCCTTAAAGAAGGCTGAGATCACAGGGACCAACGCAGCTGCGCTCGAGCTTCCCGACGGCACCATCATCACAGGAAAACAGTCGAGCCTCTTCGGAGCCTGCGCCGCAATGCTCTTAAACGCCCTGAAGTCGCTTGCCAACATTAACGACAGCATCAACCTGCTTTCACCTGTCGTTATCGAGCCGCTCCAGCATTTGAAGGTGGACCAGCTCGGCAACCAGAACCCGAGACTCCATACAAACGAAGTCCTGATCGCGCTTTCTATCTGCGCGGCAACAAATGACACCGCAAAGCTTGCTCTCGACCAGCTTCCGAAGCTCCGCGGCTGCGAGGTACATTCGGATGTGATCCTTTCGCAGGTGGATGTGGACATATTCCGCAAGCTCGGCATGAACCTGACCTGCGAGCCGAAGTTCCCTACAAAGCTGCTCTACCAGAAATAACGGAACAGACACCAAACGACACTGCCGGAGATAACGGGGCTTTAAGCCCAGGCGGCTCTACCGGAAACAGCGGGATTTTAAGCCCCAAACGGACAATGCAATAAGCGGATACCGGAAGGTACGGGATTCCGCGGAAATAAAGGAAATACCAAATGGATAACGATTACAACAACAGAAACAACCCCCAAGAACCCGGCAAGGGCAAAACACCGCCCATGTGGTTCTTCACGCTGGTCGTGGTATGCATATTCTACGTGCTTTTCTCGTATATGAGCCAGATGGTGAACCGCGCCAGGAACCAGGAGATAACCTATGACGCCTTCAAGCAGAAGGTCGTGCAGGACAGCGTGGACTCGGTAATGTTCGATTACAGCACAGGCCGTATCTACATCACCGAGAAACGCCAGAAGGAGATAACCTACTACACAGGGCTTCTTGAGGACGATCCGAGCATCTACGAGATCCTCGAGGCGCACCACGTTACCTATGGCGCAAAGACACAGCAGACGACATCTGTGTTTGTCCAGATCCTCGTGAACTGGATCCTTCCCTTCGCCATGATCTATATCGTTATGTGGCTTGTCTTCAGGATGATCATGAAGAACAACCCGGGCGGCGGACTGATGGGCGTTGGCAAGAGCAATGCCAAGATGTACGTTGAAAAAGAGACCGGCGTTACGTTCAAGGATGTTGCGGGACAGGATGAAGCAAAGGAATCCGTGAAGGAACTTGTGGATTTCCTGCATAACCCCGAGAAATACGTAAAGATCGGCGCTAAGCTCCCTAAGGGTGCACTGCTTGTAGGCCCTCCGGGAACAGGTAAGACCCTTCTTGCAAAGGCTGTGGCAGGCGAAGCAAAGGTGCCTTTCTTCTCGCTCTCCGGTTCCGACTTTGTTGAGATGTTTGTAGGTGTCGGCGCATCCCGCGTCCGCGACCTCTTCAAGCAGGCTACGCAGATGGCCCCTTGTATCGTGTTCATAGACGAGGTCGATGCCATCGGTAAGAGCCGTGATACCGCGTACGGCGGTTCGAATGATGAGCGCGAGCAGACCCTTAACGCGCTGCTTGCCGAGATGGACGGCTTCGATCCCGCAAAGGGAGTTATAATCCTCGCCGCAACAAACAGACCCGAAGTGCTTGACAAGGCGCTGCTGCGTCCCGGCCGTTTTGACCGCCGCGTTATTGTTGACAAGCCCGATCTTAAGGGACGTATCGAGACCTTAAGGGTACATATCAAGAACGTATGCATCAACGAGACCGTAAACCTTGAGGAAATAGCTCTTGCAACAGCAGGTGCCGTGGGTTCGGATCTTGCAAACATAATAAACGAAGCTGCGATCCTTGCGGCAAAGGAAGGGCGTTCATCCGTAGGACAGGCCGACCTTCTCGAATCCGTGGAGACGGTATTTGCCGGCAAGGAGAAGAAGGACAGGATACTCGGCGCCGAGGAAAAGAAGATAGTCGCTTACCACGAGTGCGGTCATGCGCTTGTTACGGCCCTCCAGAAGAAGGCAGAACCGGTCCAGAAGATCACGATCGTGCCAAGGACCATGGGATCTTTGGGCTATGTTATGCAGGTGCCCGAAGAAGAGAAATACCTGCAGTCCAAGGACGAGCTGATCACGCAGATAACTTCGCTTTGCGCGGGACGTGCCGCCGAAGAGCTGTTCTTTGACTCTGTAACGACGGGTGCGTCAAGCGATATAGAAAAGGCAACGAATATCGCAAGGAACATGATAGCGCGTTTCGGAATGTCCGATAAACTGGGCTTTGTACAGTATGAAGACGTACAGAGCAAGTATCTTGACGGCAGGGCTGTAAGGACCTGCGCCGAGAGCACCTCCGCGAGCATAGACGACGAGATCAAAAAGCTCATCGGTGAATGCTACGAGACGGCTAAGAAGATCATCTCCGAGAACAGGGATATACTTGAAAAGGCCGGCGGATTCCTTATGGAGAAGGAGACCATAACCGGTAAACAGTTCATGGATATCATCAAGGAACTGAGACCCGGCTTTGAAGAGAAGAAGCAGGAGACGCCCGGAGAAACCGCCGGAAACGGCAATGCCGTGATCCCTGAAGCAGAAAAGACAGCACAGAACGAAGCAAAGGCAGACACCGCAAGCGATATGGCGGAGCAAAAGGCTTCGGACGAAGAAGCAGAGGCAAAGCCTGTGCAGACGGAAGATCAGGATGGAATTTGATCTTGAAGAAGAACTGAATAAACTGCCGATGAAACCCGGCGTCTATCTCATGCATGATGAGAATGACGCCGTGATATATGTAGGCAAGGCTAAAATACTGAGGAACCGTGTTCGTCAGTATTTTACTATGGGGAAAAAACATTCCTACAAGATCGACATAATGGTCACGAAGATCGCGTGGTTTGAGTATATCGTGGTGGATTCCGAGACAGAGGCGCTTGTGCTCGAATGCAACCTGATAAAGGAATACAGGCCCCATTACAATACCATGCTGATGGACGACAAGGGGTATCCGTACATCCGGATAACACTTGACGAGCCTTATCCCCGTGTGACCTGCGTACATTCGAGACGGCACGACAAAGCGAAGTATTTCGGGCCTTTCCCGAATGTTACCGCCATGAAGAATATCTTAGAGCTCCTAAGAAAGCTCTACAAGATACGTTCCTGCAGCAAGGCGCTTCCAAAACCGGCGGGCCCGGACAACAGGCCGTGCCTTTATTATCACATAGGGCAATGCAACGCGCCGTGTCAGGGGTATGTGAGCGAGGAAGAGTACAGAGAGGCCGTAAACAGCCTTATTTCCTTCCTGAACGGCAACAGGGAGCAGCTCAAACGGGAACTTAAGGAGAAGATGAAGCAGGCTTCGGCGGAGCTTGAATTTGAAAAGGCTGCAGGGTACAGGGATCTTCTTCTTGATGTGGAAAAGCTTTCCCAGACGCAGAAGGCCACGGAGACCGAGGATGCGGACAGGGATGTTATCGCGTATGCAAGGGACAACGAAAAGTGCGTTGTACAGGTGTTTTTCATAAGAGGCGGCAAGGTCACGGGCCGGGAGCATTATTTTATGGAACGGGCCGACGGCACCGGAGCGGAGATACTCTGCGAGTTCATAAAACAGTACTACTGCGCAGCGGTGTTTATCCCGGGAGAGATAGTGCTCTGTGAGGAACCTGCGGAAGCAGAGCTGCTCACAGGCTTCCTTTCCGGAAGACGCGACGGGAGCGTTAAGCTCACCGTGCCAAAGAAGGGGACAAAAGAGAAGATAGTCGAGCTTGCGGAAAAGAACGCGGCGCTTGTACTGACGCAGGACAGCGAGCGGCTCTCGCGTGAAGCCGCAAGGACCACGGGTGCTGTAAAGGAGATATGCGGATGGCTTGGGCTTGAAAACGCAAGACGCATGGAATCCTACGACATTTCCAACATCAGCGGCTTTAATTCAGTCGGCTCAATGGTGGTTTTCGAGGACGGAAAGCCGAAGCGGTCGGATTACAGGAAATTTAAGATAAAGACGGTCCAGGGGCCGAACGATTACGAATCCTTAAGAGAGGTGCTCGAGAGACGCTTTAAGCACGGCATAGAAGAGCCGGGCAGCAGCTTCGGCATTTTCCCGGACCTTATACTCATGGACGGCGGAAGAGGCCAGGTATCGTCTGCGGAACAGGTTGCGGAGGCACTTGGACTCGACATACCGATATGCGGCATGGTAAAGGACGACAACCACCGCACAAGGGGCGTTTATTTCAGAGGACGGGAGATACCCATCGACACAAAGAGCGAGGGTTTCAAGCTTGTTACGAGGATACAGGACGAGACACACCGCTTTGCCATAGAGTTCCACAGGTCGCTGCGCTCAAAAGAGCAGACAAGGTCTGTGCTCGACGACATAAAAGGGATCGGAGAGAAGAGGCGGCGCGCCCTCATCAGGCATTTTGCTTCTCTTGAAGAGCTTAAGAAGGCAACCGCGGATGAGATAGCGGCGGTACCGTCCATGGACCGCAGATCCGCCGAGGCCGTTGTTGAGTTTTTCAGAAAACAGTGACGGGACTTTCATCGGAAACAGTGGGGCATAAGACCCGGGACTTTCAGACTCTTTACTTTTTATATGCAAATGTGTATAATCTGTTTTCGGAAACAAAATCTCATGTTTCCGAGCATTTATCATAAGGAGACAGTATGGCCGGAACCTATACGACTTCGGTAAAGATACTTGCCGAAAAATTTGAGCTAAAGAATTGTACGCCAAAGCTCGATATATCAAAACGCCTGATCTCTCACAGCGAGATAAACAGGCCCGCCCTGCAGCTTGCGGGGTTCTACGATTACTTTGACAATGTGCGTGTGCAGATCATCGGTAATGTGGAAAATGCCTACATGAACCAGTTCGATGAGGACACAAGGATAAGCGTCATCAGGAAGCTTATGAGCTTCGATCCGCCATGCCTTGTTTTCTGCCAGGGGATCGAGCCGAGCGAAAAGATATCGGAGCTTGCGACCGAGATGGGAGTCCCGGTACTTGCGACCGACAAGGGCACCTGCAATTTTGAGTCCGAGGCCATAAGATGGCTTAAGGTCGAGCTTGCGCCCCGCATCACCATCCACGGCGTTCTTGTGGATGTTTACGGCGAGGGTGTGCTCATAACGGGCGAATCCGGCATCGGTAAATCGGAGGCCGCCTTGGAGCTTATAAAGCGCGGACACCGCCTTGTTGCGGATGATGCCGTGGAGATCAAGAAGGTTAGCGACGATACTCTTGTGGGGAGCGCTCCCGAGGTCACAAAGCATATGATAGAGCTTCGAGGCATCGGCATAATCAACGTCATGTCCCTGTTCGGCGTTGAAAGCGTCAAGAATACGCAGAATATCGACCTTGTGATAAACCTTGAGGAATGGAATAAGGACAAGACATACGACAGGATGGGGCTTGAGGAGCACTTTACGGAGTACCTCGGAAACAAGATCACCTGCCACAACATCCCGATACGCCCGGGCCGCAACCTTGCGGTCATCTGCGAATCGGCAGCGGTCAACCACCGCGCAAAGAAAATGGGGTATAACGCGGCTTCGGAGTTTTATGAGCGCGTGATGAACAATATGGCAAAGGGGAAAGAAGAAAATGAGTAAATATCTTTTTGGAATAGACTTAGGCGGAACGACCACGAAATGCGGGCTCTTTACGGAAAACGGCGAGCTCCTCGAAAAGTGGGAGATCCCTACCGAAACGGCAGACAAGGGTGTGAACATCCCTACGGACATTGCCGAGACGGTGCTTTCCAAGATGGCGCAGATAGGCGCGCATAACGAGGATGTACTCGGTATTGGCATGGGACTTCCCGGGCCGGTATATGCCGACGGTACGGTAGGAAGCGCTCCCAATCTCGGCTGGGGCAGGTTCAATATAGTAGAGACAATGACCGCGCTAACAGGCCTTCACGTTGCGGCAGGAAATGATGCCAATACCGCAGCTCTCGGCGAGTTCTGGAAGGGCGGCGGAAAGGGCTCGAAGAGCGCCGTATTCGTTACTCTCGGCACAGGCGTCGGCGGCGGCATTGTTATCGACGGAAAGGTTGTTTCGGGAGCCATCGGCTGCGGCGGAGAGATCGGGCACATGGTCATCGAGCCGGACGAAACGGAATCCTGCGGCTGCGGCGGACACGGACACCTTGAGCAGTATGCTTCCGCAACGGGAGTTGTAAGGCTTGCTAAAAAAGAGCTTGAAGCATCGGACGAGGAAAGCGAGATCAGGGGGGGTGAAAACCTCACTGCGAAACAGGTCTGGACTGCAGCAAAGAACGGCGACCCTCTTGCGCTTCGCGTAGTCGATTCCTTTGGCAGATACCTTGCATATGCTCTCGGAAACATTGCGAGTATCGTAGATCCCGAGATATTCATCATCGGCGGCGGCATGTCGAATGCCGGAGAGTTTCTTCTCGACCAGGTCAAAAAACACTACGGAAAGAATCTGTTCTTCCCTTTGAGAGAAAAGAAGTTCGCGCTTGCCGAATTCGGGAATGATGCCGGGATATTCGGTGCCGCAAAGCTTCTGCTCACATCCCTTGAATGAAATTATTTTGCTTGACTAAGAAAACGCTTTGTGATAGTATTGCGGTTGTGTCAGTTTCCGCACGGAGGTCAGATCTGTGGATTTGCTTGAAAGCTTAAAGGCTGCGGCGCCTAAAGGCCGTGTCCTTCAAAATGAGCCAATGAGTCTCCATACCACATTCAGGCTCGGAGGTCCGGCGGATTATTTTGTCTATGTACAGGATGCTTTTGAACTGGCACGCGTACAGACCGTCTGTAAGGACGCCAAGACCCCTTTTTACATGATCGGGAACGGAAGTAATGTTCTTGTATCGGATAACGGCATAAGGGGCGTTGTAGGGGCTTTTGAGAGGCCTGAGCACCCAATCCTCATAACAGAGAAGACTGCAGAGGGCGAAAGGGTTGAGATACCGGCCGGAGCAATGCTTTCGGCAGCTGCAAAGGCTATAGCCGCGGAAGGCCTGAAGGGCTTTGAGTTTGCAGCGGGGATCCCCGGGACGCTTGGCGGAGCGGTGCTGATGAACGCAGGCGCCTACGGCGGCGAGATAAAGGACAGGATAGAGAGCGCGACAGTGCTCTCCGACGGAAAGCTTGTTACCCGCTCTAAGGAAGAGCTTGACCTTTCCTACAGGCACAGTTCCATTATGGATTCGGGCGAAACGGTCGTGAGCGCTACTTTCTTCTTCGAATACGGTGACAAGGAAGAGATCCTTTCGACCATCGAAGAACTGAGCGAAAAAAGGCGCGCAAAGCAGCCGCTTGAATATCCGAGCGCAGGCAGCACGTTTAAGCGTCCAGAAGGATATTTTGCCGGAAAGCTCATACAGGACGCGGGGCTTGCAGGCTTCGGGATAGGCGGAGCGGAGGTTTCCGCAAAACACAGCGGGTTTATCGTCAATAAAGGCAATGCCTGTGCAAGTGATGTAAAACAGCTTATCGATGAAGTTATAAAACGGGTTGAGGAAAGCTTTGGAGTGACACTTGAACCTGAAGTGAGATTCCTTGGCTTTTAACAACGGAGGGAGGCAGGATGTCTTTCTCTTCAAAGGTTAAAGAAGAACTGACAAACAAACCGCCAAAGTCGAGGCACTGCAAGCTTGCGATGCTCGCGGGCCTGAGCGGAGAGTATAAAACAGCCGATCTTTCAAAGGAATGCTGCAGAAGGGCATTTATAAAAGGGGCCTTTCTGGCGGGCGGTTCGGTAAGTGATCCGGACAAGTCGTATCACTTTGAGATAGCCGTTCCGACTAAGGAACATGCTGAGTTTCTTGCCGGAGTGATAAAAAAGTGCGGACCGAACGCAAAGATCGGCAAAAGAAAAGACAATTACATCGTTTATATCAAGGACGGTGAGGGGATAGCGGAGCTTCTCAATGTGATGGAAGCGCATGTAGCCCTTATGGACATTGAAAATGTACGCATTTTGAAGGATGTCCGTAACTCGGTGAACAGACAGGTGAACTGCGATATCGCAAACACAAGAAAGACTGTCGGAGCCGCGCACCGTCAGATAGAATGTATTGAGTATATAAAGGAGCATGCGGCGCCGGATTTCCTTAGTCCGGAGCTCGCGGAAATGGCGGCCGTCAGGCTTGAGAACCCTGAAGCGTCGCTGTATGAACTTGGGCAGATGCTTAGCATTCCGCTTGGAAAGTCGGGTGTTAACCATCGTTTGGCAAAACTATGTGAGATCGCCGGGGATCTGCGGGGACGGATTGAACCGTCGCCGGAAACACAAGGAGGAATGAAATGAAATCTGAAAAGGTAACAGTTAGCCTTTCCGATGCGATGGAGGCAAGACCCATAGCAATGCTCGTACAGATCGCGAGCAATTACCGCAGCAGCGTGTATATTGCCACAGAGGACAAGAAGATCAACGCAAAGAGCATTATGGGTATGATGAGCTTAAGACTTATCTCCGGATCCGATGTAGAAGTGATCGCAGACGGCGAAGACGAGGACAAAGCCCTTGTTGACGTAAAGAGATTTCTTTGCGCGAGCTAAAGAAGAATGAACAAAAAAGAAAGGCGCGACCGGTAACGGCTGCGCCTTTTGTTTTACCTGTATTTCTCAACGATCGCGGTCATGGCATCCCATTTCTTTTCCATATCCTGTACAAGTCTGATCTGGGTGTGCGCTCTGTCGAGATTGTGGCCTTTGCGGTGTATCATGAAATATGTATCACCCTGAAGGTAATCTGTTAAGAAGCGCATTCCGCATTCAAGGGTCATTGTTTTTGCACCGTAGGGCAGAAGTCTGATCTCTTCGTCTGTAAGAGCCCCGTCACAGCCCTCCAAATACCCTTTAACGTAGGTTTCAAACAGCTCTAAGGATAAACTTACCTTTGAAAGGTCCTGCTCATCCTCGGCCGCTGTATTGGCTCCAAAGCGTATGGAATCTCCGAAGTCGAAGATCGAAAGACCGGGCATTACGGTATCAAGATCCAGAACACAGAGTCCTTTGCCGGTCTTTGCGTCCAGCATGATGTTGTTGAGCTTGGTATCGTTGTGTGTTACGCGTAAGGGCAGAAGACCTGCATCGAGCTCGTTTTTGCAAAGCGCCATATCGTCTTTGTGAGCCCTGAAGAAAGCGATCTCTTCGGATACAAAGCCCGCTCTTCCGCAGATATCTTCTTCAACTGCTTTCTCAAACGTTTCGTACCGTTTTGGAGTATTATGAAAGTCAGGGATGGTCTCTGTAAGGAGTGAAGCATCAAAATCCGCCATCTGACCCGAGAAACGCCCAAAAGCAACTGCGCTCTGGTAAAAGTCCTCTGCGTCACGAACACGGTCGAGACTGATAGCATCTGTAATGAAATCGTAGATACGCCAAAAGCTGCCGAGACTGTCCTTGAAGAAAGGTTTTCCGTCAGGTGTCCGCAGCGGATTGAGTGTTTCTCTTGCAGCGTCTCCGCCGCGGGCCCTGATCTTATCCTTAAGGAAGTCTGTAACCAGTACAATGTTGTTCATAAGACTTTCGGGATCTTTAAAGATATCGCCGTTCATCCTCTGAAGGATATATTTTTTTTCGATACCGCTGTTCACGGTTATCACAAGAAATGTATCGTTGATATGTCCGCTTCCGTATTTTTCGCAGGAAACGAACCTTCCCGGAAGGCTGAACGCCTCGAGAGCATCATATCTTTTTGCGCATATTTCTTCTCTGGTCATAATGTGTTACCGATCACCCTTTTCTGAGTTTATCCATGTAATAAACCTCGCCGCTGACTCTTGACTGTTCTGCGGCGTATGCCATAAGGTGGCTTTCTACCGAAAGCTCGATACCCGACTTTGTCTCTACCTGTTTGTCCTTGTTTTCAAGCGCATTCAGGAAATCCAGTGTAAGACGGTAGTCGCCGCCGCCGTGGAAGCCTTCCTCGCTGTTTACGGGAACCTTGCGGACTTCACCTTCGTAGAGATAGTTGGGAGAGTACTTTGTTACTGTGATGAAATCTTCGGAATCGTCTCCGTAGATGTCACCGTTTTCGCACATTACCTTTATGGTCCTGTGCATCTTGTTTGTAAGGCCGCTTAAATGGAATGTGGCTGTAACGCCGTTTTCAAATTCTATGTCGGTGACCTGGTTATCGCAGACATTGTTGTCGCAGCGGAATACACAGCGTCCGTAAGGACCTTCTCTTAATGCCTTTAAGATGCCTTCTTCGGTCTGGTCTTCGGTAAGGACTGTGGCGGGCCACTGACCGCAGATGGGCAGATATGCCTTTTTGCCGTCAAAGCGGCATTTGTCCGCAACAGGACAGTCCAGGCACCTTTCGGCAGAGCCTGCGGGTGCGTTTTCGGGTTTGAAGAACGACAGATTGCCGAAAGAGGAGATCCTTTTGCAATTACTGCCCACAAGCCAGAGAAGGATGTCCATATCATGACAGGATTTCTGCATGATTATGGGGCTTGAAAGGTCCGAATTGCGCCAGTTGCCGCGTACAAAAGAGTGTGCCATATGGAAATTGCCGACGTTTTCGGCGTGCTGGATCGTAATGACCCTGCCAAGCTCACCGGAATCGATGATACGCTTTATTTCCGAGAAAAACTTCGTATAGCGCAATACATGACATACAACAACGGTGCAGCCTTTTTCCTTTGCTTTGTTCCTTATCTCGATACATTCCTTTACGTTTGGCGAGATGGGCTTTTCAAGGAGAATGTCGTAGCCTAAGTCCATTGCCGCCATTGCCTGGGCATAGTGATCTCTGTCCATTGTTGCCAGTACAATGGCATCAGCAACCTTACCGAGTGCAAAGAAGTCTTTCGAATCGGAGAAAGCCATATCAGCCGGAATATTAAAGTCTGCGCATGCAATGTCACGTTTCTCTTTGTTAAGATCAACGACTGCAACGATCTGTGCTCCAGCCTCTTCGTAAGCATATTTTGCATAGATCATGCCTCTTTGCCCTGCGCCTATGATTGCAAGTTTCATTGTTTAACCTCCATGCTGCGAGCGCAGCGAGTAGCTAATAGTGCATTTGTGCTGCGAGCGCAGCGAGTAGCTAATTAATCTCCTGTACCGCAGAAAAGCCTGCGGTGGATGATAGCATTTGTGCTGTGAGGTCATCACAGCACAAATGCTTTGTCTGAAAGGACTGTGACTTTCAGGCCTTCTTCTTTTTCCTGATAAGGAAGACTGTTAATGCCGTAATTACAGCTGCTGCGCCAACACCGCCAAGGATCCACGGAACAAGACCGGAACTGCTCTTGGGCTGGGAAGGTTCTTCCGGTGCCTTAGTCGCTGTGGGAGCGGCAGTAGCAGTGGGATTGTTCTCCGGAGCCTGTGTAGGTGTGGAGGTAGGAGCCTCTGTAGGTTTTGTTTCACCGCTCTTTGAAACGGAAACGGTGTAAATGTTGTAGGTAGCATCTGCCTGCTCGTTTTCCATTGCAAGGTAGATGGATTGTGCCTTTGAATCGCCGGTGTTCATCTTGACGGAAAGTGTGTATTCACCGTCTGCAAGAGATGCCGGAACGTTAAGCTTTGCCTTTACGGAAGTTCTTCCAGGAAGCCATGTTGTGGTATCAAAATCCTGCTTCTGCTCATATACGGCCTTGCCGGTGCTGTCCTTTAAGATAAAGGTAACAGGGCAGTTGTAGTATATGGGAGCTACGCCTGAGTTGTTCCATACCACGTCGAGAGTTGCTTCTTCGCCGGGAACAAGCCTTTCGGGCTTTGTAATGCTGTAAATACCATAGTTGTAACCCATGGTAGAGAACATGGTCTCGATATTGTAAAGGTACTTGTCATATTCGGGATCGCCGACCTTGAAATCGCAGGCCGAGCACGGTCCGAGCCATGTTGTGTGGCTGGCCCTGATCTGGTCAAGGACAGCGCAGATGTTCTTATCAAGTGCGTTTGTGCGGAAATCGCCGTTTGCGAATTCGCCGCCGGAGTAGTTGAGCTTCCACCAGTCGGGCATTGCTGAAGCAGCGATGTCTTCGGGCGTTGAACCGGGCATATCGGTATTACCCGATGCGGCCCATTCAAGGAATGTGAGAGTGCCGCCGTCACTTGTGATACCGAAAATGTCGTTGTATAATCCCCAGTTGTTCTTTGCGGCAACTTCGTAAGGCTTTCTGATACCTACGCGAACATTGTGGAAGGCATCAACGTATGCCTGCATGTACTGCTGTGCAAGTGCGGGATCGGGGAATTCGCCGGTGCCTGTGGGCCAGGTGTGGAATTCTGCCCAGTGACCCAAGCTTCCGACCTCAACATAAGCCGTGATGGCGGGATCGTCGTAACGGTCCGCAAAGGCTTTGATTATAGCGGCATGGTACTCAAGGAGCTTTTTGCTCTTGTAGTTCGGTGAGAAACCGCAGCCGCCAAGGAGCGACCTTATGGTCTCACCTACATAGAAGGTACCGGCGCCTTCGCCTTCTGCATTCTCTTCGGCCAGTTCATCATAGAGCCATTGAGGGATATCCATTCTCTTGATGTTGGGATCGCCGTTTACCACATTGGGGTTATCCATAACGAAACGGAATACCATCCTGCAGCCCTGAGCCTGCCATTTCTTGAACTGATACTGCTCTTCGAGTGCGTCAAAGGCGAATTTGCCTTTTTCGGGCTCAAGCTCGCTCCACTTAACGTCAACATAGATAAGGTTGTGCTCCGAAAGGATCTTGTCGACATCGCCTTCGTTGATGTCTGCCCAGCCTACCCAGCCTTTGTAAGGGTTGTTGTGGAAGTCGTAAGCTGCCTTGGGGTAGAAGATACCGTCTTCACGGTTTTCTTCAACCGTTCTGTTGATGGTAAGATAGCCGCTTTCGGGAAGTACATATTCGCCGTCATTTGCGTTTGCTGCGATCTTTACGGACTTCGGATCCCCGATATCCGACAGATAAAGCTGCATAAGGACTGCATCGGCTTCGTGGTACATGTAGATGCTCTTGCCGTTATCGGCGCGCTTGTTGTTGCCTGTTACGGCATAAAGCTTGCCTTTCTCGATAACGTAATATACGTTGCTGCGGCCGTCGTAATCATAACCCTCGTTGCCTGTGGAGATGTAGTAACGGTTGTTTGTGGAAAGGTCGCCGTTGCCGGTGAGCATTGTGTAGAGCCTTTCATCGGATTTAACGCCGAGAAGGTTTACATTGTTCTGGTGCTTAGCGTAGTTTCTTACGCCGTTCCAGTCGGAGAAGTCAAAATCTTCGGCTGTGATGTCAAAGGTGAGCCTGTACTTCGGAACCTTTGCAAAGGAGCCGTTCTTTGGATCACGTGCAGGCGTGAAGCCTTCGGGAGTAAGACGCTCGTAGGTTTCGGGATCTGTCTGAACATCATTTCTGTCGATAAGGACGTACAGGTCGTCGCCTACTTCTTCGGTTATCTCTTTCATCATCGCGATAGGGATAATGTATTCGGCGCAGTAAACGCCGGGTTCGGATGTTGCGCCGATGACTTTGTCATAGCCTTCAACATACTGTTTCTTCATGTTCCATTCAAGGATGACGGGATCTTTTGAGTAGAAGAACTCAAGGTTGCGGTCCTCGCCCCATGAATGCCAGTCCTGGAAGAGCATATCACCGGTATTGTGATGAGCGTATTCTGCATGGATGAAACCTGTGCTGTCATCATTGTCGGTGCCGATGAAAAGGCTTGTTGTATAAGCAGCAGAGCTGTTCGGATCGGTAACGCCCTTTATGTAGGTCATTACATAAAGATTGTCGTTATCACGGAAAGCGTAGAGGTCGCCGAGCGAGCCTTCGCCGTGTCCTATGGGCTCCATGCCTTTCCAGTCGTCATCTTTGCCGTCCATTGTGATCTTCGGTGCTTCTTCATCGATAGGAGCGGTTACGGTAAGGAATACGGGAACGCCGGGGTTATCGGGATCTTCATCGGGAAGCAGCTCGCGGCCGTCAACCATCCTTACTTTGTAGGAATCCGAACCGCCTTCAAGAGCTTCACAAGGGATAACGACTTCAAAACCGCTGTCTGCCTTGTAATAGTTCTTGATGGGTGTTCCGGTATCGATCCTTGAACCGTTCTTTGTCTTATAGATGTTTCCGTTTGCTTTAAGCTCGTAAGTAGCCGAATCGGTCTCGATATATACCGTAAAGTTGTTGGTCAGCTGCTTTGCATCAGCATGGATGTAAAGGTTTTTGCGGTCCGTAACGGCCTTGAAGGAAAGAAGATTGGAGTTCTGGTTTACTGCATCATAGAGCATTGAACCCCATTGATTCTTTGCGCCCGAGAACTGCTTTGCGGCAAGATATGCCTCAAGTTCCGCGGGGGTAAGGCCTGAGATCTCTTCTGTGTAGACGTCCTCAAACTTGGGAACGTCGTAGTATTCGCCGGGAGTCATGGGACAATCCGCAACATCTACCCAGTTGGAAACTGTAGCGGCATGAATGCCGATCTTTTCGGGATTTCCCATTGCCTCGAGCGGTATTGAAAACTCAAGAGTTTTTTTGTCTTTAGCAAGTCCGCGGCCTACGGGAGTGCTTGTGCCCTCAAGGCCGTCCCATTCGCCCGATTCACCCTTGTAAACATAGAGGATATCGGTCTCAAGAAGGTAATCGGCGCCTTTAAGATAAAGGTGGTTCGTCGTATTACCGTCGGTTTCAAAATAAATGTGCCAGGTATCAAAATTGGCTGAGCTTGAAAGCTCCATTTTGCCATAAAGCGTGCCGTCTTTTGTGAATGCAGAAAGCTTGGTTATCACACCACCCCCGGCAAATACGGGGGTGATGTGAAGCCAATCTTCGCCGATGCCGTCCATTTCAAAGACGACATCCTCCCCACCCTCTGCGTGTGCCGGGATGATACCCGGCACACGGAGGAGTGACAGCAGCATCGCAAGACATACAACACACGCCGTCAGTTTTCTAAATAAATAGTTTTTGCTCCTTTTATACATATAACTCTCCATGCTGCCGGAAAGCCCGGCAGCCAATGATCGACTTCGTTTTGTTTTGCTTATCAGTGCTGATGACCGTTAGTCTTGAAGAACTCGTCGAGCTGCTTCTGAACTTCTGCAACATAGGTATCGATACCTGCTGCCTTGAGCTCTGCGATAGCTGCGGGATAGTTGCTGTCAAAATCAACGAAACCGCACTCGATAGGAGTGAAGCGCTGGTTGATAACTTCGGTGATGGCTGTTTCAATCTCTTTTACATTTGCATTATCGAAGTGGAATGCGATAACATCACTTGTCTTTGCGTTCTTGTCCCAGTCTTCATACATCTTGATGAAATCCTCGGAAACATCGGATGTGAACATTGTATAGTTGGCGTTACGGAACATCCACTCATAGAAGTAACCTTCAAATGCGGGATCCTTAAGCTTGATGCGGCCGTTTTCAACGGTGTAGTTCTCACCTTCGGGTCCGTACAGGCAGAACAGATAGTTTTCTTTGCTCTTGTACAGCCAGTTGAGGAACTTCATAGCGCCTGCAGCGTTTTTAGCGCTGTAAGGAACGCAGAGAACTTCGCCGCCGCAAGCGGTAACGTACTTATCAGCAGTAGGATTTAAGAGGTAGCTCTTAAGCTTTGCTTCGGGAGCATTGCCGCGAACGTTTGTGATGATCTCGTTTTCCTTGCCGAGGGAACCTTCAACCCAGAGGTAGGTACCCTGCTGCATACGGGAGTCACGCTGGTTGTAATCTGTTGTAAGCTCGTCTCTGTAGAGACCTGCTGCATACATGGACTGGTTGAACTTTGCAACCTTCTGGAATGCTTCTGTTTCGAAGTAGCAGTATGCCTTGTGAGTGTCCTCGCCGTAAACAACAGCATCGCCGCCTGCGCACCATGTTAACTGCTCTGTAGCGAAGTTTCTGGTAAGGGGCTTGAAGATGATGTCGGCAGGGCCGTTCATTTCAGGGTACTTGTCATGTGCCTTCTGGGCAAATTCCTTGAGGTCATCTGCGGTCTTGAGATCTGTCATGCCAACGCCTTCAAGGATATCCTGACGTACGCATACAAGCTGGAACATGCAGGATGAAGGAGCGTAAGCCGAAGGGATACCGTACTGAACGCCGTTTACAACGCCGCCTGCAAGCTGGGATTCAGGGAATACCTTAAGCAGGTCGGGGCAGTTTGCCTTGATGAGATCATCAAGAGGCTGGCAGTGCTGGTCGTTAACCATCTTGCCGAGATCCGGAAGACCGTCCCAGTAAAGGTCGATGGTTTCCTTAGCTTCGATGAGGATCTTCTTCTGATCCCAGTAAGCATCCCAGCCCTTGTAGATGAGCTTGACATTGATGCCTACTTCTTTTTCGAGGCGGGGATTAAGCTGATTGTTGATGAAGTTTGACATGGCGTCTGTTTCTTCACCGGGATAAAGGATAACTACGGTTGAGATCTCGCCGGGCTTAGGCGTATCTGTGGCTTTACCGGGTTCGCCGGTAGGGTTGTTTGTCGGGCTGGCTGTGGGCTTCTTGCCGCAGGCAGCGAGTACGGACAGTACCATAACTACTGTCAGCAACAGTGCTAAAAATCTTTTTTTCATTTTTTCTCCTCCTTAGATTTTGAAAAAGATCACAAAGCGTGTTTCACGCTAATGCTCGGTTGAAAGTGTCATTCCTTCACCGCACCGGTCATGATACCGTTTACGAAATACTTCTGGATGAAGGGGTAGAGGAAGATGATGGGACCGATGGTTATGATCGTTACCGCCATCTTCATTGTTTCCGAAGGAAGCTTGATGTTTGCAGCTGCTCCCGGAGGTACGCGCCCGCTCATTATGGCGTTTACGTTTGACATAACGTTGTAAAGGATGTACTGGAGCGGGAACTTGTTTTTGTCATCGATGAACATGAGGGCGTTCCACCACTCATTCCAGTAGTTCAGGGCGTACATCATGCCTACTGTCAGCATTCCCGTCTTGTTTAAGGGAAGGCCGACCTTCCACCAGATCTGCAGCCAGCTCGCGCCGTCAAGCCTTGCGGATTCGTAGAGCGAGACGGGGATCGAACTGAAATAGGTACGCAGCAGGAACATATTCCAGACACTGAACATCGAGGGCAGGATCAGCGCAAAATAGGTGTCTCTTAAGTGATAAACCTGACTGCATACGATGTACCACGGAACGAGACCTGCGGAAAAGATGATCGTAAAGTTACAGAAGAACGAGATCGCGTTTCTGTACTTAAGATCTCTGATCGAGAGAGAGAACGAGATCATGCTCGTTACGATCATTGCACCAAGGGTGCCGGCGATCGTTATGCAGATCGTTACGATGTAGGACCTTAGGATCCTTGAGCCGCTCCTTGCAAACAGGTAGACATAGGTGTCAAGCGTAGCTTTCTGCGGGATGACCGAAAAGCCTTTTTTCGCAACCACCGAATTGTCCGAGAAAGAGACGGACAACACCATCAGCAGAGGATAGAGACAGGCTATGGCGATTATCGCGATGAAGGTGATCGAGAAGATCTTTACGAGTTTATCGCCGATAGAGGTATGTATTCTGTTTTTGATATTTACTGCAGGAGCATCCATCAGAACAAGCCCTCCCCGTCATTTATTTTCTTTGCAAAGTGATTTGCCAGTGAAACAAGGATCAGACCGAGTACGGACTGCATCAGGCCTATCGCTGTCGTATACGAGAAGCCGAGGGACTTCATCGCGGAGTAAACGTAGGTATCGATAACGGCAACTTCATCATAGAGAAGGGAGTTATTACCCACGATACCGTAGATCATACCGAAATCACCGAAGAAGATACGGCCTATACTCATAAGGGTAAGAACGATAACTGTCGGCTTTAAGAGCGGAAGAGTGATGCGCCAGATCATCTGGAACCTGTTCGCTCCGTCAACGGTTGCCGCTTCATACAGTGACGGGTCAAAGTTCGACATCGCCGCCATATAGATGATCGAGTTGTAACCGCACCATTTCCAGACATCCGCTGTGATGATGATGCCCTTCCAGTGCCAGGGTTCCGCATACCAGCGGACTCTCTGCTGACCGAGGTTTACAAGTACACGGTTGATCATACCGGTGCTGTTTGCGAAGAATGCGTTGATGATGGCACCGACAACGATCCAGGAAAGGAAGTAAGGGAAGAACATCGCACTCTGTGTTATCTTCTTGAAGCCCTTGTTCTTTATTTCATTGAAGCAGATGGCGATGGTTATCGGAACAGCGGTTCCGAAGATGAGGCCGAAGAGGTTGATGTACAGTGTGTTGTAAACACTCTTGAGGCCCATGCCGTTGAATCTTGTGCCGGATCCGGTATCAACTCCGAAGAAGGCTTTGAACCACCTTAGTCCAACAAACTGGCTGCCGAATATTCCGTCGAGCAGCTTGTGGTCCGTGAAGGCCATGTAAATGCCGGCCATGGGAATATAAGAAAATGCAATAAGGAAGACGATCGCCGGAATGCACATTAAATAGAGCTGGTGATTCTTCTTGAATTCTCTCAGTATTCCGTTCTTTTTCTTGTATGAGGTGTATGCTTTCATAACTTCATCCTCCGGGATTGGATCATCTCGTTTAAGACTTCCTTGTCTTCTTTGGTAAAGTACTGCTTTCCGGAATAAGCTTCATCTTTCAGTATCATCATTCCCGTTGTGCAGAAGCGCTTTCCTGCAAGAAGGTATCTCTTTGCTTCTTTCTGCAGTGTTGTTGTGCACTCGTAATCATCAAGCGCGTTCTTCATGTTCTTAAACAGGTGGACGTAAAGCATCGACCCGTCTTCGCCGTCGCTGTAGCGGTACATCATGTCCTGAACATTCGTGATGTTCCTGCCGTCTCCGAGGATTAGCCTTAACCTGTCGTCGTACAGCCAGCTTGAACTCCAGAAGCCTTTTATGTCGAGTTCGGGGTAGTACTTCGAGAAGAAGTCAAGCGCAAGTACGAGAGAGGAGTGCATCCTTTCGGGGGTGTAGCCTTCGCCTCCGGGAATGTGGAGAGCTATCAGCCAGTCGCCGTCCTTAAGGGCTGTTTCGTATTCTTTCTTATCGAGGGTAACTACACGGTTCTCGGTAAATCCCAAGGGGTTCATGTAATAACCCTTGACGGTCGAATCCGTTTCCTCGAGGGTAGTGACGAAAACCTGTCCGCCTTCGGCTTTCCTGTGGCTGTAGTAGTTGCCGTTTTTCCGGCCCAGTTCATCCGTCTCGGGATCGCCTGCGCCGTGCCGCTCGGAATACTCGTCGCTCACAGAGCCTTCCTCGTCGGGGAAGCCCCAGTCGAGGAGCTGGCCTTCGGCGTCATACGTACAACCTGCTTCGGCCAGCGCAACGACTTTTCCGGTGTTTACGTTCCTGTACATCCTGAACCTTTCGCCGTGGCAATAGGGGATGAACAGGAACCTGTCGAGAAGGAAAATGGTAAGCGTGTAGAAATTCATCTTCCAGGGCATGTCCTCAACGTCGATGCGCCCGGTCTCCTTATAGCGCTTCAGCTGATCGCGAAGCATTCTGTGTGGGATGTCTTCATAATATTTAAGAGGGATACCTCTGCGGAGCATTTCCTTTTCGGAAACAGGCACGCAAGCCAGCAGAAGCAGAAAGGCATAGGCATCATTGAACTCTCCGAGACAATCGGGAACAAGCTCCGTGTAGTTGTCTATGTCATATTTGTTACGCATGGAACACATGTCCCATACAAAGAAGGCTGAAAAGGCAAGGACCTTTTCGTCTGCTTCCACCGCGGCGAGAGCCCTGTCAAGATAAGCTTTCTTATCCGGCGGCAGCTCGTACGGAGCAAGCAGCTTTTCGTAATATTCATGAGGAAGAAGCTCTGTTGTCTTTACAGGCGTATATTTGCCGAAAGCTTCTTCAAGACCCGTCGGTAGCTTACGAAGTCCCATATACGACGTAAGCTCTTTATAATCCCATACATTATACATCTGTTTTTCCCCAATACTTTTGTTGCG
The DNA here is from genome assembly GCA_016280395.1 of Lachnospiraceae bacterium. GTDB lineage: Bacteria > Bacillota > Clostridia > Lachnospirales > Lachnospiraceae > SZUA-448. The sequence goes on along the minus strand of JAEEGQ010000075.1, from coordinate 25,002 downwards.
TAAGTGTTGCGTTCTTGTTACGCAACAAATATAGCACTAATTTCGTTGTTATGCAAGAGGTTTTTTTAGTAATTTTAAATAAATTTTTTTGGTAAAGATTTACGCAACTTTTTTAACATGTTTAGTTGACATAACGTGTTTAATGCTTTATCATAGAAAATGGTAACTGACAAAAACATGAACAAGTTGATTGTTTTCATTATATAATGTAAAAAAGGCAGGAAGGTCATATATGAGTACGATACGCGATGTCGCCGCACTGGCGAACGTATCCGCGGCTACGGTCTCAAGGGTACTGAATCACGATACAAAATACAAGATGACTAACGAAACAATAGAGCGTGTCTGGAAAGCTGTTGCGGAACTCGGATACAAAGCCCCCACATCTTCGCTCGACCAGATGCGCAGCACCCACAGAACGGGAACTGATAAGAACAATCCCCGCAAGTTCGGGTGTATCCTGAACGTTCAGGGCGGAAAGTATAACGACCCCTATTATCTGTCGATACTTTCCGGCTTCGAAGATGAGATAATGAAGAAGGGATATGAAGTCTCTTTTATAAGAACAAACAAGGAACTGGAGAATCCAAAGGTCTTAAGCAGTACATTCCAGGATCCCGTTAACGGCGTTATAATCATGAACACGCTTGAGCCGTCAACCTTCCAGTACCTGAAGAAGCAGACCCCTTATATAGTTGGCATCGATACCGATCACAATGACATCGACAACGTAGCATACGATCATTATTCCGCAGCGTTCATGGCCATAAGACATCTTATGGAACGCGGATACAAGCGTATAGGGTTCATAGGCGGTTTCAGGGAAAACATGAAGACGAGCCGCCGTTACAACGGTTATTTCTCGGCGCTGCACAGCTTTGGGCTTGAATACGACCCGGACTGGGTGCTTGCAAGTAACTGGGATGAAGAATACTGTGAAAAGACTGTAAGAGAGGCATACAAGAAGAAACATCTGCCGGATGCATACTTTGTTGCGAGCGACCTTATGGCGATTGGAGTGCTCAGGACGCTGTTCGATCTCGGAGTCAGGGTGCCGGAAGAGGTTGCGGTCATGGGCCTTTCCAATATCGAAATATCAAAGTATTCCAACCCGCCGCTTACGACAATTGCGCTTCCGATTCATGACATGGGCAGGGTTGCGGCAAATGCCCTGTTTGCAAGGATCGAAGGCGATGACACACCTGCAAAGGTTATCACGCTGAGCGCAGAAGTTCTCAAAAGATCGAGTACCTGACGAAATATACAATCCTTCCTTTAATGTGCATACAGCTTAAGAGTCAACGCAGTCCGGGTGTGGCTGCGTTGACTTTTTCTGAAAAAAATCCAAAAGTTAAAGAGCAAGGCCGATCATTATCAATTCCCGCAATATTGGCAGGTCTTCTTGTTATGTTAATACTGATCGTGATCGCTGTTGTTATAGTGAATAAGCCTGCAGGAAGGCAACAACCTGTTCCTAATGCTGAATATGCAAGGACGCATAAACAGTTTTCGAGTTTGGCAGAGGCGGAAGCGATTTTGGGAAATGGGTACTTGTTTAACAATTATCCGGATGACGGGTACTCAACAGAAGCAGAAATCGAATTTTCAGACGGAGGTTCCATAGAAGATCGGGAAACATGGAAGAACATTGTAACAGTGTTTGAGAAGGAAGATATTTGGATTTATATAGAAGTATATCTGCCGGCATCTGACAACATAAACAAAAAAGGTCATCTTGACCCGGGAAAAACCTCGAAAATCCGGATTAACAACACAGAAGTTACATACAGTATCTATGATGAAAAATCCGGATTCTCACCATTGGGACATGCATTGGTGGCGCATTTCGATCATGGCGAGAACCATTATCTGGTTGAATATATGAGTATCCGGCCGATTGAGTCTGTGGAGGACATTTTGAGTGAATTGATAAGATAATAATAAAATGCCTTGCAAGTTTTTGCAGGGCATTTTTATTGCATTTTGTTGTGTCTTGGAGTATTATAGTATTTGGTGCAATTTTCAATTTTGCATTACAGAGCGGATGCGGTGACACGGCGAATTTGGAGATGCCGGCTGCATTTGCTGCACGGAGAACAAAATGCATTTCACACATTTACATACACATACCGAATACAGTCTTTTGGACGGCTCCTGCAAGATAAAGGAAGTAGTTGCGCGTGCAAAAGAGCTTGGGATGGACAGTCTTGCCATTACGGACCACGGCGTTATGTACGGCGTTATAGATTTTTACCGCGCCTGCGAGGCCGCTGGCATACACCCTGTTATCGGGTGCGAGATATATGTTGCGCCCGGCTCGAGATTTGACAGGGAAACCACAGGCGAGGACCGCTATTTCCATCTTGTGCTGCTCGCAAAAGACAACGAAGGCTATAAGAATCTCATGAAGATAGTATCCACGGGATTTATCGAAGGCTTCTATTACAAGCCGAGAGTGGATATGGAGACGCTTGAAAAGTACCATGAGGGGATAATAGCCTTATCGGCATGTCTTGCGGGCGAGGTGGCAGTCAACTTAAAACGCGGCTTTTACGAAGAGGCAAAGGCCGCTGCGCTCCGCATGCAGGCTGTTTTCGGCGAGGAAAATTATTATCTTGAGCTGCAGGATCACGGGTATCCGGAGCAGCAGACCGTGAACCAGGGGCTTCTCAGGATGCATAAGGAAACGGGCATGCCGCTTGTCTGTACAAACGATATCCACTATGTTTATCCGCAGGATGCACAGGCGCACGATATCCTGCTCTGCATACAGACCGGAAAACATGTGAATGACGAAGACCGCATGCGCTACACGGGCGGCCAGTTCTATATGAAATCCCCTGAAGAGATGGCGGAGCTCTTCCCGTATGCCGCTGAGGCGCTGGAAAACACATGGAAGATAGCGCAGCGCTGCAATGTTACATTTGAATTCGGCAAGTACAAGCTGCCAAAGTTTGATGTTCCGGCAGGCTATACTTCATACGAATATTTTGTGAAGCTCTGTGAGGACGGCCTTAAAAAGCGCTACGGAGAGCCTTCGGCTGAACTTAAGGAACGCCTTGCATACGAGATCGATACCATAAAGACTATGGGCTTTGTGGACTATTTCCTTATAGTTTCGGATTTCATCAATTATGCAAAGAGCAACGGCATAGCGGTAGGTCCGGGGCGAGGCTCCGCAGCCGGAAGCATAGTTTCCTACAGCCTTGGGATAACGGATATAGACCCCATGCGTTTCAGCCTGCTGTTTGAGCGCTTCCTGAACCCCGAGCGTGTGACCATGCCCGATATTGACGTTGATTTCTGTTACGAAAGGCGTCAGGAAGTGATCGAATATGTTATCCGGAAGTACGGCAAAGACAGGGTCGCGCAGATAGTAACCTTCGGAACGCTTCAGGCAAGAGGCGTTTTAAGAGATGTCGGACGTGCTCTTGAGATCCCTTATGCCAAGTGCGATGCGGTAGCGAAGATGGTTCCTGCAGAACTCGGAATGACGCTTGACAAGGCGCTTGAGGTCAACAAGGAATTAAGCGACCTGTATGAGTCCGATGATGAGATAAAGAACCTTGTCGATATGAGCCGGCGTCTGGAAGGTCTGCCGCGCCACAGCTCGGTGCATGCAGCAGGCGTTGTTATAAGCAACGCGCCCGTTGGTGATTATGTTCCGCTCTCGAGAGGTTCGGACGACACCATAGTCACGCAGTTTACCATGACCACGATAGAAGAGCTCGGGCTCTTAAAGATGGACTTCCTTGGGCTCCGTACACTTACTGTGATACAGGATGCGGTAAATGCGATAAACAGGCTGCCGGGTGTACATCTGGACATAGACAGGATTGATTTTAACGACAAAAAGATATATGATTTCCTTGCTTCCGGAAGGACTGAGGGTGTGTTCCAGCTTGAAAGCGCCGGGATGAAGAGCTTTATGAAGGAGCTGAAACCCGAATCCATAGAGGATGTGATAGCGGGCATCTCGCTGTACCGCCCGGGCCCGATGGATTTTATACCGAAATACATCAAGGGCAAGAACGACAGAGCCGGCATTGTTTACGACTGTCCCGAGCTTGAGCATATACTTGCACCGACATACGGGTGTATTGTATACCAGGAGCAGGTAATGCAGATAGTGCGCGATCTTGCGGGCTACAGTTACGGCAGGAGCGACCTTGTGCGCCGTGCCATGTCCAAGAAAAAAGCTGCCGTAATGGAGCGCGAACGCAAGAATTTCGTCTACGGAAACAAGGAAGAGGGCGTTAAGGGCTGCGTTGCGAATGGGATACCGGAAGCTGTTGCGAACAAGATCTATGACGAGATGACGGATTTCGCGAAATACGCCTTCAACAAGTCCCATGCCGCGGCATACGCGGTGGTTTCCTACAGGACGGCTTATCTTAAATACTATTACCCCGCACAGTTTATGGCTGCCCTCATGACTTCCGTGCAGGACAACTCCGGAAAGGTTGCCGAGTACATCTACGAATCACGAAAGATGGGCATAAAGATACTGCCGCCGGACATAAACAAGGGCGAGCGGATGTTTACCGCAGATGAAGGCGGGATAAGGTTCGCGCTTTCGGCGATAAGGAGTGTCGGCAGGCCCGTCATAGATGCAGTGGTTGCGGAAAGGACGGAGCACGGGCCTTTTACATCACTTAAGGATTTCTGCACAAGGCTTTCAAGCAAAGAGATAAACAAGAGAACGATAGAGAGCTTTATAAAAGCAGGTGCTTTCTCATCCTTCCCCGGGAACCGCAGGCAGCAGATGATAAGCTACTCCGTTATCATGGATGATGCGGCAAGGGAAAGAAAGCTCGCGACAACAGGACAGATGAGCCTGTTCGATGTGGCGGACGACGGCGAAAAGGAAAGGTTTGAAAGACCGCTTCCCGATGTCACGGAATACGATAATGACGAGCTCTTCGAGCTTGAACACGAGGTGCTTGGCGTCTATGTTTCGGGACATCCGCTCGATGCTTACAGGTCGCTCATGGAAGCAAACACAGACGCGACAAGCAACGATTTCACCCTGAACGAGGAGACCGGTACCTGCGCGATAGAGGACGGGACAACGGTCACAGTCGGAGGCCTCATAACAGAGGTTACGACAAAGATCACGCGCTCGGGTTCCATGATGGCATTCATCACTCTCGAGGATAATGTCGGACAGCTGGAGATACTTGTATTTCCAAAGGATTTTGAAAAGAACAGGGCAAATATCGTCAAGGGTGAAAAGGTCTTTATAACGGGGCGGGTTTCGGCCGAAGACGAAAAAGATGCAAAACTTATCTTTTCACGCATGAAACTGTTTGCAAATGTGCCGAGGGTGCTTTATATTAGATTTGAGAACAAGGATGCTTTTGTAGCGTCGGAAGAAAAGCTGAAAAGCCTGATAGCCGACAGCGACGGCATAGATTCCATAGTCGTCATGCTGAAAGCGGAGAAGCAGTACAAGCCTCTTCCCGACAGCTGCAGGGTGGGGATAACGCCGGGGCTTGTTGAGGTCTTAAAGAAGAACTTTGGCGAAGACAATGTTGTTGTATCAAATAAAGGCTTAAATAAAAAATGATAGGAAGGACATGATCTTATGAGCGAAAATCAGGTAAAAACAATCGGTGTTCTTACAAGCGGCGGCGATGCCCCGGGTATGAACGCGGCAGTACGAAGCGTGGTTCGTACCGCTCTTGCGCACGGGCTTAAGGTTAAGGGCATAAGGCGCGGATATACGGGCCTTCTTGAAGAAGATATCATCGACATGTCAAGCCGTACCGTGGCCGACACCATCCAGCACGGAGGCACCATCCTCTTTACCGCGAGGTGTCCGGAATTTATGACGGAGGAAGGACAGGCAAAAGGCGCAGAGATCTGCCGCAAGCACGGTATCGACGGCATGGTCGTTATCGGCGGCGACGGTTCGTTCCGCGGCGCAAGAGCCCTTGCAAACAGAGGGATAAACGCGATAGGCGTTCCCGGGACCATCGACCTTGACATTGCCTGCACGGATTACACCATAGGCTTCGATACGGCGGTAAATACCGCTATGGAAGCAATAGACAAGGTGCGTGACACATCAACCTCACATGAACGCTGCAGTATCATCGAGGTCATGGGGCGTACGGCAGGCCATATCGCGCTCTGGTGCGGTATCGCAACAGGTGCCGAGGATGTTCTTACCGTTGAACGCTATGATTACAACGAGCAGGAGATCATCAACCATATAATCGAAAAGAGAAAATCCGGCAAGACGCATCACATCATCATAAATGCCGAAGGTATCGGCGATTCCCACGGCATGGCAAAGAGGATCGAGGCTGCGACAGGCGTTTCCACAAGGGCAACTATCATCGGTCACATCCAGCGCGGCGGCTCTCCTACCTGTAAAGACAGGGTATATGCTTCCGCAATGGGCTGCAAGGCCGTGGAAGTACTCTGCGAAGGCAAGACCAACAGGATAATCGCATATAAATACGGCAAATTCATAGATCTGGATCTTGAAGAGGCACTTGCAATGAAGAAAGACCTCGATCCGTTCCTGTACGAAATGCAGAAAAAGCTCGCGGTCATGTGATTTAACAGCTGAAAAGGCCGTGACGCACTTCGAGTTCACTCGAAAGTGCGGAACAGGACTTTTCAGCGCCCCCTCATGGAGCACGGAGCGGAGGGAACCTGCGCGGGAGTGCGGAATGAGGGAAGACGGCGGGAGTGCGAAGCACGCAGCCGTCTGTTAAATATAAATAAAAGGCTGTAACAAGACTAAAAAGGGAGACTATACATGTACAAGAAAAGAATGGCGGGAGTGAAAGTCCCACATCGCAAGAATACGGCTGCGCTGGCACCGGTTGCAATACCGCTTCCCAAGCAGGTCGTTATCCCAATGTCGATGCATATCGGCGCACCGGCAAAGCCGCTTGTAAGCGTTGGCGACATGGTTAAGAAGGGCCAGATAATAGCCGAAGAAGGCGGTTTTGTCTCGGCACCGATCCATGCTTCCGTGGCAGGAAAGGTCACAAAGATCGATACCGTGCTCACATCCGCGGGGCGCTACATGCCCGCCGTAACGATACAGACTACCGAAGAGCAGCCTGTTGACGAGAATATCAAGCCTGTGCATATCGCCAACAAAGAGGAATTCCTGCAGGCAGTCAACAACAGCGGCGTCGTGGGCCTCGGCGGGGCAGGCTTTCCCACAAGGGTCAAGCTTACTGTCAAGACAAAGGTCGATTACATCCTTGTAAACGGTGCGGAATGCGAACCCTATATAACATCCGATACAAGGACGATGCTTGACAAGCCGGATCTTGTGATGGAAGGGATAGAGCTCTTAAAACGCTATCTTCAGCCGGGCCGCGTGGTCATCGGCATCGAGGACAACAAGCCCGACTGTATCGAATTGTACAAAAAGCGCTGCGCGAACCTTACGGATGTTGATGCGGTGGCGCTCCCCGCACTTTACCCCCAGGGCGGTGAGAAGGTGCTGATCCATAACATAACCGGAAGGGTCGTGCCCGCGGGCAAGCTCCCCATAGACGTCGGGTGCGTCGTTATCAACTGTACGACACTTGCCGCTATCGCAAATTATGTGAAGACAGGCATGCCGCTTGTTGAAAAGACAGTCACCGTGGACGGTTCGGCCGTTGCGGAGCCCAAGAACGTTATCGCGCCGATAGGAACTCCGATGCAGGATCTGTTTGATTTCTGCGGCGGTTTCAAGGAAGAACCGGGAAAGATACTGTACGGCGGTCCGATGATGGGTATTGCGGTTTACGACACCGAACAGCCCATAATGAAGAATACCAACGCGATAATCGCCATGAACAAAAAGGACGGCAAGATCGACGAGCCGTCAAACTGCATACACTGCGGAAGATGTACCGCGGTCTGCCCGCTCCATATCACACCTTTTGCGATAGAGCGTGCGTTTAAGACCGAAAACGACGAGGAGCTTGTGAAGCTTGAAGTAATGAACTGCATGGAATGCGGCTGCTGCAGCTTCTCATGTCCGGCAAAGAGGCCTCTCGTCCAGGTAAACAAGCTTGCGAAGATGCGCGTGAAAGCATATCAGGCAAAGCTTGAAGCGGAGAAAAAGGCAGCAGCGGAAGCTGCCGGAAAAGAGGAGAAAAAGGCATGAATAATCTGAACGTATCTGTATCTCCTCATATCAAATCCCCGATAACGACGCAAAAGATAATGACGGACGTGCTTATAGCGCTTGCACCCGTAACGATCGCTTCCTTTGTGCTGTTTGGCATCAGGGCGGTGCTGCTCGTGTGCGTCTGCGTGACAGCAAGCATCCTTTGCGAGTTTTTGTCCCAGAAGGTGATGAAACGCAAGGTTACCGTATCCGACGGCTCCGCAGCCGTAACGGGGCTGCTCCTTGCTTTAAGCCTTCCGGCAAATGCGCCTCTGTGGCAGGCCGCAATAGGCTCGGCCTTTGCGATAGTCATCGTCAAGCAGCTTTTCGGAGGCCTCGGACAGAACTTTGCAAACCCTGCCGTAACGGCCCGCGTAATGATGCTGATATCCTTCTCCAACAGCCTTGCGGTTGCGACGAATACAGTGTTTTTTGACTCCGTTTCGTCGGCGACGCCGCTTGCCATGATCGCGGATCCTTCGAAGGGGACCGTGCCGGATTACCTTCAGCTGTTCCTCGGGAATCACGCGGGAACTATAGGTGAGACCTGCTCACTGGCACTTCTTGCGGGCGGCATCTACCTTATCGTAAAGAAAGTCATCACATGGCATGAGCCGTTCATCTTTGTTGCAACCGTAATGCTTCTGTCGATTGCTTTCGGACGTGATCCGCTGACGGATGTGCTTACGGGCGGTGTCCTGATCGCGGCATTCTTTATGGCAACGGATTATGTGACAACCCCGGCTCAGACTTACGGCCGTATGGTATTCGGCTTCGGATGCGGCCTCATAACAATGCTGATCCGTGTTTACGGCAACTATCCGGAGGGCGTGTCCTTCGCGATACTGCTCATGAACATCCTTACGCCTTACATCGATAACTGGACCAAGAAAAAGGTGATAGGAGGTGCGGCAAAATGAAAACAGGTGTTAAAAGCATAGTCGTACTCGGTATCATCTGTCTTGTTTCATCGGCGCTGCTCGGCGGCGTAAACCATTTCACCGCTCCGGTCATTGAGAAGACCACAAAGGAACGCAGCGAAGCCGCGTGCTTCGAGGTAATGCCTTCGGGACAGGCCTTCGAAGAGGTCACCGTTTCCGGTGGTACGCTTCCAAAGGCTGTTACATCGGTATATAAAGAGAAAAACGGCGCAGGTTACGTTATCAAGGTCTCGACAAAGGGCTATGATTCCGGGCTTGTGATCATGTGCGGCATCTCGCCTGAGGGCAAAGTGACGGGAACGAAGATACTTTCAAGCAACGAAACGCCGTCAATCGGCGGGCAGTGCGCAAAACCCGCCTACTCCTCACAGTACGAGGGGAAAGACAAGGCGCTGAACGGGATCGAAGCGATCTCCGGCGCCACACTTACATCAACAGGTTATTACAATGCGGTAAAGACCGCGTTTGAAGCATTCGAGACACTGAGCAAAGGAGGGAACAAGTGATGCAGGAAAACAAAAAGCTTTCTATCATCCTTAAGGGCATTGTAAAAGAAAATCCCGTGCTCGTACTTGTTCTCGGCACTTGTCCGACGCTTGCCGTAACAACGAACATGATATCGGCTTTCAGTATGGGCATCTCGGCGATGCTTGTACTCATTTGCTCGAATATGGCTATCTCGGCCTTAAGAAAGGTCATCCCGGACAAAGTCAGGATCCCCTGCTTTATCGTTATAATCGCGGCCTTTGTTACACTTGTTCAGATGCTCTTACAGGCATATCTGCCCAATATCTACGATATGCTCGGCGTATACCTTGCCCTTATCGTTGTAAACTGCATAATACTCGGACGTGCGGAGATGTTTGCGAGCAAGAACAGCGTGATCGATTCCGCGCTTGACGGCGTCGGAATGGGCCTCGGGTTTACCGCTGCGCTCATGGCCATGGCGCTTATCCGCGAGGTCATCGGAAACGGTTCGATCGCAGGGATCGCGATACCCGGTCTTGAGAACTTCAAGATCTCGCTTCTTACTATGTCTCCGGGCGGATTCCTTACCTTCGGTATCCTGATGGCGATCATGACAAAGATAACCGGTAAGGAAAAGAAGCTTGACTGCGCAGGCTGTCCGGCAGCCTCAATGTGCGGCAAGACTTCGGAAGAATGCAAGGGAGGTACAGCAGATGTTTAAGCACATGATAATCATCTTAATGACCTCCGTTCTTGTAAACAACTATGTTCTGAACAAATTCCTCGGGATATGCCCGTTCCTCGGCGTTTCGAAGAAGCTGAAGCAGGCAGCGGGAATGAGCCTTGCGGTAATATTCGTGCAGGTAATGGCTACGGCAGCCACATGGCCGATATACACCTTCCTGCTTGTGCCTTACAACCTGACCTACCTTGAGACGATAGTATTTATCCTTGTTATCGCTGCTTTGGTACAGTTCGTGGAGATGACGCTCAAAAAGTTCATCCCTGGATTATACAAGTCTCTTGGTGTATATCTTCCGCTGATTACCACAAACTGCGCGGTGCTCGGCGTATGTCTTAACAATATTTCCGACGGCTACGGCTTTGGCGAATCACTTGTGAGCGCTCTTGGCTGCGGTCTCGGCTTTATGCTTGCGATGGTGCTGTTTGCGGGTGTCCGCGGCAGGATCGAGTCAAGCGATGTACCGAAGGCTTTTAAGGGTCTTCCCATCACACTTGTCGCTGCGTCCATAGTATCGCTTTCCTTCTATGGTTTTGCGGGGATCATCGACAATCTGTTCAAATAAGGCAAAAGGGAGGATACCATGGAGAAATTGTTAATTGCGGTGGCCATACTTACGGCCATAGGCCTTCTGTGCGCCGTACTGCTCGTTATTGCGGGAAAAGTTATGGCCGTTCCGGTAGATGAGACCTTTGAGAAGGTCAGGGCATGCCTGCCCGGCGCAAACTGCGGAGCCTGCGGGTATGCGGGCTGTGACGGCTATGCGGACGCGCTTGCAAAGGGAAAGACAAAGGACTGTGCGCTCTGCGTTCCGGGCGCTTCAAAGGTTGCCGGAGAGGTTGCGGGCATCATGGGACTTGAAGCCGGCACCGTGGAGAAAAAGGTGGCATTTATCACCTGCCGCGGTACATGTGAGAATACAAGCGATAAATTCAATTACGACGGGATACACAGCTGCGCAGCCGCAGAGCTGTTCTTTGCGGGCCCCGGCCAGTGTACCTTCGGATGTATGGGCTTTGGCGACTGTGCCGCAGTCTGCGACCAGAACGCCATCTGCATTGAAAACGGCATGGCACATATCAATCCTGCGCTCTGCATAGGCTGCGGGAAGTGCGCAAAGGCCTGCCCGAACAGCCTTATAGACATAATACCCGCGAATGTTCCCGTGTATGTGACCTGCGGAAACAGGGAAAAGGGCGCTATGACACGCAAACGCTGCAAGGTCGGCTGCATCGGCTGCAAGAAGTGTGAAAAGGTCTGCGAATCAGGCGCGATCACAGTTGAGAACAATCTTGCAAAGATCGACTACACGAAGTGCACAGGCTGCGGAAAATGCGCGGAGAACTGCCCGTCGGGCTGCATTCTCAAAAGAATCGGATAACTAATGTAACAAGGAGTTTTTTATACAATGAACATCAACGAACAGCTCGCAAAGGAACTGAATATCAGACTTGAGCAGGTAAATGCAACAGTTAAACTCATTGACGAGGGCAACACCATCCCCTTCATCGCAAGATACCGTAAGGAAGCCACAGGCGCCCTTAACGACGAAATACTGCGTACACTTGACGAGAGACTCACATACCTTCGGAATCTCGAAGAGAAGAAGGCACAGGTCATCGCAAGCATTGAGGAGCAGGGCAAGCTCACTCCCGAATTGAAGGCGCAGATCGAAGAAGCGATGACTCAGGTAGTGGTTGACGACCTTTATCGTCCTTACAGGCCGAAACGCCGCACAAGAGCCACGGTTGCGGTTGAAAAGGGCCTGCAGCCGCTCGCGGACTATATCCTGGCACAGGAGGCCGGTGCGGATCCCGAAGCGGAAGCTGCCAAATACATCAGCGAAGAAAAAGAAGTTAAGGACGCAAATGAGGCTCTTGCGGGCGCAAAGGACATCATTGCGGAGCAGATCTCCGATAATGCCGATTACCGCAAGTATATCAGGGAACAGACCTTCGAGAACGGCATGATCGTTTCTTCAAGAAAGGACAAGGCCGAAAAGGAGAAGGAAAAGACAAAAGAAGCCGAAAAGAGAGTGGATGCGTCCGTTTACGAGATGTATTTCGAGTATGAGGAGCGCATCAACAAGATACCCGGACACAGGATCCTTGCCCTTAACAGAGGCGAGGCCGAGAAGGTATTAAGTGTCAAGATCACGGCTCCGACAGAGCAGATACTGAGGTTCCTTGAGAAGATGACCGTTACGGGCGGAAACGAAGCCTGCACAAAGCTTATCTCGGAAGCCTGCGCGGATTCCTACGACCGTCTCATTGCTCCGGCTATTGAGCGCGAGATCAGGAACGACCTTACGGAAAAGGCTGAAGACGGCGCGATAAAGGTATTCGGCAAGAATCTTCACCAGCTCCTTATGCAGCCTCCCGTTGCAGGAAGGACAGTACTCGGCTGGGATCCTGCATTCCGTACGGGCTGCAAGCTTGCTGTGGTTGACCCCACCGGCAAGGTTCTCGATACAGTCGTTATCTATCCTACGGCTCCGCAGTTTAAGGTTGCGGAAGCTAAGAGGACGCTTACAAGCCTTATAAACAAATACGATATATCGCTGATCTCCGTCGGAAACGGTACCGCGTCCCGTGAATCGGAGCAGGTCATCGTCGAGCTTATCAAAGAGCTCAAGAAACCCGTTCAGTACGTTATCGTAAGCGAAGCGGGCGCGTCGGTATATTCGGCGAGCAAGCTCGCTACCGAAGAATTCCCGAACTTTGATGTCGGACAGCGAAGCGCCGCATCAATAGCAAGACGCCTTCAGGATCCGCTTGCGGAGCTTGTAAAGATCGATCCGAAATCGATAGGCGTAGGGCAGTACCAGCATGATATGGACCAGAAGAAGCTTGGCGACTCTCTTGAGGGTGTTGTCGAGAACTGTGTTAACACTGTAGGCGTAGACCTTAATACGGCATCGGCTTCGCTCCTTGAGTATGTTTCAGGCATTTCGAAGCCCATTGCAAAGAATATCGTCGCATACCGCGAAGAAAACGGTAAATTCAAGGACAGAAGGGAACTCCTCAAGGTCCCGAAGCTTGGACCGAAGGCATTTGAGCAGTGCGCGGGCTTCCTTCGCATAACCGGAGGCACGAACCCGCTCGATGCTACAGGCGTTCACCCCGAATCCTATGCGGCAGCGGAAGCACTCCTTGCAAAGCTTGGCCTTTCAACAGCAGACATTGGCAAGGTTCACGCCGAGACGCGTGAAGCCGTTGCAATGGCTGCAGAGCAGGAAAAGCAGGCAAACCGGGAGCAGAGACGCGATAATCGCAGGGAAAAGCCGGTCCGCTCGCACATGGACACAAATACCGCAATGGGACAGGCGCTCCTTGCCGCTCTCGGCGGGACAACACTTGGCGGGGCACCTGCAAAGGAAAACAGAAAACCGGAGAAACAGGCTCCCTCAAAGCCTGTAAACGTTCCCTCCGGCCTTTCAAAGAAGATAGGAGACAAGCACAAGCTTGCAGAAGAGCTCGGAATAGGCGAGCTTACACTTGAGGATATCATAAAAGAGATCGAAAAGCCCGGACGCGACCCGCGCGAGGAGATGCAGAAACCTATACTCCGCACGGACGTTCTTGATATGGCGGACCTTAAAGAAGGCATGATCCTTAAGGGAACCGTGCGAAATGTCATCGATTTCGGGGTATTTGTGGATATAGGCGTACACCAGGACGGCCTCGTGCATATCTCACAGATAACGAACGAGCGCTACATCAAGCATCCTCTTGATGCGGTAAGTGTAGGCGATATCGTTGATGTCAAGGTGCTTGGCGTTGATACGCAGAAGAAGCGTATCAGCCTGTCAATGATCATCTGACGGGAGGTTACAATGGAGTACGAAAGCTTTTCGGCTTCGGACACACTGGCGCTTGGCGAGAAAATAGCAAAGAATGCGGCCGCGGGGCAGGTTTACTGCCTTGACGGCGACCTTGGCGTCGGAAAGACCGTGTTCACAAAGGGCTTTGCAAAGGGGCTTGGGATCACGGAGCACGTGAACAGCCCCACCTTCACCATCCTGCAGGTGTATGAGGGCAGGCTTCCGCTGTATCATTTTGATGTGTACAGGATAGAAGACGAAGAAGAGTTATACGAGATCGGAGCTGAGGACTATTTCTACGGAAAAGGCGTATGTCTCGTCGAATGGGCGGAAAACGTTCCCGGGATGATACCTCCGGGCGCGGTCCATGTACGGATAGAAAAGGATCTTCAAAAAGGCTTTGATTACAGAAGGATTACGATCATATGAGATTACTGGCTGTTGATGCTTCGGGCAGGGTGGCTTCGGTTGCGCTGTCCGACGGTAAAAACATCCTTGCCGAGTATTCGGTGGATTATAACAAGACACATTCCCAGACACTTTTGCCTATGATAGATGAGATACTTAAGATCACGGAGACCGACAGGGCTTCGCTTGACGGTATCATCACATCAAAAGGGCCGGGATCCTTTACAGGCTTAAGGATAGGTGCGGCGACGGTAAAGGGGCTTTGCAACGCGCTTCGGATAAAAGTTCTCGGAATCTCGACCTTAGAGATGTTAGCGGCAAATTACCTTGGCGCAAAGAAGCTTGTGGTGCCGCTCATGGATGCGCGGAGAAACCAGGTGTACAGCGCGGTCTATGACTGTGACGGCGAGGTGCCGAAGGCTGTTTGCGGGGATAAGGCAAGGTCGATAGAAGAGCTTGCGGAGTGCGTAAATGCGCTTGAAAGGAATGTTATCTTCCTTGGCGACGGTGTCGAACCGAACAGGGAATACCTCGAAAAAAACATAACCTGCGGGTTCCGCTTTGCGCCTGCGCATCTTAACCTTCAGCGCGCGGGAAGCCTTCTTGCCATCGGAGCGGCATTGTTTGAAAAAGAGGCCGTTTCGGGCGAGGAACTCGAGATAGAGTATTTAAGGATGTCACAGGCCGAACGTGTGCGCATGGAGCAGACGGGCGAAAAGGTCATTGAGAAAGACTGCATAAACGTTGAAAGCACAGGTAAAGACCATGCTTAACATACGACGGATGAAACCCGGCGATCTGGAAAAGGTCGTCGAAATAGAGAGAAAGACGTTTTCGGAGCCATGGACGTATGACAGCTTCGAGCATTCCCTTGAATCGGGCAACGATATCTATCTTGTTGCCGAGGAAGACGGAGAGATCGCGGGGTACTGCGGCCTCTGGGGCGTTATAGACGAGGGACAGATAACGAATGTTGCGGTGGCGGAAAACCACAGGAGAAAAGGTGTTGGAAAACAGCTGCTCTTAAGGCTTCTTGAAGAGGCAAGAGCAAAGAAGTACAGGGTCTTTACCCTTGAAGTAAGGGTGAGCAACAAGCCCGCCATCGCTCTTTACGAGCAGCTTGGGTTTGTTAAGGAGGGCATCAGGAAGGATTTCTACAGGAAACCGAGAGAAGATGCCGTCATCATGTGGCTTAAATGACAAACGCCGGAAAGGTATATCATGCTTGATGTTTGTTTGCTTGGGACAGGCGGGATGATGCCGCTTCCAAACAGGTATCTGACGTCGCTCCTCACAAGATGCAACGGCAGTTCGCTGCTGATAGACTGCGGTGAGGGAACGCAGGTGGCTCTTAGGAATGCCGGATGGAGCTTTAATCCCATAGATACGATACTTATCACGCATTTCCACGGAGATCACGTAAGCGGGCTTCCGGGGCTGCTCCTTTCGATGGGTAATGCGGACAGGACCGAACCGGTAACGATAATCGGGCCGAAAGGTCTTGAAAAGGTTGTGCGCTCTCTTTGCGTTATCGCACCGGAGCTGCCCTTTGACATTAATTTCATCGAAATGAATGATGCTGAGGAGACCTTTATCCGCGGAGATTACAATATCACCGCGTTCAAGGTCAATCACAATATAACCTGCTACGGTTATTCGATAGAGATAAAGCGCGCCGGGCGGTTTGATCCGGAGCTTGCAAAAGCCAATGACGTTCCGCTCAAATACTGGAACCGTCTGCAAAAAGGCGAGGAGATAGAGGCTGACGGGAGGGTGTTCACCCAGAACATGATACTCGGACCCGCAAGAAAGGGCATAAAGCTCACCTATGCAACGGATTCGAGGCCATGCCCGTCGATCACCAAAAACGCAAAGGGTACGGACCTTCTGATACTCGAAGGAATGTACGGCGAGCCGGGCAGCGAGCAGCGCGCGGCGGAGCACAGGCACATGAACTTTGCCGAAGCGGCGACGATAGCGTTAAGGTCAAAGGCAGAGGAGCTGTGGCTCACACATTACAGCCCGGCAATGGCAAAACCCGAGCTTTATAAGGATTATGTACGGGGCATATTTGCAAATACAAAGATCTGTCGCGACGGAAGAAAGGTCACACTTGAATTTTCCAGGGATGAATAGGAGGACGGCCCATGAATGGCAAGAATTCCGCTAAAAACACCATAATGACCGTGATCTTTGTCCTGCTGCTGGGCGCAGCCGTTTTCGGAGGATATTTTTACTTTAAGACGGTTTCGGACAGGCGCGCGAAGGAAAAGGCCGAGAAACAAAAGGAACCCACGGAGATCGAGAACATCATTGCGATAAACTTGAGGATCAATTATCCCGAGACCGCGCGTTCGGCTGTCAAGTTCTACTGCCGCATTATCCAGGCCATACACAATCTCGGGCCCACGGATGACGAGCTCTCAAAGCTGCAGTTCCAGCTGCGCGAGCTGTTTGACAACGAGCTGCTCTTAAAAAACTCCGTCACGGACCAGTATAATGCCCTGAAGCTTGAAATAATGGAATATGATGACCTTTCGCGCACCATAGAGGATTATCTTGTGGATGCGGCCGGAAACAGTGAGACGTGGACCTACGAGGAACATAATTACACAAGGATCATCGTCAATTTTACTATCAAGGAAAAGGGCAGCTACGGTACTCTGTATGAGGAATTCATCTTAAGGGCCGACGAGGACGGAAGGTGGAAGATACTTGGCTGGCGCCGTGTGGATAAGGACGGTCTGCCAATGAAATAAAGCACTGCCGCTTTGAACGGCAGGATAACAGGTCTGGTGAATGAAATGAAGGATATTTACATTCTTGCGATAGAGTCGTCGTGCGATGAGACGGCGGCTTCTGTCGTTGTAAACGGAAGAGAGATGCTTTCAAATGTTATCTCGTCACAGGTACCGCTGCATACGATATACGGCGGTGTGGTGCCGGAGATCGCATCGAGAAAGCACATAGAAAAAATAGATTACGTCGTGAACGAAGCGCTTAAAACAGCCGGGAAAGAGTTAAAGGACATGGATGCCGTTGCCGTCACATACGGTCCCGGGCTTGTGGGGGCGCTTCTTGTCGGCGTCGGATACGCTAAGGCGCTGGCTTTTGGAGCAGGGCTTCCGCTTATTCCGGTGCATCATATCGAAGGACACATTTCCGCCAATTTTATATGCCATAATACACTTGAACCACCGTTCATGTGCCTTGTGGTATCGGGCGGACATACGCACCTTGTTGAGGTTAAGGATTACGGCGAATACAAGATCTTAGGCAGGACCCAGGATGATGCCGCAGGTGAGGCTTTCGACAAGGTTGCGAGAGCGATAGGCTTAGGATATCCCGGCGGTCCAAAGATCGACAAAGCCGCAAAGGAAGGGAATCCGGACGCTTATCTGTTCCCGAGGGCAAAGATATCGGATTCGCCCTATGATTTCAGCTTCAGCGGACTTAAGTCGGCTGTCCTTAATTTCCTGAACAAAGAGGAGATGACAGGGCATACGGTCAATGTCCCGGATGTTGCCGCATCCTTTCAGAAGGCGGTAGTTGACGTACTTGTGAGCCATACTGTTGAGGCGGCAAAGGAGCACGGCTTTAAGAAAATAGCCCTTGCGGGCGGCGTTGCTTCAAACAGCGCGCTTCGCGAAGGTATGAGGCTTGCGTGTGAAAAAGAGGGCTTCGAGCTCTTTTATCCGACACCCATACTTTGCACGGACAATGCGGCAATGATAGGCTCTGCGGCATTCTATGAGTTCAGGAAGGGCATTCGTGCCGGACTTGACCTGAATGCTGTACCAAACCTGCCGCTGGGCTCTGCATTTCCGGGGTGACTCTCCGGGCATCCGCCGGAGTTTTGGACGCTGTACCGGAAGGCGGGTAAGGAGCCGCGGCATTGCGTAAGACTTTCAGATACCGGCTTTTTGCATATGGATAAGGTGGTGTGAAAGGTCAGGAAAAGGTTATGAAGAAGTTTAAGATCGAAATATTGTATTTTGCGGTCCTGGTGCTGTTTACGGCGTATGTGGCCCTTGACACCTTTGTTATACCAAGGAGGTATAAGGCTGTTGAAAATGTGTCCGCAAACACCGGCACTGAGGAAAACGGTGACGTGCAGGGCGATCCGTCAGGAAACGGGCAGGAAGACGCAGGTTCCGAAGCCGGAAACGGGCAGGAAGGTGCAGACCCCGAAGAAGCTTCGAAGGCTGTACCGCCTGAAGATGCCGATTATTCCGTGAACGGAACAGCCATAAAGCTTGCGGATTACGACGAGTACGGTACGGACATCCATGTGGCCGAGGTCTGGCTCGGATCCGTACAGCAGCTCAGATCAGCCTTTGCGTACGCAACCTTCGGAAGAAACCTGAAGCAGAATACATCAGTTATAGCGAAGGCGAATAATGCGGTATTTGCGATAAACGGAGATTTTTACGGCTCGAGGCAGAACGGCTACGTTATACGAAACGGAGAACTTTTCAGGTCCACGGCATCGGCAAAACAGGAGGATCTTGTGATCCTTAAGGACGGCTCTTTTATGATAATAAATGAGTCCGAAACAACCGCGGAACAGCTTATGGACATGGGGGCCTGGCAGCTGCTGTCCTTTGGTCCGGGCCTTATAAAAGACGGAAAACTTGCCGTTTCAAAGGGCGATGAGGTTGACAGGGCCATGGCGAGCAACCCAAGGACTGCCATCGGCATTGCAGAGGACGGACATCTGATCTTTGTTGTATCGGACGGAAGGACAAGAAACAGCGACGGCCTTTCGCTTTACGAGCTTGGGGAATTCATGCTGAAGCTTGGAGCAGTCACCGCCTACAATCTTGACGGCGGCGGTTCGTCAACCATGTATTTTGACGGGAAGATTATAAATGTTCCCACCGCAGACGGCTGGAGGATCAAGGAGAGGCAGGTGAGCGACATTGTTTACATCGGATACTGATGTTAAAAATGGCGCTTTGCCGGGAAAGATCCTGTGTTTTAGGCGGGCGGCGGTCTATATGGGCGTTACGGCTTTTTTTGCGCTGTTTGCCTTTATCTATGAGCATTTCAGCCACTATGTGTTTTCGTACTATATGCTGTTTTCGTTTACAGCGCCGTTTCTTGCTGCGGTTTTTTACCAGCTTACCGGCCTTATAGAAAAAGCACCGGTTCCGGGGCGCTTTATGAACTTCTGCGTTGATGCGGCAGCGGCAACCTTTGCCTTAGGGCTGCTCACAAAGGGAGCGGTTGAGATTTACGGCACGGACAACAGCCTGATCCCTGTATTCTTCTATGTCGGAGCAGGGTTTACGGTAACAGGCGCAGCAGTTTATTTGATATTGATACTTAGGAAAAAGAGACAAAAAGGCCGGGACGACGGCCAAACCGGAGGAAAGCCTTGAAATATACGGCAGTTATCACCGCTGCAGGCAGCGGGAAACGCATGAAAACGCAGACCGCAAAGCAGTATCTCGATCTTTGCGGAAAGCCTGTGATATATCATTCCCTGAAAGCATTCGAAGAGAGCCCTGTTGATGAGATCGTGATCACCTGCGCACCGGGAGACGAAACTTTTGTGTGGCAGAAGATAGTTAAGGATTTTGGCTTTACAAAGGTGAAGAAGGTTGTGTGCGGCGGCGCGGAACGCTGTATTTCCGTGAAAAACGGGATACTTGCGGCTACAGACGCCGATTACGTAATGATCCATGATGCCGCAAGGCCGCTGCTCAGTTCCGGCCTGATCAGGCTCTGCATGGAGTCTGTTGCAAAATTTGGGGCATGTGTGCCTGCTGTGCCGGTGACCGACACGGTTAAAAAGGCAGAGGACGGCTTTGCTAAGGAAACACTCGACAGGAGCAGGCTTTTTGCGGTACAGACACCGCAGTGCTTTGAAAGGGAACTAATCCTGAAAGCCTATGAAAAGCTTGAAGAAAGCGGCATCCCTGCTTCTAAGATAACGGATGACGCTTCGGTCGTTGAATTGTCGGGGCTTGCAAAGGTGAAGCTTATCGAGGGCGACCCCGGAAATATAAAGATCACTACCGAAAAGGATCTTTTTATTGCGGAAATGCTTAAAGAACGGGAAAATTCTTCCGGCTGCGGCAATCTGTAAAAACGTGATGTGACGTGAAGCCTGCAGGGAAAACAGAAATTTTTATATAAAATCATAATTTTGTGTTGACATTTCAACAGAACGGTGTTATTTTTATGAAGTCGGAGCCAATGATCACGGGTTCCGGTAAATATCACAAGAAGGAGGTAAGCTTAAGATGATCAATAAGTTGTTTGTTTCATATGTTATTTTGGTTTCATCATCAGAGCTTGCCCCGGTTGTTGGATTATCACTTTGAATCGTTCAGTGTATTCTATTACCGCGGCAGCTTGACCGCGGTATTTTTTTGCGCTTTTCCGGGGAACACGGCAGATTCGGCCCCTTAGGAACGCTTAAAGCGCAAGTCTTTTCACGCCTGTCCTTAAGTTGAACGGGGAACAGGCATCACGGAAGATCCCGCGGCCTAAACAAAGGTGGTTGTACCACAGGTGTTTTTGTGCTGCGAGCTCCGCAAAAACCACCATTATCATACTCGCAGAGAGCGCGACGGGGAGTGCTATGCCCGCATTCCGGAAGAAAGGGTCGCGCAGGAGGTTATTTATGAAAAAGATCACTGCATATATGGCAAAGTATAAGTGGCGGTATATCTTTGGCACGGTCAGTCTGCTGATCGCGGTTGTCATCGAAAATATCACGCCGCAGGTGACAAAAAGGATAGTTGACGAGGTAATAGAAAAGGGAAACCTCGACATCCTGCTGCCAAGCCTTGGGATAATCCTTGCAGTAACGCTCGGGCGCACATTTTTCCAGTATACAAAGGAGTATAATTTCGATATGTGCGGCTGCGGCGTGGCCACGGATCTGAGAAAGGACCTTTTCAGGCATGTCCAGGGGCTTTCGGTAGATTATTTTGACGAGACGAACACAGGCGAGATCATGTCAAGGCTCACCTGGGATATCGAAAATGTGTGGGGCGGCATCGGTTTTATCGGCATGCTGCTCGCAGAGATCGTGCTGCATGTTGGGATAGTGATATTCTGCATGTTAAGGCTTTCACCCGTGCTCTCGATCCTTCCGTGCGTGCTCCTTCCGATTACCTTTGCGCTTGCGATAATTGTTGAGAAGAAGCTTGACAAGGTCTACGACGACATTTCCGACGAAAGCGCCGCAATGAACACCGTTGCTGAGGAAAACATATCGGGAACGCGCACTGTCAAGGCTTTTGCTAGAGAGCGCTTCGAGATCGACAAGTTCCTTTCCCACAACAGGAAATATTACGACCTTAACATGAAACAGTCGAAGGTCATGATGAATTTCTTCCCGCTTTTCGGGTTCATAACCAAGATACTGCCGGTAGTAACGATACTTATCGGCGGCATAATGATCATAAACGGCAATATTACGCTCGGAACACTGGTAGCATTTGTATCGTACTGCAATTTCCTCGGATGGCCGGTGGAGAATATCGGCTGGGTATCAAACGAGATGGCAAACTTTTTTGCCTCCTTAAAGAAGCTTAAGAAGCTTGCGGCCGCAAAGCCCGCTATAACCGAGCCCGAAAACGCCGTTGTACTTGACAGGGTCGACGGACGCATCACATTTGATGATGTTTCGTTTACAGTCAAGGAAAAGGAAGTGCTTAAAGATATATCCTTCGATCTTGCACCCGGGCATACGCTTGGGATAATGGGTGCAACCGGTTCGGGCAAAACATCGATATTTACTATGCTTTTCAGGTTTTATGACCCTACGGGCGGCAGGGTGCTCCTTGACGGAAGGGACATAAAGACACTTGACCTTTCGCAGCTTCGCAGCAGCATGGCCCAGGTTTCACAGGATGTATTCCTGTTCTCCGATACCATAAAGGAAAACATCAGATTCGGCAGAAAGAACGACACGACCGATGAAAATATCGATGAATCCCTTAAGGAAGCCGCAGCAGACTTTGTCGGCGAGCTGCCGGACGGGGTGGATACTGTCATCGGCGAACGCGGCGTGGGGCTTTCGGGTGGTCAGAAACAGAGGCTGTCGATAGCCAGGGCGATCTCCAAACATGCGCCCGTGCTTGTGCTTGACGACTGCACTTCCGCGCTTGATACGGAGACCGAGCAGTACATCCAGCAAACGCTCAAGAAGCTTGAAAATACCACAAAGATCATCATTTCACACCGTATATCGGCGGTGCGTGATGCGGACGAGATCATCTTCTTAAAGGACGGTGCCGTTTCTGAGCGCGGGACACATGATGAACTCCTTGCAAAGCACGGCCTGTACTACGAGACTTACGCAGCCCAGATGGGAGCGTAAGGGATGAGCCGCGAAAAAACACCGGTGCCTGTGAAAAGGCATGCGTGTTTTTCGCGCCGTCCCATAGAACATTTTTAATAAAACACGATAGACAAGAGAGGTAGTGTATGGACTCTATAAATACTGTCAGGCAGGACGAGAATACTCGGATGACAAAGAAGTCCGAGACCCTCATCCGCCTGCTTAAATACTTACTGAATTACAGAGGGCTTATTGTTGCGGTGCTCTTTACGATGGCGGTAAGCATTGCGATAACGCTCATAAACCCGCTTCTTGCGGAGCGCGCCATCAATGTGCATATTAAGGACGGGAACATGCGGTCCCTTGTTTCGCTTTCGGTACTCGCGATAATCCTCAATGTCGCGCTTGCGCTGTTTACAAGGCTCAGGATGTACCTTATGGCGCTGATGTCCAATGATGTGCTGATAAAGATACGCCTTCAGCTTTACGAGCACCTTCAGAAGCTCGGACTTAAATTTTTTGACTCAAGACCCGCGGGAAAGATAATTGCCCGTGTTATGGGTGATGTAAATTCGCTCAAGGGCGTGCTTTCCGACACGGTAACGACGCTCCTTCCGCAGTTTCTCACTCTTGCTGCGGTAATGTTCATCATGTTTTCAAAGAACGCGATCTTAGCGACTGCATGTCTGATCTCGTTCCCGCTGCTGACTTTCGGGCTTCTTTACATCCAGAACAGATGCCGTGAACTCTGGCATGTTCACAGAAAGAAGAGCTCAAACCTTTCGGGTTTTATCCATGAAGATATAGCCGGCATAAGGGTCATCCAGAGCTTTGCCGCAGAAGATGAGACAAATGCCACGCTTGATGTAATGAACCGCGAAAACCATGACACTTTCAAGTATGCTGTAAGGATCAACGACGCATTCGGACCTGTTATCGAGTTCTGCTCGGGCGTTGCCACGATCTGCCTTTATTATGCGGGTGTAAAGCTTTCCGGAACGGAGCCCGCGCCGGTAGGAACGCTGCTCGCTTTTGTAACTTATGCTTCAATGGTCTGGAATCCGATCATGCAGCTTGGAAATCTTTATAACCAGTTTGTAAGGAACATTGCAGGCGCGGAGAGGATATTCGAGATCCTTGACACAGAACCCGAGATAATCGATGCAAAGGACGCGAAAGAGCTTCCGGAGATCAGGGGAGAAGTGGAGTTCAGGAATGTTTCCTTCTCGTATGACAACGTTAAGGAAGTGCTCGAGAACGTTTCCTTCAAGGTAAGACCGGGAGAAACGATAGCGCTTGTAGGCCCGACCGGTGCCGGGAAATCCACCATCGCAAACCTTGTATGCCGCTTTTACGACGTACAGAAGGGCGAGGTGCTGATCGACGGAATGAACATAAGCTCGGTAACGATTGCAAGTCTCAGGGCTCAGATGGGTGTCATGACCCAGGATAATTTCCTTTTCACCGGAACGATAAAGGAAAACATACGTTACGGAAAGCTTGACGCAACCGACGAGGAGATCGAAGCAGCCGCAAAGGCGGTCCATGCCCATGAATTCATCATGAAGATGAAGGACGGGTATGATACGGAGCTTTCGGAGCGCGGCGCGGGGCTTTCCGCAGGTGAGAAGCAGCTTATTGCGTTCGCAAGGACCATGGTTTCTTCCCCGAAGATCCTTATCCTTGACGAGGCTACATCCTCGATCGACACACAGACAGAGATCCTTGTGCAGCAGGGCATAGGAGAGCTCCTTAAAGGGCGTACATCCTTTGTTATCGCGCACAGGCTCTCAACCATAAGAAATGCCGACCGCATATTTGTCGTAAACAACGGCGGTATCGCGGAATCCGGAACGCATGATGAACTTATGCAGAAAAAGGGCGAGTATTACGAGCTGTATACCGCCCAGATGTAAGCCGGAAAGCAAAACCAAAAACGCGAAACGGGTAAAGAGCCTGCGTAAAAGCGGGTCTTTACCCGACGCGAAAACAGGGAAAAATTCTCCTTGACAATTGAAACGCAAGATGATAAACTCATAAAGTGCGTTTGGAGAGGTATCGAAGTGGCTATAACGAGGCGGTCTTGAAAACCGTTTGTCCGCAAGGACACATGGGTTCGAATCCCATCCTCTCCGTTCGGTAATTAAATATCGTTATTTTTATTCAGGCTATGGAGAAGTACCCAAG
>JAEEGQ010000006.1 GCA_016280395.1 Lachnospiraceae bacterium | reverse complement strand
TTAAGCTCTGCTGCCGCAGAACCTGCGTCGTCCACCCTGAGGCTGTTCTGAATATTGGAATTATAAAGATTCGTAACTTTCATGCACTTCTCCTGATACATTATTCGCTGCAAATGAGCGCAATCAACCGCTCCCGCATCCTTACAGCTCCTTCTGAAAATCTGCGGAAATAAAATATCAGGCATCCGTGCCTTATTTCTTCTGCACTGTATTTCGGCATAAATCCCGATAAACTTAACAAATCCTGAAGAAATTTTCCGAACGTTTCCCCCACTACCGGCTCTTCTCCCATGCGGCGGCCCCTATCTTATTCTCGCGGTCAGTTAACAGATGCGGCTCGTGACAGGCCTGCCCTGTTCGGACAACGGTGATTGAAATATGCCGCAGCAGGTCACAAGGACCGGATAATGTTCCGGATTCTCCGACTTCGAACTTATGGCCGCACTAAGGGCCGCGAACATGCATCATGGAATATGCGCTATCGACGACAACTGGCATCCATGCCTTAGTGTCGTCGGGCGTGCCATCCATGGCACGCCTTCGCGCGATGCACACGCGGCCCTAAGTGCTAGTCCCATAAGTCCTCAAAGGAGAACCGGAACATCACCCGGCCCTCGACCTGCCGCAAAGATGTCTGTCACCGTTGTCCGAGCCGGCAGTTGCCCGTCACAAGCCACTTATTTCGCGACCCGCCATTCGAAAAAAGGGCTCGGAATAGCCGAACCCCTACCGTTATTTCACTGTGTCGCCCTGTACCACATCTGAACCTGAACGCTTTTAATACCGAAAGTATCGTTTTTCTTCATACACCATTTCTGCAACGCATCAGAGATCTGCTGCGCCTGCTCCTCGCATTCCTCTTTCGTAGTCTCCGTGTAACCTACAAGATCACAAGTAAAATATCCTGTATCAGTGTAATATAAGTTCTCATGTTTTATTTCACTGTCCTTTAAGAACTCCTCAATCGCAAGACGGCACTTTGACGTATTTTCTGCCAATATAAACAATTGCGTTATCTTATAATCAAATCCCGGCCGCTCAATACCACCTTTACTGGGAGATTCCAAATGCTTTTTCTGCGGGGTTCCGAGATTTTGAAGTACCGATAGGCCGCCAAGGTTTCCATTCTTTGCTGCCAGACTAAAAACAAACACCAGCAATACCGCCAGAACAATAATAGTTCTGCCGAAAGAGCGTGTACCTGCCGCAGCACGGGCAGTCTGCCGTGAACTTACATAGGGTTCCTGCTTTATTGCCTGCTCACCTGACGGCATAAACTCGATATCCGAAAAAGAAGCATGGCACATCGGACACTCCTTTTGTTCAGGGAGGAGTCTCTGGTTACACAAGCTGCAGCGCCGCGAGCCATCACTGTATATCTTGACTTTAGCGAACTTTATCCTGTACTCGTCCATACCCTCACACTCCCATCTGCCAATAAGCAAAACCCAAGAGTATCCCGACTGCAAGCCCACAGATATGCCCTAAATGGTCAACCCGCGGTATGGCGGTAACGATAAGCAATGAGATAGCTGTGCGCCCAAGCTCACTGTAAGCGATTGATGCCCCACCGAAATGATAAAGAGTTGCAATATAGACTCCGGACATGGCAAAAAGCGCGATTGATGCGCCTAGACTTTGAACCGGTTTATTCTTACGGAAGATGCAAAGCAGCAGCCCTGCCAAGATCATCGAGGCAAGATATAGCGAACAAAATGCAAAACTGCCTATCCTCGGCTCAAGTATCTGGCCAATGTTGTAAAGCGATGCCATGTTCATCAGAATATGCCATGGAGCATAGTGCGAAAAACCAGCCGTTATAAGCCGGGTAAATTCATGACGTTCCAATACCGCCGGCGAGTAAAGCGTTACTTCCGACGTCTGAAGAACGTTCATGCGTATTGCAAGAAACACAGCTGCATTTATGATAATAAAAAAGATCGTGACCGGCATACTTTTCCCTCTTTCGCTACCAGTATATCATTCTGCACAGAATATATCACGTGCTTTTGATCCATTTTATACCACCAGAAATGATCGCTGAACCGGAATACCGGTGCGGCGGCGGCTCGGGCGTGGCGTAAATCTTATTCTCACAGTTCAGGTCACAATATGATACGGCTCTGACCGGGCAAAGCCCTGTCCGGATTGCAGTTGTTAATTTAGCCATGAGGATCGGATGGTGTTCCGGTTCTCCTTTGAGGACTTATGGGGAAAGCACTTAGGGCCGCGTGTGCATCGCGCGAAGGCATGGATGCCGGTTGTCGTCGATAGCGCATATTCCATGATGCATGTTCGCGGCCCTTAGTGCGGCCATAAGTTCGAAGTCGGAGAATCCGGAACATTATCCGATCTCATGGCTATGTTGATAAAAACTTCAGCAATCCGGGCAATAGGGCTGCCCGGACAGAGCCGTATCCGCAATGTACTCAACTGCGAGAATAAGATAGGGGCCGCCGCACATCGAGTGCAGCAGCCCCTATGGGAATCGTTATTTGGTTTTGAGCCCAGAATTAAAGCTGAGGGCCTGCAGCAACAAGTGCCTTACCTGCATCATTGGTCTCATACTTAGCGAAGTTCTTGATGAAACGTCCTGCAAGATCCTTTGCCTTAGCCTCCCACTCGCCGCGATCCTGATATGTATCGCGAGGATCAAGGATGCCCCATGCTACGCCGTCAAGCTGTGTGGGAACCTCGAAGTTGAAGTAAGGGATGGTCTTTGTAGGAGCCTTGTTAACGTCGCCGCTGAGGATAGCGTCGATGATACCGCGGGTATCCTTGATGGAGATACGCTTGCCGGTTCCGTTCCAGCCGGTGTTAACGAGGTATGCCTTAGCGCCGCTCTTCTGCATCTTCTTAACGAGCTCCTCGCCGTACTTGGTGGGATGAAGCTCAAGGAATGCCTGACC
>JAEEGQ010000074.1 GCA_016280395.1 Lachnospiraceae bacterium | reverse complement strand
CTCGTTTAAGAGCGCCGCAACCTTCTTTGGCGCATAATCCTTCGGAAGGTCGTTCCTTGGTCCGTGATACAAAATATCGCCAAGAAGTACCAGTTTATCTGCCTTTTCACGTTCAAAAGCCTCAAGCATCTTTTCGCAGTAATAGGCCGATCCGTGTATATCCGATGCAAAAAAATATTTCATGATCATTCTCCGATCCGAAGTTTTGACCGGTTCAGCATAAATATGCGTATCCGATCTGTCCTGCTCACTATTTTAATAAATTACGCCTGAAAATACAAGAGCAGGTGTCCCACAGCAGCTATTAAAGAACATATTAAGGCATTTTAAGAAAAAAAGAGGCGGGATCCCGGTCCCGCCCCTTTAGTATTTATTAAATCTTCAGATCAGAATGTCTGATCAGTCTACGGTGTAAAGTGCTGCAGGGAACTGGCTTACGCCAACATCTGCTGCCTTCTCGCCGGAGATGTACGAAACGTTGCTTGCGCTCATGGTCTCGTAGGTCTTGTATGTACCGATGTACATTGTGTTGTCGCCAACCTTCGTTGTGAAGGCCTTGCTCTCTGCGTTGTAAGAGAATACGTTGTCAGTGCTGTCAACAAGCTGTACGGCATCCTTACCTGCATCATTCTTGCCGATCTGGATGTACTTCTTAGCTTCGCCGACCTTGATGTAGAACTTGAAGCCGCCTTCAACAACTTCAACAAATACATCTGCTGCCTTTGCTGCGTTGTCGGTGGTTGCAAGGTATCTGTCGCCGGATGCTTCGCCTGTGAAGTAGAGCTGCTTGCCTGCAAGTGCCTGATAGAAACCGAACTTGTAAGCTGTTTCTGCTACGGGAGCGGTAACTGTGGTGTTCTCGTATCTGCCGAGCTGAACTGTGTAGAAGCCTGCAGGGAACTGGCTTACGCCAACGTCTGCTGCCTTCTCGCCGGAGATGTACGATACATTGCTTGCGCTCATGGTCTCGTAGGTCTTGTATGTACCGATGTACATCGTGTTGTCGCCAACCTTCGTTGTGAAGGCCTTGCTCTCTGCGTTGTAAGAGAATACGTTGTCAGTGCTGTCAACAAGCTGAACTGCATCCTTACCTGCATCATTCTTGCCGATCTGGATGTACTTCTTAGCATCGCCGGCCTTGATGTAGAACTTGTAGCCGCCTTCAACAACTTCAACAAATACATCTGCTGCCTTTGCTGCGTTGTCGGTGGTTGCAAGATATCTGTCGCCCGATGCTTCGCCTGTGAAGTAGAGCTGCTTGCCTGCAAGTGCCTGGTAGAAACCGAACTTGTAAGCTGTGTCTGCCTTAAGGTCTGTAACTGTTGTTGCGATGTAAGGATCAGCCGCTGCTGCCTGTACTTCTACTTCAAAGGTCTTCTCCTTCGATACGCTGCCAACCTTTGCGGTTGCTGTAAGAGTAACCTTTGTGTCACTTCCGGGAAGTGTGTAAACAAGCTTCTCGCCGTCAAACTTGGCAACTGCCTCGTCTGAAGACTTCCACTCGATCGTTACGTCTTCGTATGCTGTGCCCTTAACGGGAACGGTAACGGTAACGGCATCCTTGATAACTGCTTCAAGCTTGATGTTCTCGAGTTCCTGATCTGCCTTCTCGTCATCGGACTTCTGAGGAAGACCAAGGTACTCGATATCATCCTTTGTTACGGGTGTAAGGTAGAATGCGCCGTCATAAACGCAGATAACACCGGTAACGTTTGCAAGATAACCGATATGATCGGCATGTCCCTTGATAAATGCATCCTTGTCGGCAACTATAGGGCAAACAGAGGATGAGATACGTGTATAGGACTTTTTGTCTGCAAGTTTGAAATAGAGGTAACCGCTTGCTGTTTCCTGTTCAGCGATCTCTACGTTCTTGATGGTAACAAGGAGTGCCTGCTTCTCAACAAGCTTTGCGTCCTTGGTATCGGCTGCCTTTGTGAAGATCTCGGTGTAATCAACGGGAGCGGGAACGGTGGTCTTGTCGTCAACGATAGTCGCAACAGCGCCCTTGATCTCGTGTGTGCCGCTGTAGAGGTCCTTCTGGCCCGCAACCTTAACGGTCATGCCGACCTTGATGCCCTGCTCAACGGGGTCTGCTTCCATGCCGTATGCATAGTAGCCGCCGTCGTTGTCCTGGAAGTAGAGGCAGTTGTAACCGTTGCCGTTCTTCTTGGACATGATACCTGTTACGATACCCTTGCAGACTACGTTGTCGCCTACTGCGGCAGCAATGTAGTTAGCCCATGTGGTAAGTTCGTAAGCGGGAACGATGTGGTTGAATGTAACCTTTTCGCTCTTGCCGTTTGCGTCCGTTACGGTTGCGGTAAGAACGTACTTGACTTCACTCGGTGATTCCTCGTTAACGTCGATCGTAACCTTATTGTTGCCTTCAACAACCTTTACTTCGCTTGAATCGGTCGTCCAGGTAACTTTGTACTGGTTATCGCCAACAGATACAACGGACATGAGTTCATAATCCGACGGTGTCTTCTCTGCAGGCTTATCCTTGTAAACGGTCTTAATGTAGCTTGCTGCTGCCTTAAGATCGTCTTCGGAACCCTGCTGGCTCGGCTTATTGCCGCAGGCTGCAAGCGCTGCTATGCAGAAAACGGCGATAAGAAGATAAGCGATTCTTTTCTTCATTTCCTTTCTCTCCTCTTTTGTTTCTTGATTATTTTATAGTTATATCCTGGTAGGATAAAACTTTTATCTGGTACTTGCCGTCATAAACATCGACAAGGCCTTTGACATCGATGGTCTTTCCTTCAAAGGCATCTGCCGTGACGACTTTGTCGCCGTCCGTAAGGACTATGGTGCGTATCGTAACCGCAGTTCCGTCGCCGGCTTTGCAGGTTATGGTCATCGCCCCCTTGGACGAGCTGTCTTCGGCTGTTGTCGTATGGACATCAGCCACTTTAAGGTCCTTTATGCATACGGAAGTATGGATCGCAAGCTCCCCGAAGGAGAACTCCTTTGTTGTGTCATCAACACTGATCTTTACTTTACCGTTAGCAAGATCTGCGGCTGTGATCTCTTTGTATGCGGGTGAATACCCTTCTCCAAGCTTCTTTACGTTGTTTGGATCATCGGGTTTCATTGCCCTGTAGGTAAGGCCCGAAATCTGGTAAGTCCCGCCCTGCTCGTAGTACTGGACGGTACCTACTATCCTTGCGAGATTCCCGACTGTCAGGGCATCAAGCCCTTCACCGCTTAAACCAAAGCCGTAATAAACCATGATACCGTAATACAGGCCGGTATCCTCGTCGTAGCTTTCGACATACGCGGCATTGTTGTTGTTCTTGGTCACAACGCCTTCGAAAGCCACTTTGTTGCCGAGATAATCGGCAACATGCGTACGAAGCTCCATAAGTGTGAGCTCCATGGCATCTCCGTAGAAGAAATCGGGATCCTTCTCTCCGGAGTAGATGTTGAGTTTTTTGTCTTTTGCGCTTGCTATAGCTGCCATGCAGGTGTCGCCGTAGCGGTTGTTGGCAGAATTGGACGCAATCGCAAGACCGTTCTGTAAAAGCTCAATATTTAAGTTTCTGTATTCTTCGGCTTCGCCGGTACGGTACCATACCCAGACAAGCACTCTTCCGCCGGTCGAATCGATATCCCATGTGGAATCGTCGGATTCGATCATGATCTCGCTTGCGGAAGAAAGCTTCTCGCGTGTGAATTTTGAAGCCTTTTTGCCCCATTCTTCTATCTTTCCCGTGGACTCGGGCGTGTTA
Organism: Lachnospiraceae bacterium; assembly: GCA_016280395.1. GTDB lineage: Bacteria > Bacillota > Clostridia > Lachnospirales > Lachnospiraceae > SZUA-448. Next base: position 27,928 of record JAEEGQ010000074.1, on the reverse strand, counting down.
ACGGCAAGATATCTTGCCTTCAGCACGCCACCCTCCATAACTGTCTCGGGAACATTGAAATGAGTGGTATCACCGTCAACATAGGATTTCACGGTAACCTTTTGTTTTAAGGTATCGGAATTCATGTTGAGCTTAACCTTTGCGGCATAGTCAACATTTTCTTCGGGAGCCTGTGTTCCGGGCTTTTTTTCGCATGCGCTGAATACCGAAACGGCAAGCACAGCCAATATCAACAGTAAACCAAATAATCGTCTTCTCATTAGATCACTCTTTGTCTTTACACTCTTCTACAGCATCCCTGAATGCTTTGTTGATAAATTCGTCAACGTTGCTTGCACTGTCGGAAAGACATTTTACAAGAAGCGACTCAACCTGTGAACGGGCCTCTGAAGAACCGTTGAATGCGGGAGATGTGTAGTATGCGTTAACCTGGTCAAGGCAGATCTTTGCGCTGAGTGCGGAGATGAACTTGCCGCCGTCAGCCTTCGAAAGGAAATCTGCATAAACAGGGTTGGTCTTTACAGACTTAAGAACGGGAACATAACCGGAATTCATGGAGAATTCAGCCTGGAACTCAACGCTTGTGGTAAGGAACTTAACAAACAGCCAGGATGCGATAACTTCCTGAGGGTTCTGGTTCTTCTTCTTTAAGATACATACGCTCGGGCCCTGGGAGATAACCTTCGGATTCGAAGCATTTACCTGGGGGATGGGAGCGATGCCAACTTCAAACGGATAGTTGCCGTCTGCATCTGCGGTAGGACGCTGGTGTGTTGCACCTGCGGAAGAACCGATGGACATGTAGCTCTTTGTCTCGTTTTCGGAGATGAAAAGACCTGATGTGTAACCACCGTAGATCTTCTGTGTTGTTACATATCCCTTGTCATACCATTCGCGGAATCTCTTTACGAAGCCCTTGTTGGTATCATTGTCGAACTGGTAGTGCTCACCGCTTGCGCTTGTGTAAGGCGATCCGTACTGCTCGCACATGTTGATGAACCAGTTTGCTTCAGAGTCGTAACCAAGCGGGATCGACTTGGGATCGAGCTGCTTGATCTTTGCGCAAACCTGCTCAAGCTCATCCCATGTTGTGGGAACCTTGATGCCGTTTGCCTCAAAGAAGGTCTTGTTGTAGTAAAGGACCTCTGTTGACTTTGAGAAGGGAATTGTGTACATCTTGCCGTCGCCGAACTGCTGGCCTTCCTTGTAGTAGCCTTCGATGAAATCTGCCTTCTGGGCATCCGTGAGGCCAAGGATCTCTTCGCTGCCGTCGGCTCTCTTGATCTTTTCCTGGCTTGCGATAAGCTCATCAAGCGTTACAACTGCCTTGGAAAGGTTGTAAAGAGCAACGTGGTCGGGATAGCAGTATGCGATGTTGGGCTGTGTGCCTACAGGGATCTCGGTACTTACCTGGTTCCTGACATCATCATAGCCGCCAACCTGCTGGTGATCGATGTGAATCTTGGGATAGAGCTTATTGAATTCCTCAACATAGATGTTGAGAACATCAGTAAGGTTGGAACCCATGGTATGATAGAATTTGATAGTTACCTCGCTTCCGTCATAACCGCCTGCGGGAATATCAAAACCCACAGTTTTTCCGCCGTTTTGTCCGCATGCCGTAAGACCGATAAGCATTACAGCCGCAAGGACAAGAGCGATGATTCTCTTTGCTTTCATTGTTTCTCCTCCTAAAATATATAACTATCCCCTTTTCCGGGAATGTTAACAAAATTGATCAGCCCTTGATACCGCTCCGGCTTACGCCCTTCATGATGTACTTCCTTAAGAACACGAACACAAGGAAGAGCGGGAAGGAAACCAGTGCAACCGCCGCCATCTGGACGGGATAATTGACATCGCCCGTGGTATCCTTGAAGGCGTTTCTCAGACCGTTTGTGATAAGCCGGTGTGCCTCATCATTTGCAACGAGCCTTGGCCAGATATAGGAGTTCCATGCGCCCATCATCTTAAGGATCGTTATTGAGATAAGCGTCGGCAGCGACAGCGGTATCATTACCCTCCAGAGGTACTTGATATCGCTCGTTCCGTCGACTTTCGCCGCAAGATACAGCTCATTCGGTATCTGCAGGAAATTCTGCCTGAGCAGGTAAATGTAGAACACGCTCACAAGGAAAGGCACGATCAATACCGTGTAGGTATTGCGCCAGCCCAAATTTGTAACGGTCGTGTAGTTTGTTATCGTGAAAAGTTCGCCGGGGATCATCATCGTAGCAAGGAGACCCGCAAAGAGCAGGTTCTTGCCCTTGAATTCAAGCCTTGCAAAAGCAAATGCCGAAAGCACGGTGATCACAAGTGAAAGTAATGTGGATACAACACCTACGATAACGGTATTGAAGAACAGTCTTCCGAGGTTTGCGGCATTGTATGCCTCAAGATAGTTTGAGAACATGATTTTTCTCGGCCAGAACGTCGGAACAACTTCCCTGTACTCTGACAGTGTCTTTAAGGATGAGTTGATCATCCAGTAGAACGGGAAAAGCACTATGATCGCCATTATGATGAGGAATGCATACACAAGGAACTTGACGAGTATCTGCATCACCGTCTGCGCAGCTGCGGTCTTCTTAAGGTCTTTTTCGGACATCACGGCCTTAGCTGCATAGGAGCTGTCTGCTGTACTTTTGGGAGCTTTGATATCATTCCGGATCTCTTTGTTTTCATCTGACATATCCGCACCCTCCCATCAGTAATGTACTCGTTTTTTGCTGACGTAAAGATTCAGCAGTGTAACGACCAGGATTATTCCGAAAAGTATCAGCGCGGCAGCGCTCGCGCGGCCCTGGTTGTTGTTTTCCAGCGCATCATAGATATATCCGACCATTGTGTTCAGACGGTCCCTGTCGTTTGCAGGTCCCATGTTTTCGCCGAATATACCGACGATACTGGTGTATTCCTTGAATCCGCCGATAAAGCCCGTGATGATAACATATGCGAGCATCGGGGAAAGGAGCGGCACCGTGATCCTCCAGAACACTCTTGTCCTTGATGTTCCGTCAACCCTTGCGGCATCATAGTACTGCTTGTTGATGCTCTGCAGACCGCCGAGGAGGATGAGTATCTTGAACGGAAGCGCGTTCCAGACGATATAAACCGTCATTACTATGATGTTTTCCCGGTAAGCGGAACCGATATTGATCCAGTTGACCATCGCTTCCTTGCCGGTAAATGTTGTTGAAAAGAAATTGATAACGTTGTTTATGATACCTGCCGTTGTAACGAGCTGTCTGTCGGTGCCGTAGAAACTGCCCACGATATTGAACATGGCCGCAAAGACCATACCGATAGCGATGGAGTTTGTAACGTACGGAAGGAAGAAGATCGTCTGCAGTGTCTTCTGGAGCGGTTTGATGGAATTGAGCGTAACCGCTATGAGAAGCGCGAGCATAGTCGAGATCGGTACCGTAAGCACGCAGAGAAGCATCGTATTCCTGAGGCAGTCGATGAATCTTCTTGCCTTTACGACCCTGGTAAAGTTCTCTATGCCAAAACTGAAGGTTTCCCCGCCTGCAGCCTGCAGACCGCTGTAATTATCCAGAAAGGCCATCCTGACGGTGTTGATGATGGGCCAGACTGTAAATACAAGCAGCAGGACGATGGCCGGTGAAAGATAAAGCCATGCTTTCCATTGTTGTTTGCTGTCAACCATTTTCTACACCTCAAAAATAGATTCTTTCTTCTGTTTCTTTGTCAAAGACATAAAGCTTGTTGGGCTTGATGTCGAACTTAACCGAAGGTGTTCCCTCGGGGATCCTCACTTCATCCATAACAGTCGCGCGGATGATGGGACTCTCGGAATCCGCGTGGCCGGTAACGATGCTGATGGCACCGCCCATAACCTCAACGTTCTTGAAATCGCAGGTAAGCACGCCGTTAGGATTAAAGATAAAGCCCTCCGGACGGATGCCGACATATACTCCCCTGTCGGAAACGCCGGGAGTATCGCAGATCTTCTCGTTGCCGATATAAAGAGCCTGACCCTTTATAAGCCCCCTGAATACGTTAACCGGCGGTGTTCCGAGGAATTTTGCAACAAAGAGGTTCGCAGGATCGTTGTAGACCATCTGCGGAACGCCCATCTGCTGTACAACGCCGAGCTTCATTACAACGATCTGGTCGGAGATGCTCATTGCCTCTTCCTGGTCGTGCGTAACGAATACGGTGGTGATGTTGGTCTCGCGCTGGATACGGCGGATCTCCTCACGTGTCTGGAGACGGAGGCGCGCGTCAAGGTTTGACAGCGGCTCGTCGAGCAGGAGCACACGAGGCATCTTGACAAGAGCACGCGCGATGGCAACACGCTGCTGCTGTCCGCCCGAAAGCTCGCTCGGCTTTCTCTCGAGCAGTTCGTCGATCTGGACAAGCTTAGCAACCTTCAGTGTCCTTTCGAGCATCTCGTCCTTTGTGAGCTTGTCGGCCCCCTTAAGGTTTTCAAGCGGGAACATGATGTTCTGTTTAACGGTCATATGCGGATAAAGCGCATAGTTCTGGAAAACAAGGCCTACGCCTCTGTTTTCGGGTGACAGCTCCGTTACATCCTCATCTCCGAAGAAGATCCTACCTTCTGTAAGCTTCTGGAGGCCGCAGATCATGTAAAGAGTTGTGGATTTGCCGCATCCCGACGGTCCGAGCAGACCGATTAGCTTGCCGTCCGGGATTTCAAACGAGATGTCGTTTACGGCCGTAACTTCGGTCTTGACCTTCTTGTCCCTGTTCGGGAAACGTTTTGTTACGTGTTCAAGTACTACTTTCATAAGCCCCTCTTCTTTTATTGATTATATTGTTTTCTGTATTCTTCTTTTGCTTCAGGCGAATCAAAGATCTTCTGGCTCTTAGCATCAACAACCACAGTTCCCGCCAGTGCGTCGTGGATAGCCAGGTTGTTCTTTGTTTTCGCGAGCAATATGATCTGCAGAAGCAATAAAAGACAAATTGTAACGGTCCCGGCCACGCCGATGGTGTTAAACAGCAGCATAACAACGATAAGTACCGGTACCATGGTCTCTATGGTATAAATACCAAGAAACGCTCTCACGGCAAGAAATACGGGTTTTATCTTTGTCTGGTCGTTCTGCATGAGGCAGAGCGAAAAGATCATCTTTCCCGGAGTCCTGCCGTCCTTTAATATCAGCGGGATGATGAATTCCACAACAGCTATCCCGAGCAATATCCCTCCCGCAAGGATGACCAGCGTAAGGTTCACAACGTAGGCATACTGTTTTTTCAGCTCTTCGTCGTTATCCATGGCGGCGCTTGCGGCCTTGTACTTCTCAAGGAGTTCGGTGTCCGAACCGTCGAGCTGCGAGATCTTCCTCAGATCTATCCCGTATTCATCCGAGTAATAGTCGTACTTTTGTTCAAGCTTGTCGTAATTTGCGTCATATCCGACCCCGACCGAGATAATGTATCCAAACCCCGTCGCGCAGATGGCGACAAGGATCATGTCGAGTATCCATGCGGATATACGCTTTAGCATGCTTGCGTTCTGTATATCGAAAAACATCTCTTACCTCCCGTCTTCAGATCAAAGGTAGAAGTTGTTTTCTTTGAATTCTTTGATAAGGGCGTCCGCGTCTTTTATGAGCGCATTCATCTCATCGGCACTGTAAACCGTGGCTCCTGCGGCACACAGGTGCCCGCCGCCGTGATATTTCCCGGCCAGCTTGTTTACCTCAACAAATCTCGAACGGAGCCTTACGCGGATGGAGCCGTCGCCGTTGTCGATAAACGCAAGCCATATGATGCTGCCCTTTATCTCGCCGAGCATCCCGACCGTATTGCTGGCCTGCTCCCTTGTGAGTGAAAACCGCTTCTGCATCTCCTCATCGACATAGATATAGGCAACACCGTTCTCCGTTATCTTCATCACCTCGTAAACGTATGCCTGGAACTTGAGGTAATCGAAATCCTCAAGATAAAGCCTTGCATAGAGCGTTTCGGTATCGATCCCGATATCAAGCAGCACCGCCGCAAGCCTTAAGGTATCGCCGTTAACCTCGGAGAAGCGGAAACGTCCGGAATCCGTTACCATGCCGGTAAACAGGCAAAGCGCGGCTTCTTTGTCGATCTTAAGCTCGTCTTTAAATGTGACATAAAAGTCCACGATCATCTCGCACAGAGCGGACCTGAAATCTTCAACCCAGGAAATATCGCCGTAGGGCTCATCCTCAACGTGATGGTCGATCTTGATCATCTCTTTTGCAAGCTTCGCGTTCTTGTTTGATATTCGGTCGTACGAACCCGTATCGAGAACTATGAGGAGCGCCCCCTCATATTTTTCGGGAGGAACGTCACCATCTTCCTTTCCGAGGAAGCTTACATAATCCGTATAATCGTCGCAGGCTACAAGGATCTCCTTTTCTGGAAAAGAAAGCTTAAGTATCTTTGCAAACCCGAGTGTAGATCCCACGGCATCGCCGTCGGGGCGTGTATGCCTTGACAGGATGATCCTGTCGTACGCCTTGATCCGGTCAAGTATCAGTTGTTTTTTATCTTCGTTCATAAACCCTCTTCACTGTCCGTTCAGTCCTTGGTTCCGATCTCTTTTTTGTGTTCCTCCCACAGGCGGTCGGCTTCTTTCCTCAGTCCCGAGAAGATCTTGTCTGCTTCTTCGCGACTCATTTGACCGGATTCAACCTTTTTCCGGATCGCATTGATACCGTTTTCGATCTCAAGCTCAGTTGCGTCCAATTCTTCTTTTGCAAGCATATGATCAAGGTCTTCGAGCAGTTCCATGGCTTTGTCTTTGTCCGGGACAGTTGCCCCGCAGGCTTTCTCATGCCCGCCTCCGCCGTAGCTTATCGCTATGGGGCAGACATTGTATCTGCCTGAACGTATCTCGCAGAGAACGCCTTCGGGAGCTTCGGTGAAGTTAACCCAGATGTCAACTCCCTTAATGTCGCCCATAACGCCCACCATACCGCGTGATACGGCAAACGTGCCTATCCCGAGCTCTTCCACTTCTTTCGCGGTATTGTAGATATATGCGACTCCGTGTTCGGAGAACCGTATCTTGTTCACAAAAAGCGCTTTGCGCTTTACGGAGGCAAAATCCTCCGCGTAAAGGTTGCGGTAAAGCTCGTTGGTGTCGATCTTTTCAGCCGTCAAGAAAGATGCGAGTTCAAAAGTCCTTGATGTCGTGGAATCGTACCTGAAACGGCCAGAATCCGTCACCATGCCGGTATAGAGCGCCGTTGCGGACCTCTTTGAAAGCTTAAGCCCCTGTTCCCTTGCAAAGAAGGCGATCATGCCGCAGCAGCTCTCAAAAGTCGCATCCTGCACCTCGTCATCGCATATCTGCTCGAGAAACAGATGATGATCGACCCTTGCGGTCCTCGCCGCACTTTTGAAGCGCTGGTCGCTCACGAGATTTGCGCCCGAAGTATCGAGCACGATCGCCAGCGCACCATTGTAAGCCTCATCTTCCACTTCATCCATGACGGAGCCTTCCATGAAGGCGTAGCGCCCGGCCTCGTCCCCTACGCAAAACACCTTTTTCCCCGGGAAATTATCCTCGATAAGGTATCTTAATCCGGTCTGGCTTCCGAGAGCGTCGCCATCAGGATTCTTGTGCCTGTGGATGATTATGGTGTCATATTTTTTTATATCTTCAAAAAATGTCTCAAACATATCTCTTTTCCCGAAAAACATGTTTTCATCACTTGTTGTGGGTAAACTTCGTTTCGATCATCTTTGAGAGCGCATCGGCCGCTTCTTTTGCGTCATTCCCGACTTTAAGCTCCACGTCGCACACCTCGGCGTTGCGGTACTCAAAATCAAGAGACATTATGCGGCGCACCTTGTCATCCGCTTCAATGTCGCGCTCAACGATATCCTTTACAACAGCCTTTTTATCACGGTTTACGAACACAAGGAGCGAATTTTTCCTGAATTCGTTCTTGATCGTAAGCGCCCCGCAGACATCGATGGGGATTATCGCGTAGTGCCCTCTTGCGGGGATAGGCGATATCTCGTCAAGAGACGTTCCGAAATGATATCTTGAATAAACGGTGCTCTCGATGTATTTGCCGGCATCCTTCTCCGCCACAAACGTATCCTCGGAAATGAACCGGTATGCGTTGTCCGACTCGTTCCCGCGGCGCGGGCGCGTTGTCGAGGTTATCGGCTTTTCGTATTTCGAATAACGCTTCTGCAATTCGTTTGCGATATCATTCTTAAGAGACCCGGAAGGCCCAACAAGACAGATAACGCCGCCGTTGCTGACATCATTTATCTTCTCGTTGAAGGAATTACGGATCATCTTTGAAAGCTGCAGAAAATCGCTGTACGTATTGACCGCAAGTATTCCGGACATATCCATGTTCCACGGCCTTCGCATAAGTACAGGGTATGTCGCTTTTGAATTCGAAATGTTGTGGGCTCCGTCGTCAAGGAGTATGTCAAGCGACATAACGTCCTTTCTTGTGCCGATGATGATATTCTCCGGCGGAATCTCCGGGAAATCGTTCATCAGCCGCTCTCCCCTTGCGCTCATGCATGCGACGGGAACCGCCGTCACGAAGAAGACGTCTGCAAACTTCGAAAGCTCGCTGACAAACTTCTGCGCGCCCTGGATTATAGGCTGCGTGCGGACAAAATCCGGATCCGAATAAAGTGCGATCCTTTCCTTGGGGTGCCGTCCGAACTCGCCCCATCCCTTTATCTCATTTATGCTCATAGGCTCTTCGTCGGGATAACGTTCGCTCAATATCTTCATTGCATAAGCATTGCACTCGTACAGAACGTCATCAACGTCGAGACCTATCCTCAACCTGTATTTTCTCACTCTGACCCCTCTCTTCCCCGTATGCAAAATGCACACCCAAAACAGCACAGAAAAGACTTCCTGCGGAGAAGATTATTTTACCACAAAAACCTCCGTTTGTGTAGTGGTTAAATATATGATTTAAACATGTATAAATATACAGTCATATACACCCGGCCGGCCCGCAAAGCGGCACGGTTTCTGAAATATCGTTTCAGTTCCCCACATTTTTTACTATGCCTATGGATATATAATTATCCACGCACGCTCTGTAATCCGAGCCTTCAAGGGCCTGTACGTCCTTTTCCCCATGGATCATAAGTCGCATCCCGCCGTCCGGCAGCATCTCGCAGGGGTAAGAATCCTTAAAATACCCGCCGTGCGCGACAACCCTGTCGGTAAGTATGCCCTTGAATTCCGACAGCGGACATTCCGGGAAATTTATGTTCCAGATCGTGTTTCTTTCGATAGGTCTGTCGATATACTCCGCAAGTATCTCATCGAGATACATGTCGGTGACCTCGTGTACGCCGTATGCGCCCTCCGAGACGGCTATAGAATGAACGCCTTCCACAGCACCTTCAAAGGCGGCTCCGGCAGTCCCGGAGTACTGTATATCCGTCCCGCAGTTGTATCCGAAATTGATCCCCGAAAGCACGACATCAGCCTTTACGAAGTTGATAAGCCCGAATCGGATGCAGTCTGCCGGTGTTCCGGTAGTCTTGTAGGCGTGTACGCCTTCAACGGGGTAATCCTTCACCTCGTAAACATCGATATGGTCATGCAGGGTTATGTAATGCGACATTGCGCTCCTCTGGCCGTCCGGAGCGATTATCCAGACCTCTCCGAGCTTTACCGCTGCCTTTGCAAGCCTTAAGAGCCCGTCTGCGTTTATCCCGTCATCATTGGTTATAAGTATCTTTCTCATCCTCGCATCATGCCCGCAAAATGCCGCACATACGGCATTTCGGTTCATTCTCTCCCCATCTTTGATTCTTTTTTGGAACGGTACATCCTGTCGTCCGCAATTCCGAACACCTTTTCCGGAGCATCGGCTTCGTCGCTGTAGGCAATACCGCAGGCCGCGCTCAGTGTTACATTTTCGCCCCTCATGTTGTACTCGCTGAGCTTATCTTCGAACATGTCCCTGTGCTTTTCCACCCATTCCTTAGTTGTGTTCGGTATGGCGACAACGAACTCATCGCCTCCGACCCTTGCGACCGAGCACGGTTCGGGAAAAGCCTCGCACAGCTTCTTTGCAAGGAGCGACAACGCCCTGTCGCCCGTGGCATGTCCGTAGGTGTCGTTCATCATCTTTAACAGGTTCATGTCTATGCTGATGATCGCATAGAGCTTTTTCGCGCTCTTTAACGCGTTCATGGGCTCTTCTATGCCGCGTCTGTTAAGGACTCCGGTAAGTTCGTCCATATAGGCCATCTTTTCAAAAGCCCTCGCCTCCGCCTCTTTACGCAGGTTTCCTGCGATCTTCGACATGAAGTCCACAAACAGGGTGATAACAACGATCAATGCCGCTATGCCTATGGAACTGCTGTATTTATTATCCTTAAAGCCGGTAATGAATTTCTCAACATTGTAACGCACAAGCTCGACGGCCGCTACGCCGATCGCAAGCGCAAAGCCGACTGCAAGCCCTTTGTCGATCCTGTGGTTCACTTTCATGCGCGTTACCGTGAGGACAATGATCAAAGCCATCGTGACAAGCATAAAAACATGGCTTGAGGTGACAAATTCAGGCATGTGTGCAACGTTCGTGAAATGCAGAAGGCACACAAGAGCCACAAAAAACAGCTCCGCCACGATCCATATGTTAAAGAAAAGCCTGAGCGCTTTTGGGAACCCCTTTTCCATGGTCCAGTCGGAAAAATATACGGTAAATGGTATCGTGAAGGTATAGAGCGAAAGATACTCAAACATGCACTTCCCGGAAAGATCCATGTTGAAAAGCCCGAGAAGGTCGGAATTTGCAAGAGTGTAAACGCCGATAAGGAACGAGAAGAGCATGATGCAGAACATCTTTAGAGCCGAAAAGTTGGTAAAGGAAAGGATAAGGGCAAAGCCCATTCCGAGAGCGCCTATCACCACAAGGAACATGCCTATCGCAAGATACAGGCGTTCATTCACAAGAATGTCCTGTATGGCTTTTTCGCCGTCAACTATATAAAGCGCTGGCATGCCGTCAAAAGCCATGTTTTCGGTCACATTGAGCACTATCCTTATGGTCTTCCCCGCAAAGCCGTCCGGCAGCCTTATAAAGTTCCAGCCGTAGCCGAGCATCTTTCCGGAGTCATAGTACTCCCTGCCGTAATTGTAGATATGTTCACCGTCAACATAAACGTCCACCATGCTGTGAACGGAATATATCTCGAGAGTGGGGTCGTTTATTCCGGTTTCCGGCAATGTCGTGCTCAGTTCAAAAACATCGCCCTTGTTAAAGACGTCGAAACGGTCCCTGTCAAGAACGACGTTTTCATACGTTTTCCCGTGCGCAACCGCTGTCCAGCCCTCGTTTATCACCTGCGTCATGAGACGGTTCTTCCCTTTTCCGATCTCAACAGAAAGGATCGCGATGCATGCAGCCGCGATGAAAAAGCATATGATAAACAGCCGGATATTCTTTTTTTGTACCGTAAACCTTTTCATAGTCTGTCGTTATCCCCGGGAAAGCTCATAAATAAAAATACCCACATTTGAGTATACACGATTGGCAGGTTAATCTCAATAAAAAAGTTGCCTCCGCAATCGTTTAACCTTGAAAACATCGAGATATATCCGTATCCGGTCCGGATCTTTGGGAGTAAGGCCAATGCCTCTTAAGTAAAGCCTGTTGTCGGAAAGTATTTCAATATCCCTGTCGGAAAGCTGACCTTTAAGACCAAGTATGCCGGTTGCTTCCTTCGTTTTCCCAAGGATCGCTTCATCCACCGAATTGGTCTTTCCAAGGTCTAGATAAAGCTTTGTCTCCCGCTGCCCGTCCGTGTTTCTGTTGACCCCGAGCATAGTCGGCAGATATCCCGTGGCAGCCAGCTTCTTCAAGAGACACGTGTCAAGGCCGCGGAACCATTCCGCCCTGTCCGTCCTTGCTTCGCAGTGCGCACCGTTTCCGGTATCATCAGCGTTTCCAGTATTATCAGCATTCCCTGCATCAAAGGCGTTTCCCGTATTATCAGCATTCCCTGCATCAAAGGCGTTTCCGGCGGCAAAAGCGGTCCCGGCGTCAAAAGCGATATAATATTTCAACATTGCAACATCGCCTGCTGCGTTTCTAAGCTTCCCGATATCGTAAAGCGTGCCGCCTGTAAGCTTAAGATCCGCCATTATCTCCGCAAATACGGTCCCTGCAAGCTCCCGTGCATCCGCAACAGAAACAGGGGCGTCGCGAAACGCCCCCGATATGTAGTCTTTTATCCTGTCATTCAGTTCTTCTTTTGAAAGATCCTTTGTGATGATATTGTCGCTTACAGCCGTCCCTGTGTCCGTTCTGTAAAACCCGAACTCATCCGCACCGTCGCCCTTACAGTAGGTCTTTACCGCTGTGACTCTCCCCTTTTCGAACGTCACTCCGATGAATTTGAGGGGATTTTCGCTTTCCGGACCGTGTTTCCGGGCTTCCTTAAGCAGTATCTCACAAAGCCTGATGTTGTCCGTCATTTCTCGAGTACCCAGTCATAAAGGAATGCCGACATCGTGCCGGACTCGCACTTAAATGCAACGGTTATCGAATCAAGTCCCGTAACATCGATATCAACTGTCGAAACAAGGGTTGCACCGTTCAGCTTCTTACTGTAGAGTATGTCATCCGTTGTTTCGCCGTAAACATAGAATACACCGTATTCAGAGGATGTATATCCCTCCTTGTCGACGGATTCTGCCTCATGTGCATCCGGTTCTTCAGTGCTCTCACCAGAGCCTCCGGTCGTTGCGCCCGAACCCGCGTCTTCGCCCTGTCCTTCGCCGTTATCCGCATGGGTCGTCGTATCGGAGTCATCCTCTCCGCCTGTTCCGACGCTTAAGGACGCAACATATCCGCCGTCATCATTATGCGCCTGTGTGTCACCTTCTCCGGGACCCGTCACATCTGCGTTTAACGTGTCGAGAACACCCGTAAGGCGCTTGTACTCGCCGTTCAGCATGAATTTTATGGATCCGGTCGTACCCGAGGAATATCCGCTGCCGCTCGAGCCTTCCAGCTCAAAGCTTGCTCCGCTCGGAAGATACCTGTTTCCAAGCGGCGACTCATACGGTTCCGAGGTGTAATCCACCCTGTTTGCGGAACTGCTGATATCTATGCCTTCGAGACTTCCGAGGTAGATCGGGCTTATCTTTTTGATGCTCTCGATCTTACTCTTCGTCGAATCAAGCTCATGAACGCTTTCGGCTTCCTCAAGTATCTCCAGGGCGCCAAAGTAGCTCTCTGCGGTCATATAGGGTTCGATAAGGTCTTCAACGGTCTTTTCGAGCTTTTCGTCAATTCCGGCCACAAGCTTTCCGAAATCCTCGTCTTTCTCCGTAAACTCGCCGTATGTATCCGAGAGCAGATCGACATAATAATATGCCTGCTTAAAATCTCTCTTTTCAACATATTCTTCGGCATATCCGAAATACTTGTCCCTTGCCTGTGTATATGTGTAGAACTGCTCGGCTTCGGTAATCTCTGCAGACTTTTTGGTAAGGGCATTTAACTCGTCTTCTGTCCAGAAATCCAGCCAGAGCGCGTTGCCGACAGCACTCTTCGCGCTGTAGTATTCATGCTTTTCAACCAATTCGTCGATTTCTTTGAATATCTTTGTGCTGATCTTTTTCTTTGTATCGTTGTAGAAATCTTCGGTCTCTTTCGTCTTTGCCGCCTCAACAAGCTGCCTGCACTGATTCATTGCGCTCTGATAGCTTCCGGCAGCAATGTATTCATCTGCTTTTTTGCCGTAATCCGCAAGAAGCTTTCTTAAAAGCTCGCCGGCTTTTGCAGCTGCCTGTTCGTAATTTCCGTCATCCTTTATGACCTTTGAATACAGACTGTAAGCCTTAAGGTCATCCGAATCCTTTTCCGCCTGTACGGCAGCCTTAAAGTTTTCCTTTGACTTGTTCAGCTCGTCGATCTTTGAAAGAGCCTCCACCGCTTCGTCCGAAAGGCTGTCGATGTCCATCTCGATAACGGCGGAAACGGTGTTCTTTGCGGTCTTGTAGTTTGCATCTCCGGCCGCGAAGTCCTTAAGGACCTTTTCCATGCGGGCGCGCAGGTTTGCTGCGATCTTCTCGCTCTCCTTGTCGTTAAGGGTTGCGTTTTCATAAAACTCCACTGCCGACTTGTATTCGCCGTCATCAAGGAATTTCTCGATCTTCTTTGCTTCACCGCAGCCCGTAAAGAGGAGCGAAGCTGCTGTTGCGGATAAAACCGCGATACTTGTGGATTTTTTCATTTCTGACCTCATTTTTATGTGTTTTGTTTATTCTCTTTGTTGATGTTTTAGTTACGGGTTTCTGTTTCCTGTTTGGCTCAGAGTTTCTGTTTTTACCTTCATTCCCCGGACAGCAGGATGCTCTTTAACGCATCTATATCGCTTTTCTCAACGCCTGCACCGATAAGGTAACTCTCTATCCTTTCGGCAAGCGTGGTGCCGCTTGCGGAGGCCACGGTATCCTTATAGTCGACGATCACGGACGGAGTACGCATCTTCCCGATCTCAGCAAAATTGGAGAAAAGGAAATCCCGGTAAAGATCATCCTCCGACACGCCTAAAAGGCCGTTCACAAGGAAGGCGAGCATGCCCGTTCTGTCAGTACCGATGCTGCAGTGGAAGACCATGGGGTAATTGTCCCTGTTCCCGAGGACCGCAAAAAGCTCCTTAAGCTTGTCTTTGTTTAACAGGATTATGTTGCCTCCGGACTTTAGCGGAACAGATATATATCTGACGCCGTTTCCGAGAGGACTTTCCGTGATCCCGCCGTTTTCGTTGTTGTCGCTCTGTCTCAGATCAAGCTCTGTCTTTATACCGAGCCTTTCGATCTCTTTCCTGCCTTGGTCGGTCAGAAGCGTATTCTCAGACTCATCTGCGTTGAACTTTCCGGATCTGTACAGGAGTCCCTGTTTTACAAAGCCTTTTTCTGTCTTCCATCCTCCAAGATCCCTGAAGTTTATCACGCCGCCGATATCGAGATTGCGCGGAGCCGCACCGTCTGTAACAAACTTTTTCTTCTCCGTGCAGAATTCTCCGTTTTTCGCGTAATACCAGTATGTCGTTCCGACCTTCAGGTTATAAAAAGTGACGGTCTCTCCGAAACACTTGTATTCCTTTGCATCGCTAAGGTCCTCGTTTTCGGATAAGTATACATAATACCCGTCGCTTCCGTTCCCCTTAAAATGCATCTCTATGGGTTCAGGCTTGTCAAGCGCTTCCGTCCCCTTTGCATAAAGCGTACAGTTCGTGCTTTTATCTGCAATACACTTTTGCTGCAATTCGGTATGGATGTTTACGGTGATCTCCTTTTTCCCGCATGATGCGGCAAACACGGAGAGCACAAAAACAACCAGAAACAGTATTCTCTTTCTCATTATTCCTCCATGGTATCGGCAGGGCATGTTTGTTACACCGATCCCTGCCGACCGGCTGCCAAACTTAAGCAGGCTGCCTCCCGCCCGATCGGCGCAAAAAAAAGCAAAGCGTCTTTTAGGGACAGCTTTGCTATTATAATCTGTTTTTCACAAAAATGCAAGTGTGAGTCACCGGGGGTGTTTCCCTCCCGGTTACACTCCGGTATTCCCCGCAGTCTTTCTGTAAGTAAGTTCGATCATGATTATCATCATCACGATAAAGAACCCGACAAACGCAGGCAGTATCCACATTCCGAAAGCGGAAGCAAGCACTCCGAAGAGCGGCGGCATAAAGGTCGACCCAAGGTACGCGCTTGCCATCTGGACGCCTATTATTGCCTGCGAGTTGCCTGCCCCGAAATTCACCGGTGTCGAATGTATTATCGCAGGATAAACAGGCGCGCAGCCAAGTCCCACAACTATACACCCCGAAAGCGCAACCGCTTCGGGAAGTACCGGGACGGCCATAAGCAATACGCCAACACAGGCTATCGCCGTACCGAGCCTGATCATGTTGCGGTCCCCGAGCTTATCGGAAATAAAGCCCGAAATAAAGCGGCCTGCCGTTATCCCTATGCAGAAGAAGGATGCAAAGGCTGCAGCCCTGTCCTCTGTGATCCCTCTTGTCCCGATGAGATAGGTGGACATCCAGTGGATGCAGGTTGCCTCCGCTGCGCAGTATCCGAAGAATCCGGCAAGGAGCCTCGGAACGCCCGGGATCGCAAGCGCCCCTCTTAATCCGAGTACTTTTCCGGAGCTCTCCCCGTTTTTGTCCTTGTTCACCTTCCAAAGCGGCAGTCCCGCCACCAGCACAAGGGTTATGACCGTCTGCAGCGCAGCAACGATGCGGTAACCCGTCTGCCAGTTGTACCGGACCAGTGCAAAGCTCATCACGTAGGGGCTTATGATGGTCCCGACGCCCCAGAAGCAGTGTAGCCAGCTCATGTGCTTTGAACTGTAGTGCAGCGCAACGTAGTTGTTGAGCGCCGCATCTATGGCTCCCGCACCGAGTCCGTAGGGAACGGCAAAAAGGCAGATGGCGGTAAAGCTTTTCGAAAACGAGAAGCCAAGCAGGGCAGCTGCCGTAAGAGCCACGCTCAATACCGTCACATACTGCGTTTTAAGCTTTTTTAAGAGCCGTTCCGAAAACAGGCTCGAAACGATGGTCCCGGCGGATATTATCATGGTCACGATACCCATCGCGGAGACTTTAACGCCAAAAAAGCCGTACATCACAGGCCAGGCAGAGCCAAGCAGTGAGTCCGGGAGTCCAAGACTTATAAAAGCCAGATAGATCAATGCAAGAAGAAGCAGATACATATTCCTTTTCCGTGTTTTGCGCTGCCATGCCGGATCCTGCAATGCGCTGCCCCGCGGGACTTATGCAAAACACAGAGAAAACGCCACTCTCCCGTGACGTTTTCTCTTATTCCTTATATTTGATTTAATGCTGACAATAGACCTTTGGGCTTATTCGATCTTAGTTGATGCCGTAGAACATACCCGAAGAAGCGGTTCCGTTGGTCACATACCATCTGTCTGTGCCTTCAAAACGGCTTAAAGTGATGTTAAGCTTGTAATCGCCCATGAATGCGCTCTTGATCCAGTAAACGATATTAAGACGTCCGAGCTGTTCGAAGGTCTGCTCGTTGATCGACTGTGTATTGCCTGCATTGTAGTGAAGGCTGATGTTGAGCGGCTGATCGGGCGTGAAGCCGGAGCCGTTCTTTTCGCCGTTGAAATATGCGCTTAAATAGGTGCTGCACTTGTCGTCGCGGAGTCTTTCCTTGAAGTAAGGATCGAATCCGGCCTTACCGGATTTTCCGCCTTCCGTGAAGCCCTTTGCGTAAGGCTCGATGTCAGCAAAGAGATATTTCATCATCTCGATAGCTGTGTCATAATCAGCGGAAAGGCACATAACACTGTATGCCCAGTAAGCAGCAACGCTGCCGGGATCGGTTACATCCACTTCGTCCTTGAGCTCTGCAAGATTATCCGGTGTTCCCTTAAGTGTTATGACTCTGTCTGTAGTCCACTCGGGCTTTAATGTATTGCTGTCGCCCGATGCGATGCCGTTTACACGCGCCATTACTTTGTCAAATAAACCCATTTCATTTCCTCCTTATTTCCCGGGCCAAAGCCCGTAAAAATCCATGTCTGATCCGGACGCAGCCGGACGGGACCCAAATCTCCCGTTTTATCCGTGCATCCCGCCATAGCTGTAAGCCACACTATATCCGTGAATCCCGTTTTACCTTGTAAACCTTATTGCTGTACCGTAAGCAAGCACCTCTGCGGCACCGTCCATTATAGCCGATGAGCCGAAGCGGACACCTATTATCGCATCTGCTCCCATATCCGTAGCCTCGGCGATCATGCGCTCTGTTGCAATGCGTCTTGCTTCATCGATCATCTCGGTGTAGCCCTTGATCTCGCCACCCACAAGTGTCTTAAGACCTGCCATGAAGTCTTTTCCTAAATGCTTCGACTGCACTACAGCACCTTTTACAATTCCGAGAACATCATACTGCGCATTGGGGATATACTCGATAGTATAAATTTTCATGATAAACCTCCTATATTTTGTTCTTACCACTTTTCAAAGGATAACACAAAGAATAAAAAAAGTAAAGGATTGATGCTAAACAGAACGATTTTCGTATTGAATAGATCTATGCCGGATTATTTACTTCGTCGTTGCCTATGCATACTCGGGACTTTCACCCGTTAGAGCGCGCCCATGGCGCGCAAACTATAAAACAGGAAACATCCTTCAAATGTTTCCTGTTCCGATCATTATAACGTATTCTGTTGATCGATCACAACGACCTGCTCCGTCTTTGCGTTATAACCGATCGTTACTGTTTTTTCCCTGTAATCCTCGAAGCTTGGCTTCTTCCATCCGGTATGAAAGAAGGCCCTTGTCTCTGCATACACATTTTTCCCATCAATATCCAAATGGATTATGAAATATACACACCAAAAACGAAATGAAAAATCCGTGAGCTTAACTTTTTGAAAGACATAATGCTCCGCCTGCGAACGTATCCCGAGAATAATCCCCATGTAAACCATTGCAATCAGCACCAACGAGGCTACTGCTGCTATATCATACGTGATCAGGCTCTTTACAAGAAAATCTTTTACCTTCCAGAAGCTAAATACATATGCCACATTTACGATTATATGCAGGGTACCAAGCGCCACCAGCATGGTTTTAAGCGATTTCTTATTTACTTTGATGTCTATTGAGCTGTTTATCAATTGCAACTTTTGATCTTTGCTCAGGTCGTGATGTTCATTGGCTGTTCCAGACATAATACCTCCCATATACCGTTGTATACAGTCATCTGTTGGTGCAGTTATTTTTTACCATATAGATGGGAAAATGTCAAGTGAGGACCAAACATGGCAATTTTCGTATTGAATAAATCAATGGATTCGTCTATTATAGTCGTATGCGGTCTTTAAGACCGCGGTCCTGAACGGAAAACGCCGGTAATTGCGGCTTTGGAGGCACATATGTCTGCTTTGATGGAATTAAACAATGTCTCTTTTTATTTTGATAAGGGAAAAAGCAATGAAACAAAAGCTCTCGACAATGTTTCGTTAAAGGTTGAGGAAGGCGGCTTTGTAGGCATCGTCGGCACTCCCGGCGCCGGAAAGAGCACTCTTCTTGACATCATGTCCGGGATCCTTCTTCCGACGGAAGGCGAGTACCTGTTCAGAGGTGAGAACATGGCCAAAAAAGGGGCTGCAAAGCGTGCAAAGATGCGCAACTCCGAGTTCGGCTTCGTTTTACAGGATTTTGGTCTTCTCAGCGCAAACACCGGTCTTGAAAACGTCTGCCTTCCCTTAAGGTTTCGCAGGATCGCACCAAGGATGATCGAAAAACAGGGTCTTGAGATAATGGAGAGAATGAACATCCTCCACCTTAAGGACAGGAAAGTAAACGAGCTTTCTGGAGGCGAATGTCAGAAGATCGCAATTGCAAGAGCCCTTGTACACAAGCCTTCCGTGCTTTTCGCGGATGAACCCACAGGCGGCCTTGACGAAATAAATACGGTGCTGTTCATCGAGCAGCTGGCAAAGATAAATAAAGAAGGTGTCACAATAGTTATCGTGACCCACGATACAAAAGCCCTTCGCTCCTGCAGCAGGATCTATTCGCTTACGGACGGGCGGCTTGAGGAAGCCTGAAATCGGCCGGTCCTTAAGCCGAGGGCTTTCGATTATCGCGTAAAAAAGGCAGACAGTCTGGGGCTGTTTGCCTTTTTAGTACCAATATTTCAAACCGGATATGGTCTGTATTGCAAAATACCGTGCTCAAGGTCTTGAAGCCAGATCGATATGGGCCACGGTCCCGACTTTTCCGCTCTCTTTAAGATATATACCGGTCTTTCGCAGAACCGCGTTCGTTACGTTTCCTTCACCCTTAAGCATGAAATCCGTATCTGTATTTCCAAGATAGATGGCGCCTACATCGGCATCTTTAAGCTTTGTCAGACGATCGTTGCCCTCTGCGTCTTTGGTCCATATCTTAAGCTTATTAAAGATCCTGTCATTTTCATCTATCCAGCCGTTGTTATCGTCATCAAACCTTGCAAGATCGGCAAATCCGTCACCGGACTTCGTTCCGAAGAGCTCGCTGCCGTCGTTGATAACACCGTCACCGTTTTTGTCAAGCGCGAGGAACCCGCTTCCTTCGCCCGCAAAGGATACTTCTTCCTTCACACCGTCTGCATCCAGGTCAAATGCTATCTTCAGATCGCTTACCCTGCTGACATTTGTGTCAAGGTTGATCATGAGCGGGTCCGTAAGGATGTAGCTTTCCTCGGTTATATTGCTGTATTCGGATGTAAACGCACGCGACATGGAAAGATCGACATTGAAGGTTATGCTCCTTCCGTCCGCGGTCTGTGCAATGCCCTGTGCCGCAAACGTGGTGCTCTCATACTCCGAAAAAGCCCAGTTTGTAGCTGTGGTCTTGGTCCACATCGTTCCGGCTGCAGGGTTTGTAGAGCCGTTTCCCTGCGCTCCGCCTGCTTTTGCAGCAAATACAGCCGAAACAGAGCTCGACCTTGCATAGAACTCCTTCATGCTGAAGCTGCTGCTTCGCATGTCAAGGGCCTTCTCGCCTGTATCCTTCAAGGTGTACTCTTTCCCTTTATGGTTCAATGCGGCAAGCATCTGGCGAAGAGCTTCAAGCAGCGAATCCTTGTGCTCCGTAAGGTCGTACTCGGGCTGCGGCTTTTCACGCATGCGTTCAAGCATGTTCTGTAATGCGCTTGCTTCTGCCTGTTTCTGCGCTTCAGCATGCGATCTGTCACGTTCTTCGGTTATCGCGTTAAGGTCCGCCACAGCAGACCTTCCGCTCTTTTCGTTAAGTGTGGCAAGTTTCTTGCCGATCTCCTCGTCAGCCCTTGCAACAAGCGATACCGATTCATACCTGCTCTCGCTTGCGTACAAATGCTCGGACTGCATATTTACAGCACTGTTTTCGATCTTCATTCCGGACTCCTTTCCGACTGCATAAAACTCCTTTTAAGGTCGCGGCACTTCGCTGCTCCCCTTGTGTCTTACACAGGATATATCGGTAAAAAATAGCGGAATTTAAATGGGCACCGGTGGTTTTTTCATCTAAAAACCACCGGTGCCCATTTCATGTTTATAACAATATCTTCTGTCATATCATATCTTCTCTGCCGATCCAAGTATCTCCTTCGCCCTCCGAAGCACCGGCAGCTCTCTTGCTGCGATAAGCCTTCCGAGCTTCGTTTCCCGTCTCTTCTCATACTCCGCGACCGCTTCGTCATACGAAAGCTTCAGGGTAGAAAGGTGGAACTGCTCTATCTCGTCCGGCATCAAGTGCTTTTCGCCAAAAGCAATTACCCTGCACAGATAATAATTATTGATGTTGTGACGGTGGATCAGGTTGTAATAGTCGCTTACGATGCCGATCTTGCAGACCACTTCAACATCCGCTCCAAGCTCTTCCTTAAGTTCGCGCTTTATCCCTTCATCCGGGGATTCGCCCTTCTCCACGCCGCCGCCCGAGGTTTCAATTATCGTTGCCTTTCCAAAGTCGTCGTCCCGGCTTGCCCTGCAAAAGTAGAAGTTTCCGGCGTCATCATACACGATCGCTCTTGCGATCTGCCTGTCATGGTCCGTATATTCGAAGGGCCATTCGTTGTCTCTGAGTTCTATCAATAATTCGTTTTGATCCATCTTTTATCACCTACTCACCTGTCATATCCGCAATCAATCCATTCTCTTGAAGGCAATGTTTAGACTAAAAAACATGTGGATTCCATTATCCCGCCTGTTTTGAAGACAGCACTTTGTTTCAAAACAGGCGGCTTTGTTCGAAAGCCGCCTATATTTTCGTTTTCAGAAGTTTATGGTTTCAGGTGCTGCGGTAAACGAGCAGATGGTCGCGGTTGCGTTCTTAAAGCGGAAAACCTCAGTGTTTCCGTCATCTTCGGAATACATCCCGCGAAGCTGCGGATATGCGTCAAGCATAGCCTTCTTCACTTCCCTGCGCTCATCGGCGATAAGCTCGCCAGCAACCCTGATCCACTGTCCGTCCTTGAACGCGCAGATCTCCGCATTGGGGTTCTTGTGAAGCTGCTTTGAAACATCCTTGACCTTTCCTGTCTGGATGTAAATGCCGCCGTCATACAGAAGTACTGTGCCAAAAGGCCGTACCTTCGGCTTGTCGCCGTCAACGGTCGCAAGATAATATGTGCCTGCTTCTTTTAAGAAATTCACTACTCTTTCCATAGCTGCCTCCAAATCTGATGTTTTGCCCGATTTTCCGGCGAATTTGCGCGAAGAAACCGCGCCGGTGGTTTCGCCTTGCATCATCCGCTCACATCTTTAAGATAACAAAGAGCTTTCTCCTTCGCAAGAGTTTTTTATTACAGATGAATGTGTTATAATACAGCAGAAGCCGTTAAAGGCGTGAAAAGAAAGGCAAACCCATGGAATTCGATCACATACAGCATTATGCATATTCAAAAGAACTGCCTCCGACCGACTCGTTCGGTGATATCGACCTTGAGGATCCCGCGATCTTTCCCGAGATTCTCGAATACCGCGAGTCTTTAAGAAAAGGGCTTGAAAAATATGCTCCCGAATGGATAGACATGGACGGTGTTCCCTGTGTACGTGTAAGAGATTCGGCATGCCTTCCCCCTTCGCACCCTCAGGATGCCGGCTGCAAGGCGCCGGTCACTCCGGCGATCCTCTATCTCCACGGCGGTTCGTTTATCTTTCCCCTTCAGGAGATGATGCTGCGCAATGCCGCATATTATGCGGAAAATCTTCACATTCCGGTTTTTCTTCCGGAATACAGGCTTGCCCCCGAACATCCGTTTCCGGCGGGTTTCGAAGACTGCGTTACCTGCCACAGATACCTTATCTCTCATGCAAATGAGCTTTGCATAGATCCCTCAAAGATCATCATACTCGGGGATTCCGCCGGCGGCGCCCTTGCGGCTGCTCTTTGTCAAAAGCTGCGGGATGACACTCTGCCCCGGCCCGCGGCATCGGTCACAGACGGCAAAGCCGCACATCAGCCCTGCCTTCCCAGACCCATCTGTCAGGTGCTCATTTACCCTGTAACAGATAACCGCATGCAGCAGCAGAGCTTTAAGGACTATGCCCACGGTTCGTGGTCTGCTGCCGCAAACAGGCACATGTGGAATATGTACTTAAAAGGCTGTGATAAATACGCAGCCCCGCTCCGCGCCTCTTCCTTCGCAGATCTTCCCGATGCCTATATAGAAGTCTGCGAAATGGACTGTCTTAGGGATGAAGGCCTGGAATACGCCGATGCCCTGTCAAAAGCCGGCGTAAACGTTGAACTCCGCGTCATCAAGGGCGCATATCACGGCTATGACGGGTTCTTTGATTCTTCGCTCACAAAGCAGAGCCTGAGCGAACGCGTTTCATACATGCGAAAAAAATGCATTGAATTATAAAGCAAGATTCTTCAGATATTCTTCCACATTCTGATAATGTATATCTTCCGAGTCCGTGGTTATACCGCGATAGATCACGTATTTGCCCAATATCTTACCAAAGCGGTGTTCAGCTTCTTTGCATTTTCCGGCATCGATCAAATGGCGATACTGGTCCGGAACCTGTTCCTTGCTGTGTTTGATCTCATATATATTGCATGTCAATGTTGCCGGATCGTAAACAAGCATATCGAATTCGCCTACAGCAAACTGCACATGATACACTTCTTTATCCGGCAGTGCTGTTTTGGTCTCAAGTAAAACGATTTCTTCCATGATAAAACCCCTGACAGTATTAAGAATCCTGTCAAGGATAATCCTGCGATCGGAAGCATCAAGATAATTGAATTTTCCGTCAAGCATCAGTGAGGTTACCAGTGCCTCAGCGAGCGCATACCGCATACCCGGCTGGCTGAATACCGGCTTTGCCGTACGTCCCCCCTGTTCCGGCAAATAAACCAGATTGATCTCTGTAACAAGATCCAGCAACGACAGATACTCTTTAATCTGGCTTGCGTGTGCTTCGTCGATCTCAACCGTCTGTTCTTCTTTGTCGAGGATATCCAGCATCGTTTTCAGAGAACGTTCCACTTTTTTGCGGTCAATTTTGCTTTCTATGTCAACAGGCCTCTCTCTGTCCTTCAGCAGATTGCGTGAAGCGATTGACAGATCGGAAGAACGGAATGTACGCGTAAGGACTTCTTTCGTAAAATGATGATTCATATCTTCCACCACACGATTGATCGCACTTGTCAGCTCTCCGTTTTTATAAAGGTCGTAAAGCAGACGAAAATGACCGCCGTCCTGATAATGCTCCAACGAATGCTGAATGTTCTGCGCAATAGCTGTGTTTATATACATATCCGCGCCCTTCTTGGTTGCGAATGCCGACTTTGCGTTATAGTTTATACCACTCGCGCTCATCGTGCCGCCGTAACGGATAAACTCATCGATTCCCTTGATCCCCAGCACATTTTCAAATTCACGATAAGGGATAAAGGTGGTATGAAGCATAATACAGCGGTCATAAAGCTGCCCCTGCTCTGTAAACACGAAGCCCAGAGAATCGGTACCTGACAAAACGATCTTCATTCCGCTTGCAGCATAGATATCGGAAAACAGTGCAGCCCCCTCGATAAAGTCCTTCATAAGGGTGACCTCGTCGATGAAAACATACTCATAGCCGTTTTCCTCGAGCAGGCGCATATCTGTATTGACCTGAGACAACGTATTTGTCTGATTAAGCTGAAGAAACGCTGTCTTTTTGTATTGTTCCGGCGTCATTTCAAGGATGATCTGCCGTATCATCGTTGTTTTTCCCGTCCGGCGCAGGCCATAAAGAATAAAGACCTTGTCCTGTTGCTCACCAAAAATAAAGTCATGTAATGCGCCATAGCATTCACGATGACGGAATTTTTTTGCCGGAGATGCCATTTTTATGAGCTCATCCCCGATGCGAACATAGGTTTTAAACCTGCTTACGGAAACCCTGTCTTTCTCCGATTTCCTTTTTGACGGCGCAAGAAGCTTTATTTTTTTGAGCTTTGCTTCCATTTCTTTGCGCTTTTCAATCTGTGCACGCAACTCATCCACCTTATCAAAATCGACATAGATTTCATGACGCTCGCCGTTCACCGTAACACGGTGATAATAATACTCTTTTCCCCTGATCTTCTTTGCCGATATTCCTCCCGGCGGCAACAAAGCAATCTCACGTTCCAGTTCTTCAATTTGCGCTGTTCTCTCTAAATTATCCATGCCTGTACCTTCCGAATTTGTTATACCCATTATACCCAATTTCTACATTTGTGTCAACTGGGTATAACCACATCTTTATGTCAAGCTTTCTCAGGTGTTTATTCATTATCACCCGGATAACTTAACAAAGAACCCGTTATCCCGATATTAATTTTTAAAATAAAAGCAGGGAACGCCGTATTGACGTTCCCTGCAGTTTCAATCATATTTAAGCATTTACGATCTTTCCAAAGTCGGGCTTTAAGGATGCGCCGCCGATAAGGCCGCCGTCGATGTCGGGCTTTGAAAGGAGCTCTGCAGCGTTAGCTGCGTTCATGGAACCGCCGTACTGGATGCGGACAGCTTCTGCTGTTGCAGCGTCGTACATCTTAGCGATAAGGCTGCGGATAAGTGCGCAAACCTCTTCAGCCTGATCTGCGGTAGCGGTCTCGCCTGTGCCGATAGCCCAGATAGGCTCGTAAGCGATAACAAGCTCTTTTACCTGATCGGCTGTTACGCCGTCAAGATCCCACTTGATCTGTCTCTCGATCCACTCTTTGTAGGTGCCTGCCTTACGGAGTGCAAGTGACTCGCCGCAGCAGAGTATGGGCTTTAAGCCTGAAGCAAAAGCCTTCTTAACCTTAGCGTTGATGAGGATATCGTTCTCGCCGAAAATATCTCTTCTCTCGGAGTGACCGATGATGATGTACTCTACGCCTGCATCTTTAAGCATGGGAGCGGAGATCTCGCCGGTGAAAGCGCCCTTGTCTTCGATGTAGAAGTTCTCGGCGCCTACATGTACGTTTGTGCCCTTAACAGCTTCGGCAACGGTTGTGATGTCGATAGCGGGAACACAGTAAACAACGTCTACAGCGTCATTCTTTACAAGATCTTTTAATTCTTCGCAGAGAGCCTTAGCTTCGCTGGGAGTCTTGTTCATCTTCCAGTTGCCTGCGATGATTCTTCTTCTTGACATATTATATTCTCCTTTATGTAGAGCGAATACGGATTTCTCCGCTACGCTCCCGAAATCCTGACGGTGTTCGCAACGCCTTTTCCGTGCTTCGCACGGGGCATTGCTCAACCGATTCGTTCGTAAAATCCGTGTCAGACCTCGTAAACGGGTCTGACACGACTTTTCCTCACTTTATTCGCTCACTTGTCATCTGCAGCAACAACGCCAGGAAGCTCCTTGCCCTCAAGGTACTCAAGGGAAGCGCCGCCGCCTGTGGAGATGTGGCTCATCTTGTCTGCAAGACCCATCTGGTTAACAGCTGCTGCGGAATCGCCGCCGCCGATGATGGTTGTTGCGTCTGCATCTGCAAGAGCCTGGGCAACGCTCAAAGTACCCTTTGCAAGTGTAGGATTCTCGAATACGCCCATAGGTCCGTTCCATACAACGGTCTTTGCGCTCTTAACAGCGTCTGCATAAAGAGCAGCTGTCTTAGGTCCGATGTCAAGGCCTTCAAGGTCTGCAGGGATCTTGTCGGAATCAACAACGCAGGTGTCAACGGGTCCGTCGATGGGATCCGGGAATGCCTTTGCAACAACGGTATCAACAGGAAGAAGGAGCTTCTTGCCAAGCTTCTCGGCCTTCTCCATCATCTCTTTGCAGTAATCGATCTTCTCGGTATCAAGAAGGGAATTACCAACTTCATAGCCCTTAGCCTTAAGGAAGGTGAATGCCATGCCGCCGCCGATGATAAGTGTGTCGCACTTCTCAAGGAGATTGTTGATAACGTTAAGCTTGTCAGCAACCTTTGCGCCGCCGAGGATAGCTACGAAAGGACGAACAGGATTCTCAACGGCGTTGCCGAGGAATGCGATCTCCTTCTCCATAAGGTATCCTACTGCGCAGTTTCCACCCTTCTTGCGGATGAACTCGGTAACAACCGATACGGAAGCATGTGCGCGGTGTGATGAACCGAAAGCATCGCAAACATAGTCGTCTGCAAGCTCTGCAAGCTCTTCTGCGAACTTTGTGCCGGCCTTGTTGGGCTTTGTCTCTTCTTCACCGCGGAAACGGGTGTTCTGAAGAAGGATAACATCGCCGGGCTGCATAGCTGCAACTGCTGCTGTAGCCTCTTCGCCGGTTACGTTGTAATCATGGATGAACTTAACTTCCTTGCCAAGCTTCTCGGAAAGGCGCTTAGCAACGGGTGCAAGAGATTCTTTCTCGTTGGGGCCTTCCTTAACCTTGCCGAGGTGTGAGCAAAGGATAAGCTTGCCGCCGTCATTGATAAGCTTTTTGATAGTGGGGAGAGCTGCTACGATACGGGTATCGTCTGTGATCTCGCCGTTCTTGAGCGGTACGTTGAAATCGCAGCGGACAAGGACTCTCTTGCCCTGTGCGCTGAAGTCATCAACTGTTTTCTTTAACATGGATCTGTCCTCCGTTAATTATTTTTACGAGACGCCTCGATTCCGCTTCGCTTCATCTTTGTCTCTTGAAAAAAAGGGCCCGGTCCAAAAGACCGGACCCTTAAAGGTCTTAATAAGACGGTATTCCCGGAATTACTTTAACTCTGAGAAGTACTTAATGGTACGAACCATCTGAGAGGTGTAGCTGTTCTCGTTGTCATACCACGAAACTACCTGAACGAGGTTGTTCTTGCCAACCATTGTCTGTGTAGCATCGAAGATCGAACCATAGGTGCTTCCTACGATATCGGAGGAAACGATCTCGTCTTCGTTGTATGCGTAAGACTCGTTAGCAACGCTCTTCATGTACTCGTTGATCTGCTCCTTGGTAACTTCCTTCTCAACTTCTGCGAT
>JAEEGQ010000073.1 GCA_016280395.1 Lachnospiraceae bacterium | reverse complement strand
TAAGGACACCGCAAACTGCGGCGGTCTGACGCTTTTCGGTGAAGACTTTGGAGATTACAACCAGAGCATTACGGTTAAGGCATTCTACGAGGAACAGAAGGCAGGGAAATAAATATCGACTTGCTTGTTTACCCTGTTGCTGCATTGAAATTTATGCATTTTAGGAAAATATAATTTTGCAAAAAGCCTCATTCTACCAAACGGTAAAATGAGGCTTTGATTTTATAAAACGTCTTATTTATCTATCAGATGTCTTTTATATTTCCGTCTCTATCATCACGTTTTCAGGTACATCGCCGGGGAGAAGGTATTTCAGATACCTTTCGCTGTAGCCGGTTCTGTACTGTTTTCCATCGATGGTTTCAAGGCTTTCCGTAAGCACAGTTGCTTTTTCGCCTTCAAACTGCTTTCTGTAGGCATTCGCCATCTCAATGTCAAGCTCTATGAAAGCCTTGCTTCGCTCAGTTTTTACAGGCTCCGGGATCTGGTCCTTCATCCTGTCGGCAGCGGTTCCTTTACGCCTTGAATACTTAAACACATTGACTCTCGAAAAGCCTATGTTCTTTACAAAAGCGTAGGATTCTTCGAACTCTTCCTTTGTTTCCCCCGGGAAGCCAACAATGATATCCGTATTTAACGAAGGTCTGTCAAAGTGCTTTCTTAATATTTCGCAGGCCTCCCTGTACTCTTCCGCCGAATAGCGCCTGTTCATGCGCTTTAGTGTAGCGTTTGAGCCACTTTGCAAAGAAAGGTGGAAATGCGGGCAGAGTTTCTTTGCACGGCTTATTTTTTCGGCGAAACTGTCAGTTACGACGCGGGGCTCAAGGGAACCGAGCCTTATCCTGTCAAGCCCTTCGACTGCATCTACCGCAAGAATAAGCTCCGCAAGTTTTTTCCCATCAAGCTCAAGTGCGCTCTGTGTCTCGTTTCCGTAGGAAGAAAGGTGGATGCCGGTAAGGACCACCTCTCTGCAGCCCTTCGAAACAAGCGCCTTTACTTCTTCCACAACGGATTCTATGCTCCTGCTCCTGATCCTTCCGCGCATATACGGGATGATGCAGTATGCGCAGAACTGGTTGCAGCCATCCTGGACCTTTATAAATGCCCTTGTATGCTCGGTTATCTCGTCCATGACAAGGTCTTCGTAATCGCATTTTCTGCTTATGTCCTCGATATAGACTCTGGCTGTTTCGCTTTCGCCCTCTTCTTTCCCGGTTTCCTCAGCCTTACGCTTTTTAAGCAGTTCCAATGACAGCTCTGTAATCTTCCCCTTAAGATTGTTTCCGACCACAAGGTCCGCAGTTCCGCTTTCTACGAGCTTTTCGCCTTCCTCCTGTGCATGGCACCCCGTTGCGACAACGATCGCGCCCGGCTGCAGTTTTTTTGCACGGTGAAGCATCTGCCTTGATTTTTTGTCCGCAATCTGCGTAACTGCGCAGGTATTCACAACGATAATGTCCGCAGGCTCGCCAAAGGGCACTTCCGTTACTCCCGCATCCGCGAACATTTTCTTTATGGCGTCGGATTCGTAGGTATTTACTTTGCATCCGAGGGTTAGTATTGAAAATCTTATATCCATGTATTTATCGTTCTTTTCCCGGGGTTTCCCCGTCATTTTTGACCGTTTGGCCGGTAATTGGAGTATATTTAACATTTAATGCTTGACTTTTACACGCTTTCTGTTACTATGAACTTAAAGCCCGGCTCCGCTTTCATGCGTTTCCGGTGCGCATTTTATCCTGGGAGGTACAAAATGACAACAGTAAAAGTATTATTAAACTCAATCGACAAAGTAAAAGCATTCGTAAATGATATTACAAAGTTCGATACAGACTTTGATCTTGTTTCCGGCAGATACGTTATCGACGCAAAGTCGATCATGGGTATCTTCAGCCTTGATCTCTCAAAGACTATCGATCTTACTATCCACGCAACAGAGCAGCTTGACGAGATTCTTTCGGTGCTTAAACCCTATATGGTGGACTGACCAATGCTTTTTCAAACGCCCCGCACTTCGCGGGGCGTTTTTTGTGCGATAAGCGAATGCCCTCGGCAGCAAGCTCGCTTGCTGGGCGAGGGCTGAGTGAACGGTCATTGAGCGGACTTCGTACGCGAGATGACCCGTCGAATCGAGTAGGAGTCAGCCTACTCGATTTTGCCACGCAGGTTCCGCCGGTCAAATGCCTGCAGCCTGCCATCTCTCATTACCACCTTACATTTATCACTTCGACAGTCTCAAGGGCTTTTTCAACAAGCTCGTCTATCTTCTCTGAAAGCTTCTTTTCGGACTTTTCTATCACGCTGAGGATCGGTTTTGTAACAGGGTGCTTTGCAACGAAGATCGTACAGCAGTCCTCAAAAGGCTGGATAGATGTTTCAAAAGCACCTATTTTCTGCGATATCTCAACGATATCCTGCTTGTCGAAGCCTATTACCGGCCTGAACACCGGAAGCTTGCACACGGCATTGGTCGTAAGAAGGCTCTCCACCGTCTGGCTTGCCACCTGCCCTATGCTCTCTCCGGTGATAAGCGCCTGGCATCCGCGTTTTTCGGCGATCGCTTCGGCTATCCTCATCATATATCTTCGCATGATAATGGTCAGCTCCTCGTGCGGGCATTGCTCGTAGATATAAAGCTGGATATCAGTGAAGTTTACAACATGCAGGCGTATGGGTCCGGCATATCTTGACACGATCTTTGCAAGGTCAACGACCTTCTGTTTTGCGCGCTCGCTTGTATAAGGCGGAGCATGGAAATACACGGCATCTATCGTCACTCCGCGCTTTGCGATCATCCATCCGGCAACCGGGCTGTCTATGCCGCCCGAAAGCAGTAGCATTGCCTTTCCGCTTGAGCCGACCGGCATTCCCTGCGGTCCCGGGATAACTTCGGAATAAACATATCCGCGGTTCCTGACTTCCACCATGAATTCAACATCTGGATCGTGGACATTAACCTTCATTTCCGGGAACCTGTCAAGGAGGTGCGCACCGGTCTTTGCGCATATCTCCGGGGATGTAACGGGATAGGATTTATCCGCGCGCCTTGCCTCGACCTTAAAGGTAAAGTTTTTATCCGGATAGGCCTGCTCTACATAATCCCCAACACCTTTTTTGAGATTCTCAAATTCAATGTTGTCTATTACATATACAGGGCAGATGCCCGCAACCCCGAAAACATGCTGCAAAGCCTCGATGGTATCGTCGTAATCGAAGCCTTCGGGACACTCAATGAACACGCGCCCCTGTTCCTTAGATATCTCGTAGCCGTCGCGAAGCTTCGCAAGCGCGTTTGCGATATTGCGCTTCAGGATATTCTCGAAGATAAAGCGGTTCTTGCCCTTTATCCCTATCTCCGCATATTTGATCAAAAATGCTCTGTACATATATTTTCTCCCCGGCCGGCGTTTTGTGCCCTGCCTGTTTTTTATTTTACTCTGAAGCGGCGAAGCACCGGAAGAAGCTTCTGTAATGCGGCGCCCGCGTAATCTACTTCATCAATTGTCGAATCAAAGGAAAAACTGAAACGGAGCGTTGAATTAAGCAGTTCCTTTTCAACTCCTATGGCCTTTAAGCTGCCGCTAAGCCCCGGGTGGTTCGAGGAGCAGGCTGAACCGGAGGACACATAAACGCCCTCTTCTTCAAGGGCATGTAAAAGCACTTCGCTCCTGTCGATCCCGTCAAAGCTTACACTCACTATATGCGGAGCCGTAGTTTCAAGGCTCTTCCTGATATTTTCGGGAATACCGGCATATTCGCCGGAAGCAGCTATCGGTTCCGCTTTTTCAAAGTATCCGAGGGTTTCGCCCGGCACCGCATTTACATGCGTTCCTTCGAGCTTCAGCACCCTTGCGATAAGGGCTGCTTTGCATGCAAACATGCTCCTTCTGTGTTCTTCAAGATGCGACGAGGCATCCTTTACTGCAACTCCAAAGCCTGCTATCGCGGGGACATTCTCGGTCCCGGAGCGCATATCATGCTGCTGACCGCCGCCATAGATATAAGGCTTTACCTTTGCGCCGCTCCTCACATAAAGCGCACCGCTCCCTTTCGGACCGCGCAGCTTGTGGCCGCTTATCGAGAGCATGTCGATGCCCTGTTTTGCGGGAATGATCTTCATCTTCCCGAAGGCCTGTATCGCATCGACATGGAGCAAAGTTGCCGGATTATTTGACTTTACAAGCTTTGAAACGGCTTCTATGTCCTGGACCGCGCCAACCTCGTTGTTTACAAGCATGACGGAAACAATGACGGTGTCTTTCTTAAGCTTTTCCTTCAGTTCATCAAGGTCAAGATGACCCATCCTGTCCACGCCCACATAATCCACCGTGAACCCCTGTGATTCAAGGAATTCGAGAGGTTTGTAAACGGCTGCGTGCTCGAAAGCAGTCGAGATTATATGTGTCCCCGCGCGCCTGTTTGCAAGCGCTCCGCCTATCAGCGCCTGGTTGTTTGACTCTGTGCCGCCGGAGGTGAGTATTATCTCAGAGGGCTTGCATTTTAACGCTTCTGCAAGAGCTTCCGTTGTATTTCGTATATATTTTTCAGCGTCAAGCCCCATTCTGTGCTTTGAAGACGGGTTGCCAAAGTCCGTCCTTAAGACCTTTAACATCTCGTCTATCACAGCCTCTGAAGGCTTTGTTGTCGCTGCGTTATCAAGATAACATTCCATTTTGATTTTGATCCTCTCAGGCTCATTTTGCCTGTATTTCAAGCTTTTCCTGGCCGTAGCCCGTTCTCAAAGCCGGTATTCTCTGTCAGTCCGTGATCTCGTACATTATCAGCGAAAGCACGCATATTCCTGCAGTTTCCGTGCGAAGGATGCGCTTTCCGAGCGTGATCGGCAGGATCCCTTTCGCTGCGGCAAGCTCTGTCTCTGTCCTGTCAAAACCGCCTTCGGGGCCGATGAACACGCCGATGCTCTTCTTCCCTTGAAGGCTCTTGATGATCTTCCGTGACTCCTCCATATCGTCTGCAAGCTCGTAGGGAATTATGGCTATATCCATCTTTGACGCTGCCTCTACGGCATCCTTAAACGAGATCACAGGCGAAACCGCAGGCACTATCCCGCGCCCGCACTGCTTTGCCGCGGCAACTGCTATCGCCTGCAGCCTTTCAACGCGCTTTTTCTCTTTTTCAGCGCCGTCAAGCTTTACTATCGTCCTTTTTGTAAGCACGGGAACTATCTCGCTTGCCCCAAGCTCCACAGCCTTCTGGACTATAAGCTCCATCTTGTCCTTCTTCGGAAGCCCCTGGAACAGCACCACTCTTGCGGGAAGTTCAAGGGCGGAATGCCTGCTTTCGACTATATCACATACAACGCCAGCATCCGAATACTCCCTGATCCTGCATGTGTATTCGATACTTTCGCCGTCCACGGCCATAAGCTCCTCGCCCGGCTTCATCCTTAAGACATTTTTTATGTGATTGTGGTCCGAGCCGGTGATGGTTATCGTGCCGCCGCTCACTGCTTCGGGTTCTATGTAAAAATGCTGCATCTTAAGTCTCCTGAACCGGCCTTGCATAAACGAACATTCTTCCGGTTCTGTATGTTGTATTGGGCACTAACCCGTGTGTATTATTTGTCAGGCTGCCTCCTGCCCTGTGTGTATTATTTGGCGGGTTGCCTCCTGCCCGTCCGACGCAGAAAAAAACAGGGGCGGTGTTTTCCCGCCCCTGACTTCTATCAGTCTTTCCTGTGTACAAGCGCCACGGACTCAAGCACTCTTTCCGGGCGGAAAGGCTTTACTATGAAATCCTTTGCCCCGCATTGCATAGCTTCAACAACCAGTGTCTGCTGCCCCATGGCGGAGCAGATTATGCATTTCGCCTCGGGGTCAAGCTGCCTGATCTTTTTCAGCCCCTCTATTCCGCTGCATTCAGGCATGGTGATGTCCATAAGGACGATATCCGGATGTGTATCCCTGTAAAGTGTATATGCTTCGTCACCGTCCGCTGCTTCCGCAACGACCATGTGTCCCGCGCCCTCAAGTATCTGCCTTAATGTCAGCCTTACAAATGCGGCATCATCCGCAATAAGTATCTTAGCCATGTCGGTTTCCTCTGTCACTGCAAATGTATCGGGAATAAACCCTCTTTGTATTGTACTAAAAATGCGTGAAAATTTCAACAAAAAGTTATAATTTTCGTTTCCCTTTGTTTTCCGGGGCGCTATTTATATCGCAATGAAAGACACCCAGTCGCCCATCCTTGCTATACCTGCGATCTTAAAGCCGTTCTTTACAAGGCTTTCGCGTACATCATCTTCTTTTGTATTGATTATGCCGGAGCTTATGAATACGCCGTTTTCACGCAGGCATTCCCTGACTACGCCCGAAAGGGGGATTATCACATCGGCAAGGATGTTTGCCACCACCATGTCGTATTTTCCGAGCTTTCCGCGTAAGGCCGCATCCTCAAGAATATTGCCGGTGATATAGTCTATGCGGTTCTCGCTTTTTCTCCATGCGTTCGTAAAGAAACCGGGACTTGTAACGTCCGAATCCGACTTTATCCCGTTCAGTTCCGTATTTTCTTCGGCTGTCTTTACCGCGTTCGGATCAATGTCAACACCCGTAACGATGCCTGCGCCAAGCTTTTTTGCGATTATCGAAAGGATACCCGAGCCTGTGCCCGCGTCAAGCACCGAAGCACCGTTTTTCAGGTATTTTCTGATATTGGCAATGCAAAGCCTTGTCGTTTCATGGGATCCCGTGCCAAAAGCCGTCCCGGGATCGATCTCGACAACGATATCACCCGGTTCTGTGTCTTCAAGTGTTTCCCACGAAGGCTTTATGACGATATCGTCAGCTACACGGAAGGGCTTGAAAAACTCCTTCCAGTTATTTATCCAGTCTTTATCCTCGGTCTCGCCTTCCGTAACCCTGCAGCTCCCCGCATCCACAAACTGCGAGATACGCGCGAGCATTTCCTTTATCTGTGCAAGTTTTCCGGAAAGATCGGCATTTTCTTCGGCATAAAACGTAACATGGGCTGTTTTGTCGTTTTCGTTGACCTCCGGCAGGATGTCGATGAACATCCGTTTCCTGTCTTCCTCGGAGATAGGAATATTGTCCGATATCTCAATGCCTTCGACGCCGAAATCTTCAAGCTCCGCTATTATTATATCTTCCGCATCCGTTGTGGTCTCTATATCGATCTTCTTCCACTTCACTTTTACTTACCCCACGGCTTCTTTCTGTTCTTGTCTCCGTTTTCGAGCTCATCAAGCTGCGTCAGGAGTTTCTTCTGCTCCGAGGTAAGCTTTGTCGGAACCGAAACTATCAAAGTTACATAATGTGTGCCGCGGCGGTTCATGTCCCCGCCCCTCGGAACGCCCTTGTTCTTTAAGGCTATCCTTGTATCTGTCTGGGTGCCGGGCTTAAGTTCGTATTCCACTGCGCCGTCTATGGTCTGGATAGTTATAAAGCCGCCGAGTGCCGCTTTTGTGAAGGGAAGCGGAGCCGTTGAATACAGATC
Source organism: Lachnospiraceae bacterium (assembly GCA_016280395.1). Taxonomy (GTDB): domain Bacteria; phylum Bacillota; class Clostridia; order Lachnospirales; family Lachnospiraceae; genus SZUA-448. The sequence continues at coordinate 14,064 of JAEEGQ010000073.1, read as the reverse complement.
GTACCCGTCACGCTGGAAGGTAGGATGCCTTGTAACGGATACCTCCACCAGAAGATCGCCGTATTCCGCGCCGTTCGAGCCGGGTTCGCCCATTCCCTTCAGCCTTATTGCCTGACCTTCGTCGATACCTGCGGGGATATTCACTTCAAGGCGTTTCTTTTTGCTTACATAACCGCTTCCGTAGCAGGCGGTACATTTATCCTTGATAACCTTGCCGGTACCGCGGCAATCGGGACAGGTCTGCACGGACTGTGCCATGCCGAACAGTGTACGCTGGTTAAAGACAACTCGTCCCTGGCCGCCGCATTTTGTACAGGTCTCCACCTTGCTGCCGGGCTTTGCACCGGTTCCGTTACAGGTCGCACACTTTTCCTTGTGATTGAATTCTATCTCTTTTTTGCAGCCGAATACGGCTTCTTCAAAGGATATGCGTATGGAAAGGCGTACATTCGAACCCTTCTGGGGCGAATTTGCGGAACGTGAGCTGTAGCCGCCGCGGGCAGCCCCTCCTGCGCCGAAAAGATCGCCGAAGATATCACCGAAGATATCGCCGAAATCCATGCCGGTAAAGTTGAAGCCGCCGGCCCCGCCTGCACTCTGGTCAAAGGCAGAATGTCCGAACCTGTCGTACTGCGCGCGCTTTTCGGAGTCGCTTAAGATACCGTAGGCCTCGGTGGCCTCTTTGAACTTTTCTTCCGCTTCCTTATCGCCCGGATGCGCATCCGGATGGTACTTTCTCGCAAGTACACGATATGCTTTTTTTATCTCATCATCCGTGGCAGTCTTTGAAACGCCAAGGACCTCATAATAATCTCTTTTATCCGCCATAACGGTTACCTTTCAAAAACCCCGAATAGCCTGCGCTCTTCACGCAGGCTACACGGGAAAAACTTTATACTTCTTTGTAATCTCCGTCAACTACGTTGTCATCGGAGCCGCCGTTGCCGGTGTCTTCTCTGTAGTAGTCGGAACCCTGGCCCGCAGGACCACCCTGGGCACCTGCACCTGCGCCGGCACCCTGTGCCTGCTCGTAAACCTTCTGGAACAGGGACTGCGAGTCATTCATGAGCTTTTCTTTTGCTGCCTTGATATCGGCTACATCGCCTTCCGACATGTTCTCGGGCGTTGTACGCTCGATGATGGCCTTAAGGTTATCAAGATCTGCCTGAACTGCGGCCTTGTCGGATTCGCTTACCTTGTCGCCAACATCCTGCAGAGCCTTCTCGGTCTGGAATACGATGGAATCCGCTTCGTTCCTTGCTTCAACGGCTTCCTTACGCTTCTTGTCCTGAGCCTCGAATTCCTTGGCTTCGCGTACAGCCTTCTCGATATCGGCATCGGAAAGGTTCGAACCTGCGGTGATGGTGATATGCTGCTCTCTGCCCGTTCCGAGATCCTTAGCGGATACGTTTACGATACCGTTTGCATCGATATCGAATGTAACCTCGATCTGAGGAACGCCTCGTCTTGCCGGCGGGATACCGTCGAGACGGAACTCGCCGAGGAGCTTGTTGTCCTTCGCGAACTGGCGCTCACCCTGAAGTACCACGATATCTACAGCGCTCTGGTTATCTGCTGCGGTGGAGAATACCTGACTCTTCTTTGTGGGAATTGTCGTATTTCTCTCGATAAGACGGGTAGCAACGCCGCCCATTGTCTCGATCGAAAGCGAAAGCGGGGTAACATCGAGAAGAAGGATGTCGCCGGCGCCGGCATCGCCTGCAAGCTTGCCGCCCTGTACGGATGCACCGAGTGCAACGCATTCATCGGGGTTAAGCGACTTGTCGGGCTCTTTGCCTGTAAGCTGTCTTACCTTTTCCTGAACGGCAGGGATACGTGTCGAACCGCCGACAAGAAGGACTTTGCCAAGATCCGAAGGTGTAAGGCCTGCATCACGCAGAGCGTTCTGAACGGGTGTTACGGTACGCTCGATAAGGTCATGTACAAGCTCTTCGAATTTAGCTCTTGTAAGTGTAAGGTCGATGTGCTTGGGGCCTTCCTCATTCATTGTGATGAAAGGAAGGTTGATGTTTGTTGTCGTTGCGGAAGAAAGCTCCTTCTTAGCCTTCTCTGCGGCTTCGATAAGACGCTGTCTTGCGCGGTTGTCGCCGGTAAGGTCGATGCCTTCCTGCTTCTTGAACTCGTCGATGATCCAGCGCATTACACGCTCATCAAAGTCGTCGCCGCCAAGGTGTGTATCACCGTTGGTGGAAAGAACTTCGATAACGCCGTCGCCGATATCGATGATGGAAACATCGAAGGTACCGCCGCCAAGGTCGTAAACCATGATCTTCTGGTCTTTTTCGTGGTCAAGGCCGTATGCGAGGGCTGCAGATGTAGGCTCGTTGATGATACGCTTAACATCAAGGCCTGCGATCTTGCCCGCATCCTTTGTTGCCTGACGCTGTGCATCGTTGAAATATGCGGGAACGGTGATGACCGCTTCCGTTACCTTCTCACCGAGGTAGCTCTCTGCGTCAGCCTTCAGCTTCTGAAGGATCATAGCGGAGATCTCCTGGGGAGAATACTTCTTGCCGTTTATCTCTTTACGGTAATCGGTACCCATCTGTCTCTTTATAGACGAGATGGTGTTCTCTGCGTTTGTTACCGCCTGACGTTTTGCGCTGTCACCGACAAGACGCTCGCCTGTCTTTGTGAAAGCCACAACCGACGGTGTTGTTCTCGAACCTTCTGCGTTAGCGATGACTACGGGCTTTCCGCCTTCCATAACCGCTACACATGAGTTCGTTGTACCAAGGTCAATTCCTATTATCTTTCCCATGTTTATTTCCTCCGGATCGTTTTTATTTTTATATTAATTAGCTACCTTCACCATGCTGTGACGCAGCACGGTATCATGGCAGGTATAACCTTTCTGGAATTCCTCCGTGATGATGTTCTCACCGACATCGGGATTATCTTCATGCATTATGGCATTGTGGAAATTGGGGTCGAACTCTTTGCCGACAGCCTCTATCTCCTTTATGTCAAGAGCCTCGAACACGCCCTTTAGCTGCTTGTGTACCTTATCCATGCCCTGTACGAAGGGATCCTTCATCTTCTCTTCGTCAATTCCGGTGAAGCCTCTGTCGAAGTTATCCGCAACGGGAAGGATCTTTTCCATCGCGGACCTTATTCCGGCGTCGAACATCTGGGTTTTCTCACGTTCCGTGCGCTTGCGGTAGTTCTCGAACTCCGCCATCTGACGCATCAGGCGGTCCATAAGCTCAGCTATCTTTGCGTCTTTCGGATCCGCGGAAGCCTTCTCTTCCGTTTCTTCGTTTTTTTCTCCTTCGGCTTCTTTTTCCTCTTTGCAGCACTCTTCTTCAGGGTTTTCGCAGCCGCATTCCTTTGTTTCGTTTTCGGTGCTTTGGGCCTTAGCTTCTTCTGCGTTTCCGTCTTCGATCTCGATCTCTTCCGCAGTTTCCTCCGCAGCCTTCTTTGTTGTTTCGTCCATGTCTTTCCTCTGTTAATGCAATACTATTTTTTCTCTTTGAAGATATCATCAAGCTGCCCCATAAGGTTCTTAAGCGTTCCGACCACCCTTTCGTAGTCCATGCGCTTGGGCCCGATGATACCGAATTTTCCGTAAACGCCTTCGTCGAGCTTGTAGGTAGCGGTTACAACGGAGCAATCCTTAAGGGCTTCGACTGGGGCTTCCTCGCCGATATAGACCTGAATGCCGGTTTCCTCGTCTTCCGTGCCTTTTTTCATGAGCTCCGTAAGGCTGTCCTTTTCCTCTAAGGCTCCGAGAAGCTCGCCGGCTGTCCTTGTATCGTTAAGCTCCGGATATTTCAGGATATTCGTAGTGCCGCTCGTGTAAACCCGCACGCTGTCTTCTTCCGCGATCGCATCCGCAATGGCATCAAGGATGTCCGAAACCACTTCCGTGTAGCCTTCCGACTGGCTCTTCATCTTCTGGATGAGGCCAAGGTTGATCTCATCCGTATTAAGCCCGTTAAGGAAAGTGTTCAGCACAAGATTGAGCTTCAGGATCGCTTCGCTGTCAAGCGGCTGTGCAAGGCTGATGAACTTGTTCTTTGCGATGTTTCCTTCAAGAAGGATGACCGCAAGGAGCTTTTCGTCATCAACGGGTGTAAGCTGCAGGAACTTGAGCTTCCGGCTCCGATACTGCGGCGCAGAGATAATGGAGGTGTAATTCGTGTTTACAGCGAGCATCTTTGCAACCTGCTGCAAAAGCGTTTCCACCCTGTCCGTCTTCTCTATGAGAACGTCCTTTACGCTGTCCACCTCTTTGACTTTATCCCTCATAAGGCTGTCCACATAGAAGCGGTAGCCTTTGTCCGAAGGGATGCGGCCCGCGGATGTGTGCGGTGAAAGGATGTAGCCCATTTCCTCTAAGTCCGCCATCTCGTTGCGGATGGTTGCGGAGCTTAAGTTAAGGTCCGTGAATTTAGAGATCGTTCTTGAACCGACAGGCTCTCCGGTCTCAAGATAATTCTTTACCACAGCATATAGGATCTTCTGTTTTCTCTCGTCCAGTACTGTATCCATAGCGTCTCCGTGTCTGTTGTTAGCACTCAGCACAAAAGAGTGCTAATCATCTTTTATCAAGATAGCACTCTCTTTTATTTTTGTCAACTGTGTTTTTTAATTTTTTTGAAATATTCTGTATTTTTCTATTGATATTCTACCGGCATTTATATATAATCACATAGCCAAAAATGAGTCAGTGGGGTCGTTTCCCGCCGACTCAAAAACAACTAAGACCATTTTTACAGAGAAGCCTGTCTGGGAAGAAACGGGCCGAAAAACATGAAGAACGCAAAAGAAACCCATATGACCGAGGGAAATATCCTGAAGCACATCCTGCTATTCTCCCTTCCTCTGTTTATAGGAAACGTTGTCCAGCAGCTTTATAATATGGTGGATACGGTAGTCGTAGGCAGATTTGTCAGCGAAGACGCGCTTGCTGCCACGGGTACCTGTTCATCCGTTAATTTTCTCTTCTTTTCACTTACCTCCGGCCTTGCGATCGGGATCGGGATCATCGCTTCACACGATTTCGGTTCAAATGACACAAAACAGCTGCGGCGCACCATAGTCAATTCCGCCTATGTGCTCGGTTTCGCAGCCGTTGTCGTTACCGTGGCGGGCGTGCTCCTCGCGCGTCCCATCCTCACGATGATGCAGGTAAAGGATACGATAATCGACGACGCGGTCACATATCTTACCGTAACATGTCTCGGCACGGTATTTATCGTTATCTACAACGGAGTCTCAGCTATCCTCAGAGCGATCGGCAACTCAAAGATGCCCCTTATCTTTCTTATAATATCAAGCTTTCTCAACATCGTGCTCGATCTGCTTTTTGTGCTCGTTTTCGGCCTTGGGGTGCTGGGAGTTGCGATAGCCACCGTCATAGCGCAGGCTATCTCAGCCGCCATAAGCCTTATCTACGCCTTTAGGAACATCCCTTATTTCAGGATATCAAAAGACGAGCTCAAGCCCATGAAGAATATCATCTTCAAATGCTTCGGGCTTGGTGTTCCTGTAGCCATCCAGAGCTCTATGATCGCCATTTCCCTGATAATCCTTCAGAGAGTCGTAAACAGCTATGACGATATCGCGATAATGGGCGCTTTCACGATCTCCGGGAAAGTCGACATCATCGAAAGCATCGTATTTAACACTCTTGGCGCGGCCTTTACGACCTTTGCCGGACAAAATCTCGGTGCCGGAAGGCTTGACAGGGTAAAACAGGGCTATCGTATCGGGATCAGGATAGTGCTCGGCTATTCCCTGGTGAGCATCCCCCTGATCTTCCTGTTTTCAGAGCAGATATCCGGGCTCTTTGTTAATTCCGCCGATGTTATCGTTATCAGCAAGACCGCAGTGCGTATTGCCTGCTGCTTCTATTTCGCCCTCGGCATGATATATATCCCCCGCGGCATCCTTAACGGTGTCGGAGACGCACGTTTTGCGCTTATCAACGGCATCACCGAGGTCATCTGCAGGATATTGTTCGCAAATCTCCTTGTAAGCATCCCTGCGGTCGGAATATGGGGAATATGGTGGGCCGGCGCCCTTACCTGGACCGTCACTTCGATAGTCTGCAATGTCCGTTATTTTGTCAAGGTCGGGCGTAACTCCGGGGTAGCTGCTCCGTCAAGTGAGTCACTGTGAACCGATCCGGCCAACTCAAAAAGTGAGTCACCGTGAAAGGTCCCGGTGACTCATAAAAACTCACACATTACAGTATTACTAATATCTATCCCCCGCTCTGTGAGGGATATTTTTTTACCGTCATCTTTGAGCAGGCCGGCTGCGACATGCTTTCTTAGAACATCCCCGTAAACTTCATCTGCGGGAATGCCGAAACGCCGCAGGAATTCCGCGCGTTCAACACCTTCCGTCATTCTCAGGCCTAGGAAAAAGAACTCTGCCATGCGGTCTTTCCCGGTCAGGGTCTCTACAGTCGAAGGATCCTTGAAACACGAAACATATTCCTCAAGGGTTCTCGCATTGCCAAACCTTACTCCATCCAGCAATGATGCGGCACCAAGCCCCATGCCTATGTAATCCGTTCCTGTCCAGTAGCCCTTATTATGCCTGCATTCGAACCCCGGCTTTGCGTAATTTGAGATCTCGTAGTGTACAAAGCCCGCGCTGGCAAGCATTTCTTCCGTTCCGTGGTAAATTGCCCTGTCGGTCCCCTCATCCGGCAAAAGCTCCGGATGTGCGCCGTAACGCTCAAAGAAGGGCGTCCCCTCTTCAACTATAAGGCTGTAGGCGGAAATGTGCTCAGGTTCAAGCGAAGCCACCGTCTTTACGGTACGCATTGCCTTCCCGACCGTCTGTCCGGGAAGCGCCTGCATTATGTCGATGTTTATATTCTCAAAGCCCAGGCTCTTGGCGGCTTTGTACTCTTTTAAGAATTCTTCAAACGTATGTATCCTGCCAAGAAGCTTTAATTCATCGTCAAGGGCCGACTGCAGTCCGATACTGAGCCTGTTCACTCCCGCGCCTTTAAGTGCCGAAAGCTTGTTTGCATCAAGCGTTCCGGGGTTGCACTCAACAGTTATCTCTGCATCCCGTTCTATGTCAAAACAGCCGTACAGCCGTTCAAAAAGCCCTGAAAGCTGTTCTGCTGAGAGCGATGTTGGTGTTCCGCCTCCGACGAACACGCTTGTGATCCTGCGCGGTCCCTTACATTCCACAGCGCCGTGCGCCGTTTCCCGGTCTGCATGCTTTCCTTTCCCAAGCATTTCCCCGTAAAAGGCAAACTCATCAAAAAGCCGGGCTAAATACCGGGCTTTTGTCCCTTCATCCGCAGGTCCCGAAAGAAAGTCGCAGTAGGCGCATTTCCTTACGCAGAACGGTATATGTATATAGAGCTCGATTTCATTTCTGTTCATCTTGTTCTTCGGTGATCTCTTCGAGTCTTACCTTTGGATTAAAAGTAAACCTCAGCGCGTAGCCGATTATATCGGGATCGATCTTCTCGAGCGCTTGGTTTAGAAGCGCTGCGCCTCCGTATTTCGGGAAAAAGTTGTCCATGCTGTCAAGGATCATGTCGACGCTCGGATTCTCGTTGAATTCAAGCCATGTCTTGCCCTGGTCGAAATAGAAGGTTACAGTCCTGTAATTCTCCGTCTCGGTAAATACGATCTTTATCTTAAGGACCGGAATCTTGTCCTCGTTAATGCAGAACGTGCACTTTGAAGCTATATTGTACTCCTCGCTCCGTTCCGTGATAAATGAGTGGATGTACTCCTCAAAGCCCACAGGGATCACATTCACATCCTTGCCCTCGGCAACAACCAGCTCAAGGGTACCGTTATTGTCCCGCAGTTCGACTTCTCTTATGCCTTCCGAGATATTGTTGTGAACATACTGGATGTACATCGGCATAAGACCTATAGCATCGCCGGGAACACGGAATTTCCTTCCCGCGGCAAGCTTCATGGCATTCTTCTTTATGCGCCATATGTAATAGCCCCTGAAATGTATGCCGTAGCGCTCCGCAGCCGTATCTACCGCTGTTCCGTAGGAAATGCCCGCGATATACTTAAGAAGCCTGTTATATGCTTTCCTGTTTTCCGGAAGAGGCCCCTCCGGGAACGGATCGTTAAAATACTTCTCGATGTTTATGTTTGTGGCGTTGTCACGGAACATGTTGTCGCTTCCGCCTGTGAAACAAAGGACTGTTTCGAGGTCCGGTATCACATATACGATCTGTCCGAACATACCGTTAAACAGGAATGAGCCCGGGCGTTTGCCCATCCAGACCTGATAGCCGTAGCCGTACATTCCGCGGCCTTCCTTGCTGTCAACGCGGCACTTTGTCATCTCCGCGATCCAGCTTTCCGGCACAAGCTGCCTGCCGTTCCACTTTCCTTTGTTTAAGCAGAGCTGCCCGAACTTTGCCATATCCTCTATGGTGATGTACATCCCCCAGCCGCCTTTTTCAATGCCTTCCGGCGACTTTTCCCAGACAAGCGTTTCTATGCCCATGGGAACAAGAAGGCGGTTCCTGATGTAATCCATAAGTCCCTGCCCCGTTACCTCATTTAAGATAACAGCGAGCAGATAGGTATTCATGCTGTTGTAATTGAAATGTGCGCCGGGCGCGAAAAGCTGGTTGCTCTCAAGGACTACCTTTGTCCAGTCATTCTCTGTTGCGGCCACAGCCTCGTTGCCGCTGAGCCCGCTGGTCATGGTCAGAAGATGCTTAACCTTGAGGTTGCGCTTTAACATTGCCGAAATGGGCAGGCTTCTGCCCTTTAAGATGTCAATGACGGTATCGTCAACCTTAAGCCTTCCCTCCCCGACAGCTATGCCGACGGCAAGTGCAACGATGCTCTTGCTTAAGGAGTTCGAGACATGCCACATCTTTGTTTTGTAGGGCTCAAAGCTTCCTTCCGCAATAACGGCACCCTTTCTCAAGATCATGAACGAATGGATGGCTGTTTCCGGCGCATTTGCAAGATTTTTAAGGAACTCCTGCAGATATTCCGAGGAAACTCCGACCTCCTCGGGTGCGCACCGCTTAAACGGCTGTTTAACGGGCGCATCTTCCGGGAACCGCTTCTTCCACGGTTCAAACCGGACATAATTCACTTCCCTGCCTTTTCCCTCCGACGCCTTCCTGACAATATCAAGGAGACGTAAGTTTATTCGAAGACTCATCGCATTCCTTTCCGGGGACCCAGTTTTTAAGCCTTCCGGACTATATATTCAGGTCCTCGCATTTACTTCCTGTTCAAGCATATTTACAAGCCTGTCCTTTTCATCATTGGAAAGGCCCGGCCTTAAGATCCTTCTGAACTCTCGGGCAGCGTTAAAATCGCTGTTCTTCGCTATCAGCTTTTTCCCGTCCTTGTCGGTCCCGTTGCACATCTTGGCTACGATCCGGAACTGCGACCATTTCGTGCTGCTAAGGTCTATCACGGTCTGCCCGTCGTTAAGCATTACCTTCGGGTATGCTCCCGCGTGCTCGTTGTTTTCCGCAACGATCCCCCAGCAGTTTATGTCACCCGGCCTTGTTCCGGAGCTGACAAAAACATGCGTCCCGACGGGGTACATCGGCACGGCCCGAAGGAATATCTCCACAAGCCTTGCATCAAACTTCTGTACGCAATCGCCGGTTCCCGTAAGCCTGTCCGTATAACAGCAGACGGTAAGCTCACTGTCAAGCATTGATGTAGGGAGCATCGGCGGTTTGTAGGCCCTTTCCGCCGTAAGCGCGTCATAAACGTCAACAATATGCAGAAGTCTTGCATACCACGGTACCTGCGTCCAGGTAAGGCCGTTGGGATAGCCGCTGCCGTCGCCCTCTTCATGGTGCGAGAGCGCCATCATTATGGTATCCGGATCCGCATCAAGATCCTTCAGTATCTTTCCGCCTATGAGCGTGTGTTTCTTTATCATTTCCCGCTGTTCGGGACTGAAGATACCCTTGAATTCAACAAGTTCCTTTAGTTCAAGCTTGCCGAGGTCATGCGCCAGAGCCCCCATAAAGATATGTTCCACACGTTCATCTGTCAGTGTCCCGATCTTTTCGTTTCCGATCGCATCAATCCCGTAACGCTTTATGTAGCGGATGACCGTCATCATCATGGTCGCGACGTTCTTGCTGTGAAGATATGTGGTATCATACCCTTTGTTAAGCTCCTCCACGGCGCTGATTATATTCTTCTCGCCGCCAAGATGTATCTCCTTCCGGATAGTCCTAAGAAGCGCTTCCGAAGCCTCTTTGTATTCGTAATTCTTTATCCGGTCCTCGGAGGCTTTGTTTGCCTCGTTAATGCGCTTCCCGACGTCCATCGCCATATTAATGTGGCGTTCAACGTCAAGATCCTTTATCTTTACTTCCTCAAACTCGGCTATCTTTTTATCGAGGACACCTTCATGTCCTTCGCCGGGCTGCTTCTTTATCGCAGGCGCGCCCGGAGTCTTTGCGAGCTCAGCGATCATGGCGTAATTGGCGTCATTTCCCTCGCCCTCCGTCATAACGCCGATGATCCCGCGTGTTTCACTGTAACGCTTTAACAGCAGTGCATCTTTTTCGCCCAGCACCTTCCCGCGTGTGTACAGGATGTTGCTGTCAAGATCCACGATGTCAAACTCGTACTGCTTTCCGATCACAAACTTGTTGGCATCAATTTCAACAAAATGCATGTATTGCGTTCCTTTCGGTCAGTGTCAGTCTTCGTCGAGCTTTAAGACGCTCATGAAGGCTTTTTGCGGTATTTCGACATTTCCCACCTGGCGCATGCGCTTCTTGCCTTCTTTCTGTTTTTCAAGAAGCTTCTTCTTTCTTGTGATATCGCCGCCGTAGCACTTTGCAAGAACATCCTTGCGGAGCGCTTTAATAGTCTCTCTTGCGATGATCTTTGTGCCTATGGCCGCCTGGATCGGGATATCGAAGAGCTGGCGCGGTATCTCGCGCTGAAGCCTTTCGCACATCTTCCTTCCGCGCTCGTAGGCCGTCTCCCCGTGAACTATGAAGGTAAGCGCGTCCACAGGCTCATGATTGATAAGGATATCAAGCTTTACAAGCTCTGACTGCTGATAGCCCTTTAACTCGTAGTCAAATGACGCATATCCCTTTGAACGGGATTTAAGCGCATCAAAAAAGTCATAAATGATCTCATTCAGCGGCAGTTCGTATTTAAGGAGCGCTCTTGTCTCCTCCATATATTCCATGCCAAGATATACGCCTCTCCGTTCCTGACAAAGCTTCATGATAGCACCGAGGAATTCGGTCTTTACCATGATCTCCGCACTTACAATTGGCTCCTCCATGTGATCGACGACAGTCGGATCGGGAAGGTTCGACGGGTTTGTGACTTCAACCTCTTCACCGTTAGTCTTAAAAACCTTGTAGATAACGCTCGGAGCCGTTGTTACAAGGTCAAGGTTATACTCGCGTTCAAGGCGCTCCTGAATGATGTCGAGGTGCAGAAGTCCAAGGAAACCGCATCTGAAGCCAAACCCAAGCGCTATGGATGTTTCCGGTTCAAACTGCAGCGCAGCATCATTCAGCTGGAGTTTTTCAAGCGCGTCGCGAAGCTCCGGATACTGGGAACCATCCGCAGGGTACATGCCGCAGTAAACCATCGGAAGTACCTTTTTGTAGCCGGGAAGCGGCTCTGTGGCAGGATTGTTTGCATCCGTCACTGTATCGCCCACGCGTGTATCCTTCACATTTTTGAGGCTCGCGGTAAAATAACCTACCATACCGGCTGAAAGCTCATCACACGGGATAAAGCGGCCGGGGCCGAAGGTCCCTATCTCTACAACTTCAGCTTCCGCGCCGGTTGCCATCATGCGAATGACCGTATCCTGACGTATGGTACCTTCCATCACGCGCATAAATACTATAACGCCTTTATACGAATCATAAACCGAGTCGAAAACCAGCGCCTTGAGCGGCTTTTCCGGATCGCCCTTGGGTGCCGGCACTTTCTTTACGATCTGCTCCAGTACGTCCCGGATGTTGATGCCTGCTTTTGCCGAGATTCTCGGGGCATCCTGGGCTTCAATGCCGATAACATCCTCTATTTCCTGTACCACTCTGTCAGGCTCGGCACTCGGAAGATCAATCTTGTTGATAACGGGGATTATCTCAAGATTATGGTCTATGGCCATATAAACGTTTGCAAGGGTCTGAGCCTCGATACCCTGGGCAGCATCAACCACGAGCACCGCGCCCTCACATGCCGCAAGGCTGCGGGACACCTCGTAGTTAAAGTCCACATGGCCGGGGGTATCGATAAGATTGAAGATATACTCTTCGCCATCCAAAGCTTTGTAGACAGCGCGCACAGTCTGTGCCTTTATAGTTATTCCGCGCTCGCGCTCAAGGTCCATATTGTCGAGCACCTGCTCCTGCATCTCACGGCTTGTGAGCACGCCCGTCATCTCGATGATACGGTCCGCAAGCGTGGATTTACCATGGTCAATGTGCGCAATTATGCAAAAATTCCTGATTTTACTCTGATCCGTTGACATCTGTTTTACTCCTGTCTTGACATACATAGTTATTATACCACTATGACAGTTTTTAAGCAATGCTTATTGGAATGCATCATGTTGGAGGTTATTAAAATTAAAAAAGAAAAAACAAAAATACTTCTTGACATCCGGGCGGGATAAGACTAATATACTATCGTATGTTCGCAAAACGTCCGTGTCCGGCTTCGCGAACAATTCATGCACCCCAACCGCATACGGCTCTGCCGTAAAGAGAGGCAGGGACTTGCGGAATCCAAAAAGGGAGGTGGAAACATTGGCTAACATTAAGTCCGCTAAAAAGCGTATCCTTGTTATCGAGACAAAGACTCTCCGTAACAAGATGATCAAATCCGAACTTAAGACTCTTATCAAAAAGGTTAACGCTGCCGTGGCTGCCGGCGACAAGAATCTTGCAAACGAGTCTTTAAAGACCGCTGTTAAGGCACTTGACCAGGCCGCTGCAAAGGGTACTCTTCACAAGAATACCGCAGCACATAAGGTTTCCCAGCTCACAAAGGCTGTAAACGCTATGGCGTAACCTGTAACAGGTCTAAAAGAAAACAAAAGTTGTCAGAGGATATCTTCTGGCAACTTTTTTTGTTATAAATGAACACCGGCAATGACTTTCTTCCATCTCTTTGTGGTGTAATAGAACATCATCCCGACCATTCCGCAGAAAAAGCTTAAGGAGATACCTGCCATACACCATTTACCAAGTCCCGCGGCATTCAGGATAAATGCTGCCGGGATCCTTATTCCCCAGAGCACGAGTATATTTATTATCGTCGGATAAACTATATCCCCAACCCCGTGCACGTAATTGATTATCCCGTTAAAGATGGCGTAACACCAGTAAACAGGCAGAACAACATGCACATATCTTACCGCGTATCCCGCAATTGTCTCGTTTCCGTTGAAAAACAGCGCGATATCCCTTGCAAAAAAGCATACGACAAGCCCCGCCGCAAGGTTCACAAGTCCTGAAAACAGCGGTATCCTCAGGGCTCCGCGCTTAAGCCTTTCGTAGTTGCCCGCTCCGAAGTTTTGTCCGGAATATGTCATGGCAGCCTGGGAAAAGGCTGTAGTACTGACTATCGCCATTCCGGTGATCTTTGTTGCGACAGCCGTTGCAGCCGCAAAATCATCGCCCTGCATGTTGATAACGGTCTGCATCAGAAGATGTCCCACAGAATAGATCGAAGTGTTAAATCCAAGCGGAAAACCGATCTTCATCTCATGTATAAGGAGCTGTCTGTCTATCTTTCTGATAAGCGGTGAATAATCCACCTTCTTATAGACGGCCCTAAGGTATATCATGCTGGCAAACCAGCTTACAAACTGTGAAATAACGGTAGCAGCGGCAACGCCCGCAACGCCGAATCCGAAAACGACCGTAAAGAGCAGGTCCAGTCCGATATTGAGCAGGCTTGAGACAATAAGAAAAACAAGCGACGATACACTGTCACCCAGGCCCCGCAGGATCCCGGCGTTCATGTTGTAGCCCATCTGCGCCACGGTCCCGACAAATATGATCCGGATATACATAAGCGCGTGAGGATAAGCATTTGCCGGTGTCTGCAT
>JAEEGQ010000072.1 GCA_016280395.1 Lachnospiraceae bacterium | reverse complement strand
TCGCGGCATACGGATTCACGGGAACGGAGTTCGTTGATCTCGATGACATCTTCAAGCTTCAGAAGTTGCTGCTTGATCTGCTCGAGGATCGGCTCGTCGCCGTCCGCAACCACTGTCATTCTCGAAAGTCCGGGATTTTCTGTTTCAGCTACGGTCAGTGAACTGATATTGTAGCCTCTTCTCGAGAACAGGCCCGAAACACGACTCAAAACACCGGAAGTATTCTCAACCAAAATCGAAAAAACCTTGCGCATCGTCATTTCCCTCACTGTAAATTATCAATTACAATCCATATCTAATTGACTATATCATATCTTTTCCAAAAAAACTACATGTTTTCTTTTCTGAAAATAAAAAAAGGTGCGGGCAGCAGGGGGAATCATCCACCCGGCTGCCTGCACCGCAATATCGCCGCTATGTTCTCAGGTCTTCTTTATGAATTCGTTTCCGCATCTCTTGCAGGTGATCTGTATGCGTCCTTTCCCTCTCGGAACCCTCAGTTTCTGTTTGCATTCGGGACATTTAAACACTTTATACTCAGCGTCGTATACCTTGCCCTTATAGCAGTTGCAGTGAGACCTGTATCCGTCTGAATTATTGTTTTTCTTACCGAAAGCGCGCCTGAAAGCGTCCAGTATCTTTCCCTTCGCGCAGAGGAACTTATCATTCTCGTATCCGCGCTTGTATATATTCTTTGAGAATATCCTGAAATAGCACAAAACAAAGCAAACCAGGCAGATATAAAACGCAATCTGCCATCTGAATACGGTACTGAAGATCATCAGGAGAAGCGTGAAATACATCAAAAATCTCCCGAGCTCGTCAAATCCGTATCGCCCGTACATAAATCGGGCGAAGCGATCCCTAAATCTCATCCGCGGTCAACTCCATTCCGTGCCTTTGCACTGTCATACATAAAATAATAATCCCACATTTCTCAGAAAACCGGATTTAAAGAACCTGTTCTTGAGAATGATAAGCCTTCTCGCGAAGAATCCGGCGCTCTTAAGCCTTATAAAACTAATAAGATGCCTGCGCTTGTTCTTCGGGAGCATATCTCCGTAAATATCGTAAAACAGCTCCGCCTGATCGTAAGTCTTGCGAAGGCGTTCCCTCGTATCTTCTTTTCTTACCGCACGGTCCTTTGTGTAGGCCGAAAAACCGGACTGCCCTACCTGATTGTCTCCGTGCTGCCTGTAAAGGATAACAGGCGTTTTATTGTAGCGTACAACTCCGAAAGCCGAAGCTATAAGAGCCATCCACCAGTCATGATAACGTATCTCGGGGCCGGTCTCATCGAGAAGCTTTACCAGCGCGTCGTTCATCATGGTCGTGCAGCCGATGCATTTATTTTCGATCAGCATGCGCGAGAACTTGTTCTTCCTGACTTTCAGCTTATTCGTCCTGTAGAACGAGCGGCTGATAAAATTAAGATTCTCATCTACGATGATCGCGTCGTTGAATGACAGGATCGGCATAACAGCGCCTCTTCTAGCCTCAATGCGTCTCATCTGCTTTACTGCAAGCGTGATCTTGTCCGAGAGCCATACATCGTCCTGGTCGCAGAACATATAGTAAGATGCCGGCGTCGCTTCGGATATCCTCTTCAGATTCGTAAGGAAACTGAGTGTGGAACCCATATTCCTCTCGTTCTTTGTGAGGAAAACTTTGCCGGGATAAGCCTCAACATAGGCTTCGACTATCTCGCAGGTATCATCCGTCGAGCAGTCGTCGCACACAAAGACCCTGAAATCCCTGTAAGTCGAATTCAGCAGGGAATCCAGCTGCTCTTTTATATATTTGCCGCCGTTGTATGCAGCAAGAATAATATTAACACTGTGCATTAAATCAACCTCTGCCGCTGAAATGCTTACCGCAGAAATAACCTGCATACCTTACCATACCGGTGACGATCAGTTTTGCGGCGCATCTGTACTTCTTTTTCTTCATGAAGAACCTGATGCCCGTTCTGATGTATCTGATGCCCTCGCTCTCGCTCCTGAGATGCTTATAGATCTCGGGATGAGCCTTCTGGTTCAGCGCTATCGTACAGTTGCGGGAGAAATGGTCCCTGAGCGTCATGTTGTGCGAATGATATACCTTTGCATCCGCGCAATACTCAACATTATACCCCGCGTTCAGCGCATTATATGCGAAAATGCCGTCTTCATTGAAATTCGCGCTTTTGTCGAAGCCGCCTATCTCTTTATGCAGCGCACTGTTGTATATCGCACAGGTATCCGAGCAAAATATCGCTTTTACTCCGACTGTCTCCAGATCCTTCTTTGTCTGTGTGCGGCTCTTTGTAGGATAGTTAAAACGTCTGGTGAACTTCTCGATGCTGTCTGCGTTCCCGTAAGCTACCTGCCTCGCGTAAGCTGCAGCTGCTCCGGGCTTGCCGACTGCAGTCATGAGCGCTTCCGTCATATTTTCATCGAAAGGCACGGCGTCCTGCGTCATGAACAGAACGTAATCGGAAACAGCCTCGTCCATACCTCTCTGCCTGGTGCCGCCATGCGTGAAATCTGCTTTTTTGACCTGCTCGACGATCACGCTTTGGTCGAGTTTCTTTTTTAATTCCTCAACCTCGGACTCGTCGTCGGTCGTAAGCAGAACCTTTATCCTGTAAGGCTTTACTTTCTGCTTAAGGAGCATGGCGATTGAACGCTCCAGTTTATCATCCGGTTTATATGCCGGGATCACAACTTCAAAACTCATCGGATCCACCCTCATTTATTCAATATTACTTATACGCATATATGATTATAGCATAGCCTTTGGCTTTTGTTCGTTAAATAAAAATAAACATTCAATAAAAAATAGCCTCCAAAGCCCGCCAAAAGGCTTTGGAGACCTTACTAAAGCATATTCTTTAAATGTTTCAGCCTTCTGTATCGAAATCTTCCTCTTCGTATTCAAGAGACTGCTCTTCGGGATCTGCGTTGAGCGACTCAAAGATCTCCCTGCGGTTCGAAGAAACGGTATCGAGCTTTTCCTTGATGGTTCCGAGCAGATTCTCGTTGCGATCCTTGATCTCGTTGTATGAAGACGAAAGAACGCCCTCCACGATGTTCATGATGTCGCCTGCATATGAAAGCACGCCGGTACGTACGTTGTCCGAGAACTCTTCAGCCGAACGTCTTACTTCCTCAGCTTTTGAGGTCGCATCCTGGATCAGATCGTTCGCCTGCTTGTAAGCGTCCTGCATGA
>JAEEGQ010000071.1 GCA_016280395.1 Lachnospiraceae bacterium | reverse complement strand
TACCGACGAGATCAGGGAGCATGCAGCTATCGAGATCGATGTTGAGGGAGAGGGCGAAGGAGCGTTTTACATTGAACTTGGTGAGGGCAGAACCGTTGTTGAACCTTACGAATACTACGACAAGGACTGCCGCATCCGTACTACTGCAGATGTGATCACAGAGCTGCTCCTCGGAACACTTGACCTTGATACAGCCGTTTCTACGGGGCGTCTCAGGATCGAGGGCAACAGGGCCAAGTTCGATCTTCTCGCATACACCTTGAAAGAAGCTGTTGCGAAGAAGGCTGCAGCCGGGAAAACGACCTCAAAGAAGACCACAGCTAAGAAGACAGCAGCAAAGAAAACCGATGATGGCACTGCAGCTGTTGAAACTGCTGAAAAGAAAAAAGCTGCAAGAGCTACGTCTGCAAAGAAAACGACTGCCAAAAAATCCGCAGCCAAAGAAAACGCTGATGAAACAGCATCTGTTGCAACAACCGAAAAAAAGCCCGCTGTGAAAAAGCCCGCCGCTAAGAAGACTGCCGCAAAGAAAACTGTCGCAAATGACGATGCAACCGAGACAAAGCCTGCAACAAAAAAGCCCGCCGCTAAGAAGACTTCTTCTAAAAAACAGGCAGAATGAGCAGGCAACAGGAAGCTTTTCTTTAATTCTTTGCCTTACCGGAATATGACGATTAAACTGCCGGCGGAGGCGCTGCCCCAATAAGGAGCAGTGCTTCTGCCGGCAGAAATTGTTCATCCTCCTAGTCAGATTCCTTTTCCGTCGCGTCAAACAGCGTTCCAAAGAGCCCTCTTCCAAAGGATGCTCCAAGGTTTCCGCCCAAAGTCTTTCCAAATCTCCCACCGAGCGCCGCCCCAAGAGTCTTGCCAAGCTCACGGCCTATCGTTCCGCCCGCAGTGTTTGCGACGTTCTTTGCAGCCTTTCGTTTTGCCTTGTCTCTCGCCGCTATCTCTTTTTCCTTCTTTTTGGATGCCAGAAGGGCCTCCTGTTCCTTTCTTGCCTCTTCTCCCGCCTCCTGTTCGCGCCTTGCAAGATATTCATAAGCAGAAAAGCGGTCCTCGGGCGTCATGTATTTTTCGTTCAAAACGCAGTTGTTGATGATAGAAAGCCTTTCGGTTTCGTCGAGCGTCCCCATAAAGCTCTCCGGCGGGCAGATCTTTGTGTGCTTTACGACAGTCGGGATGCCGCTTTCATCTATCACGGACACAAGCGCCTTTCCGGTTCCAAGCTCCGTAAGCATCCTGTAGGTATCAAAGTCCGGATTTGTCCTGAAGCTGTCTGCCGCTGCCTTAACGGCTTTCTGTTCCTTCGGGGTGTAAGCACGCAGAGCATGCTGGATCTTGTTTCCGAGCTGCGAAAGCACGCTGTCCGGCACATCCGACGGGCTCTGGGTTATGAAGAATATGCCCACCCCCTTTGAACGGATGAGCTTGACGACCTGAACGATCTTCTCCATGAGCGCTTTCGATGCAGACTCAAACAGCATATGTGCTTCGTCAAAGAAGAAGACCATGCGCGGTTTTTCAAGGTCTCCGACTTCCGGAAGCAGTTCAAAAAGCTCGGACATCATCCAGAGAAGGAACGTTGAATACATCTTCGGGTGCAGGATCAGTTTGCGGCAGTCGAGTATCTGGACTATCCCGTGTCCCTCCTCATCCGTGCAGAGCCAGTCCGTTACCGTAAGCCCGGGCTCGCCAAAAAACAGCTCGCCTCCGTCTGCCTCAAGGGCTACAACCGCACGCACGATAGCGTTCAGCGTGACTTTTGCCATATTCCCGTACTCTGCGGAGTATTCTGCCGCATGCTCGCCAACATAACGCAGCACAGCCTTAAGGTCTTTTATGTCAACAAGAACAAGGCCTTCGTCATCCGCTATCTTAAAGATGATCGAAAGAACATCTGTCTGGGTTTCGTTAAGTCCCATGATCCTTGCGAGCAACACGGGTCCCATTTCGGAAACGGTGGTTCGAAGCGGCATTCCGCCCTCTCCGTACACATCCCAGAAGTTCACGGGAAACGCGCTGTACTCAAAACCTTCGCGCGCAAGCCCCATAGACTCGACTCTCGAAGTAACGTTTTCGTTATCCGTCCCTTTTTTGCACATTGGCGCAAGATCGCCCTTTACATCGGCAAGGAAGACCGGCACGCCCATCTTAGAGAATGCCTCTGCAAGTACCTTGAGAGTCACTGTTTTTCCTGTTCCGGTGGCTCCTGCGATGAGCCCATGGCGGTTTGCCATCGAAGGGTAAAGGACTATCTCTTCATCACCGGATTTACCCAGTAAAACCTTATTATCTTTAAGCATGAAACACCTCCGGGAAAATGTATTGATAATACCTGCAGGTCCTCACACGCCGTACCTGATCTTTATCCTTTCAAGTTTTTTCCCTATCGGCCCGGCAAGGATCACAAGAAATAAAACGTTCGAGACCATGTAGACAAGCGTCATCGGCACAGCCGCCATAATCGACGCAAGATACATCTGCAGGTTAAAGCCGTTGTTATACCATAACACGGTCCATATATCCATTATAAACGAAAATAGCATACCTGCAACAGCACCATATGCATAAAGCAGTATTCTGCTCTTTTTCAGCCCGTTTGCGAAAATCCCTGCGATCAGGCCTATCATCCCCCACGCAAACATCTGGAAAGGCGTCCATGGCCCCTGTCCCCAGAAGAAATTGGAGATCACCGCGGACAGAACGCCGACAAGGAAGCCGGCTTCACTGCCAAGGTACATCCCGGCGATTATCGTTACTGCCGTAACCGGCTTGAATATGGGGATAAACCGCCCCACCACCGAAAGTACGGTCAGCACGACAACGAGCACCATGCGCCGTGTGCCGATCTTGCGCTGTTCAAACCCGCTTATGAACAGCACGACCGATAATACGGTAATGACAAGCGAGATGTAGGCGTAAAACTTATCGTCGAACACACAGACTCCGAGCAGCACAACAAGCGGGACCGCCACGAAAGGGATAGCGATCCTTAAAATATCACGAAGCTTTTTGTTTCTGATCACGACCATGTTTACTACCACATTTTACCGGATTTGAAGGCAAAGACGCTGCCCCGGGCAAGCAGCTTTCTCCGGCTCTATAAAAGCCTCTCAGCTATTTCCCCAACTGTAAGCGCTCCGTCGATAAGGCCGCGTGACATGCGGTTTGCGACGGTTGTATAAAAATAATTCTCGTTAAAGAAAGTAGTCTTTTTGTCACAAGATGTGATCTCGCCGTTGAACATCAGCGCACAGCGGTCTGCAACGATCGCGGCAAACTCCACGTCATGAGTCACGATAACGACCGTCACGCCTGTTTTTGCGAGATTTTTGAGTCTTTCCGCAAGCTTTGACGTAGTATGGACATCCAATCCCTTTGTAGGCTCGTCAAGCAGCAGCAGACGCGGTTTCGTCGCAAGAACGATCTCTAAAGCCGCAAGCTGCTGTTCACCGCCCGAAAGGTCGTAAGGGTGCCTTCCGTTGATCTCGTCCTGCACAAAGACCGTCTGTACATCCTGCGGAAGCATAGCCACGCAATTCCTGTAGAGCTCCGGACCTCGGTAATCTTTAAGCTTCTTTCCGAACACTTTGATCTGTCCGGAATACGGCCTGATGAGGCCTGCCGCCGCTGCGACCGCAGTGGATTTGCCGGCTCCGTTGCCTCCCATTATGCAGAATATCTCGCCCTCGCAAACCGAAAAGCTTGTTCCGGAGAGGGCATCCTTTGAGTCGCGGGTGTAGCGCACGAAAACATCATTGAATTCAAGGGCATGAGCGGCCTTTCCGGTGTCTGTATCGGTCTTTACAGCCCTCTCCTGTCTGTTTTCGCAGTACTTTTCGAGAAACGCTCTTCCCTCCGCTATGCTTAACGGTATCTGCGTTTCTGCGCCATTCAGAGCCTTGTGGAGCCTTAC
>JAEEGQ010000070.1 GCA_016280395.1 Lachnospiraceae bacterium | reverse complement strand
GTCGTTCTTTGTACGCTGGTACACAGACAGCATGAACTCGGCGCAGCGTATGTTCGAGATAATCGACGCGGTCCCCGAAGTAAGAGAGGCTAAGGAGCCGATAAGAAAAGACCGGATAAAGGGCGAGCTTGAGCTTAAGAACGTGACTTTCGGTTACGAGCCCAACAAACCCGTGCTGAAGGATGTATCGTTCAAGGTAAGGGCCGGGGAGACGCTTGGCATAGTAGGAAAATCGGGAGCGGGAAAATCCACTCTCGTAAATCTTATTTCAAGGCTTTACGACCCCGATGAAGGCGAAGTGTTCGTGGACGGCATAAATGTCAGGGAATATGCGTTTGAGACCATACGCAGGAATGTGGCCATGGTTTCCCAGGAAACCTATATCTTCATGGGAACGGTAGCCGAGAACATTGCTTACGCCAAGCCCGACGCGACCAGGGAAGAGATAATAAATGCGGCTGTCAGAGCCTCTGCTCACGATTTTATCTGCAAGATGCCCGAGGGCTATGATACGCTCCTCGGCGCTGCGGGAAGAAAGCTCTCCGGCGGCGAAAAGCAGCGTATCTCCATTGCAAGGGCCATCCTTGCCGATCCGCAGATACTGATACTTGACGAGGCAACTTCCGCAGTGGATACGGAGACCGAGCTCGCCATCCAGAAGTCGATAGAAGCGCTGTCAAGGGGCAGGACCGTGCTTTCGATAGCGCACAGGCTCTCAACGCTGAGAAACGCCGCGCATCTTATAGTTGTTGAAGACGGCAAAGTAGCGGAAGAGGGTACACATAAAGAACTGATAGAAAAGAAGGGCGTTTTCTACAAGCTTATGCAGCTTCAGACGAAGGCGCTCGCCATGAGAGGTATGGAATGAGAGACGAAGAAGAAAAATTTGAAGATCTCCTGAATCTGCAGGAGTTTGATGAGGAAGCGTTAAAGCAGGAGGGCGATGAGCTTCTGACACTGAAGTTCATCACTTCCGAAAACGCAAGGTTCTCACGCACCGACGGCGGTTTTGTGGCACTTGACTTTGAGGGAAAGACCTACAGGCGTATCGGCGTTTACCTGACCTTCCCGCTCACAAATCCGGAGGAGTACATATCCATCCGCGAGGCTGACGAAAAGGCCAGGGAGATCGGTGTTATAGCGAAGTTAAAGGAGCTTGACAAGGACCAGGCCGACATGATCCGGGAACAGATCAGGCTGCGCTATTTTACGCCTGTCATAACTAAGGTCACTGACGTAAAGGATGAGTACGGCTATGCTTACTGGAACGTGATCACCACCTTTGGCGCATGCCGTTTTACGACAGGTATGGGCGGGGATTCCGTTGTTTCGCTTTCGGACGCGAGGATCCTTATAACGGATATAGACGGAAACCGTTATGAGATCGCTGATTTTAACGCTTTAAGCCCTGCCGAGAAGAAGAAACTTGACATATTTATTTAAGCCGGTACCAGACGGTCAAAAAAGACCGCCCGGCATGGAGGAATAAAGTGAAACTCTTATTTAACCCGGACGCGGGGCAGCTTAAGGCTTTGGGCCTTTTGAAAGGCGAAAAGCTCTGCTACTGCGTTCCCATAGATCTGCAATTTTCCAACGAAGAGAAAAAAGCCCGCAGCGAGTACGCAAAGAGCTCCTATGTGGCCGTTTCGGAACGCAGGTTCTTCGTTCTGTCGGGAACGGAGCTTGTTTATGTGAAGGACCTGAAGGATATCGAGAAGGTCAAGTGCGAAAGCCAGGTACACAGCGGGATCGTTGCCGTTACCGAAAAGGGCAGGGAAGTATGCTGTGTCGCAAGATTCTCGATGCGTCATATCGTCCGCGTGGAATATGTCTGCAGGGGCGCCCAGAACTTTATCGATGCTTACAAAGAAGGCCGCCCCATAAGCGACAGGGATATGGTAAAGAGCCGTGAACCCGAGAAATACTGCGAAAAGTGCGGAAGAGCGCTTCCGGGCACGACAACATGCCCCTACTGTACAGACAAAGGCGCTACCTTCAGGAAATTCTTCGATATGGTTCACGACTATATCGGAAGGCTGCTGTTCGTATCCTTTGTCATGCTCATCGCTTCGGGAATAAGTGTGGCGATCCCCGCCATACAGCGCTATTTTATCGATAATTCCCTTAAAGAAGCCAAGGGCACCATGACAGATCTTCTGATCTTTCTGGGTGTGACGCTTGTCCTGACGGTCGTTTCTCTGGCACTCAATGTCTGGAGATACTGGAACCTGGCCCGGCTTGGAGCAGAGCTTTCCATGTCCTTAAGGGAAAAGCTCTATGTCAAGATACAGGCCCTTTCGCTGTCGTTTATCGACACAAGGAAACCGGGACACTTAATGAACCGTGTTTCCGGTGATACGGCCCGTGTGCGCCAGTTCATGGACGACGTTTTCAGCAACATGTTCTCGACGCTCCTTACAATGATCGTATCGCTTGTGTTCATGTTTACGATCAGTGTCAAGATGACGCTCATGACCTTTGCCCTTGCCGGCGCGGTGTTCATAATCCTCAGGATATTCCGCCACAGGACGCATGTTATCTTTCATAAGCAGTGGAAGAAAAATGACGAGCTCAGCTCAAGCCTGCAGGATGTAATTTCCGGCATCAGGATCGTAAAGAGCTTTGGCCAGGAAGAACGCGAATCGAAGCGCTTTACTAAGAAATCTGAGGATTTTGCAAAGCTCCAGGCAGCAAACGAATCCTTCTGGGCAACGTTTTTCCCGATACTCACGTTCATCCTCGGCGGCGGCGTTTACATTGCCGTATTTTTCGGTGGAAAGGATGTGCTCGCAGGCAGGACCACCGCAGGTGAGCTGTACCAGTACATAACCTACTGCGGATTCCTGTTCGGACCGCTCAACTGGATGACGCACCTTCCCCGTGCGATAATGAACATGGTAACATCAGTTAACCGTATCTACGACGTTCTCGGGGAGGAGCCGGCAATAGCGAACATTGAACAGCCTTTAAGACCCGAGATAAAGGGCAATGTGGTGTTCGACAACATTACCTTCGGCTACAAGTCTTACGAACCTGTCCTCGAAAATGTAAGCTTCGAGGCCAAAGCGGGTGAGATGATCGGGTTTGTCGGGGAGTCGGGGGCCGGCAAATCAACAATAATCAACCTTATCATGCGTCTTTATGATGTTGACAGGGGCAGGATAACCATAGACGGCATAGATATAAAGGATATCGATGTGGAATGCCT
>JAEEGQ010000069.1 GCA_016280395.1 Lachnospiraceae bacterium | reverse complement strand
TCTCTGCCGGTGCCTCCGTAGCCTCCGCCTTTTGTGTAACAACAGTCTCTTTCTGTCCTGAGGTTGAACTCGATGGATCCGTCACTTCCACAGTGCCTGTACCGCAGGCACTCAAGGCCAATAAACATACGGTTGTAAGTAATGTCAGTAGTTTTGTGTTTTTCATGTTTGGTCTCCTTTTTATTTGAATGTCTTATACTCCCATATCATGCCAAGTGATCCCAGCTGCTCCTCTGTAACCGCAGGAATGCTGTAGTAGAAAAAGTCGCTTCCGGGGAATTTGTGAGTACCGCCTCTGGTGTTTATGAGACATAACACGTTATCGCTCACGCGTACCCAGCGATCATCAAGGAAATCCATATAATCGCCCTCAAAGCGTACGGCAATCGGTGAAGCAGATTCATATTCCGCATATCTCAGCACGCCTTCTTCGGGGTGCTCCCACTTGTAATGAAGCACTTCCCGGCGATAGAGCCACGACGGTATCAACTCGCTGTCTTCGAAAATAAAGAAAGAATATTGGTTAACGTTATAACCGTCTTTGTCAAAATCCTCAACCACTATATTATCCCAGGAAACCTCCGGCCAGCTGTATTCCTGCTCCTTCCACTGATAAGTGTCCTGATCAAAAACAGGCTTTCCGTCTATTATCAACGACCGAAGCTCTACAAACTCCTCAAAGGTTTCCTTCTCATTATTCCAAGCCAGATAATCGCTTCCCACATGCAGATCTCCCAAGTATGACGAGATCATATCGAGAAGCACATCGTCCCTGCTCTTTGTATTGCTGAAGGTGGCAGAATCAAGCGGTTTGGAGCAATACATTCTGGAGCCTTCGCGGTACCCCTCTGCAGAATAAACATGCCCTGCAGGAATATACTCATCTTTTGACAGATAATACAGGACCATCGCCTTATCGCCGTTAACCGAGCTGTTATAAATATTCGCATCGCCGGTATAATCCCTGTAATACCCGTTTTCCCCTGTAAGCACCGATACATCTATGATCCCAAGGTCGGTATCCACGGGAATATCTATTCTTGCGGCGTACTGTACACATTTACCCGTAGCGTCAAAAGAAAACAAGGCATTAGTCTGAGTGGGCTTTCCTTCCGGGTCTGCATTGTCCCACGCGGTAATGATAAAATCATCCGTTTTCGGAGTGAAATACTGAAGGTCAAATGTTGAAGATTTATACCCGATTCCGTAATCATTTAAAAGACCCGCCAGCCCTTTCGCAGTCTCATCGTTTACGATAAGATCCGACTCGGTAAATGGTATCAAAACCTTTCTTGCATTGTCTCTGAATACGTAGAAATCACCGTTTTCAAAATCCCCGTATTTAAAATCTCCCAATGCATAAACGTCCTCAGCCGGAAATGTGATCATGAATTTTCCGTCTTTAAACACGTATTCCCCGCGGACAACGGTACGGCCCTTGTGTTTACCGTTCTCATCATAGTGATAGATTATATCGCAGTTCACGGAGTTTTCTTTCCAAACCTTATATGTAACGGAATAATCATCAAAGTTCATATCACATTCCACAACTCCGCTCAGATCATCGTCTATCAACGTGGTATCAATGATAAAGACAACTTTTCCGTTTCCGGTATCCGCTATACGGATAAGTCCGAAAGGAAAATCACTTCCTTGACTGTTTAAATTCTGGGAGCCTGCGGATGTGGGATTGGCGGCACCTGCGGTATTCTTCGCCGATTCACCTTCAGGCGCTTTGGTCGCAGTCTTGTCTGTCTTTTGAGTTTGTTCGCCAGTACCGTTTTTCTCACCGCATGCGCTCAAAGCAAGAACAAATAAGGATATGCATACAAGCATTATCAGCAGTTTTACTTTTCTCATATCGGTCTCCTCTTTGGACTGTCGGGTCCGGATTTTCTTATTCTTCAGTGTTCATCATATTCTCTGGTCTCAACCAGATTAAAGTATTCCGTACAGGTATAGCCATCAAAATAAGTCACAACGAAAGCTGAATCACCCGAGACCGTCAGGTATCCATCTCCGTTAATTCCGCTAAAATATTTCACCTTTTCTCCGTCAAAAACATGATCGTCAGGGAATCTGTAGGGTCCCAAAATACTTGCCCCCACCTCTCCTTCTTCAAGATCAAAGAGCAATTTTGTTTTGTCCCCGTAACGATACACCGAAATGGTCGTAAACGACAAAGTCAGATCGGGATAAAAATCTGATTCCTTTCCGTCATCATCCTTGATCTTGTAATGACTTAACAGATATTCGTAAACAACCACATGCTCGCTGTCATTGGCCGCTTTAGTTGCAGCAGGCGCGATCGCAGCGGTCGGTTGCGGCGTTGCGGTTGGCTCCTTAGTTGCAACCGGCACAGAAGTTACTGTCGGTGCTGAGGTCGCTGTGGATACCGGAGTCTCTGTCGGTGCTGGAGTCACGGTATATTCAGGTTTCACAGACGGGGAAGCAGACTTTGTGGGCGTTGTGCTTTCCGAAGTGCCTGTCCCACATGCGCACAGAGCTGATATACATATCAATACGATTCCCGTCAGTATTTTCGTTTTCATTGTCAGTCTCCTTTTAACATCAGTAAAACATATACCATCTCAAGATATATCATATCCGAAAATCCCGGGTTCTGACATTGCAAATCCTCATGTCTATATTGCGGATATTACGATTTTGATTAATGACAACCCTGCCGTAAGCATAAAAAACAAGACCCCTTCCTATGCAGAAGGAGTCCTGTTGAAGTTTGTGGATCGGTTAGCTGCCGTTATTTTAGTCTTTCGATCATCTTCATTATGCTTTCGGCGGAATTAAAATTCTCGGGAGTCATCTCCGCAGGGCCGATGGTCACGCCGTAAAAGTCTTCAAGCTCCGCGACAAGAGAAATAACATGAAGCGATGTAAGAAGCCTGTCGTCGATCAGTGCCTTTTCCTTTGTGTAATCGATACTGTCATCGATCTCGTTTAAGATGTTGATAAGTTCTTCCATTTTTCTTCCTCACTTTCGCCCTATGATAATTTTGGTGTATTTAACGGA
>JAEEGQ010000068.1 GCA_016280395.1 Lachnospiraceae bacterium | reverse complement strand
GTGCTGAGGTTAAAATATCGAATCGGATATTTTGAAAGGCATGGTTGGATGTAAATGCGAGAAATAGTATAATACTTATTGAACTAACAGATTCAAAGGAGGCCACAGCATGTACAAAGGCTTTTTGGACAACTGCATACGTTCGCTTTCCATGAGAGAGTATCTGAAAACACAGGAAATAAGTGCATGGAGGGCTGTGGACATTATCATAGGCGCTCCTGTGCCTGTGGAGACGAAGATTGCTGAACTGACACGGCTGTCCAAGGAGTCTGATGTCATGGCCGATAAAGACGGGAAACGTGAAGTTGAAGAAGCACTCGCTTTCTATGAAAAGGCGATGAGGGATCTGGAAACAGCCGGGATATTTTCCGTTGAGATAAATGATTTTGATCACCATGCAAAAGAGATTCGCGAGAACTTTGAGACTATATGCGGCTCATTTGAGGCTGTAAAGGAATATATCAGGAATGAGGAAGCAACATACCTGCCGGACGCAGAGGAATGCAGGTGGTATGATGTTAAGAAATGGGAACTTTCGGAAAATGGAAAATATGAGAACATATGTGAATACTATATGTATCGGGAAAGTATAATGTATGTTGACTCGGAAAACAGTGGTTACCTGTTCGCAGGGGCGGGCGGGGACCTTAATCTTCCGGTGCCTTTTAAGGCAGGAGATCTGCTTGAAGTGGACGGTTTTCCGTTCGGACCGAAGTTCCGTATGCTGATCCTCAGCATTGGGGACAACGCGGATTGCTGCTGTGTCCAAGGCCTTGCAATGGACGAGAACGGCCTGTGGCATTATGGCGCGGTCAAGCATGGAATGGTATCTTTTTCTTATTTTCCCAAGGTGGCATATCTGTATTCGGCAGATCATTTCACGGGTGAACTTCCGGCGGATGAACAGATACTATCCGAGGTAAAAGCCTATATCGGTGAAGATCAGAGTAAAGGCGATGAACTGTGGGACAGGTTATCCTGCGAAATGACCGATGACGAGCTCAGAAAATTGATCCAAAAATAAAAATTTGTTTTCACAATGCCAAAATATGTCCATGTGACATGATATAATACGATCACAGGATGAACATTCAACTACCGGTTAAATGACATTGACAGGAAAATGTGCTATACTAAATTTAGTTGTTGCTTCAGCCGATATAACCAAAGACTGCAAAGTCTGAAACACATTATTTTTTACACACGAAAGGAGGCCATCAAAATGATGAAGATCACATTTACAACAAACAACACAACAGCAACTACAAACAACACTGAATTTAATACATTATCAAGAGGTATGGCCATCCTTCCGGCCGGAGTATTCTGACGGGGCGGACTGCCCATCTGGAACGGATCTATAGGATTTCCATGCCTCTGTGAAAGCAGAGGTTTTTTTATGAATTTACCCATTACAATTACACAGGAGGAATTGCTTGACGTTCTTTTGAACGTTGCACCCACCAGACCTGTATTTATCTGGGGAGCGCCGGGCATCGGAAAATCCGCGCTTGTGGAACAGTTCGCAAAGGAGATCGGTCTTCCGTGTGTTTCGCTGCTCGGGAGCCAGCTCGCGCCTGAGGATATCATAGGTATCCCGCAGATAAAGGGCGAAACAAGCGAATTTCTTCCTCCCAAAATGATAGCGAGAAAAGAGCCTTATGTTCTTTTTCTTGACGAACTCAATGCATGCTCGCAGGAGGTGCAAAAAGCATTTTACTCTCTGATCCATGAAAGGAGAATCGGAGAATATCACCTTCCTGAAGGCAGCATAGTGGTCGGCGCGGGAAACAGGGCACAGGACAGCGCTATTGTAAAGACCATGTCTTCGGCGCTCATCAACCGCATGTTCCATGTGCAGATGAAGGCTGACACAAGGCAGTGGATCAAATGGGCACAGAAGAACGGGCTTCATCCCTGGGTTATTGATTACATCATTCAGCGCCCGGATCACTTGTTCTCTGAGCCTCCCAAGACTGAGGAGCCCTTTTCCACACCCCGTTCCTGGCACATGCTTAGTGATGCGCTTACGGAATACGGCGCAGGAGGGAAGGACATTCCTCCGGAAACACTTAAGATGCTTGCATTTGCATGTCTTTCGGCTTCACATGCCGGGATGTTCCTTGCATATACAAAGACACTGAGAAACACACATATCCTTGAAGATATCATGGCGCAGGAGGCAAAGTGGCCGGCAAAGCCCGAGGAGAGGGATATCCTTTATTTCCTCGCTCAGTCCTTCAGAGCAAAGCTGATCGCAGAGCTCCCCAAGAGCAAGCAGGATATTTCCGGAAATATGCTTTCCTTTGTTTATAGGGCAAAGGGCATGATCAAAGAACTTTCGGTTATCAATTTTGAGATCGCGCAGATGGTGGTCGCATCCGATGACGACAAAGCACTTCCCGACTGGTTTATGCTTGAAGTGATCAGGGATCTTCCGCGTCTCGTAAACAGTAAATGAATTATGGCTTATTTAAGGAAAAAATATTATTATAGGGATGAGGATATGCCAAAGGATCTCGCGACACTTTACGCGGGATACGACAAACTTTGCGGACATCCGCTTTTTGCGAGGCTTGCGGGTGAATTCACAGTAGGCACGTCCCATATGAAAAACAAAAACAGCATTTCTGTCGTAAACAAAGAAGGCAGGATATATGTCAATATCCACGCGGATATCGGCTCTGCAGGCTGGGAGTATGCAATGGCGCATGAACTGCTTCATCTCGCTTTCGGACATTTTGACAAGGAGAAGATGCCGGCGGGGGAAGAGTTTTACCCAATGGTCTGGAATAAGGCATGCGATATTTATGTGACTCGCTTTCTGGCTGATGTGGGAGTCGGAAAGGCTATGTTTGAAGACCCTGCGTCTGTTTATCCCATCAAGCTGAACGATGAGAGAAAGATCTACGAGTACCTTCTTGAAAACGAAGGCACCGCTCCGGTACAGAACTACGGGCTTAACGGCGAAGACGCGTGCGATATGTTTGGACTGGATTCTCCCGTTGTTTACAAGAATAACGAGAAAAACAGTTTCGTTGTGGCTTTTTCCGATGCTATCACAACAGCAATGAAAAGATCCGTCGGTACCGCAGGCGGGCATGACATCACACAGAAAAAAGACACTGTCGTTACAAAGGCGGCAGAGTGGTTCTTGGCTCATTATCCGCTTCTCGGCGGCCTTGCATCGTCGTTTAAGATCATTGAAGACGTTGACGTTTGCCACAAATATGAGATACATGTGGCAGCGGTCGATGCGGCTCAGGGCGAGATTTATGTAAATCCTTCATGCAACCTGACACTGGAGGAATGGAAATTTGTCCTTGCGCATGAATATCTTCATGCGGGACTCTGTCATCACGAAAGATGTCAGGGCAGGGACAAATATCTGTGGAACATCGCCTGTGATTATGTGATAAATGACTGGCTGCATGAGATGCGGATAGGAGACATGCCTGAAGAAGGACTGTTATATGACGAAAGTCTTCACAACATGTCAGCGGAAGCCATATATGATCTGATCGTTCGTGAGATGAGAAAGTTTAAGAAACACGATACTTTCAGGGGATATGGTAAGGGTGATATCATGGCCGGCAACGGACCGCGTTTTGGCAGTATGGGTAAAGCAATTTCGCTTGATGAGTTATTCAAAAGTGCTTTGAGAGAAGGTTTGGACTATCATGTGACTCATGAAAGGGGATATCTTCCCGCAGGACTGGTTGAAGAGATAAGAGCTCTTTCCATGCCGCCTATCCCGTGGGAAGTGGAACTTGGAAAGTGGTTTGACGAGCAGTTTCCCCCTGTTGAAAAACACAGGACTTATGCGCGTCCCAGCCGCAGGCAGGGGTCCACGCCGGATATCCCGAGACCCAGTTATGTTTTGCGGGACCTTGATATTCAGAGCCGCACTTTCGGAGTTGTCATCGATACTTCCGGATCTATGTGCAAGCAGCAGATTGGGCTTGCTCTCGGAGCTGTTGCAAGTTACGCAGTGTCAAAGGAAGTACCCCACGTGAGGATCATTTTCTGCGATGCCGAGGCAACCGATGCCGGCTATATGGCTCCGGATGACATAGCCGGAAGAGTGGAGGTCACAGGGCGTGGTGGAACTGTTCTGCAGCCGGGAGTAAGTCTGCTTGAAAAAGCAAAGGATTTTCCGAAAGATGGCCCGATACTTATAATAACAGACGGATATATCGAGGATGATCTCACGGTAAAGCGTGAGCATGCTTACATCATTCCCTACGGGAACAGGCTGCCTTTCAGGGCTAAAGGCAAGATTTTTTACATGGATAATAAAGAGAAAGAAGAGTGACAGTTTTAAAGTCACCATGAAAGGACCAACATATGTACACTATAACCGGAGCCTATACATCGGCTTTAGTTTTTACAACAAACAACACAGAGACCGCGCTGGACGGGTATGCGGCTCATCAGCTGCAGAACATCTGCGACGCGGAGAGCTCCAAAGGCTCACGCATTCGTGTGATGCCCGATGTGCATCCGGGGAAGGTCGGGACCATCGGACTCACGATGACTGTGGGAGAGCGGATCATGCCAAATCTCATCGGGATCGATGTGGGCTGCGGCATGACCATGGCCAAGGTCAAGGCAAAAAAGGTCGACGGGCAGAAACTTGACGCAGTGATCAGGGACGCGGTACCGGCGGGATTTGCGGTAAGGACAAAGGTTCACAGATTTGCGGATGAATTCGATGTTTCCGAGCTTATCTGCGCGCCGCACATCCGTGCAGAAAAGGCTCTGCTGAGCCTTGGGACGCTCGGCGGCGGAAATCATTTTATCGAGGCTGACACCGACGAGGAAGGCGGGCTTTATTTTGTCGTGCACACGGGAAGCCGGCATCTCGGTAAGGAAATGACCGAGTTTTATCTTAATGAAGGTCAGAAGGAACTTAAAGCGCGAGGTCTTGACGTGCCTTACGAACTCACATGGCTTGAAGTCAGGCTCATGCAGGATTATCTTCACGACCTTCAGGTAGTTCAGCGTTTCGCATCATTAAACCGCGCGGCAATCATCGATGAGCTCACAAAGGGCATGAAATGGAAGGTTGACGAGACTTATGACTGCATCCATAACTACGTGGATTCGAGTGATGAGACGCTTAAAACCTTTGGCTCGCCGATGCTCAGAAAAGGTGCGATCTCCGCTAAAAGCAATGAAAAAGTGAT
>JAEEGQ010000067.1 GCA_016280395.1 Lachnospiraceae bacterium | reverse complement strand
GTATTTTGTGAGAAAGACAGGCTCCGGACTTCAGCTTTACGGAGTAAAGACCGGAGCGGCTTCGATGTGCTCCTGGGAGATAAGAGAAGGGGATGTCCTGCTCCATCTGGACCTCAGGAACGGCACACAGGGCGTCTGCCTTGACGGAAGGGAGTTTACGGCGGCTGAGGCTTTGATGTGTGAGAGTGTGGCCGGAACACCGGAAGATATGTTTTGGGAGATACATTCTTTCTTAAGACTTCTCTGCAGCAATTGTATTTATGACGGAAAACCCATATACGGCGCAAACAACTGGTATTATGCTTACGGAAAGAGCAGCCGCGATGAGGTGCTCGCAGATGCCCGGTATCTTGCGGAACTGACCAATGGATTGAAAAACAGACCCTTCATTGTCATAGACGACGGATGGCAGCAGGATCACATGGGCGACTACAACGGAGGTCCATGGAATTCAGGAAACGCCGACTACGGCGATATGGGGGCTATAGCATCCGAGATGAAAAAAGCAGGCGTACTCCCGGGCATATGGTTCCGGCCTCTGTATGACAGAACCGGGATACCTGAGGAACTTAAGTTTGAACGTGACAAGAATGTTTTTGACATATCTCTTCCGGAATCACTGGAACATGTTGCAAATGATGTGCGGCGGATACGCGACTGGGGTTATGAACTCCTGAAATACGACTTTTCGTGCGTTGACATTTTCGGAAGATGGGGTGTGCACATGGGAAGGAGCCTTACCTCAAATACCGGCTGGGCATTCAAAGACCGTTCGAGAACGACCGCGGAGATCATTACTGATTTTTACAGGACGATATACGAAAACGCAGGAAACATGCTGATACTCGGCTGTAACTGCGTGAGTCATCTTGCCGCGGGATATGTTCACGCAAACAGGACGGGTGATGACACCAGCGGCGTTGAGTGGGAGCGCACAAAGAAATACGGAGTGAACACGCTTGCGTTCAGAACGGTGCAGCATGGCGCATTTTACGCTGCGGATGCGGACTGTGTCGGGATCACTGACAGGATAGACTGGAAAAAGAACCGTCAGTGGATGGAGATCATGTCACTCAGCGGTACGCCGTTCTTTGTTTCCGTTCGTCCCGGGACACTCACCAAGGCACAGGAAAAAGAGCTGAGATCCGCATATAAAGCAGCTTCCGAAAACACTGTCACTGCAATACCGCTTGACGCTGAACATTCAAAAACTCCGGAAAAGTGGCTCACGGCAGCAGGTGAAAAAAGATACAGATGGTAAACGGCCGGCAGACATGTTTTTGACACTTTGGAGAGCATATATGTTACAGGTAAGAAAAGGCACTGAGGAAGACTTTGATACAGTCATGGGTATCTACAGGACAGCACAGGATTTCATGATAAGCACCGGAAGCCCGAACCAGTGGAAACATTCACACCCGACAGAAGAACAGATAAAAGAGGACTTAGAAAGAGGTATTTGTCATGTTATCTGTGAAGGGAATGAGATACACGGAGTATTTGCGCTGTGTGAGGGCATCGATCCCACATATCTGTATGTGGAAGGCGGGGAATGGCTGAACGACGATCCCTACATAACGATCCACAGGATCGCAGGGGACCAGAAGGTTCACGGCATATTTAAATGCGCAATAGACTATTGCAGGAAATTTGTCGACAACATCAGGATTGACACTCACAAAGACAATAAAGTGATGCAGAATGCACTGAAAAAGAACGGCTTCAGCAGACGCGGTATCATTTATCTCAAAAACGGTGACCCGCGCATAGCTTTTCAGTGGTGCAGAAATATAAATAACGGAGGCGATGATAATGTTGTTTCAGAAAAATGATACTGTGCTTTTTATAGGTGATTCGATCTCGGACTATGACCGTGCGAGACCTGTAGGAGAGGGGCTTTTCAACGCTTGGGGGCACAGTTACGTGGCCTGCGCAGGAGCACTTCTTTGCTGTATGTACCCCGAGCTGTCGCTCCGTGTGGTAAACATGGGTATCGGCGGAAATCAGGTGCGTGATCTGAAGGCCAGATGGCAGACCGATGTGTTTGACAGAAAGCCCGACTGGGTGAGTGTGCTCATAGGGATAAACGATGTCTGGAGACAGTTTGACTGCCCTCAGATGCCTGAGACACATGTATCACCTGAAGAATTTGAATCAACATATGACGAGCTTATCAGAGAAACACTGCCGCGGGTCAAGGGGATGATACTGATGACTCCGTACTTCATGGAAACCTATAAGCAGGATCCGATGCGCGCGCGTATGGACGAATACGGAGCCATTGTAAAGAAACTGGCAGCCAAGTACAATCTTACACTTGTTGATCTTCAAGAGGGGTGGGATAAACTGTTTAAACACATGCATTCCGCAAATATCGCATGGGACAGGATACATCCGAACCAGACGGGATGTATGTATATTGCAAAGCAGTTCCTTGCGGCTGTCGGCGCGGACAGGTGCTGAACGGCATATACTATTTTTCAAAATGCAGTTTCTCCGCGGCAACCACTGGAAGATGCCCCATGTCATTAAAAAGCTCGATCCGCGGGATAACAGTGCCTGAAGGCTGTGTCTCGAAATTAATGACAGACACCGAGCAGACCCCGTAGGGCATTGATGTCAGCACATAAGGAAACGGGAGATCCAGGATATACGAAAACATAACAGC
>JAEEGQ010000066.1 GCA_016280395.1 Lachnospiraceae bacterium | reverse complement strand
TCTCTTTTGCAGGCTTTTCAGGTTCTTTGCCCTTGTCTTCTCGAACTTCGCTTCCGCCCTGTAAAGATCCTTTTTCAGCGCCGACGGTGTTTTTATCATCTTTGACACTGCGTTCTTCAGGCTTTTTAACAGGTTCCCGGCTGCTTTTGTCAGATTCCCTGCTGACTTTGCCAGGTCTTTTTTCGTCTTTTGCAGGCTTTTCCCTGTTTTCTGCAGGCTTTTTTCTATCTTCCCGAAGCTCTTTTCCGTCAGCTTCAGGCTTTTTCTTGTGCTTTTCAGGCTTTTCTTCGCCTTTTGGGCTGTTCTTATCAGCAGGTTCTTTTTTCCGGACATTTTTCTTTTCCTCCGGTTTTTTATTTTTTTCGGATTTCTCCGGTCTTTCCTTTGTTTTTTCTTTTTCGGTACTTTCCGGCCTTTGCTGCTTTTTTACGGTTTTAGCAGGTTCTTTTGCGGCAGGTCTTTCGATCTTTTTCGTCTTTATCTCCGTTGCCTCGCCGGCATCACGAAGAATGGCAGCCATAAGCGGGTCCGCGGGATTATCTTGCAACGGCTCCGCTGCGTTTGTTTCCGTCCCATTTTGCATTCCGGCTTCCGTTCCCGCTCCGTGGGGAATCTCAGCGGCCTTTCCTTTCATGTTTTCAGGATCGGAAAAACGGTAATCCTTTAATAGCACAAGCGGCAAAAGCAATGCTATCACAGTGCCGAGTATCCATGCAGGCGCCACGGTGAACGCAAAAACAACAGCAAAGCCGAGCCCAAGGATAATGCAGGCAATACTGCTCCAAAGCAGAAGCTTTGTTTTCTTGTCCCCATGAAACAGAGTATTTAAAAATGTCCGTATGTCCATTTGTTCTCCGTATCGCTGTTCAAGGTTGTTTTTTCTTCCGGAGCGGTTCCGGACAGTTAACGCCGGAAATCAGTCGGAACCTGCCGGTGTAACAAGTTCACCGAGTCTTTTCCGCTGTTCTGCAAGAAGCAGATCAACCACGCGGCCATAACTCTGCACACCGTCTTCCTGGTCGTTCTGTTTTAAATAGGTGTCGTTTATCTCGTTTGCAGTCTCGCTTATCACAGTCTTCTCGTACTGTTTCCAGTACTCGCTGTTTGCGGCATAATCCCTGTTGATCCCGGGATGAAGACCTGCGCGCATCGCACAGTAAGCCTCATAATCTTTTCCCGCAAGCGCGTTGCCCGCGTAAAGGAGCGCTTCGACCACGCCCGAATACTGCAGCTCGACATCATCGGACGCCATGCATGCAAGATAAGCTATGTAATTTGCCTCGTCCTCACGGATAAACCCGCGCAGGTGCGCAAGTTCATGACACATCGTCGAAGCGATGGAGTAATCCGGCGCGTCGATATTTACGTTCGCTTCCATCGTGAAAGGTACATAAACACCGGTAAACTCCGCCATCGACATCAAAGTTGAGTGGATGACACACTTTGGCCTTGGATACAGCCCGCCGGTCTCCGGATAAACCTTTGCCAAGTTTTTATAGGCTTCACGGCACTTTTCGCCAAGCGCATGCTTGCTGAAAGAGAGCCTGTAAACACCGTTTTCGTCCTCGCCCACCTTTGCCCTTAATTCACTTGCTTTGGCGGCAAGGTCATCACAAAGATACTTAAGCTCATCTACGGATGAATCGTGCACATCAAACCCCGCGATCTGCCCAAAGGTGTATCTGTAATAATTCACGCTGCAGCCGACAACAAGCAGGAAATACGCAAGCGACGCGATACCCGCAACAGTCAGTATATCCCTCACGATCATATATATACGGCTGCCTTTGCGCTTTATCACCAGAATTATCTCGATAATGACTATCGCAGGGATTAAGAATATCCCGAGGCAGATCCCGAATTCAGCCAGCGAAAAAGGGAAAAGTCCCGTAATATTCGAGAAAATCTGCGAATATATCTTGAAAAAACCGCGGGCAAACACGTGCTCCGTAAATTCCGGGTGTTTTTTTGCAAAATCGAGGAGCAAAAGCCCTGCCGGAAACAGAAGCAGCAAAAAGAGCCTTTTCAGTTTTATGATACGCTTAAAAGTTTCCATAATAAGCATTCTATCACTGAAAAAGCTCTTCGTCAAACATAATTAAGTGCTGTTTTCTTAAATCCGGCGCATTTCACATGCACCCCGTCAGAAGCCGAGGGAATCGTTTACCACTATGACGTGAATGCGGTCCGCATGGCGCGAGTACCGGGTAATGAGGAACTGGCAGCAGATGGTGTCCGGGGATTTGCAGTTGAAGCATGCCCCTGTCTTCGCGCATGGTGTCGAAAGCCCAAAGCGCTGGGCGTTTGTGGGCGCAGCCACATTTCTTGCGCGTTTCATTGCCGCATCGATATCGGGGCAGACTTTGTTCATGCCAACGATCACAAGAACATGCTTAGGTCCCTGCGCAATTGCGGAAACACGGTTGGAATTGCCGTCGATATTGACCATAACTCCATCTTCCGTCATGGCATTTGCGCTTGTAAGGAAGAAATCGGCATCATATGCTTCAAGCATAGCGGCACGCTTATCCGTTGCTTTGTCCCTGTCTATGAAGTTGTAATCGCCCTGTTTTACCGCGTCCACAAGCCCTATCTCATGTGCCGAAAGAGCTCCGCCCATTGCAACGGATGCCCCCTTCGGAATTATCTCAAGGGCTTTCTTCAGCGCTTCTTCTTTGTCCGCAGCGTAATACCCCTTCATATTCCTTGACTCAAGGCCTGCTATAACCTTTTTTGCAAGAAGTTCATTGCGTTTATACATGATCTCGTTCATGGTTTTCTCCCCGGCTTATTTGAAGTATCCGATTGTCTCGGTAAGATCCATCGCAAGGCTCTTAAGCTGTGCTGCGGACTCGTTGATAACCGAGAATGTCGATGCGAGTTCGTTCATGGAAGTACTGGTCTGCTCAGTTGAAGCAGCGTTCTCTTCAGAGATGGCTGAAAGATCGTTGATGATCTCAACAAGGGCTTCCTTGGCCTTCTCGAGGTTGGTTACCATCTTGCTGATGGCGCCGGAATTCTCTGAAACAACAGCAACGTTCTTATACATTTCATCCATGTCACGCTGGGTCGAGAGTATCTGTTCTCCCTGTGAACGGAAGCTTTCGTTAAGGGAATCCATGGTCTGAACGGAAGCCTGTGCATTGCCGAGAAGCTTGTCAACAATGGTCCTGATCTCATCCGCGCTGGATTTGGACTGATCCGCAAGCTGCCTGATCTCGTTTGCGACAACGGCGAAGCCGCGTCCCGACTCGCCCGCGCGCGCTGCCTCGATGGAAGCGTTGAGCGAAAGCAGGTTGGTCTGTGATGCGATATCGTTGATAGCATCCGAGAACTGGGCGATGGCGTTCGCACTGGCATTTGTTGCGGTAATGGTCGAGCCGATCTCTGCAACGGCATCGGATACGGCCTTGTTCTGCGCAACGATCTCTTTAAGCGCATCCGCAGCCTTATCGCAGCTTTCCTTCATGTTGACCGTTGCTTTGTCAAGAGCCTTGATGTCTGCCGAGATATTGTCGATATCCTGACCCATGGAATCGGTGCGCTCTGCAGCAGTCTGTACGGAATCTGCCTGATTGCCCGCTGCCGATGAGATATCGGATACAGCGCAGGTGACATCCTCGGATGCCTTTGAAGCCTGGTCGGCGGAATTTGCAAGATCTGTACCCGCAACATTAAGGCCGTTGGACATATCCTTGGTCTTATCTATAACCTCGCGGAGCTTCGTCTTAAGGGAATTCAGGCTGATGCCCATTTTATCGATCTCGCTCATGAAAGTGTCGATATGTACTTCGGATGAGATATCACCGGAAGCGGTCTTATCGATCTC
This sequence comes from Lachnospiraceae bacterium, assembly GCA_016280395.1. Lineage (GTDB taxonomy): Bacteria > Bacillota > Clostridia > Lachnospirales > Lachnospiraceae > SZUA-448. Next base: position 3,888 of record JAEEGQ010000066.1, on the reverse strand, counting down.
TTCAACAGCCTGTGAGAGCGACTTTGAAAGAATATTGGCGAAAATCGTAACAAGCGCGATGATGACTGCAACTGCAACAATGCCGAGGATGACCATGATCCTGATATTATGTGCGGATGCCGAATAAAGTTCAGCCTTGTCTGCCGTGATGACAAGAGCCCAGTCATAACCCGCGATAGCCTTGTAATTTACCATGAGAGTCTTGCCGCTCGAAGGATCCTTGAATTCAAACTGCCCTTTTCCGGAAGAATTGCCTGCGGAACGGCTTATGACCTCAAGAAGAACAGGACGTGTGGTCTCTTTTGCTATTATATCAGCCTGCTCTTCTTCGGAAGCCTCTGTATCGGTAAAGGTGACACCGGTCTTTGTATTAAGCATGTAGAAATGGCTTGTGGTTACACCTGCCATCCGGAATTCCGTAAGGAGATCCTCAAGATCGCTGTGGAAAACGCCCGCTCCGACGTAGCCGATCATTTTTCCGTCAAGAAGAACGGGGGCGTACATGGAAAGGCAGAGCTGGCCCGTACCGGGCGAAACAATGATACCTGCGTTATAAACACCGTTAAGATCGGCGTTCATCGCATCCATGAGCTCTTTTACCTTGGCTGCGTCAGGTCTTAAGACTCTGCCGATAACAGGCGGGACCGAGTAGGCAAGGATACGTGTACTGAGATTGCCCACATAGATACCTTCCCAGTTATCAAGCGTGTTGTAGAAAGACATTGTGTATGCCTGGGTAGCTTCATAGTTTTTGTAGTGATCCTTGTAGTAAGCTACAGTATTGTAGGCCGGATCGTTAAATGCGGGAAGATCGGCATTCGTATCCGCCGCATTTTCAAGGATCAGCTGTGTGATGAGCGGATCTCTCGAAAAGAGCTGCAGCTTCTGCTCGGAATTTTTAACGAATTCCTCGACGGAGTTGGCCTGGGCGTCAAGATATGTTGTCATGTTCTCATTGATCTTGTTCCGGAGAAGTGAATTGGAATTGATCGACGAAAGCACACAGAGCACCGCTACGGCTATCGTAGTCATTACGGACACGATAGCTATGATGAGCGTCTTCATTTTGAGCTTTTTCATGTACAAAACCTCCGCTAAAAATATTTATTGGAAATTCCATAAGAACATTATATACTTTTTTTGGAATTTGACAAGCATTTGTTTCACGGCCAATGTGTCCCGCCGGCTCAACGCCTGCCTGCATTTTCCTTGATCTTTTTATAAAACAGCAGGTTTTTCAGCACCTCACGCGGATCCATGGTCCATGCGCGCCTCACGTCTTTGTCATCAAGTATCCGGATATGCATCCTTAGCGGAAAAACAGTGTGTTTCTGGATGCGCCAGCCGTCACACTCAAAAAGATCCCTGTAAAAAACATGTCCTCCGAGGGTCGGTGTTTTTGCATTTATGTTCCCGAACTGACTGAGGCCTATAAATTCTTCAAAGTCCGAGGCGCTCTTTATCAGCTCTCCGGCCAGTTTTTTGATCCGTGTCACGATGGCTGCGGCCGTGAGACTGTATTGCTTTTCCGCCCCGTCCATTACGGTCTTTTCAGGATTTTTTCCCGAGGTGTCCTGCTTCCCTGCATCCGTCTTTGCGGCATTTCCCCGCAGATGATCGCATGCATCAAGATATCCCTGCCTGATCCTTGCATTCATCCGTTTCCGGTCAAAATCCACTATCCCGATCAGTCCGCCGTTATGCCCGGAAGGTTTTATTATCTCGATATCAAGTTCGGGATATGCTTTATAAAGGTTAAGTATCCTCGGAGTGTTTGCCGTAAACACTTTCTCGGGATCAAAAGTCTTATCCAGTGGAACAAGAAGGACATTCTTAAGGCCGAGATCGCGCACCACTGAAAGCGGGCAGTCACCCTCGGGCGTAACACCGCCGTCGATATACTTCACCCCGTCGATAGTGACGGGACTGTAAACCACGGGGATGGCTGAGGTTGCAAGCAGGATATCGCGCAGACGGTCGTCCGGCTGTTCATTCAGCAGGAACGGGACAGACTTCTTAAGCTGCGTGTTAAAAGCATACGCGTAGACAGCGGCATCTGTCTTTCTGAACCTGTCTATCCCGACATAATCAATGATCTTTAACAGCGAATCCCTTGAGATGCAGGGACGCTTCCGGAATTCAATAGTTTTGAGCATGGTCGAAGGCGACACAAGATTCCGCCACACAAACTCAGTAAGCTCAACATCACCGATGGCGTACATGAACGCATTGAGCGCGCCGACGGAGGTGCCTGCTATGGTCTTTACGTTCTGCAATATTCCCTGCTCAGCCAGTGCCTTCATGACTCCTACCTGGAAGGCGCCTTTGCCGCCGCCCGAACATAATGAGATCGCCTGTATTTCTTTCATGTTCCCTCCTTGCGGCAAACCTGCCGCTCTTCCGGTCTTTATGCGCCGCGCAGCTGCATTTTCCCGCAGCCCGATTATATCACAATCCCGGAGCTTTAGCCAAGCTCCGGGAAGATTTTCTTACAGTCTGTTTTGTTTTTTTCTTATGCGTCCTCTTATACTCCTCTTATGCGTTACAAAGCGGGCGGTTTTTATTTTCTTCCAACCAATAATGTCGATCCCGAAAGCCCCATCCAAAGCGCCTCGAATCTGCTCATGAACATCCCGTTTGTGGTATTGATAAGACGGACCTCCGAATATCCCATGTCCTTGAGTTTCTTTGCAAATGCCTGCATGTCTCCGTACCTGCTCTCAGACATGATGTCATGGATAGCAAAGATGCCGCCCTTTTTAAGCGTACGCAGGGTTTCGAGAAGTATGCCCTGCCTGTCGCTGCTCGGGATATTATGATACACATAATTGCTTGTCACCGCATCAAAGATCCCGTCTTCAAACGGCAGTTTACATGCATCTCCCTGCATAAAGGACGTGTTGCCGACGCCTTCCGCCACGGAATTGCTTTCACAGAGTTTTTTGCTGAAAGAGGCATACTCCACGCCCCAGCGGTCTATCCCCTGCATCTTCGCCTTCGGATTTCTCTTTGCGCAGGCTATGGTAAGTGCCCCGCTTCCGCATCCGACATCAAGGCCTTTCCCTCCGTCAGGGATCTTTACATATGCCACAACGCCTTCAATGATCTGTCTCGACATCTTACGTTTGCCGTTGTAGGAGAATGCCCTGTACATCAGGAACATCCACAAAGTTACGAGGGCCAGAAAAACCGTGATCACCAGAAAAACTATGCTGAGCACAGTTTTAAGAGTCCCTTCCCTCAGGACCGGGGCAATTCCAAATACGATATACAGGAGCAGCGCAACACCTGCTGCGCATGCCGTTCCGAGTACCATGCCTTTTGGCATCCAGTTTTTGTAATCAGCTTTCATGATATACCTCTTTGTTGTTTTATTTTGTGGGTTAGTTAATGCTAACCATATGGTATTATAATCACCCGGACCGATTTTATCAAGAGGCAGGTTAAAAACATTACCGGACTTTGGTAAACTTTAATGGACACTAATTCCTTTAGGAAAACCCACAGTAAAATATACTTCATCCGTTCGGGTGGTCTTTTTTGATTTTTTCCGTCTTTTCCGACATTGAGCGTAACCGGATGAATGAGCTTTCTGAAAGCTTTATTATTACATTTCTTGAGTGTTTGAAAAAATCTCTGTAAAAACGGAATAACACTATTCGAACGAGGTATCTTAAGGTAAAATAAATCTTAAGGAGGCCTTTTATTATGGCAAAAGAAAACTGGGGAAGAATCTACGGTGACCTTCAGATCATGTATGAAGGTAGGCTACCCGAGTAATAAAAATCTCTCTGGTGCTGTTCATTTGAACAGTACCAGAGAGTCTTACTGCGATTATTTCCGATATAATGCATTAACGAGTAATTTCATCTAGTGCATTATTAAATG
>JAEEGQ010000065.1 GCA_016280395.1 Lachnospiraceae bacterium | reverse complement strand
TCCCTTTGCAAAAGGCTTCGGATGGGGCGGCGAGCTGAATCTCGAATACATTTTTGAAAAGCTTTTCGGATTCGGACACGGACAGGGTTATCCGAAGGAGAGAGTGGTTCCCGAACAGAGGAACAAAAAGATCCTTGACGGCGTGAGAGCGGCTACGTTCAAGCCTCTCATAGAGTGCCTTAAGAGCCTTGATCCCGAGCTTCTTAAGGGCGCCGTTTCAGGAAAGAATTTCAAGGAACTTTTCTTTGGATCATGCAAGGATGAAGAAATCGCAGCATACATAAGGACTATCATCTGATCCCGACCTGATAGGGAAAGGCAGGAAAACATGAATTCACCTTTTTCCTGGGACATAGTATCGCTAATGATCGTAGCGATAGTGTTTTTTGCCACAATTTTCAAACACATGACCGAAGGGCAGGAAAACCGGTCTTTTCTTGCCTTTCAGGTTTCTGTGTTTTTTATGGCCGTTTTTGACCTTGTGAGCGAGATCCTTAACCGCAATCCGGTCGATGAGCCATGGTGGCTTCCTGCGGCATATATCACCACTTATCTTTTCTTTATCATCAGACATCTCGTAAATGTCATCTATCTTCTGTACATCATTTCGATCGCGGGCATTCGTTTCAAACTATACAGAACGGTCCATCGTGTCCTGATACTTATGCCGTATGTGACGATCGTGATGATGATATTGTCAAATCTCTTTTCCGGAGAAATGTTCACCATCACCTTTGAAGAAGGCTACAAGCGTGGGGACGGGATACTCTATATCTACCTTTTCGGCTGGATATACAGTGCGATCGGACTCTATTATCTTGTAAGGATCCGTCATTATATAGATCTGCACAAGTGGATCATACTCATCCTCATGTATGTCATGGCGCTTGCAGTGATGGCATGGCAGGGGCTTCACGAGGGACTACTCGTCGAGATGCTGGCATATGCGCTCGCGCTTTTGCTGAACCACCTTCTTGTGCTGAGACCTGAGGAGATACTCGACGTAAATGTCGATATGTACAGCTGGCGGTATTACAGGGAGCATTTAAGGCATTGCGAGATCGCCGGGCATCCGCTTAAGATCGTCGTGATCAGATATTTTAACACACCTGAAGTGAGAAGCATCTTCGGAGAAAAAAATTACAATTCCTACATGAGGGATCTCGCAAAGAGGATCAGAGGTTTCCTTAAAAATAAAAAGGAAGTCTATACGCTGTTCTACGGCCCTGTGGGGTGCGTCTGTATCGCTTTTGACGATATGGCTTACGATGAAGGGCCGCTCATGAGATTTCTGCTTGATAAATTTGAGGAACTAAGAAAAGACGAGCTTTGTCTTGCGTCGATAATGCAGTTCAAATATGCCGTTGTGCGTTTCCTTGTGGATATAAGGCATGCGGAGAGCATGATGGGATTTACGGTGAGATTCCCGTCGTTCATTCCTTTGCAGCAGGAATGCATAGAGCAGAAGGATTTTGAAAGCAACAGTTCATTTAAGCTGCGAAATCATATAAATTCCATCATCAACAGAGCGCTGAATGACAATAATTTTGAGATGTACTATCAGCCGATCTACGATCTAAGGAGCGATACATTTGCGACAGCGGAGGCGCTGATAAGGCTGAACGATCCGAAATACGGCTTTGTTCCTCCGGCTCTGTTTATCAGGGAAGCGGAAAACTGCGGCCTGATAAAGCCGATAGGGGATTTTGTGCTCGAGTCGGTGCATGAGTTTTTGAGTAGCATAAGGCAGGAAGACCTGGGCGTAAGATATGTGGAGATCAATCTTTCAGTGCATCAGTGCACACATATCGGGCTTGCGGACTATATCACCGGGCTTGGGAAAAAGTACGAAGTGCCGCCCGAAATGGTCAATCTCGAGATCACCGAGTCTGTAAATGCCGTAAATCCCGAGGCGTTCATGGAAAACATGGGAAGGCTTGTGGAAATGGGATACTCATTTGCGCTTGATGACTACGGGACCGGTTTTTCAAATGTGGCAAGACTCCTCAAGATGCCGCTCAAGATTGTAAAGATCGACAAGTCCGTGATCGATACGATAGGAGACGAGCGGAGCATGAGCGTCGTTGAAAACACCGTGCGCATGATGCACGGCATCGGGCTTGAAGTGGTATGCGAGGGTGTTGAGACAAAAGAGCAGGTTATGAAGCTGAAAAATATCGGATGCGACTACATTCAAGGATATTTTTACTCAAAACCTCTGCCGCGTGATGAATATGTGAGATTCCTTAAAAAACATAAAGAAGCGAAGAGTGATTAAAGCAAAAAAAACAAGTACCCGGGAAACCCCTTCGGTACTTGTTTTTTTAGTCATTTTTCAATGATCCCAAGGTCAAGAAATCTTGTCAGAAGATCATCGAGATCCTGCGCTGCGGTCTTTTCGTCCGTGTCGTACTCGTTAAGGATGTCATCCAGGAGTACCTTTCGAGATATTGAGGATTGAAGCTTTTCCCAGACAAATGCAGCCTGTTCGTTAAGCATCAGAGTGCCGTTAAAGCTTTTTATCTCATCGCCCGTGGGAACGAGCATGTACTCGCCCGCAACGTTTCTCAGGATAAAGTCTTTTTTTGCCTTCAATATGAAGCCTCCGTGTGCTTATTAGCAATTACTGTTCCTGCCATTGCTGAAAGTGCGCGCATTAGAGTGTTCGGGAATATGGTCGCATCCGCCGCCATGGCCTCTGCCTCTGCCTTTATCACCGCCGCTGCTGCCCTGGTCGTCATCTACAGGATCGAAGATTGAATCATCAAAACCGGAAGTAAGGATCTCTTCGGTTGCAGCAAACTCGAGTTTTTCTACCTTGGGGGTAATGTAGGGTTTCTTCTGTGTTGTCATATTGTACCTCCTATAAAAAATATTGCATCTATGTGTTAATCGTCTTCACTTATAGGCAGACGTCTTAACCAGGTTAACATTCCGGCGGGGGATAAACTCCGCGGCTCACCATATATCTGGTGTTTTTGCAGTGCTCTGTCGGCTGCTGTCCCGTTGGGGCATATTGCATGAGCGTTGCCGCACATGTGTCGCATACGTTCTTATATGGACATCCTTTACACTCGGGAACGCGAAGCCAGTTGTTTGCGACATTGTTTATTTCAGTCCATGCTTTTTCAAAACCCACACTGAGAGGATAGGCTAAAGTATCAAGTTTGTTGCAGATACGAAGCTCACCTTTCCAATTAACAACAAAACTGGAGCGACCTCCTCCGCACTCAAGCCCGCAATCGGAACAGGAGTGGTCCGGCCCCCCGGGAGCGGGGAGTGAATCCTCGGGACATTCCATGAGGTCTATCCCGCGAAGTTCATTGTCAAATCTGAAGATCCTTGCGTAATAGTCACGGTTGTAAACATCACATCCATTAAGCCGCCATTCTTCGCCTTTGGGGGCAAAGAGAGAGGAACTGATGATGAGGTGTTTTGTGAGATCCCTGGCAATCTTTATGGTCTCAAAAACGTCTTCTCCAAGATAGGAATTCGGCGTGATTGATATATACAAGTCGATTCCGGCTTCTTTTACTCTCCGGAGATTATCGAGTACTTTGCCAAACACGCGGCTCCCTGTGACGCGCTCATAGGCATCTTCATTGCTGCCGTACAGAGTGACCTGAAAGAGGGCGGGAGGATGTTCTTTAAAGAACTTCATCCGTTTTTCATCAAGCAAGACTCCGTTGGTCATAACTGTGACCTGAAGGCCCAGACTTTGCATGTAAAGATATAACTCTTCAAATCCCGGGTAGGTGAGACATTCACCACCGGTAAGGGTCGCTTCGATCATTCCTTTGTCGAAAGCCTGTCTGATAAGGTCTTTCCAGGTTTCTACGGGAAGGAGAGAAGCACCGTTCATCTGATCGGGATGAAGGTGAACATAACACATCCTGCAATCAAGGTTGCAGAGCGGTGTGAGTTCAAACTGCCCGAACATGGGGATTCCCATACGTCTGGCCTTGGCATTGAGAAATTCCATTACTTTGTCATAGCGGGAGTTTCCGTGCCTTGTACGTTTTTTCAGTGTATCGATATACTCAAATGCATCCCTTGGCCCTATGATCTCTTCCCACGCCATTTTTGCGGCCGCGGGTTCCATGTTGCATTTGAGAAGGTAAAAATCAAGTGTTTCAACAAGCTTTGCTTCCATGTCCATAATGCGCGCAAACACATTCGGGTCCTTGGAAGTATAGGCCTGGCTCATCAGGAGCGCTATGGCGTCCCTGTTTTTTAATGGTGTGATGCTGTTTTTTTCATCACGTTCAAGTTTTACGATCGCTCTTAAGGGAACGGCCGTGTTGGTGCTGAGATGGTGCTTCCCGTCCCAGGGTGTGCCGCAAACGGTCATGTCACGGACATTTACCATCGGCTTGTCATCGTTTATCATCAGGACTTTGGAGCCGAAGAGTTCTCTCCAGAGCCTTGCATGCGTGCTTTTTCCGGTGCCGCTCTTTGCAGTGAATATGATGCCTTCGCCGTTCATTGAAAGAGCGGAGCCGTGGATCTGCAAAATGTCATATTCCGTGAGCTTTTCCGCAAGAAGAACATGGATCGCGTTGTTTTCAAGGAAACTTTCGGACAATGACCTTACGGGTGTGCCTTCGGCTTCGTCAAGTTTCTTAAAACGCTCTCTGATATCCTCTATATCGCCGGCGGACGGAGCAACAGTGAAAAACGGCTCTTTGTCTGTCTCATAGCCTTTAAAAAAGTCTCTGTTCGAACTGTATCCGCACTGTATCCTGACGGGGATCCCCGCAAGTTCCACATTAAAGTCTTCCAACTGTCTCACCCCGCCACAAAAAAGGAAATATTAAGCCTTATAATGGTGTATGCATATTATCCTAAAAAACGGCACTTGGCAACCGTTTTTGATGATTCTTTTCTGTTTTTTTAGTATTGAAACAATCCTGTTAGATTTTAAAGGATCATTTTTCGGGGAACATCCATCCCTTGTATTCGCGGATCGTCATTTTTTCGGCGTTTTCCTTGAACTGCAGGGTTTCTTTTCTGTAATCACGCGGAGAGGTCTTCATGAGATCCGCAAAATGCCTGTTAAAGCTTGATACGGAGCGGAAGCCCACGGCTTCCGAAATGTCAAGTATGGAATCCTCGGTGCTCCTTAAAAGCGCGCAGGCCTTGTTTATGCGGGTCGTGTTTACGAAGTCTAGCGGGTTTGTCCCCATTATCTCGTGGAAAAGACGCCTGAAATGGGATGGGCTCAGGCGGCATATCTCAGCAAGATAGTCTATATCGATGTCATCCGCGTAGTTTGTTTCGATATAGTCAAGGACCGGAGAAAGGACCATTGCATTTTCGGGCGGATTGTCCGAGGAAGTGCGGAGCTCGCCTCCCGCGCTCTGGATGCGGTAGAGCTGCACTATGAGCGAGGTGAGGAGCCCTGAGGAACTGGTGTGATAGTGAGCCTTTTTTTCTTCAAGCTCCTTTATCACGGCCATCACAAGAGTGTAGACCTCGGGATATTC
>JAEEGQ010000064.1 GCA_016280395.1 Lachnospiraceae bacterium | reverse complement strand
AGCCTTAGCCATAGGAGCTAAGCAGTTGGTGGTGCAGCTTGCTGCGGAGATGATGGTGTCATCCTTGGTTAATGTTGTGTGGTTTACATTGTAAACGATGGTAGGAAGGTCATTGCCTGCAGGTGCGGAAATAACAACCTTGCGAGCGCCGGCATCGATATGTGCCTGAGCCTTAGCCTTAGATGTGTAGAAACCTGTGCACTCAAGAACTACGTCAACCTTGAGCTCGCCCCAGGGAAGGTCTTTTGCATTAGGGCATGCATAAATGGTGATCTCCTTGCCATCAACTGTGATGGAACCGGGAGTAACTACTGTCTTGCCGTCTTCTGCAAGGATCGCATCCTTGTATGTAACCTTGTCCTTCAGAGCGTAGGGCTTCTGAGCGGAATCATACTTAAGGAGATGTGCGAGCATCTTGGGGGAAGTTAAGTCGTTGATAGCTACTACTTCGTAGCCTTCTGCACCAAACATCTGTCTGAATGCAAGACGACCGATACGGCCGAAACCATTGATTGCAACTCTTACGTTTGCCATTTTAAATATCCTCCTGAAAGATATTGTTTTCTTGATAACCTTTTATCAAATTACCAATTTCAAAGCCATAGCTATTGTAACCGCTTGTTGAATGTTTTTCAAGTGTTATTTTGAGAAAATTATTTTTTTAACACTTTGTACATATTCCGGCGCATGGCAGGCACCGCTTCAAGGAGGCTTTTACTCCTCTTCGTCGTTTGCAAGTATCTTTACTTTGCCGTCATAAAGCTCTTCGATAGCTATCGAAAGCGCCTTGTTGTCGGGATCGTCCACCAGGGGCTGTGAACCGTCGATTATCTGGCGTGCGCGCTTTGCTGTCGCCATAACGATGGAATAACGGCTGTTTACCACAGGATGTTCGTTCTCTGAGTTGTTGTTTACTACCTTCATAAGATCGGTGTAAGACGGATGTAACATATTGGCCTCCTTATTCTATGTTCTGGATCTGTTCTCTGATCTTTTCTATCTCTGTTTTAAGATTTATCGCACAATCCGCAGCTTTTAAGTCGCCGCATTTTGATAAAGTGGTATTTGCTTCGCGGTTCATCTCCTGAGCGATAAAGTCCAGCTTTCTTCCGCAGTTTTCCTCCTCAAGGCAGTCGCGCATGTGGGCGATATGGGCGCGGAGCCGCACCATCTCCTCATCCACGCATATCCTGTCGGAATAAAGGACGATCTCAGTGGCAAGCGCGGAGTCGTCAAGCTTTGTATCGCCGAGAAGCTCTTTGACCTTCTCGATGATGCGCTCTCTGTACTCTTTTACCACCTGGGGCATGCGCTGTTCGATCTCGTCGACATAGACAAGCATTCCGTCGAGCTTTGCAAGGATATCGGCCTTAAGCCTCTCTCCTTCCGCCGTCCTTGTGGCAACAAGCCCTTCGGCCGCACCTGCGACTGCTTCAAGCAGAAGCTCTTCGATCTTTGAATCGTCGGTCTCCGCTTCTTCGGGGACAAGCACATCGGGCATCCTTGCAACGGTCGATGTCCTAAGATCGTTCTCGATCCCGAATTCTTCGCTTATCTGTGCGCATCTTTTGATGTACTCCGCGGCAAGATCCCTGTTATAGATAAGGGATATCTGTCCTTCGGTATTATCCGTGTAAGTGACGAAAATGTCAACCTTTCCGCGGTTAATATATGTTTTAAGTTTCGTTCTTACGGAAGCTTCGAAAATGTTGAGCCTCTTGGGCATCTTCATTGTAAGCTCACAGTATCTGTGGTTTACAGCCTTCATCTCTACCGTGATCTTACGTTTTTCGTCTCCCGCCTCGCACCGGCCAAAGCCGGTCATGCTCTTTACCATGCGGTCATCCACCTTTATCAACTGAAATATACTACTTCATTCTCGGGTTTTTCGGCTTTGACTATGCTCTCAGCCGTAAGGATCGGTCCCTCCGCGCCGTATTCGTCGCGATATCCGTATCCGACCTTTGCCACTACTTCGACCCAGCGGCGTTCTCTCGGATTGAACTGTACGAGCGGCTCCATTTCAGGTTTTACCTTGCATACAAAGCCCACAAATGCCATATCGTTCGCGCAGCAGGCCATTGCCATGCGTCCCGGGACAAAAGTCCCTTTTACGCTCTTCCTGTCCTTGTAGACAAGCCCCTTGAACCTGATCCTCCGCCCGTCGTAACGATTCTTGTTGTCCATGGCATCCATGTACCATACGCCAAAATCGTCATCGGGGATCTCTATGGGATCCTTCGTAAGATCAAATACGCACTCGTCTTTTTCGTCGGGAAGCTCTACGCCGGGCAGCGCTTCGTACATTATCTGCGCCTTGCGGTTTAAGCCCTTTACGGTGCGGCGCAGCTTGCTCTTGTCGATATCCGCGGTACAGCGGTTAAATATGACCGTATCCGAAAACTTGATGATCTCGCCCATAACTGCACGCATGTTGTTCCAGTAGTTCTCGAAGGTCGTGTAATCGATCACGGACAGCATCTGTGCCATGAACCATCCCTTCGGAAGCCTTACGCCGGTAAGCATCTGCACCGTCCAGGTCCCGTTGAATTCCACAAACACACGGTCCGGATTATATTGCTTCTTGCAGCGCTCGAGCAGGTCTGCGCTCAGCTCTTCGGGAGCCTCAAGGGTGATAACGTCTGTATTCAGCTTCTTGAACTGAACGGGATCGTATTCCTCTTCGCCTTCCTCGCATACAATGACCAGATTGCTCCCGCCGTCGTTAAACTCGGGATCCATCAGTGTTTCGCGGATAAGCGAAGTCTTCCCGCTTTCAAGAAAGCCTTTTACGATAAAAAAAGGTACATCTTTCATCAGAACAGCTCCTCTAAAGCTTCACGGTCGAGCTTGCTTCCGATCACGCAGAAGCGGCCCGTATAATCTGCCGATCCCTCACGGATCTCGTATTCGCCGGGAACATAGTCAAACTGGAGCCACTTGCCTTCGGGTGTGCAAACAATGCCCTTTGCGCGGAGCACGATACCGTACATGCTGTTCTCAAGCTTCGAAAGGATACCCTTAAGCTCGTCCTCGGTGTACTTTCTGGGCGATTCCTTGCCCCAGTCCTCAAATACCTCATCCGCATGATGGTGGTGGTGATGGTCATGATCATGATGATGTTCGTGGTCGTGGCAGTGGCACTCCTCGCCGTCTTCGTGATGATGGTGGTGATGATGCTCGTGCTCATCCTCATCATCATCTTCGTCATGGTGATGGTGGCAGCAGCACTCTTCGTCGTCGTCATCATCATGGTGGTGATGATGGTGGTGGTGATGCTCGTGCTCATCCTCATCATCATCTTCGTCGTGGTGATGGTGGCAGCAGCACTCTTCTTCTTCGTCGTCATCATCATGATGATGATGCTCTTCCTCTTCTGCCTTTAACATATCGTCAAGCAGGGAATTCTTTCTGTCGATGGCCTCCATGACAACGGAGCCGGGAAGCTCTGTCCAGGGTGTTGTGATGATCGTTGCCCTGCCGTTTAAGCCTTTGATGATCTCAACCGCTGCGGCAAGCTTATCGTCGGCGATATCCCCTGTACGCGAAAGCACGACTGTCTCTGCGTTTTCTATCTGGTTATTGAAGAACTCGCCAAAGTTCCTTGCATACATCCTGCATTTCTTGGCATCGACCACTGTAACGCAGCCGCCTACGGAAATATCCTTGTCGGACTTTGAGGCAACATCCTTAACTGCCTTCAGAACATCCGAAAGCTTGCCGACACCCGAGGGTTCGATGATGATGCGCTCAGGAGCGTAAGTGTCTATAACCTCCGTCAGGGCCTTTCCGAAATCGCCCACAAGCGAACAGCAGATGCAGCCCGAGTTCATTTCGGTTATCTGTACGCCGGCTTCCTTTAAGAAACCGCCGTCAACCGCTATCTCGCCGAATTCGTTCTCGATAAGGACTATCTTCTTACCGTTAAAGACTTCGGCAATAAGCTTTTTTATCAGTGTTGTCTTTCCTGCTCCGAGAAACCCGGAGATAATGTCGATCTTGATCATACTAAAACCTTCTTTCCAAAGACATTTGATCGGTAAATAAGCCTTTTGCTTCAACCATAGTATTATATACTCATAAAATAAAAAAAGCAAGAGCTGTGAAAAATTCACCGTAAGTTCACAAAAAGAACAGGCTTGCAAAAGCATTCGCTTATCGCGCAAAAAGCGGCAGGTCACGGTATCATACCATGACCTGCCGGCCTGTTCATTTCAGTTCATATCAGCACTTAAAGCCTCTTACGTGCTCTTTGAGTTCGCTTGATATCCTGTCAACGCTGTTTGCGCCTTCGAGGACGTCGTTGGAAGCGCCTACAAGGATGTTTGCGCCTTCCGCAACACTTGTGATGCCCTGTGCGTTTTCTTCAACGGCAACATCTATCGCATCGATGGAGTCGCGGATCATGCCGATGGATGTCGTTATCTCGCCGTTATCCTCGGCGATCGAGGAGATCGCGTCATAGCACTCGGTGAGAGCCTTGGTGTATTCATCGATTATCTGGTTCTTCTCTTCGGTGTTCTCGTCGGAGATCTTGAGCATGATATCCGATACTTCCTGGGCAGCCTTTACGAGCTGGTCCACGATGCCAAGCACTTCGTCCGATACCTGCTGGATATTTCTTGCCATGTCGGCCGAATTGCCCGCAAGCGTACCAATCTCATCGGCAACGACTGCGAAACCGCGGCCCGCTTCACCGGCTCTTGCAGCCTCTATGGAAGCGTTAAGCGAAAGCAGGTTCGTCTGTGAAGCAACATCCGAGATACCCTGTGTCATCTTCTGGATATCTTCTACCTTCTTGGTATCCTTGATCCTGTCCTGAAGCTTTGCTATAGCTTCGTTCAGGCGCTTAAGCATATCGGCATTGTTATTGTCGATGCGCTCTTTGAGACTTTTAACATTCTTAAGGTTTGTATTGATCGCTTTTGTCTTTTCTGCGGCGTTTTTGCTTACGCGTTCGGTAAGACCGGTGATATCGGTGATCTGCTGCGAAACCTGGGTCGTAGAAGCCGAAGTTTCCTCGGAGCTTGCGCTCATCTCCTGCATCGTCGAGGAGATGTTCGTCACATTGTCGGAACTCTTCGATGCAGCCGATTTCAGGCTGTCAACATCGCTCACAAGTTCATCCGAAGCAGCATTGATATTGGCAATGATGCTTCCCATTGCATCTTTAAGTTCGTTTACCGAATCAACAAGCCTTCCGACTTCGTCTTTCGACTTGGTTGTAACGTTTTCTCTTAAGTCCGCTCTGCCGCCCTTAACATCGTCGGCAAGCTTCTTGACCTTGACACTTGCATCCGTAAGAGGCTTGGCAACATAGATACCTGCAGCAACTGCAACGATTATCGCAATAACAAGACAGATGATAAGGACCATGAGCTCTGTATTGAGGATCGAGTTTGTAACCGCGTCATAAGCTGCCGACGGGGATACGTAATAACAGATCCATCCGGATGTTTCAACGGTCTTGGATGTAACATAGATCATCGTACCGTTGTAATCCTTTATCGGGTCTGCCTCGTCGTTTGCAGCCATTCCGACATAGTCAATGCCTACAGACGAGATCGGGACATCCTTGTTAACCTTGGGCATAAAAGCCTCGTTCGGATGATAGATGATAAGTCCGCTCGCGGTGGTAACGAACAGGTAAGAATCTTTATCGCCGTATTCCTTTGTAAGATCCTTGATATCGCCCAGCAGTTTGGAAGCGGAAATATCTACTGCCACAACGCCTTCCCATCCGTTCTCGTTAAAATACTTCGAAACCGCGATGGCAAGGTCTCCCGTACTCGCGTCCACGTAAGGATCGCTAACGCAGACCTTTCCTTTTGCGTCAACGGCATTTTTGTACCATGCGCGTGTGCGTCCGTCCCAGCCCGGATCCGGAACCCACCCTGATCCGTTTAAGAAATGCCCGTTTGAAAGCTGGATATATACCATTGTGCAGTTGTCGTCGTTTTTGGTGATCTCCGCGAGTGTATACGAAGCATACGTTTCAGACATTGCCTTATTTTCTTCTTCAACAACTCCCATTGATGTAAGGGCTATCTTTGCGGCATTTATGGTTCCGAGTTCTTCAAGCACCCAGCCGTTTATAACGGAGGCGAAATAATCCGTCTTGGCCGAATAACTGTCGTCCTGCACGTTCTCGAAGTTCTCTTTCGTTTTTCTGTAGATGACAAAGCACTCGACAGAAAGAAGCACAGAGCACAGAACTGCAATGATAAGTACCATCTTGATCTTCAAACTTTTGATCATGGTTGATAACCTCCTGAATTGATATCAAGCTTTTCGAAGAATTATATCACAAAATTAGTGTCATGTCAAATCTAAACAATATACAAAGACATACTGCCTGCGTTTTTTTCTGTTATTTATTGTCATTTTATGAATTTTTTTATCATTTGTTCTTTCATGTAAAAAAAAGTATCAAAAAAAGGAACACGCCATAAGGTGTGCTCCTCTTTTGATATGTCTTATTTTATATTCTTGTTCAGCTCCGTCATCTCGTTCTGGGTCTTGTTGATAAGCTCCATTACCTGCGAAACATCATCCTTTGTGTTCTCGGCCTCGGAAAGCGTGCTCTCCACGGTTGAAAGAAGCTCTTCCGAGAATGCGGACAGACCCTCGATGGTCTTCGACGCATCCGCGCTCCTGTCCTTGATATCCTTCGCAAGCTTGCCCTGATCGTCAAGAGCCGATGTAACGGTCTCGGCATTATCCCTGATGTTGGAGAATTCACCCGAAACATCCGAGATAGTTGATGTGGTGCTCTCAATCGTTGCAGTAAGGTTTGTTACGCTGTCCTTTGTATCGATCGCAGTCGTATTAAGGTCGTTTAAGATGCTCTTGATCTTTGCGGAGCTTTCAGCCGTCTGCTTTGCAAGGGAACCGATCTCTTCCGCAACCACGGCAAATCCGCGGCCCGCCTCGCCGGCTCTTGCTGCTTCGATCGAAGCATTGAGAGCAAGAAGGTTGGTCTGTTTCTGGATAGCGTCTATCAGAGCGAGCAGGTTGCTTGCCTCTTCAACATTTGCAATGAGCTGGTCCATGGACTTGTTTGCCATGCCAAGCTTGTTCTGGATAACAGTGGTCTCGCTTATAAGACCTTCCATCTTGCCGATACCTTCAGAAACCGCCGAACGAACCACATTGAACTTCTCGCGCACCTCTTCGGTCTTTCTGTCGGAATCCTCGGCACTCGCATATATATTGTTAAGGGCAACGAGCTCTGTCTGGATGTTGTTTGCCATATCGCCCGCGCCGGAGGATACCTCCTTCATCGCCTTAACAAGCATATCTTCAAGATCAAGGGTGTCTTTCCCGAGCTCTGCCATCTCACCGCTGTAGCCTTCAACGGTCTTCACGGATTTTATGACGCTGTTTAAGATCTTTTCGGTCTCGGCACCCTTGTCGGCTATGATCTTCTCGCTCTTCTCGCTGAAAATGTGGTTTGCGTTTACCGCAAACAGCATATAGATCGTTGAGATAAGGATGGATGCTATTGCTATCTCGATCTCGGAATTGTTGCGGGATTTGAGCCATGTCTCAAGTTCCGGCATGGCAGAAAGGTCATACTTTGCAAGCTCTTCCGCAAAGCTGCCTGTAACGATGTAGCATCCCACGCCATATGCGATCAGGCTGAAAACGCCGGTAATAAATATTGTCTTCGGGCTGTTTGCCATCAGGCAGACAAAGAACATCGGAACAAGGAATCCGTAGATCATCAGATTGTCGCCGGAATAAAGCGCGATGCAGAATGTTACAAGGAAGCCGAAGCCTATGATATCTTTAAAATACTTTGAGGCGGGATTGACTTTTTTGATAACGGTCGCGATCGCCATTGTCAGGACCATTGACCCGTAGAAAGTGAGGATAAAAGGCAATTCCCTTCTTCCCTGTGCGATCTCCACAATGTATGCGAGAACGAGCACGATCTCTATGATCATGGTGCACACATACATGTACTGATTACGTTTTGTTGCTTCTTCCTTTGACATCGGGTAGTCATTGAACAGATTTTTCAGTAGTCCCATACATTACATACCTTTCTTGAAGTGTAAGTCAGAATAACTTTACTATAATATTCTACTATATTTGCTGTATCATGGCAAGAAAGAGATAAAAAAATTTGACTATTTTTTAAAAAAAGTGTACTATATCAATGTTTGTATCCGGGATCATCCGGGTCATGCATTCAAACCTTGAAAAGCCGTATCAGCGGCATTCAGATCTTACAGAACAGGAAAAAACATGAGGACTTTTTTCGGCGGTCTGATACAGAACAGACCTTTTTTGGCCGCAGGTACCGGCTGGGCTGTGGCACAGATAATAAAAGCGATATTGTATGTGATAATGAACAAGGAGTTCAAGCTCGAGCGTCTCTTCGGCGCAGGCGGCATGCCAAGCTCCCACTCCGCAACGGTCTGCGCCTTTGTGGTCGTGACCTACACGGAATACGGAAGTGCCTCTTTCCAGTTTGCCGTGGCAATGCTCCTTGCCATAATCGTCATATATGACGCAAGGGGCGTCCGTTACGAAACCAGCAAGCAGGCCATAGTCTTAAATAAGCTGATAGACGATATCATGACCGAATCCGATCCCGATCTCGTCCTCCCGAAGCTCAAGGAGCTTGTGGGCCACTCCCCTCTCCAGGTATTCGTCGGCTCGCTCCTCGGCTTGCTTGTGGGCGCGCTGTACGCGATCTTTGCATATTAAAACCATGTATGATATGTCAAAAGCCTGCCGGCATCTGATCCGGCAGGCTTTATCTATGCCCTGTTATGCGTTATTATACTCTGTCATCCCTTTAATCTCCTGCAGGACTGCGCAGGATATCCCACGGCTTCACATCCTTCGAGAAGGTCACGGTAAGCTTTTCAAGCGGATGCGGGCAGCTTTGGACAGTCTCTCCCGCCGCATTCCTTATCTCAAGCACCTTAAGCTTCTCAACGGGGCAAAAAGGCCTCATTCTCTCTATCTCATCACCTGTGCAGAATTTGTTCTTCTGGGTGATCACACCTGTATTTTCCGCTTCAACAGTCTCTATCGTGCCAAGATATACCGCATCCCTGTCGTATGTGCTTTCATCATAAAGCTGTCCTTCCGTGCCCGGGCGTCCAAAGTAGAAGCCGGTACCGAAGGGCCTGTGAGAACACATTGAAATAGCCTTTTTATACACTTCCTTTTTTGATTCGTAAAGCATCGGATCCTTAAAGAAATCGTCTATCGCCTCGCGGTATACCGAAGATATCACCGCAACGTAAAGAGCAGGCTTCATGCGCCCTTCGATCTTGAAGGAATCCACTCCCGCGGCCACAAGCTCCGGGATATGCTCTATCATGCAAAGGTCCTTTGAATTCATGATAAAAGTACCGCGCTCGTTCTCAA
Organism: Lachnospiraceae bacterium; assembly: GCA_016280395.1. Taxonomy (GTDB): domain Bacteria; phylum Bacillota; class Clostridia; order Lachnospirales; family Lachnospiraceae; genus SZUA-448. The sequence continues at coordinate 27,416 of JAEEGQ010000064.1, read as the reverse complement.
ACACCGGGAAATACTCTCCCGGTCTTGTTTCCTCCATAAGCGCATACTTCCATCTGCACGGGTGCGTGCAGGCCCCGAGGTTGGCGTCGCGTCCCGTCATGTAGCTGCTTAAAAGGCACCTGCCCGAATAAGAGATGCACATAGAGCCGTGTATAAAGCTCTCTATCTCTATCTCGCCCTTGGTCTTTTCGTGTATTTCCGATATTTCCTCTATTGAAAGCTCGCGCCCCGTCACAACGCGTGTCGCACCGAGCTTTTTCCAGAACAGGAAGGTTTCGTAGTTGACATTGTTCGCCTGGGTGCTTATATGGATATCGATATTCGGGCATTCTTCCTTTGCGATCATGAAAACACCGGGATCCGAAATAAGCACGGCATCGGGCCCGATCTCAGCAAGTTCCCGGAAATATGCATGAATCCCGTCCATATCCCTGTTATGCGCCGTGATGTTCGCGGTAACATAGACCTTTGCGTTGTGTCCGTGCGCAAAGGCAATGCCCTCTTTCATCTGCTCCGTATCAAAGTTCTTGGCATTCGCGCGAAGCCCGTAGAGCTCGCCGCCTATATAGACCGCGTCCGCTCCGTACATTACCGCTGTCTTGAGTATGTCAAGATTTCCCGCAGGTGCCAAAAGTTCAGGTTTTCTCATGTTTGCCTCTTTCCCCTTGCGTTTCCCGCCTGTCTGTCAGATCTTCCGGCTTAATGCCATTCCGTCGCCGACAGGCAGTATCACCGTATCAAGCCTGTCCGAATGTGTTATCGTATAAAGATATTCCCGCATCCTCATGTGGATGGTACGGTCTCTTCTCTCCACCGCAAATTTGGAGCCTGCAAGGCTTCCCTCCTGCAGCACATTGTCAGTAAGAAGATGCCCTCCGACCGGCAGAAGCCGCATTATCTCTTTCAAGAAATTCATATACTGGCCCTTCGCCGCATCAAGGAAAATGAAATCGTACGGGCCCTCAAGCTCCTTTAAGACGCTTAACGCATCTCCCTCTATAAGCGTTATCCTGTCGGCATTTGGCGAGCATTTAAGGTTCTTTCTCGCTTCTTTAAGACGCATTTCAACCTTCTCGATCGTCGTAACGGTGCCCTTTGAGGCTTCCGCCATAAGCTGGGCGGAAAACCCTACCGCTGTGCCTATCTCGAGTATCCTCGACGGGTTGTATTCCCGTATTAAAAAGCACAGAAAACTCTGTGCTTCTTTGCGTATTATCGGGACATGCGCCTCAAGAGCGTACTGCTCAAGCCTGTCCAAGTACGGCGGCAGGTCTCCCGATAACGAATTGATATAGTCGTTTACATGGGGTTCGGTTATCATTGGCTTTCCTCATCAACGGCATTGCTCTCTCCTGCAAATACCTCGTACATCTCATCATAGGTCATGGTGGTGTTAACGGTATAAAGACCGGGATGGAACTTTGCCCCCATAAGACGGGCGCGTATGTAGAACGAAAGCTTGTCGTGTATGGCCCTTGCTAGCTCAAGCTTTGCGCCTATCGTAAGGGCCGAGTCGCCTTTGTCTATCTTGACCGTGATATCCTTCCCGACTGTCTCATACTTGCTGTCAACGGGATCTGCGCCGAATACCCTGTAGGAAAAACGGTACACTTCCCAGGAGTACTTGTAGATAAGTACTATTATCACCGCAAACAATATGATGTTGATGAGGAGACGCAGTGTCGCATTCGTCATGTTCAGCACTGTTCTCGTGGTTGTCTTAGCCATCTGAAAAAACCTCCTGTGGTGCGGATGACCCGATCCTTACACTTCCATGATTATAGGGATTATCATTGGTTCGCGCTTCATGGTCCTCCAGAAATGATCGCCGAGGGTGTCCCTTATCTCATTCTTCAGCCTGTTTCTGTCCGCAGCCTTTTTGTTAAGGTGTTTGTCAAGAACGCCGCAGACCACTTCGGTGGCCTCCATGATTATGTCCTCCGACTCCTTGACATATACAAAGCCGCGCGTAAAGAGCTCCGGCCCCGCAAGCACCGTATTGGTGCCTCTTTCCATTGTCATCGTAACTATGATGAGCCCGGATTCCGAAAGCTGTTTTCTGTCTCTTAAAACAGCATTCCCGACATCTCCGACTCCGAGTCCGTCAACAAGCACCTCATGCAGCGAGATGTGGTCGACTATCTTCGCTTCTTCTTCATTAAGTTCGAGAACATCCCCCGAATGCATGATGAAGATGTTATTCTTCGGGATCCCGACGCTCTCGGCTAGTTCGGCATGCTTTGCAAGATGCCTGTATTCCCCGTGTACGGGGATCGCATACTTCGGCTTTAGCAGCGTGTAGATGAGCTTTATCTCCTCCTGGCAGGCATGCCCCGATACATGGGTATCCTGATAGATGACATTCGCTCCCTGCTGCGAAAGCTCGTTTATAACCTTGCTTACACTCTTTTCGTTTCCGGGTATCGGCGTTGAACTTAAGATAACAACATCTCCCGGCATTATCGAAACGCGCTTGTGTATCGAAGCCGCCATTCTTGAAAGGGCAGCCATGGATTCACCTTGGCTTCCCGTCGTTATAAGAACCAGCTGTTCCGGCGGGTAGCTCTTTATCTGGGCCGCATCGATAAGCGTGTTCTCCGGTATCTCGATATATCCGAGTTCTGAAGCCGCAGTCATGACATTTACCATGCTGCGTCCCTCAAGAGCCACTTTTCTCCCATACCTTGCGGCGCAGGTGATTATCTGCTGTACCCTGTCCACATTTGAAGCAAATGTGGCAACTATTATCCTGTGATCCCTGTTTTCGGAAAAAATGGTATCAAAGGTATGTCCAACAGTCCTTTCAGACATCGTAAAGCCGGGACGCATAACGTTCGTGCTGTCGCAGAACAGCGCGAGCACGCCCTTCTTGCCTATCTCACCAAGGCGTCTTAAGTCTATGGGCTCACCGAACACAGGCGTATAATCCACTTTGAAATCGCCCGTGAATACCACAGTTCCGACCGGACACGTGATCGCAAAGGCCGACGCGTCCGAAATGCTGTGATTTACCCTTATGAATTCAACACGGAAATCGCCGACATTTATCGTCTGTCCGTGCTTTACCACTTTTCTCTTAACACTCTTTGTGAGATCGTGTTCTTTAAGCTTTGTCTCGATTATTGCCTGCGTAAGCTTTGTCGCATACACCGGCGCAGGAACCTCCTTCAGGACATAAGGGATGGAACCGATATGGTCCTCATGTCCGTGTGTGATAAAGAATGCCTTGACCTTATCCGCATGGTCCTTTAAGTATGTCACATCAGGTACCACAAGGTCAATACCCAGCATTTCGTCCTGTGGGAAAGCGAGACCGCAATCCACAACGATGATACTGTCCCCGTATTCAAGGGCAGTAATGTTCATGCCTATCTGCTCAAGTCCTCCGAGAGGGATGATCTTGAGCTTTTCAAGGCTTCCGTTATTCGTTTTTTCTTCCAATTTTGCCTCCGTCCAAAAGACCGGAACAGACCGTCCCGCATTATCGCCGGTCACTCCGTAACGATCTCTGTGTCCTCAAGCAACTCGGCAAAAATACCCGAGAGGGCGTCAAGGGTCTTGTCGTCCTCTACCATATCGTATACAACTTCCTGTGCACCTTTTTCGGAAACTTCCTTAAGGACAAAGCATTCCGCTTCCTCTTCGTCAGGTTCCGCAGTCACAAGAAGATAGTTTACGCCGTTCAGTGTCGTCTGTTCAAGGACGCTGAACAGTAATTCCTCGTTGTCTGAAGATATAAATTTAATGACATTGTCATTAGTGTTCATGTTATTCCTCCGCAGTCCCGCATAAAAAGTAACAACCGGCACCGTAGAAAAGCGCTCAGGTTCACCGGTCGTTAATTGTTTCATCGGATACGTTTCATGGGCATCTCATTTGCCCGAAGTGTTTTTCAGATAGTCAAGATAATTCTGCAGTATAAGCACTGCTGCAAGCTTATCTATCACTTTTGCTTTTTTTGTATAGTTCTGACCGGCTTCATCAAGTACTCTGTGCGCTTCAACCGTTGTAAGACGTTCATCCCACAGCACGGTCTCAAGCCCGGTCCTCCGTTCCACATTTGCGGCAAATTCCTCACAGAGCTTTGCCCTCTCGCCGATATCGTTGTTAAGGAGCTTCGGATAGCCTACCACTATCTTTTCGACACCATATTCCCGTACCAGTTCCTCGATGCGTGCATAGGTGCGGCGCAGCTTGTTTTCCTGTTCCCGATGGACGGTTTCTATCCCCTGTGCGGTGATAAGCAGCTCATCGCTTATCGCAACACCTACGGTCTTAGAGCCGTAATCAAGCCCCATTATCCTCATTTGAAATGAACCTCGATATAATCCTTAAGGAGCACCTCAAGGATCTCATCTCTCTCGACTTTCATGATATTCGTTCTGGCATTCTTATAGCTGGTGATATATGTCGGATCCCCGGACATGATATATCCCACGATCTGGCTTACAGGATTATACCCCTTCTCCTTCAGAGCCTGATAAATATCATCAATAAGCTCGCGCACTATCTGCTCGGGCTCCTTCTGAAATTTAAAATATTGAGTTTCAGTAATGTCACTCATAAAGCAACCTCCATATAGCCGACACCGGAACGTAAACCCACAATCGACTATTATCTCGAATAAGATTTTACAACAACCCGAACCTTTTGTAAAGTGAAAGTTATGAAAAGGGCAGGGATGCCTCTCCCTGCCCTCAGATCCTTGTTTTTTCGCTATTCTCTCAGCATTCTCTGTATTTCGCGCTCTTTTCGTTTCTTTGTTATCCGCCTTATTACAGCCACGATATCCACTGCCACGGTAAAGCACACCGCTGTCACAAGCATCACAGGGATCGTGATCTTTACAACGGAAGCCGCAACAAAGCTGATAATGAGCATCATAAGGAACATCCAGCCGAATGCTATGGCTGTGACGGCAAGGAACCACAAAATCTCTTTAATTGTCTCCAAAGGATCGAATCTGTTCATTTTTGATCACTCTATGCTCCTGCTGCCCCAGACCGTTACCTGCGTTCTTTCGCCGACAACGGTAAATACCGGCGTCTCGATCTTTGTATTCTCAACATTCATCTTAAGCGCAACTCCGCTGTAATTGTCGTTGTTAAAGCTTAAATAGATGTAGGATGTTCCGGGCGTTATGGACCATGTGCCATCAAAATCGCCCGTGATGGTACCGTCCGCATTCAGATTGATGTACTTTGGAGTCTTGGCCTCAAGCTTTGCGTAGTTAATGGCAAGCTCATGGATTATGACATCATAACTGCCTACCAGATCCTCCGTCTTTACACCGTTGTCCGAAAGCTTTTCGCCTGCTGTAATGTAAGGCGCCGCCACAAGCCATCCTTCCGCATTCGTAAACAGCTGGTGCACCTTAACGGTGTGCCCTTCCGAACCGTCTGTGGTCCTTGTATGGTATATCATGTATGCTCTTCCGTCGTCATCCACAAATGCCGAGTTGTGCCCCTGCGCAACCTGTCCCTGATTGAAGGTGCGCCATTTGTAGCCTCCGAAAAGCCTTACGCCCACACTCTGGTTGTGATTTGTCACGCGGGTATCGTAGATGGATGAATTACCCAGCAGATCCCTGTAGTCCCCGTCTACCGTCTTCGACCGGAACACTCTCACGTTATATCCGCCTTTGGCCTCAAGACCGCCGTAAGACATGAACAGCCAGTAGTAATCGCCGATCTTTTCTATATACGATCCCTCACCGGAAACATACATGCCGCCTGCGATCTTCTTTCCGAAGTAAGCATCGCTGTGGTTGTCGGTATCATATTTTACCGTATAATCGCGCAGTCCCGTGTTCTCATCAAGCTCGAGCAGGAAAATGCCGCCCGACCATGAACCGTAGCTCATCCAAAGTTTTCCGTCATCATCATAGAAAACGCACGGATCGATGCAGTTCGGCCACTTGTTGCCCCACTGCCTGTTCTTTACACCGTTTTTGATATAGCGGTCCGGAAGCGTGTCCGTTCCGAGCGCATAAAGCACATCGGTCTCACCGGCATCTTCAGCCGTAAAACCGCCGTAAACAACGGAGCCTGCGTATTCGTAAGGTCCCGTGACCTTGTCCGAAGTCAGCATAACGATATTCGACTTCCAGTCGTCACCGTTTGCGGAAAGGTAATAGCAGTATTTCTTGAGAACAGGGTTATAGATCACATCAGGAGCCCACAGATACCCGTACCAGTCGCCGGAATCCTTGTTCCATTCGCGTATCTTCGCCTTTGTCTCCTCTGTAAAGGTATTCCTGAACTGCCCGTCTATGCTCGTCCAGTTGCGAAGGTCTGTTGTATACCCGCCGGTGATATGTGTCCCGAAGATGTAATATGTCCCGTCAAAATCCTTGAAGATCGAAGGATCGTGGCAGGTTATCGCCTTCGGGATATCCTTCTGTGCCGAAGGGATGGTAATGCGCTTCGGGTACTGATGCAGCTCTATGATCATCCGGACCATTACCTCCTGCCCCGCATACATCACCTTAACATAAGGCCTTGAAACAACGGTATCATAATCGGCGGCAGAAACACAGGTAACACCGTTCGGACCGCTTCCTGCGGGAACGATCCCGGCCCCTACGGCAAGCGCAAGCAATACAGCCATCGCTTTGCCGGCTTTTCCGCCTTTTCCCTTCTTAGCCCTTAAGATCAGGAAGACTATGGCGCATACCGCAGCAAGCCCGCCTGCAGCACACAGGATGATCACCGGAAGGTTACTCTTTCCTGCGTCGTTTCCCCCGGGTTTAGCGGCTTCCGTCGGCTTTTCCACAGGTGGGAACAGGGCCGGATCGCCTGTAAGCGCACCGGTAACGGTAACACTCTCTCCGGATTCAAGCTTTGCTATGATGTTCGGAAGTGCCTCTCCCGTGGCACTGTAAAGTCCTTCGGTGTTGTCGTATGTAAACTGCGCCTTTGAAGTATAATAACGCAGTCTGTTGTTTGTCACTGTAAGAGTATAGTTTATGGTCTCTCCGGAATCATATTCCGTCTTGTCCGTGGAAAGTGTGAACACAACATCCGAGACAGTCTCCGTAAAGCCCAAAGCTTTCTCTTCGTCTGCCCTTGCACCGTTTGATCCTGCCGCAAAGACCGCTGTCAAAAGGACCGCAAACACAGCCGCGGTTACCTTCATAAGACCTTTTCCATGTTTTCCGTAACCTGTGATCGTCATCAAAACTCCTTATTCTGTCCGGGCATCTGTCCGTAATACCCGCCGGGCAGCCCGAAATCTCATCTTAAAACATTTTCATAATCAAACACCGGATATCCTTTTTCATCCCATAAAACCTTCATGAGCATGGTATGACGGTTCGGGTCGTATAGCGGATCCCCTTCGATATCCCTGTAGGTCCTTGCGTGGAACACGCACACATCCGTCCCGTCCGGAAGTTTTGTAAAGGAATTGTGCCCCGGTCCGTAAAAGCCCTTCCCTGCATCCGATCTCAGAACCGGGTATCTTTCCTTTTTCCAGAGCCTCGGGTCTAACAGGTCTTCATCCTCTCCGACGCTCAGCATTCCCATGCAGTAACACTCTCCTGTCGCGCTTGCGGAGAATGTGAGGAATATCCTTCCGTCATGCTTTAATGTTGCCGGGCCCTCGTTTACCCAGATGTCAACTCTTTCCCAGTCGTAATCCGGTGTTGTAAGCAGTACCTGTGCCGTCGCAAGCTTTGTTGCCGATTCCATCTTTGCGATGTAGAGATTCGATATCCCTACGCCGCCGCTTACTTTTTCGGCCCATATATAATAAAATGTTCCCTTATTTTCCAAGATAGTGGCATCAAGCGAAAAAGAGTCAAACGAGTAAATGTCGTCATCAGACCGCCTGATCTTGCCCATTTCGACCCACTCGTCCTTCATCGGATCGTCACCTTGGCATTCAAGCACAAAAGGCCTGATCTTCCACATGTTGTCTCTTTCGCCCGCTGCAAAATAGATGTACCATTTGCCAAATAAGAAGTGGATCTCCGGCGCCCAGATATGGCGGCTCATCTCGCCGCTCTCATGCTTATGCCAGATTTCCTTCTCTTTGGCTTCTTTTAAGCCCAAAAGGCTGTCCGCACACCGTAAGATTATCCTGTCATATGCCGGAACCGAAGCGGTAAAATAGTACTTCCCATCGGTGTGCCTTAGTACGTACGGGTCAGCACGCTGTTCTATGAATGGTTCATTAAATTCCGTTATTTTGCCGTTTCTCGCTCTTTCCTGCATTTTAATACTCCTGTGATATATGGAATCTGTGCTGTTCCGTTTTCTAAACCCCTTATACCCTTAAAAAACTCCGGGATGGGAAATGTTCTCATCCCGGAGCAGATCAACAGCATTCACATGCCTGTTGTGTCAGATACGCTCTGCAGCGCATCAAATGTGCTTATCAGTCAACAAGAAGGTATGCGCCTTCGCAAAGAAGCGATACGTAAACGTCGCCGTCAACGGCGATGCCGCTGTAGCTCTGTGTACGTACAACGCCGCTCTTTGCAGTAACTGTGATAAAGATATCAACTGTCGTACCCTTGTTCTTCACTTCAAGAAGAACGCTTGCGCCGTCCAGTTCTTCCTTGATGGTATCCCAGTTCCAGTCACAGTCGGGTGTTGCGATATTGTTGTCATAGCCTGCGCCCCAACCAAAGTTGTCGGCACGTACTACGGCATATTCGCCATAGCCTTCCACAGGCCATATCTTTGCATTTGCATCTGCCGCATTCGAATGGCCTTCAGGTGTCTTCGAAAGAGCAACAAGGAAGTTCGTGTAGTTCTGCAGACCGTCTGTGTAGTTTGTAAAGGTCTTATAGAATGTCGTATTCTTTTCAACCTTCCAGATGTTTGAGAACTGTGTCCAGAAAGCCGTTGTCCTGTCTATATTGCCGACTCTCTGTCTCTCGATCTCAAGGTAAGAACCTTCGCAGGTGAGGCAGAAGTAAAGGCCTACATCCGAGATGGGGATATTGCGGTAGTACTGATGATACTGCTTTCCGTCCGCAGTAGTTGCCGTAACGGCGATCTCTGCTGTAGTATCATCCTTGTTGGTAACGGTAAGCTCAATGTAAGCGCCGTCAAGATCCGTCTTGTATGTATCCCAGTTCCAGTCGCATTCGGCTTCCGCGAAATTCTTGTCATCGCCTCTCCAGCAGTAATTATCTGCACGGAATACACCGTACTCCGAATAAACGGGGATACCGGCCGTTCCGTGTGCACCGGGAACATTCTGAAGAACAACAAGGAAATTGAACCAGTTCTGTTCGCCGTTGGTGTAGTTCTTGAAATAAACGGTCTTGCTCGTGTTCTTCGGAACTGCATAGATATCCGAGAATTCAGACCACCAGCCTGTTGTTCTGTCCGTCTTGCCGACTGTAAGGGTATCGAAGCTGATGTAAGAACCTTCACATGAGAAGCATGCGTAAAGAGGTCCGTCGATGGGGATATTCTTATAGTTCTGATGATATGCTTTCGTTTCATCGGCAGTCCTTATAAGGAGCTCGACATCCGCAGTGGTACCGTTGTTCTTGATCGTAGCGGTAACCTTTGCGCCATCCATATCAGCCTTGAAGGTATCCCAGTTCCAGTCGCTTTCTGCTTCGACGAAATTCTGGTCGCCGCCTCTCCAGCAGAAATTATCCGGACGGAATACACCGTATTCCTGATAACCCTCTGTTGTATCGGCAGAGTGGCCTGTAGGAGTCTTTTGAAGGATCAGAACGAAGTTGTGGTAGTTCTGCTCACCGCTTGTATAGTTTGTAAATGTCTTGGTTACAGACTGTCCTTCGGGAACGGCAAAAATGTTCGAGAATGCCGACCACCAGCCTGTTGTTCTGTCGGTATTGCCTACGATGATGCCGCCTTCCCTTACGGTAACGTCCTTAGCCTGAAGGATATCAACCCATGCGTTCTGGCAGGTAAGGTAGAATACACAGTCGTCTGCTGCTGTAAGAGTTGTCTTTACGGTAGCTGTCATGTTGTTGGGAGATTCATTAAAGTCAACGTTTGAAGCTTCAACAACGATCGTGTCGCCGTTTCTTGTGATCTTGAGGGTAGTGTCGGAATCGCGCATTACCTTCGAAGACCAGGTATTCCAGTTGCCCCATGTGTAGGTGAAGTTCTTGGAATCGATATCGCCTGCGGGTGTATAACCGGAGGCATCCGCACGTACTACAGCATATTCTGTGTAGCCTTCTTCGCCCTTTGCCTTGTTTGCAAATACTACCGCGTAGTTGTTCTTGGAATCCTTACCGTCGGACCAGTTGTGAAGCTTAACCTGCCAAGTCTCGCCGTCAGCGATCTTTCTTGCGGATGAAGTTGTGGACATCCACTCGGAAACGAAATTCTCGGCACCGAGAGACTCAATGGCATTGGGCTCTTTTGCGAAAATGAACTCATGCTCGGGCTCCTTGTATGTAGCCGTTGCGTTACCTTCCGCAAAGAGTGTCTTTACCTGACCTTCCGTCAGTGTATCGTTGAATACATAGAATTCATCAAATGCACCTTTGAACACTGCATCCCAGTAGTTGATACCAAGGAGCATCTCAAAGTTATCTGAAGAGGACATTGTCTCTGTAACGATAGTAGGCTCACCGATAAGCTCACCGTTTAAGTAAAGCTTTGCAATAAGGTTCGAACCCTCATCGGTTGTGTTGTCGGGATCGACAACGAGCACTACATGGCTCCATACCTTAACGCGTGTATCTGCGCTCTCGGGGAACCAGTTGGGCCAGTTAACAGCCTCATCACCGTTCTGATGATATGACCATACGCACGGATATTCCATGTTGCCGCTCCAGTCGGCCCATGTAAAGTTAACATAATGCTGTCCGCCCGTAAGATCGCCGTGGATATCGGGACCGTACTGCACTGTCGGCATGTATTGCGCGTTTCTTGAAGGGTTTACCCAGAAACTGATGGTATACTTGTCGCCGACGCCCTTTACATCCGTAAGCTTAAAGCCTGTTGCGCCGTCAGCATAGATGGCATCACCCTTTACACCGTCTACAAAGACGATCTCTTTGTCGGCAACGTTCTGAACGATGGGCGTAGCGCCTGTTTCCTTCTTGACGGGCATGATGCCTGCTGTTCCTGCCGATTTGTCAAAGGTGTAATGATAAACGGGATCCGGAAGCACTTCACCTGCTGCCTGTGTAGGCGTAGGTGTGGCGGGCACCTTTGTTGGAGTCGGAGTAGGATCGTTTGTGGGCGTTGCCGTATTCTGAGGCTTGCCGCATGCAAAAAGCATGGCAGCCATGCAGACGCAGATAAGTACTGCGAGTAATTTCTTACGCATTTTCATTCCTCCTTTTATGTACATTATTTTGCAGCCGCATCCACTACAGCCTTGAATTTTGCGAGTTCATCGGCCGTAAGGATGTTGTAGCCGTCGGGTCCGAAGTAAGATATCATAGCCTCGGCGTGATAATAATTTGCTCTCTCTGTTGCTTCGAGAACGTAATCCGCTGCCTTTGCCTTACCCTGGTCAACAAGGTCGTGGATGCCGATGTTGTTGAAGTACTGGTCGCAGAAATTCCAGTAACCTGCGATCGAATACCAGCCGTAAGGAACGGGCCTTACGATGCTCGAGAAGTAATCATTCCAGTACTTTGCATGATCCTCGTCCTGAGGGAAGAGCTTTTTGAACCTGGTCCAGATACCTTCGTCAAGAGTGAGCGGATAAGGCATATGAGAGTGCTTGAGGGCGATACCCGAATCGTTTACGATACTCATATCCTCATAGATATCAAGTCTTGCATTCCAGCCGTCAACACCCCAGCCCATGAACTTAAGAAGCTCGTAAGCTTCAGCGGGATGCTTGCAGGAGGTTGAAACGCCGCCCATGTACATATTTGCGATAACGTTGTGTTCCTTCTCGTTTACAACATTGGGAGTTACATAGGGAACGATATCAAGACCGTACTGTTCCTGATATCCTGCCTGATTCCAAAGATCCTGGAAAGTCCACGAACCCTCGGAAAATACCGCTACATGGCCTGTTGCGCCGAACCATGTGTTCCAGTCGCCCGACCAGTCTTCCATCTCCTGTGTCTCCTGCTGGGGAGCAACATAGCCGTTAAGCTTAAGATCAGAGAATTCCTGTTCGCCTATTGCCCAGTACTGAAGGTCAAAATCTTCACCGTTGAAACCGAATTCGCCCTTGATCGCGCGCTCGGCATTGGCGCATGCTGCGATCCCGTAAAGCGAGTCAAGTCTGTTGTAGTAACCGAGTCCGTAATACTTCATACCGGAACGGTCATCAACCGTTGCGGCTTTGATGAGGCTTATCATCTCTGCCCAGGTCCAGTCTGTTCTCGGCATCTTGAGATTAAGCTTTTCGATCACATTCCTGTCGATGAACACCGCGCTCGGCCAGAACATCATCGGAACGGCGTATCTTGCCTTCGTATCAAAGCAGCCGATGCCGTATTCCGTAACAGTCTTCATAAGATTCTTGTTTTCGGGATCCGCATCAAAATACTGGCTGATATCAAGCCAATACATGTTTGCGAGTGCCGTATCCGAGTCCGTACCCTCAAACACATCCGGAAAAGTTCCCGATGATGCAGCCGCCGAAAGGTCTGTGCTCATATCCTGTATGATGTAAGTCTCAACCTTGATATTCGGGTGCTTTGCCATGAATTTCTCGGCCATGAGCTTAGCCGTGGTCTCATCCTCGTAGCTCCAGAAGGTCAGTGTGATCTGCTCCCCGGGATCGGTACTCGGATTAGGATTGTCTGAACCTGTGGGCGCAGGCGATGAAGAAGGCTTTCCGCAGCCGACAACGCCAAGCACCATGGCAACTAACAGGATCAGCGCCACAATTCGTTTTTTCATAAATTCCTCCTTAAGATTTTGAAAATGTATCAGAGCCGCCGTAATGCGGCTAATGATCGTTTTGGGTTTTCATTCGCCGGTAATGCCCGACCTGTCTATACTCTCAACAAACTGCCTCTGGAGTATGAGGTACATAACGAACAGCGGCAGGATGCTAAGCGCCGTCGCCGCCATCCTTACCGATTCGTTCAGGCTCGTGGCGGTATCCCCGACACTGGCCTTTGTGTTAAAGGATGCATCAAAGTCCTTAACCGCAATAACAAGGTTCGTCCAGATGCTGTTGCTTGAAAGTCCCTGTACATAAAGGCTTGTAAGATAGGCTTCATTCCAGTACCAGACGAACGAGAACAGCAGTACCGTTATGATGGCCGGCACAGCCGACGGAACGGCTATCCTGAAAAATGTCTTTATATGCCCGGCCCCGTCTATTGCTGCCGCCTCCATTAAGACCTTTGGAACCTGCTTGAAGAACTGGTAAAAGATCAGGATGAAGATCGGAGCGTTAAGGCCGTGCCCGAAGATCGCGGGAAGTATGAAGGCCCAGAGCTTTCCCACTATTCCCATCTTGTTGTAGAGCACATATGTCGGGATCATGGTTATCTGGCTCGGAAGGATGTACGAGAATATCAGCACCGCCATCATTATCTTCTTGCCCTTAAAGTTGTACTTTGCAAAGCCGTAACCGACCATCATGCAGACCACAACATTTATGAGGGTCGGGATGCCGGATATCACGATGCTCTTGCTGAACGTGGTCCAGAAATCCATGGCCTTTGCGGCATCCTTGTAATTCTGCAGGTAGAAGGAGCCCGGTATCCACTTTACCGATGTGTCGAGCAGATCCTCCATGCTCATAAGACTTGTGCTTATCATGTAAAGGATAGGGTAAAGATAGACAAATCCGATACAGATGAGCAGACCGTAAACAAGGATCTTCTGTCCGACACCGGTGCGTTCCCTTGTTCCGAATACAAAGCGGTGGAGCTTTTCTTTTGTGAAGCGCGACTTAATAGTCCGGATTGCTGCCGTCGTTCGTTTTGTACTTGTTCCGCCTGATATCGTTTGCGAACTTCCTTGCATTACGCTCACTCCTCCTTTGTATTCTTATCTGCAGGCGTTCCTGCCTGCGGCGCCTTCTCATGCGGCGTTTGAATTCCCTGTCGTATTTGTCCTTCTTTGAGCCTAACAGCAGGAAGAACAGCAATACCACAAGGGTAACTATTACCGAGTACATCCATGCCATCGCTGAAGCGTAGCCGTAGCCCTTTTCCTTGGTGCCTGAGAACATCGCGTTCTTTATCATGTTGATAAGCTCGTTCTGCTCGTTGCCCGACATGAAGATGACCGTGTAGATCGCATTAAGCATTACCATGGGCTTTATCGTGGGAAGCGTTATCTTCCAGAAACATTCCCAGCCCGAGCCGCCGTCGATCTTTGCGGCTTCGTAGAGCGCGGGGTCTACCTTTTGCAGCGCCGAAAGGAAGATAAGGATCTGCACTCCCGAGTACCACAGGATCATGATCATATTGGAGAATATCTTTCCCACCGACTCAGCAACAGACTGCGGCAGGAACATACCAAATGCTGAAATAATGGACTGTACGTTCATCGCCGGTATCGTCGCAGCGCCCTCGCTGACGAGCATGTTCATTACGGGACCGCTGACGATTATTACCGGCAGGAAGAACAACAGCCTGAAGAAGGCTCTCATCTTTATCTTTCCGTTGAGCATTATCGCGATGATGAGTGCAAATACGACTATTATCGGCACTTCCACAAGGGTCTGCCATACATAGGTCACGAGTCCCTGCGGAAACTCCGCGTTTTCAAGCCATATCTGGCTGAAGTTCTTTGTCCCGTACCAGATGAACTTTGTCTCTACGGGCGTAATGCGGATGTTGTACCACATATACCTGAAGGACTGGCCCAGCGGATACAGCAGGAATACAAAAACGCCTATAAGCCACGGTGCCACAAAGAGATACCCCATGCGGGCTTCCCTTTTTTCAAGCCTTCCCGGTTTAACTTTAGGTTTTTTCTGTTTCTTTTCGTTACTCATTACCTAACCTCATCCGTTGATGATATAAGACATCGGTGCGATGGTGTAACCGTCCGCGGCAGCTTCGTTCTCGCCGTAGTTGATGTAGATCGTCACGCCGTTGCTGTAGGTCACTTTTGTGATGTTCGAATCCAGAAGCTCATGGCTCTTTACGATAGCACCCTCTGTCCTTTCGGCTATTGCCGCAAGCTCCTTCGCATAAGCTTCTATAGTTTCGCTGTATGAATCATACTGCGAACTGTAAATGTTGTTTGAATTTGTATATATAAGCTCCGATGAGCTTTCCTTCGTGATATAGAACGAAGGGAATGTTCCGGTCTCTACGAGTTTCAGGAAGAACTCCTGCTTGTTCGCCTCGAAGTTCACATATTCCGAGTAAACAGGCATAACCCCCTTAAACACTATTGAGAGGAAGGGAACAAAGGTGTCCTCCACGATGTAGCTTGAGGTGTAGAGCGGCATATCGAGGAAAGCTTCCATGTGCCCCCAGAGATATGCAAAAGGCTGTTCCAGGCACAGCTTAGCGTCTTTGTCAAGCTCTTCTACCGTCTTCAGATAAGAATCAGCAGTGTCGTATCTTGTATAATTCTTCCCGCTGTAGGTATATGAGAAGAGGTTCGAGGTAATGCCCGCGACCGCAATACTGTCAATGTCTTTCTTAAGCATCTTCTTTTCAAGCCCCAAGATCACCTCCGCAGTCCTTAACGGAGTGATCCAGTTGAACTTCTCGTAAACGGATCTGTAGGTCTCCTCTTCGAACTTACGCTTGTTTACCTTCTTTACTGTGTTAAAGGTGACATTGTATTCCTTGGGATTGATCCTTAACGCGTCATCATACAGGTAGATGCTTATTCCCTTTTCTTTGCTTGTATTTATAAGGTCCGCAAGCTTGTTCGCGGTGCCGATCCCCGGATCCGGCTTGAAATTCTTTATGGGGAAATTGTTCACTCCGCCCTTCTGCCAGCCCTTATAGACCGTAAACAGGTCTGTAACGCCTCGTTTCTCAAGATCGGCGTAGATGTCCTTTATGTCATCCACAGTCGTCATTACGACCCTGCTTGTTCCGATGACCCATTCCTTTCTGTCGCTTCCGAGGAAATCCACCCTTGTGTTGTAGGAAGTATCAGGAGCATTGAGAATTCCCCTTGCCGTAAGATAATTTCTGTAAGCGTTGGCCATTCCGGCATAATTTGCTTCATCCTCCGAAAGGAAGATGTACCTTACCTGAAGATCCGAGTGGGATCTGTCGCTCTCCGTAAGATGCAATGAACCGGCTGTGGAGTTGTTTGAAGTAGGCTGTGTATAGAGCTTTCTTTCGACAAATTTCGCAAATGCACGGTTGTAATCTATATTCACGCCGTTCGGAAGGCATTCGATGCTCGCCCTCATGGCGCCGTCCTCAACAACCGCAAGATAAGCTATCCGGTCCTCCGTATGTGCTATGCCGAATACCGGTGCGAGCACCTGCTCGGCGGAGTTTACTATCTTGTAGCGGTCCCAGAGCAGTGTTTCGACCTTCGATTCGTCAAAACCGATGTCCTGTCCGTAGATAGGAGCCGAATAACCCGCGCTGTACCTGCCTTCCTTGTTGTCAAGATAGATGAGCGCCCCGTTTCCGTCGGGAACAAGGATATACCCGGGCTTTGAGTCAAGATAGGAGGTTCCCATGTAAGGATAAAGGGAAATGGTTCCGATCTTGTATTTGTCACCGTCCTCTTTTATCGACTCATCAGGCACGCGTACGACAAGTCCTTCCTGCGTCAGGGTTACCTCAAGGGTAAGCCCGACCTTGTAGGTGGTCCAGTAGATGACGGCAGAAAAACCGTCTTTGTTGAGCGTCACCTTCTTTGTTACGTTGTCATTAAAGGTATTTGCCTGCTTCGTATCGTCGTTTCCGCTTATGAGCGTGAGCACCACCGCGGAGTTCATGGCCCCCCACCAGGTCTTGTTGGCAAGGCCGTCGTCGTAGCTTGTGAAGGACTCCATGTAAGCTCCCGTGACTTTATCGGTAACAACGAGCTGGAGCGTTTTTTCATCAACCTTAAGGGAGTAACGGTCGTTGCCCGCCACATCTTTATAAGCAGGTTCCGTCTTGTTCTCCTCGGCAAGGATCCCCGGCGTTTTGCCGTTCATCCCGGCGAAAAGGCTTGCTGCAAGGCAGAGCATTACGAGAAGCGCTGTAATACGTTTTACTGTTTTACCCAAGCTTATACACCACCTCTCTCGGTATCTGCTGTAAGAAATCGATGACCTGCGACCAGAGTACGTAGATTATGAAGGCCAGCAGGCACACGATAAGGATCGTAAAGGCGGTAAGGAGTATGATCTTTATTGTTTCCTTCACCGTGTAATTGTTTATTTCCTTGATCGCGATAAATATGAGCACCGCTATCCACGAGATCATGAACAGCCTTCCGAAATCCACGAAAAACCTTTCGTTGTCGGTCACTACATGCGAAAGCAGGAAGATGACAGGCGTAAGGCAGATATACGGCGCAAATCCGTAAATAAAGGAGCAGTATATATGCTTCAGCTTTCCTTCGCCGTCATTGATGGTACACATAAGGTAATTGCAGCCCACAACAAGGAGCAGCGCGAGTATTATCATTCCGGCATCCGAAAGCACGTCGTAACTGCCTTCACGCACGGTCTTTACAATAAATCCGCAGAAGTACTTGTTGATGATATAGATCAGGATGATGAGCATCAGCAGTATGTTAGAGCTCAAAAGCGATACCCTGTCCTGGTTTCTTATCCCGTAGCAGCCGTCGATCGGATGGCGCATGAAGTAAAACATGTAATTCAGCTGCTTTACGAGTTTCTTCTCCTTAAAGCGCGCAAGTACCTTCCTTGGTGCCGAAAGTATGTTCTTCTTTTTGTCAAGATATCTTATAACCGCTATAAGTCCCGCAACGGCTGCAATGATCAGTACTGCCGCGGTAAGGTTTTTCTTGAGCCATGCGGCTCTTATCTCCCAGAAGGAGTCGGAATAGGTATCAAGATCTTTTGCAAGCTTCGCGTATTTTAACGCCCCATCATAATCTCCCTCTTTGTAGAGAGCCTTTGCCATCGCCATGTTGGCGTAATCAAAGAGGTTATTCATGCCAAGCACACGGTTTAAGGGCTCTTTTGACTCGGTGTACCGGCCCTTTGAGAACAGATACAATGCGTTATGCAGGTGATCCGTAAACTCTGTCGGCTTATATACCTGGATCTGAGCCTTATCGGAATCGAGCACGTATATCTTGTCGTCGGTACCTATCTGAACGGCCTCGACCTTTGTTGAAAGGCCTATACGCTGCTGTCCGTCATCGGCTCCGCCGAAAACGAAGAGCAGGTCGCCGTCGTTGTTGTATTCGTAGATATAACCGCTCTGGGCGGCAACAAAAACATTGTCGTGATTCCCGACCGCAACTGCTGCCGGAAGATCCTCATAGGTCTTTGGATTCAGCATGTTGACGCCGGCAATGTTCAGACGCTTTAATGCTCCGTTTTTCTCGCCTCTTGTTACCGTGTAGATGATGCCTTTGTCGTCTATGGCGAGGTTGTCGGGCGTTGCGGGAAGGTTGCTCAGCTGTTTTGCCCTCTGCTCATCCGTAAGGATCGCCCTCCAGATGATCGTCCAGAGCGAAGCCCTTGTGGCGTTTGTACCGAAGTACCCGAGGAAAGTGCCGCCTTCGACGGGGCTTATCTCAACGATACCGTTTGTGTTCGACTCGCAGACGATATACATTGTCCCAAAGGAATTGACCACAACCTTTAAGGGCAGGAACACCTGGGTCTCGCCGTACATTGGCGAATCGGGCTTTTCATAAGTGTTCGTGAGCTTTCCGTCGGCATCAAAGACAAAGACAGCCTTGGCGTCGCGGTCCGCAACATAGCAGATGCGCTCTTCCGTAACAAAGATGCCTCTCGGGGACTTTAACGTTCCTTCGCCGAAGGTCTTTACAAGCTCTCCGTCCGGAGTCGATACCACGACTCTTTTGTTTCCGCTGTCGAGTATGTAGATGGTGCCGTCATCAAGAAGCGTAAAATCCGTAGGCTGCTTTAAGGATTCCTCGCCTATCTTCGTTATCGTTGTATAGGGAAGATATGCCGTCTGGGTCTCGATGGTCGAGCCGTACCCGTCCACTGTGTAGGTCTTGTAGGGAGTGTCGGCCTTTACCTTCGCGGGAGCGCAAACGGACGTCACAAGGATCGTCATGACGAGCAGTACCGTTATTAAACTGACTTTGAAAAGGTTCTTTTTCATGGTCGAAACAGTCTCCTACTTGATTCCGGAATATGCCATGGTGTTCATTACGTTCTTCTGAAGTATGCAGAAAAGGATGAAGTTGGGCAGGAACATGATAAGTGACGCCGCTGCCGCAACACCCTGACCCGCAACAGTGTTGGAGGTCGAGCCCGCAAGCGTGTTCATATAGAATGCAAGGCTCTTTAGGGATTCGTCGTTTATGTAGTAGTTCGAGGTTTCAAGATTGGTCCATACCTGCTGGAAAACAAGGATCGCAGCCGTTGCGATCGCAGGCTTTATCAGGGGAAGGATGACCTTTAAGTATATCTGCCACTCTTTTGCACCGTCCATGTATGCTGCTTCGATAAGTGAGTCCGGCACCTGATCAACAAACTGCTTCACAAGGAACAGGCCTACGGGAAGCGCCACAAGCGGCAGTATCTGTGCAAAGAAGGTGTCAACAAGTCCAAGCTTGTTGATTACCAAGTATCTTGGGATCATGACCGCAACAGAAACGAACATGAGCGCTATCTGGTTGATCTGCATCATAGTCCTGCGTCCCTTGAAACGGAGCTTTGAAAGGGCGTAGGCTGCCATTGTCGAAAAAAGCAGCGATCCGAAGACTACAACACCGGTGATCAGGATACTGTTAAAGATATATTTGCTCAACGGGATGCCCGCGCTCCTTGAAGCCTTTACGAGCGCCCTGAAGTTATCTAAGGTAGGGTGCGTTGTAATAAACTTCGGCGGGAAGGCGAACAGCTCCTCCATGGGCTTGAATGCATGGAAAAAGATGAAAACTATGGGAAGCCCCGTAAGAAGCACCATGGGAAGGATCAGGAGGTATATCTTGATCTGTCCCTTTTCAAATCTCTGGGGATTCATTTTGTGACCTTTGTATGCAGCCATTTTTCATTTCCCTTCCGGCGTATCCGCAGCGGGTACGCCCTGTCACGAGCTTGTTTCTTTAGTCTTTTTCTCCGAACAGCTTACCGGAGAGAGACGAGAATATCTGGACTATCAGGAGCAGCACAACGGAAACCGCTGCCGCATATCCCATCTCGTAACGGATAAAGCCGTAATCTTCGATATGGTTTACGATAAGCTGTGCCGCATAGCCCGGAGTCGGGTTTCCGGCAAGAAGCGTTGAGATCATGCCGTTCTGGAAGGCTCCTACGATCTGCATTACAGCCGCAAAGAGCATCTGCGGCTTCATGCTCGGGATAGTTACGTAGATCATCTCCTGGAAACGGTTCTTTACGCCGTCTATGGCCGCCGCCTCGTAAAGGGATTCATCCACGTTAAGGAGTCCCGCGAGTATTGAGAGGAAGCCGACGCCCATGCTGCTCCAAAGGCCTATGATTATGACTATCGGGAGCAGGAATTTTGAATTTACAAGCCACTGTATCGGTTCGTTTATTGCGCCGATGCTCATGAGCCAGCTGTTGAAGTATCCCGTCTGGTCTCCTGTGAACATGATCTTCCAGAGTACCGCCATCGCAACACCCGTTGTCATGCTCGGTGAGTAAAGGATCAGCGCAAATATCGTCCTTGGGCCTTTTGTGAGGTTTGCAAGTCCGAACGCCAGCAGGAAGGACAGGATATAGCCGCCGACACCGACGATAAGCGCGTATTTTACGGTGTTCGGGATGACGAACTTCATGAAGGTGTCATCGCTGGTTATAAGATTTATGTAGTTTAAGAGGCCGACAAACCGGGGTTTTTCGATAGCATTGAAGCTGGTGAACGAAAGCCCTATGGCTATGACCACCGGAGTCAGTATGAATATCACAAACAATAAAGCGTAAGGAAGGACGAACAGGTAACCGCTTGTCTGGCTTCTTCCGGGCTTATTGGCTTTTCTTTGGATGCTCATCTTTTTCCTTTCCACTTATTTTCCAAGTATCTCTCGTACTTTTTCGACCGAAGGAACAATGTATTCCTTAAGGATGTTCCCGTCCGCGTCGATATATCCGAATTCCTCAAGTTTTCTCGCGGTCTCGCGCTCTACTATCTTCACGGCCTCATCTATCCTTGAACGGATGGTCTGTCCGTTTACCACAACGTCGTTGAAAGCGTTTGACAGCTCGCGTTCGAGCATGTAGCTTCCGAGAAGTCGCGGAGCTTCGAGGATGTACTGTGCCTGCTCGAGGATTATGTCCTTGTCGCTGCTCGGATAAGGCAGGAGCTTGAAGGCTTCAAGGTTTGCCGTCGGCCAGATGTATTCGTCGCCGTACATGATCTGTACCATCTGTCCAAACTCTGCCTGAACCTCGGTCTTTGACCACCATTTCATGAATTCCCAGGCCTTCTGTTCTCTTTCATCCGTGGACTTAAACATTACGGTCGATTCGGCGCCGCCGGACATAAACCTGAGTACTTCGCCGGTCGCTTCGTCTTTTGTTCCTGGAACAAGCGCTATCGACCAGGAATTCTCTATCTCCGGAGCGGCATTTAAGATCAGGTTGTAGGAGTTGAAATCGGCAATGCCTATCGGAAGGTCGCCGTTCCTGAAATGCTGGTAGAAGTTCGGCACATCAACCGGCAGGTTGTAATGTGTGAACAGATCCGTAAGCTCAGTAAAGCCTTTTACCGTCTCTTCCGAATCGATAAGGAGCTCCTGCGCGGTCCTCCCGTAAAGCTTTCCGTGATTCTGGAAGATAAGCGGCGTAACGCCGTGGAAGTTGCGCATCGTGAGCATTGCCGCCGTCGGGTAATATGCGTTAAGGCCGCGCATATAAAGGTCCGGGAGCATGGCTACAAGCTCATCCATTGTATCAGGCACGGAAAGTCCGAGCTTTCCGAGTATATCCGTGCGGTAGAACAGAACGTAAAAGTTCATTGTCTCGGGCAGCGAATACAGACCGTCTCCTATTACCGATGGAACGAGCATGCCGTCGCTGTACCGTCCGAAGATCTCTTTGTGATCGGAGAATTTCGTAAGATCGACAAGAGCGCCTCTTACGCCTATCTCAAAGGGGATCGAGTAGTTTATGCCTGTTGCGATGTCCGGCGTATCTCCCGACGCGTTTGAGAGGATCAGCTTCTGGGCATCGGTCATTAGCGCAAGATCGACTTCTATGCCTGTTTCCGGCGTAAACTTGTCGTCTATCATCTTCTGCATGATCTCGACATATTGTCTCGGGCGGTTTACCCAGACACTGATATGATCCTTGTTGGTGCTTGAAGCCGAATAGCTCTGTCCGAAGAAGGAGCTGAAGAACCGGCCTATCGCGAGGAAGATGCTCCTGAAAAAGCCCGCACCGGACTTAGGGGTCTTCTCGCCGCGGAACAGGTAGATTCTGTCCACGGATGTATTGTTTTTGCCGATGATATCAACAAAATTAGCAAGCTGTGTATTGATGGAGTTTGTGCTTGTCGCAAGCTCGTCCACGCGGTAAACGAGCTCGTTCGGCTCTTCCGCAAGGGACTTAAGCTGCTTTGCTGCAATGAGAAGATATGCAAAAGCCGCAACATCTTCAGCCTTCTTTGCATTTACATATTTCTTTGCGGAATCGGTTACCGCGTAAAGCTTTTCAACCCAGACATTGAGCCTTTCTTCGATGTCGGGGATGTAGCGGTTGAGCTTAAGGTCCCTGTACCTGTCTTTCGAACCGACCACCTTTTTGATCTCAAGCGAAAGGTCGCTCACGCCGTTCATGATCTCGTCTACCGCTTCGAGCGCGTATCTGACGGGGTCTTCCGTAATGGTAAAGGAAACGGTGTGTTTTCCGGCCTCAAGGTAAATGCTGAGTTTGTCGCCCTTGTCGTCGGTAAGCGCCGTTGTTTTGTATTTTGTGGTGTAAGGCAGCGGATAGTTGTTGAAAGCGGTATTGGGTATTATCCCGTCGACCCTCACGTCGAAGAAGACAGGAAAGCCGTTCTTTTCCGACTGTCTGTAGTTTAACGCGATATAGTAGTTTCCGGCGTTTTCCACATCAAAGCTGTAGGTTATGCACTGTCCCGCATCACTGAAGGATGCTTCATCAACTGTATTCAGGATGGTCTCTTTGATGTATGAAGGGGAAACGGATGATGAATACTCGCCGACAGCATGTATGGAGGAGTCGTTCCTTATGGCAAAATCTTCGCCTTCGATGGTTATGATGTCGCTGCCTTCAGCTTTTGCCGAGCCTGTATATTCGGGGATCTTTTCGGGAGCTTTTAAGGTTATGCCGCCAAGGAGGAAGGTCCCTTCTTTTACTGCGATCTTGAAGGTATGTGTCCCTGCCTTCAGCTCGACTTTTAAGGGAAGTGCATATCTGTAGCCGGCATCCGACAATTCTTTATGTTCCCACTGAACTGCCTTGTCGGGTATTGTCACGATCTCGTTTCCGTAGCGGTCAAGACTTTTTTCTGTTTTCGATACCCAGGATGTCTCGAATTTCAGGCTTCGCATCTCATAAAAGCTGTACTCTCCGTCTATCTGCAGCGAGAATTCGATGGGAAGGATTGATGCATCATAAGAAAGATAATCGAAGCCGATGAGATAAAGAGCGGTTTGCGGAACATTTACGGTCACCTCGAGTTCGTCTCCGTGCTTTACTGCCGCAACTTCTCCGATATAACCGTAGTTGTCTGATGTAAGCAGCGCTTTACCCGCATCCGAAAGGATGTCACCCAGTTTGAAGGATACAGGAGCCCCGTTGTATTCTTTTGCGGTATAGCCTGCGCTTATCTTTGTATAGCTTGTGGCAAGGCGTTCTGCGGAGATGGAGGAGGTTATGTCGCCTGCCGTGGCAAGAGACTGCTTCTCGTTTTCTTTGGCTCTTGCGTCAATATTTCCCGCAAATGCGCACATACTCATGCAAAGCACCAGCAAAAGTGCCGTTGCCCGTGCTATTACAGTGTTTTTTGCTTTTACACTGCTGCGTGACATATCCTTAACCTCCAGGTTGTAACATTCGTTTATTGTGCATTCCTGCCGCTCCTTCGCCATGCGAATCGGCGATATCCGCAACGCAGCATCTCTGCATTCCTGCCGCTCCTTCGCCATGCGAAGCGGCGATATCCGCAACGCACTACAGCTCGTTTGCGGCTCGTCGCAAGCCGCGCATCCGCATATGCTTTGGTGCTCTCGCGTGAGGCCCGCTCGGTCATTTGATACAGCGTCTGCGCCGTATCAAATGACTCGCACGTCGCATATGCTGCTTAGCTTACTCCTCACACGCAAGCCTCACTGTAGCCGTGCGCCGCGGTATCACCGCTTCGCAGGGCTGCTGTTGCCGTTGCTGTAGCTGTTGTCAGAAAAGCTGACAGGTTTATTTGATCAAAGGATCAGAACTGTAATGTATCATTCGATCAAATCTCCGCTGCAATGTGAAGTACACTTGCTGCAGGGATATTGATGCATATCTCGTTTCCGGACGTCTTCATATCCGTAAAGCTTTCGGTCTTAACGGTTTCAGGCGCATCAAAGGTGTTGTGTGCGTGGATCTCGCCTGTTACGATCTCACCGCATACAGCCTTAACAGGCGTATCCGCAAGGACTGCTCTTACCTCGTAGCCGTTTGTTGCGGAAAGGTTTGTGATCGTGATGTGCACTTTGCCGTCTTTTCCGAGCGAAACGGATTCTGTAAGGTTCGGGACCATGCGTTTTTCATCAACCCCGATCTTTTCCGTTTCGATGAAGCTGTCGAGAAGCTCTGCATCCTGATGATGCTTGTACATGTTGAATACATGATATGTAGGGGTCTTCACCATCTTCGGTCCTTCGGTGAGTATCACGGACTGAAGAACATTCACAAGCTGTGCGATGTTTGCCATGCGTACCCTGTCGCAGTGCTTGTTGAAGATGTTGAGGTTGATGCCTGCCACAAGCGCATCACGGACAGTGTTCTGCTGGTACAGGAACCCGGGATTCGTACCCGGTTCAACATCATACCAGGTGCCCCACTCGTCCACTATAAGGCCGACTTTGTGGTCTTTGTCGTATTTGTCGAGGATCGCAGCATGTCTGTTTATAAGTTCTTCCATGAAGAGAGTCTTCGAAAGTGTCTGGTACCAGGTCTTTTCGTCGAAATCGGTCGCAGATCCTTTTTTGCCCCAGTCGAAAGGAAGTGTGTAGTAATGCAGTGATAAGCCGTCCATAAAACCATGCTGCCATTCTGCTTTTCTGAAAGCTGCAGCACACACTCCGTCTGTCCAGTCATAATCATCCGCATTTGCGCCGCATGCGATCTTATAGATGGGATGGGCTCCGTCGTAGTTGCGGACATAGGTCTGATATCTGCGGTACATGTTCCCGTAGAAATCGGGTGTCATGTTTCCGCCGCATCCCCAGTTTTCGTTGCCTACACCGAAATAGTCAACCTGCCACGGTTCTTCGTGACCGTTGGCCTTACGCATGTCTGCCATAGGGGAAACGCCCTTGAAGGTCATGTACTCGACCCATTCGCTCATTTCCTGAACGGTGCCGCTTCCGACATTGCCGTTGATATATCTCTTGCAGCCGAGCTGTTCGGTAAGCTCCATGAATTCGTTCGTTCCGAAGCTGTTGTCTTCAACAACGCCGCCCCAGTGGGTATTTATCATCTTTTTTCTTGTTTCCTTCGGACCAACGCCGTCTCTCCAATGGTACTCGTCGGCAAAGCAGCCGCCCGGCCAGCGAAGGACGGGGATCTGCATTTCTTTTAGTGCTTCTACAACATCTTTGCGCATACCGTTCACATTCGGTATCTCAGAGTTCTCTCCTACGTAAAGTCCTTCATAGATGCATCTTCCGAGGTGCTCGGAGAAATGTCCCTGAAGTTCCGGATTGATGTGACCTTTGGTGTTTTTGGGGTTGATGTACAGATTGAACATAAGCTCTCTCCTGTCTTTGTGTATTTTGATATTTGTTTTAACTGTGTATCTGCTGTTTGATCTTCCGGCTTAAATGCCACAGGCTTTCAGTTTGTATTTAAGTTTTTACTTGTGAAACTGTCGGTTTCATACCGTTTTTGAGGCTTGTTAAAAACATGAACAGCGTCCCGGAAACCGAATTTCCCGCATGAATGCTTGCTTTTCTGCGCCTGTATTTTATTTTAGTTTTTGCTTAACCATTTTAGATTATGCTTAATCTTTAACTATAAAATACTACGTTTCATAATTTGCCGCAATAGTTATTTTGTATTCTTGCGTAAAAAAATCCGACTGATTTTTGTGCAATATTACCATAAAATACCCTTTGAAAAAACCAAATCCACGTGATAATATAACTTTAAGCGATTTCTTAAGTGTTTTATGTTTCGCTCAAAAGAAGTGTCTTTTGTATTGAATGTTCAAGTTTTCAGTTCAATAAATACAATTTAAGATCCTGAAACTGTACTATTTTATTATTGTCTTGACGGGAGAATAAGATGTTATACCTTGAATCATTAAAAGAAGCCGAAGAAGTCTTCAAAGCCTTGAGTACGCCCATGCGTTTGGAGATAATGGAACTTATCTATAAGAACGAACACATGAGTATGAACGATCTTGCAGAGGCATTAGGCCTTACCAACAGTGCTATCTCGCTGCATGTCAGCAAGCTTGAGAGCGCAGGTCTTGTAACCATCCAGACCTCTTCCGGAAAAAGAGGCATAACAAAAAACGTAAGGCCGCGTTACAGCCGCCTTATCGTAGACATGTCACCGGATTTCGGCGGTTCTTCGCGCCCCTGCTATCAGGATTCGATCTCCGTTGGGTATTATTCGAGTATTGATGCTCATCCGACCTGCGGTCTTGCCACAAACGAGCACATAGTCGGCGAGCTCGACGATCCGCGCCCGTTCTCCTACCCCGAAAGGTTCAAGGCAGGCATAATCTGGATCGGCTGGGGGAGCATTGTCTATAACCTTCCAAACAGGCTGAGAGCGGGCCAGAAGCTTACAGAACTGCAGATCTCCTTTGAGATATCTTCGGAGTGCCCCGAATTCAACGAGGATTTCCCGAGCGACATTTATTTCTCGATCAACGATATACCGCTGGGCAAGTGGATAAGTCCCGGCGATTACGGCGCAAGGCACGGCATCGTAACACCGAAGTGGTGGCCGGATCTCCTTAACCAGTACGGCCTCTTAAAGACGCTGATAATCAACAGGAACGGCACCTTCATTGATTCGACCAGCAAGATATCAAATGTCACGGTAGACGACCTGAAGCTCGACTACAACTCGACCATCAACTTCTGTTTCTCAGTTCCTAAGGACACCGCAAACTGCGGCGGTCTGACGCTTTTCGGTGAAGACTTTGGAGATTACAACCAGAGCATTACGGTTAAGGCATTCTACGAGGAACAGAAGGCAGGGAAATAAATATCGACTTGCTTGTTTACCCTGTTGCT
>JAEEGQ010000063.1 GCA_016280395.1 Lachnospiraceae bacterium | reverse complement strand
TCGGCGCTTGCCGCAAATATGATGTCGGAAGGGTTTATACCCATTTTTCCGGCTGCTTCCTTAAAACTCTCTGGAAAATACATAATATTGACCTCTATCGTGAGTCAGCGGGGTCGTTTCTCCCTGACTCATTGTTGCAAAAGCGTCAAACGACGCATTGTCTTCATACCGGACCGTACCGGTGCTTTATTCCTGTGCCGTGTAGAGCTGCCAGTAGGCGCCCTTCTTTTCAAGGAGCTCCCTGTGTGTGCCGCTTTCTTTAACTATTCCGCGGTCTATCAGCAGTATCTTATCGGCATTTTTTATTGTTGAGAGACGGTGGGCGATGACAAAGCATGTCTTTCCGCTCATGAGCCCGCGCATTGCGGACTGTATCTGCATCTCCGTACGGGTATCCACGTTTGATGTGGCTTCGTCGAGTATGAGCATCTTCGCCTCAAGCAGCATGGCTCTTGCTATTGTCAGGAGCTGCTTCTGCCCCTTTGAGATATTTGAGCCGTCTTCGTTTATCACCGTGTCGTAGCCTTGCGGCAGACGCATAATGAACGAATGTATCTTTGCCGCTTTTGCTGCATTTATCACTTCTTCACGGGTGGCATCCGGCTTGCCGTAGGCAATATTCTCGAATACGGTGCCGCCAAAGAGCCATGTGTCCTGAAGCACCATTGCGTAGCTCTTGCGCAGCGATTCGCGTGTAAAACCGCGATGCTCCGTGTCGTCTATCCGGATCTCGCCCGTCTGCGGGTCATAGAAACGCATGAGCAGATTGATGATGGTAGTCTTGCCGGAACCTGTCTCTCCGACTATCGCAGTCATACTGCCGGGTTCCGCCGTAAAGCTCACATTCTTCAGGACATTACGCCCTTCGGTGTAGGCAAAGGTCACATCATCAAGCTCCACTTTGCCGACCGTTTCTGCGAGTTCTTTTGCGTCTTCCGTATCCGCTGTCTCCTCCTCGTCATCAAGCACCTTGAAAACACGCTCCGCAGCCGCAAGAGCCGACTGGAGTTCGCTGATGATGTTTGCGGTCTCGTTGATCGGTCCCGAAAACTTCTTCGAATAGAGCACAAACGAAGAAATGGCTTTAAGATCGAGCCCCCGCGTGATCCTTAAGATCGCGCCGAAAACGGCCACAAGCGCAAGAGAGATATTGTTTATGAAATTGATCGTCGGTCCGACAATGCATGAAGCGTGTTCCGCCTTGTAATAGGCATCTATCGCATCATCATTCACGGCGTCGAAACGTCCGAGCATCTTGTCTTCAACCGCGTAGGCGCGCACGGTCTTCTGCCCGCCTATAGTCTCCTCCGCAAACCCGTTCAGGGCGCCGAGCTTTGCAGAACGCACGCGGAACAGGGGGCGGATCCGTTTCGACATGTAACCCGTATAGAATATCGACATCGGGATGGTAACAAGCAGAACAAGCACAAGCACCGGCGAGATTATCACCATCATGATGAACGAACCTATGACCGTGATAAGGCTCGCAAGTATCGTTATAAGGTCCGATGACAGCGAAGTGTTCACCACATCGATATCGTAAGAGATACGGCTTATTATGTCGCCTGTCTGGTTTTTGTCGAAATAGCTCACAGGCAGCGTCATCAGCTTATCGAAAACATCATTTCGCATCTCCCGCACGATACGCTTCGTTATATACTGCATGAGCCTTGTAAGGATGTAGGAAAACAGCGAACTTGCGGCATAAAACAGCAGCAGGAGCTTTGCATAGTAGAATATCCCGTCAAAATCCACCGCGCCCGGAGCGTGATCCATCGCATTGATGGCCTTGCCCGAAAGATACGGCCCCGCAAGCCCGAAGAGGTTTGCGCTCACTGTAAGCGTAAACGCAAGGAGCAGCCACCATATATGTCTTTTTAAGTAACCCCAGAGGCGTTTTAAGACATATCCGGTGTTTTTCGGCTTATACGCCAGGTTTCCGCCGGCGCTTCCGACAGCAAATTGTCTTGATGATACCGGCATCTTACCCTCTCCTTTCGTTTTCGTCTATCTGGAGAGCTGCGATCTCTTTATAAATCCCGCAGGTCTTTAACAGCTCGTCATGTGTTCCGGCACCTATTATCCTGCCTTCGTCCATGACAAGTATCCTGTCACAGCGCATTATGGTGCTGATGCGCTGCGCTATCATGATGAGCGTCGTATCGCCGTAATGCTCGTGGATGTTCCTGCGCATTTCGGCATCGGTCCTGTAGTCGAGAGCGGACGAGGAATCATCGAGAATAAGGATATCAGGCTTGTTTGCAAGCGCTCTTGCCACAAGGATCCTCTGTTTCTGGCCGCCGGAAAGGTTGGCGCCCTTTATAGCCGCCCTGTAGTCGTACTTTTCCTCTTCCGTTCCGATGCCAAGCTCTTCGATAAAGCCTGCCGCAACGGCATCTTTTGCCGCATCTTCAACGCGTCCGAGCGGTATCTCGCGGCAAAAGCTGATATTCTCATAGATACTGTCCGCAAAGATCACATCATTCTGGAACGCGACACCGAAACGGCTCCTGAGCTCCGAAAACGGTATCGACCTTACGTCCCTGCCTTCGATCCTCACAGTGCCTTCCGTAGTGTCATAAAAGCGCATGAGCAGGTTCACGAGAGTCGTCTTTCCGCAGCCCGTAGCACCGATTATGCCTATGCATTCACCCTTGTTTATCTCAAGGTTTATATCCGAAAGGCAAAGGTCACCCGTATCGTTATAACGGAAATCGACATCCTCGAAAGAGATAAAGGGTGCATTTTCCTTAAACGGCGCGGCTTCGCCGCTGTCAAGGACAGGCTGTTCATCACCCGCGTTTATTACTTCCATGATACGCCCGGCGCTTGCAGATGCCTGGTTTAACTGGATAAATACGCGGTTTATCATGATGATGGAGTTTAAGATCATGGAGAAATACAGCAGAAAAGCGATCACCTTGCCCGCAAGTATGTGACCTTCATTGATGCGCCATGCTCCGATTATGATAACGCCCACAAGTCCGATGTTCAGAACGAGATTCATGAGGGGGCTCGACGCCGCCATGGTGTAGGCCGCATCCAGCTCCGAGCCGATAAGGTCGTTATTTACGTTCCTGAAGCGTTCTTTTTCGTGTTCAGACTTTGACAGGGCCTTTATCACACGGATACCGGTGATGTTTTCCCTTAATACATCGACCATCCGGTCCGTCTTTTTCTGGACAGTCCGGTAAAGGGGCACAGTCTTCTTTGAGATCCCGAATACGATAAGCGCGAGCACGGGAACGAGCGCAACAAGAACAAGCGTGAGCACAGGGTCCATGGTGGCTGTGATGAACACGCCTCCGATAAGGATTATGGGACCGCGCACGCCCGCACGCTGGAGCATACCGATAAATCTGTGGATATTGTAGGAATCCGACGTCATTCTCGAGATAAGCGACGGAACAGTAAAAGAATCAACCTTTCTGCTCGAAAGCCTGTTGATCTTCTCAAAAAGCGAATGGCGTACAGATCTTGTCACATCCGCGGCAACTCTCGCAGCCTTCTGGTTTGCGATGATGTTCAGGCTGCGTGCCGCTATGGCAAGGAGAACCATTATTCCGCCCCACAACAGCACTTTTTTAATGTCGTTGAGCGGAACAACGTTATCGACGATATGACCTAGGACCTTAGGTATCCCAAGGTCTGCGATCGTACCGAGTATCTTTATGAAAAGCCCGAAACCCATTCCG
>JAEEGQ010000062.1 GCA_016280395.1 Lachnospiraceae bacterium | reverse complement strand
CCTGAGACATGTCAAACATCACCTTCTGCGGCTGCAGTTCTTTTGTGATCCCCATGTAAATACTGCCGTTTTCGTACATCTACATTCTCCTCCGAAATCTTTTAAGATAATCCGGTGTTTTATAAAACAAAACCCGACGAATAGTATACCATTTCACAAAAAAAACGGCAACAGATGGCGTTACCGTAAAGATTATTTTTTCATAAATCCTTCTAAAACTTAAATTCTATCCCCAGTTGTCTCAGTACAGCATTCGCTGTATGACGGGATTTTATCTTTCCATCGACGGTCGTTCTTTTTCCATTTGAAGGATTTTCCCAAATGTCATGGTCACCCTTACCATGTCTCAAAAAGCGGCATCCGTAATGTAACAGCGTCTCACGTAGTTTCTTTTCGTATTCAGCCATTCTGACACGCGACTTGCCGCTTTTGAGTCGATAGCATAATATAGGAACATTCAACGTTGTTAAGAGCCGCCATTTCTGGCGCCGCGACGCGTAATCGCTCGATCAGCGCATCATATGACGCTGACTCCAATGCAAGACCGATAGCATCGGAAACGGCTACCCATACAGAAGCTTCTTCGTCCCAGAAAATGTTTATCTCAACCATAAGCTTTTTCATCGCCTTTCTCCTTTCTCGATTGATTTAAGAAAGGTGTGATCTCGGAGACAGGATCGATAACGATCAAATATAATTATAACAGCCACGATACGAATGTCAATATTGTTTCATTCTACACCCGTAGTATGTCTCTCACCCACAATATCTTGTGTGCAACAGTTGCATAAAAATACCCGTCGAAAATTATTCTCATTTTCAAAGCGGGTATTTATGCGTTATTTTGATGTTTTATTATAAATTGTCTGACTCCCGGCAATATGCTGTAAGTTTTCTGATTTTTTATCTCGCCACGCCGAATCCAAGTATTGTGAATTCCTTGTCCTCATCGCCTTTATGCATCCTGATCTCGACCTTGTGATGAGCAGTTTCCCTGTCGTTAAACACGATCATCGGATTGCAGTGCACCCATCCGACCTTATGCGGATCGCAGGATATTTTTAAAGCGCCGTTATCAAAAACATCGGCAATGCCCATCTTCGGAGAAGACCCGTCCTTGAAGATAAGGAACAGTGCTTTACAGTCAAGCTCAATAGTGAACGGGCGTGTCCCGGATGTATGCATGTAATTGTCCGTAAATTGAGGCGTAAGTGTCAGATCAAAATCTCTCTCTACCGCCTGCAGCACCTTATCGGTACCGGTAAAATCCCCTTCTTCGACCTTCACATCAGAAGGAATGGTATTTCTGTCGATCAGGAAAACATCATCAAAATCACATCCGATCGCAGGAGACGCAGAGCCGACGGGATCGGCTTTTATTTCAGGCTCCGCTCCACTTTCAAGAGAAGCCGCGGCTTTTTCAAGTATCTTTCTTATTCCGCCCGCCATGATCACATGACCGATGTTTGTAGGATGGAACTGGTCGTAAAAATATTCGTTTCTGCGGATCAGCGCATTTTCCTGGTCTTTCCTTGTAAACTCCGGAGTCACGGCGCACTTTGCGGATGACATTGGAAGATCATATCTTAAGCCTACAGGCGAAAGCCTGTCCTCAAGGTTCCAGTCGTCGGCAAACACAGCAAATTCAAGTATCACGGCAGGTGAATTTTTGCCCTTAAGTATGTGACGAACGAGCGATTCATAGCATACGCCTTTTGTCTCGTCGTCCGCATCGTTTACGGCAAACTCGATTACCACGATATCCGGCTCGACTTCTCCGTTTTCACGCACATCGCGGTCATAGCGGAGTATTCCGAGCTCCGAAGGTGTACCGCCGATGCCCGCTTTTATGTACGAAACATTGGTAAAAGGCTTTACTCCCGCAAGATCGCAAAACTTTAAGTAAGTAAGATATGCGTAGCATTTCTCGTTTATCGGGACCGCGCCTGCGCCCTGTGTTATGGATCCTCCTATAAATGCAACGGCGACCTGCTTTCCGTCTTTTGCGTCACGTAACGCCTTTGCGATCCTTTCGGTGTTTCCGTAATTTGTGACGGATCTTGCGATCATGGCCTTAAAGTCGGGAGAAGTGGTATCCACTATCCTGTCGGGGAGCGCCTCAGGCACTTCAAACTCAGGATAAGTGTAGAGCTTTACGGTTACATCCGCGAGCACGTCGGGAGTGTCAAATTCAAATCTGATCTGCCCCACAACGTTGTCGTCACCCGACCATTCGACTTCCGAAAGATCGATATATTCCTCCGCGCCGCTTAAGTGTATCTCTTTTCTGATCGTAGTTCCCGAAACATAGGGATCTTGTTTTCCGTAAAACTGCAGGCAGAAAACGGCTGTCTCAGGCTTTCCTTTGCTGTCCGGAGCATTCTCCGCGTTTATTCCGATGCCCTTTATAAAGCTCTTAAAACCTTCCGCAGTGGTGAGAAGCTTAAGTTCGTTCTCATCGGTGATGTTTCCCGTGATCTTTGCGGCATTTGCGATCCTTCCGTCCATATAAAGGAACTGCACATACTTTCCGTCGGGCTGTTTCATCCCGCATACGGATTTGTGCTTCATGAGATAAAAGAATTTCCCTTTTGCGACGGCATCAGTCGGCGTCT
>JAEEGQ010000061.1 GCA_016280395.1 Lachnospiraceae bacterium | reverse complement strand
CAAGCAGGCAATAATGCTGAGCCAGATAAAGCCGCATTTCATGTACAATTCACTTACCACGATCGCCGCGCTCTGTGACAAGAATCCCGCCGAGGCAAAACGCGCAACGCTTGATTTTTCGAGGTATCTTCGCGGAAATATAGATTCCGTGAACAAAATGATCCCTGTTCCGTTTAAAAACGAGATGGAGCATATAAATACCTATCTGAGCCTTGAAAAACTCCGTTTTGAGAACAGACTTAACGTTGTTTTTGACATAGAAACGACCGATTTTTCGGTGCCTGCGCTCACCATTCAGCCTCTTGTTGAAAATGCGGTAAAGCACGGGATCTGCGCAAGCGCGGACGGCACGGGAACGCTGACGCTGAAGACCTGGGAAGAGGAAAAAAGCTTCAAGATCTCCGTTTCCGATGACGGAGCGGGTTTTGATGTCAACAAGAAGCCCGATGACGGAAGAGAGCACATAGGGCTCGACAACGTACGTAAGCGCCTACTTTCCATGTCAAATGCCACGATGAAGATAGAAAGTGAGATCGGAAAGGGCACGACCATCACGGTCACCGTTCCCAAAGAAACAAGAAAGTCGTTCTGATATGAATATAAAAGACGTTTTAAAAAGGACATTTTTAAGAAAACGCACACTGCTTTTGCTGCTTTTTGCCGTGGGATATATATTCTTACGTGTTGCAAAGAGCAGCACATATTTTGCGGAAATGATCTTTGCAAGGCACATTTTCCGCGCGATGTCGCAGGGAATGGCTCTGATCACCGGGATATTTCCTTTTTCTCTTGCAGAGATCATGATCATTTTGTGCCCGGCGCTCGTGATCGCGCTCATCGCGGGATTTATCGTGAAACTCGTAAAGAACAGGAAAGACTGGCTTCACTGGGTGCTCACGTTTTTTCTTAATGCTGCAGTTATGGCGTCGGTCGTCTATTTCTTTTATTCCTTCGGATGTGGGATAAACTATTACAGATACCCGCTCGGGACATATCTGGGGCTTGAGATCGAGCCGTCTTCAAAGGAGGAACTCAAAGGCCTTGTGACTGAGCTTGCTGATACCGCGTCAAAATTAAGAAGTGAGATAAGTTCCGTAGATGAAAAAGGAAATTACAAGCTTTCGGGCTCTGCGAGGGATCTCGGGAAAAAAGCGAAAGAAGCCTACAAGGTGCTGGGACGGGAATACAGCCTTTTCGGAGGGATATATCCCGCGCCCAAATGCGTGCTTTTGTCGCGGCTCATGTCATATACCGAGATCACGGGCATATATACATGCTGGACGATGGAGGCGAACGTCGATATCGATATCCCCGATTATTCCATAGGCTCCACCATGTGCCATGAACTTGCGCATTTACGCGGGTTCATAAGGGAAGACGAAGCAAACTACATTTCCTATCTTGCCTGCATGGCTTCTCCCGACAAGGAGCTTCAGTATTCGGGAGTAATGTACGCACTGGTCTACGCAGGAAACGCGCTTGCATCCGCGGACGGCGACATGTATGCCGAGGTATGGTACGGGCATTACAGCGAAGAAGTGAGAGCAGATCTGGTGGCTGCGCACGAATACTGGCAGCAGTTTGAAAAAACGGTGGTGGCGGAGACCACGGAAGCTCTGAACGACACTTATCTCAAGGCAAACGACCAGGAGGAAGGCACGAAGACATACGGAAAAGTCGTGGATCTGCTCCTTGCCGCATACAAAAAAGAGCATGCCGAAAAAAATTGACTTTCGAGGGGTATTGTTATAAAATCAATAATACAGCCGAAAACAGGCTTTTTAATATTCGTTTTCGGATCAGGAGGAAATAATGGCCAATCTTTTTGAAGGACTTGAAAATCTCGGATTATCCGGCGCGGGCAATATGAAGCTCTACGATCAGGAAAAAGAGGCAAAGGCCGCAACAGCGGCTAAGGAAGCGGTCAAGGAAGCTTCGGAAGAGGATTACATATTTGACAAATCGTTCAAATGCCCCGTTTGCGACAAGACCTTTACTGCAAAGGCAACAAAGACGGGAAAGGCAAAGTCCACCGGATTCGATCCCGACCTTCGCCCTCATTATCAGGGCATAGACACTCTGAAATATGATGCGATCTCCTGTGAAAAATGCGGTTATTCCGCAGTCACAAGGTATTTTGCGGTGAATCCGACATCCGGTCAGATAAAGCTCATCAGAGAGGGCTTAAAGAGTTTCAGCGGACTTCCGAAGACGGAAGGGATATACACCTATGACGATGCGATAACAAGGCACAAGCTCGCGCTTGCATGCTGCGTTATGAAGCACGCAAAGGCAAGTGAAAAGGCTTACACCTGCCTGAAGATCGCATGGCTCCTCAGAGGAAAAGCGGAAGAGGGAGTTGCCGCAGGCGTTCCCGAGGCTGAGATCAAGGCTTTAAAAGAGCAGGAGCTGGAATATATCTCCGGAGCTTACGACGGCTTCAATGAGGCGTTTTCTCACGAGAATTTCCCTATGTGCGGCATGGACG
Source organism: Lachnospiraceae bacterium (assembly GCA_016280395.1). Lineage (GTDB taxonomy): Bacteria > Bacillota > Clostridia > Lachnospirales > Lachnospiraceae > SZUA-448. The sequence goes on along the minus strand of JAEEGQ010000061.1, from coordinate 263 downwards.
AGAACACTGTCACATTCCTCTGCGCAAACCTTGCACACGAAGTGCATAAGGACGATGACGCGATGAGACTCCTTGCGCGTATCATCACCGCCCGTGACGTGAACTCCCGCATCAAGGACAAGGCAAACGAACTTAAGGAACAGATCAAAGCAGGAAAATAGAACATGAAGGAACAGCTTTATACCATTCCGGTCAACGAAGCATTTGATAAAGATTGCGAGTGCCCTGTCTGTGCGATGTATGAGTCGCTTGAGCAGGGCGCT
>JAEEGQ010000060.1 GCA_016280395.1 Lachnospiraceae bacterium | reverse complement strand
GCCTTCGGAAGCCGCGGAGATCCTGCCCGGAAAGCAGGGAAGCTTTATGCTCCTTAACGGGTACGGTAAGTATGATGAAGGCCTTAAAGTGCTTGGAATGCCTGATGATTACGGCTCGTTTGAGGAAGCATCAAAAGCAGTATGGGAATTTGAGTCGGATACGGAAGGCAAGCTTAAAGCAGTGCTCGTTACGGCTCCCACAAATCCGCTTAAATTCAGCGGCGCGCTGAATGTTTTTGTTTCGTCAAATGATGATGTACCTGAGATCCTGAATCTTGTACCGTCGGATTTTAAAGCCGGTGAAAATTCAGATCCCCGCTGGTGCAGAGATGTGATAGCAAACGAAAGAAGAACGGAGTTTTCAATAAATGCGGTGAAGGGCGTGAACAGGCTCTGCATCGCTGCTTTGGAAGCAGGAGTGATCATAGAAAGGATCATGGTCTATGGAACGAAAGACGCCGACTGATGCCGTCGCAAAAGGGAAATTCTTTTATCTCATGAAGCACAAATCCGTATGCGGGATGAAACAGCCCGACGGAAAGTATGTGCAGTTCCTTTATATGGACGGAAGGATAGCAAATGCCGCAAAGATCACGGGAAACATCACCGATGAGAACGAACTTAAGCTCCTCACCACTGCGGAAGGCTTTAAGAGCTTTATCAAGGGCATCGGAATAAACGCGGAAAATGCTCCGGACAGCAAAGGAAAGCCTGAGACAGCTTTTTTCTGCCTGCAGTTTTACGGAAAAAAAGATCCCTATGTTTCGGGAACGACGATCAGAAAAGAGATACACTTAAGCGGCGCGGAGGAATATATCGACCTTTCGGAAGTCGAATGGTCGGGTGACGACAACGTTGTGGGGCAGATCAGATTTGAATTTGACACTCCCGATGTGCTCGCGGATGTAACCGTAAAGCTCTACACTTATCCTGAGTTTGAAGTGCCCGAGGCGCTCCCCGACAGGATAGTGGATACCACTTCTCCCGACTTTAAAGCCATGATCGCGAGATCCGTCACAAATTACGGAAATACCGAAAGAATCGCAAAGGCGTTACGTGACGCAAAAGACGGAAAGCAGGTCACCGTTGCATTTATAGGCGGTTCCATCACACAGGGCGCGGGCGCGGTCCCGATAAACGAGAAATGCTATGCATATCTTACTTACTTAAAGCTTTGCGGCCTTGCGGGAGTAAAGCCTTTTACCAATGTTTCGTACATTAAAGCGGGCATCGGAGGGACACCTTCGGAGCTCGGAATACTCCGCTATGACCGCGATGTGCGTAAAAACGGAGAAGTCGAGCCGGATATCGTGGTCATCGAGTTTGCCGTAAACGATGCGGACGACGAGACAAAAGGCGTATGCTATGAGTCGCTCGTTCGTCACATACTTAAGGGCAAAAATTCACCTGCCGTGATACTTGAATTTGCTGTGTTTGCCGACGACTGGAACCTTGAGGACAGGCTTTCGCCTGTAGGTTTAAGGTACGATCTTCCAATGTCATCCGCAAAGTGCGCCGTGACTCCGGAGTTTACAAGGAAAGACCAGGAAAATGCGCTGATCCGCAGAAACGAATATTTTTACGACCAGTTCCATCCTACAAACATCGGCCATGTGATCATGGCGGGCGGAATAGGAAAGATACTTGAAAAAGCCGCGGATTCTCTTTTAAACGGAGCGGAGCCTGAAATAAAAGCCAATCCCGTCGGACCTGCTTCTCCTGCGATCGGATGTGATTTTGACGATGTTTTCCTGATCGACAGAAATAGCATTCCTTCCGACGTCAAGGTCGACGAAGGTGATTTCACAGGCACTGATAAGGTGCTGCAGGCGGTAGAGAGAGATTTCGATCTGACGCTCACACCTCAGTTTACGGACAATTACATGCATACATCCGGGACACGCCCGTTCACTATTGAGCTTGACTGCAAAGCACTGTTCCTTATCTTCAAGGACGGGTCTTCTCCGAAGATGGGCATTGCCGATGTTTTTGATAACGGCGCTTTAAAAATATCCTGCGATCCGCATAAGGTCGGATGGGTGCACTGTCATCCGATGATCGTGTTTAACGACAAGGAGACCGGTCACCACAAGGTCGAGATCAGGATGCACAATGGCGATGAAGAGAAGGAGTTCACCATACTCGGATTCGGTGTGGTGAGATAGAGACCAAATATAAAAAATCTGAAAACTCACCGCATGGGAATGAGAGTCTGACAATTTTATATATTATACCAAAATAACGCGCCAATACCCGCTTTGAAAATGAGAATATTTTTCAGCGGGTATTTTTATGCAACAGTTGCATACAAGATGTAGTGGGTAAGAGATATACTACAAATGTAGAATAAAAGGAAAAATAAATCTTAAACGGCAACGCCATCTGTTGCCGTTTTTTTTGTGAAATGGTATACTATTCGTCGGGTTTTGTTTTATAAAACACCGGATTATCTAAAAAGATTTCGGAGGAGAATGTAGATGTACGAAAACGGCAGTATTTACATGGGGATCACAAAAGAACTGCAGCCGCAGAAAGTGATGTTTGACATGTCTCAGGCAAACCG
>JAEEGQ010000059.1 GCA_016280395.1 Lachnospiraceae bacterium | reverse complement strand
CGAGCCTACACCTACATTCTCAGCTTGCTTCGGCCAGGCATTCCTTGAGCTTCATCCTACAAAGTATGCAGAAGAGCTCGTTAAGAAGATGGAGAAGTCCGGCGCTAAGGCTTACCTTGTAAACACAGGCTGGAACGGAACCGGCAAGCGTATCTCCATTAAGGATACCCGTGGTATCATCGATGCCATCCTTAACGGCGACGTTAACAACGCTCCTACCAAGCAGATCCCGATCTTCGATTTCAAGGTTCCCACACAGCTTAACGGCGTGGCATGGGGCATCCTTGATCCCCGCGACACCTACCAGGATCGCGGCGAGTGGGAAGCAAAGGCTAAGGATCTTGCTGAGAGATTCCAGAAGAACTTCAAGAAATACGAAGGCAACGAGGCAGGCAAGGCTCTTGTAGCAGCAGGCCCGAAGGCTTGAGATTGATCCGATACTGATTTTTTGGGACTCACACCGATTGGTGTGGGTCCTTTTTTGTTGTGCGGGTTTGTGAGTCAGTGGGGTCGTTTCTCACTGACTCATTTGCGCGCTCGCACAAAAAAGGAATGTGCAAAAAAGCACATTCCATATTCCTGCAAATAGCCTATTGTTCTTCATCTTCCGCTGGAATACTCATATAAGGAAGGATGCATGGCGGCCCACTGCAGGGGACTTCAACCCAATGGAAGTTTGTCTGATTCAAGCAAACACTGCAGGTATCGGCATAGAGATAATAATGGCTGTTACCGCTATGATATTCCTGGCCGGCATACTGGCTGTGATAATCATGATACCTGTAATACACTACCATTACGCCATTGCTATTAAAGTAGTAGTTGGCTGGAACATTTGTAATCGGATGATCATAAACACCCGACTGACCCCATTTTGAGCGTATGGTAATATTTCCATCTGTTATACTCCATACAACTCCTGAGTGCTCAGGTGAATAATTTGCATTCAAATAGACAATAATGTCCTTTTCATGCACTGTTGACGGGGTCACCTCGCTACAAACGGAATCATATCGAAATGCATCCGGATTTGGTATCCATTTCATATTTCCGTTGTGGCTACGGTACCAAGCATACGAATGACAATTGTATTTAGTCGTAGGCGTGTAAATCGGATTAAGACCATATTGCGAAAAGATTGTGTTATTTATATTACTAATAGTTGTACTACTCCAGTCACTATCTGCGGTATAATAAGAAGTTCCGTTATTACTGCCGGCGGAATAAACCGTTCCTCCCCAATTATATCCTATACCATTAAGATAAAACGCTGCTCTGCTACTAGATTGTGCATCGTCCTCGATTATTCTTTCAAGCATCCGACAATCAGTATCACCAGAACGGTTGTTACCAATCAATTCCTTAACTGTGGGTTGTGAAAGAATTGCTTGCAGCTTACTTATTCCAAAAGCCATTTCGGTATCTTCATAAACCGTTCGGGCTTTCTTTTCAAGTTCTGGCAGGAAGTCTTCCCTTTTGATCAGTTCGGCAAATGCCTTATTCCAGGAATAATCCGTTGTTACACTTACAGAACCCGAATCTGTAATGCTGCCGCTATTCACTTCAAAAGACGATCTGCTAATAATGTCACAAAGCAAAAAAGGCGAATTCCAAAAGTAGTCCAATAGCTTTGAAGTATCCAATCGTAACACTTCCTCGGGAACACCAAAATTCTTTTCTAGTTGTTCATCGGGCACCGTTATAAAAGTCCCCTTCACATCGTTGTCCCTATCGGTATCGCATTTCTGCTCGGAAATAACGGAATCGGTTGGAGCTTTTTCCGTTTCATTTACATGGTTATTTTCCTGTTCCCAACCCTGTGCCAAAAGCCTTCCTCCCAATAACGCAATAACCAAAATTGAAATAGCTGTCAATACCCGATATCGCATATGCAATCTCCCTGTCTTTTTTCGTAGTTGTACTTTCCTCAAAAGTCAGCGCCTACTATATATGGCTTTGCCTGATATTGTTTCCTGTTTGATTATAACATGAAAACGAAAATATTAAAATATATAAAAGAACGTTAAAGATGCTTTTTGCGTGAGTCACCGAGAAACGACCCCACTGACTCACTTTTTTGTTGACAACCTGTATTTTCTGTGCTAAAGTATGCAAGGTTAATTCACACCAATTTAGTAGGAATTGCGGAGAGACTCATGAAAATATCTACAAAAGGGCGCTACGGCTTACGGGCGATGCTCGATCTTGCCATTAACGAGAGAAACGGTGAGACGGTGTCGGTTCAGAGCATCTCAAAGCGCCAGAATATTTCCGAAAGCTATTTGGAGACGCTTATAAGCTCCTTAAAGAAGGCAGGGCTTATAAAGAGCGTGCGCGGACAAAACGGCGGCTACAGGCTCGCTAAGGCGGCAGAGGAGATATCCGTCGGGGATGTGCTCCGTGCCTGCGAGGGCGGGATCGAAGTCGTTTCCTGCGTGTCGCCTGACGAAAAGGCCTGCGAGCATTCTAAAAGCTGTGTCACCGGCATCGTCTGGAAAAGCGTGAATGAAGCCATAGAAGGGTGTGTCGATTCCATCAGCCTTCAAAAGCTTGTTGACGAGAATGATGCAATGGAAGGGCGCTCGGAAGGCATGTCGGGCTGCGTGAACTGAGCAAAACCCGGAAATCACAGGGCAACAGCGTTGCCGCAAAAACGCGGTAGGCGGCATTTCAACGAAGAAAACACAAGAATCACATAAACGAAAGAGGCAAACCATGTCACAGAAATTACTTGAAGTAAAAGACCTTTCGGTTGATATCGAGAGCGGGCGTATCCTGCATGATGTCAGCCTGACTATCAATCCTGGTGAGACCCACGTTCTTATGGGCCCGAACGGCACAGGAAAGAGTACGCTTGGCAATGCGCTTATGGGAAACCCCGTTTACACCGTTGCCGGCGGAAAGATATTCTTCGACGGTGAAGATATTACAGATTGGTCCGCGGACAAGCGGGCAAATGCCGGTATGTTCATGTCTTTCCAGAACCCGCTCGAGGTTCCGGGGCTTTCGCTTGAAAGCTTTATCCGCAACTCGATAAGGCAGAAAACAGGCAAGCCCATCAAGATAATCCAGTTCAAAAAGCAGCTTGAAGAGACCATGAAGCTTCTGGACATGGATCCTTCTTACGCCGGGCGTGACCTGAACGTCGGCTTCTCGGGCGGCGAGAAGAAAAAGGCAGAGATCCTGCAGATGCTCATGCTTGCGCCTAAGCTTGCCATCCTCGACGAAACAGATTCCGGTCTTGATGTTGATGCTGTACGTACCGTATCGAAGGGTATCAACGAGTATATGCAGAGAACCGAAGGCGCGCTACTGATAGTTACTCACAATGCCAACATCCTTGAAGCGCTTAAGGTCGATCATACCCACGTTATGGTACACGGCCGTATCGTTAAAGAAGGCGGTCCGGAGATCATAAAACAGATCGGTGACAAGGGCTTTGAACAGTTTGCGTAAGGAGACACAAATGAGTGAAAATGAAAAGCTTGCGGAAAAGACCGTGAGCAGGGAAGACGTCAATGCCTATTTCGACAATCGGGCCGATTCCATCTACGATTTCCGTGACGAAGGAACAGATGAATTCTCGGTAAACGAAGGCCTGACGGAGGATATAGTAAGGCAGATATCGGAGGAGAAGCACGATCCGGAGTGGATGCTCGAGTTCAGGCTTAAATCCTTAAAGCTTTACAACGAACTTGAAATGCCGCAGTGGGGCAGCCCGATTGACGGCTTAAATATGGACAATATCGTGACGTATGTGCGTCCTAAGACAAAGATGAAGGGCTCATGGGACGAGGTCCCGGAGGAGATAAAGCAGACCTTCGACCGCCTCGGGATCCCGAAGGCGGAGCACGAGTTCCTTGCCGGAGTCGGCGCCCAGTACGATTCGGAGCTTGTTTACCACAATCTTCAGGATGACGTTGCCAAGAAGGGCGTTGTCTACAGCGACATGGAAAGCGCGCTGAACGGGCCGTATGCCGATATGGTGAAGGAGTACTTCATGACGCTCGTGCCGCCCACAAACCACAAGTTTGCGGCGCTTCACGGGGCCGTGTGGTCGGGCGGTTCGTTTGTGTACGTTCCAAAGGGCGTGAAAGTTGATGTTCCGCTCCAGTCCTATTTCCGTCTCAACGCAAAGGGGGCCGGCCAGTTTGAGCACACCCTGATAATAGTAGACGAAGGCGCAGACCTTCACTTTATCGAGGGCTGTTCCGCTCCGAAGTGGAATGTTGCAAACCTGCATGCAGGCTGCGTAGAGCTGTTCGTAAAGAAGAATGCAAGGCTCCGTTATTCGACTATCGAGAACTGGGCGAAGAATATGTACAACCTTAACACCAAGCGTGCCATAGTTGAGGAAGGCGGGCGCATGGAGTGGGTTTCCGGGTCCTTCGGATCCCATGTTTCATACCTGTACCCCACAACTATCCTCAAAGGGAACGATTCTGACTGTGAATACACAGGCATCACATTCTCGGGCCTCGGTCAGAATCTTGATACGGGCTGCAGGATGGTCCACATAGGTGAGAATACCTCATCGCTCGTTACGGCAAAATCGCTTGTTAAGGACGGCGGCATCGGCACTTTCAGAAGCTCTGTCGAGGTAAAGACTTCCGCAAAAGGCGCAAAGGCTTCCGTGGACTGTGATTCGCTGATGCTTGATGACATTTCCCGCTCCGATACCATTCCTGCCATGGATATCCGCACCGCGGACTGCGATGTGGGACATGAAGCGAAGATAGGGCGTATTTCGGACGAAGCGGTGTTCTACCTTATGAGCCGCGGAATTTCCGAATCTGAGGCAAGGGCCATGATAGTTTCGGGCTTTGCAAACCCGATAAGCAAAGAGCTGCCCTTAGAGTATGCCGCAGAGATGAACAACCTTATCAAACTTGAGATGGAAGGAAGTACGAGCTGATGGGAAATATTACAGTAAACAGGCTTCCTGTCCCTACCTGGAACACGCTGCGCATAAACAGCGCAAGGGTGCAGGTTGCCGATGGATTTGAAAAGACAGCGCCGGTGATAACAGCGCCGGCAGCGGTTAAAATATCGGAAATGACGGCAAAGGCCGTAAGCGGGCTGTTTGAAGAGAAAACGTCACAGGTTCCCCGGGAATCCGTTGTTGCGGGGAAGCAGCCTGTGTATCTTGAACAGCGCCTTGTAACGGGACTTGGCGCGGATTATACGGATTATCTCGATTCCCACATGGATTCCGTAACGCTGTTTGACGTTCCTGCGGGAACAGAGCTTGCGGAGCCTGTGATAATCACCCTTGATCTTAAGGGGGAGAAAGACTTCGCCGAGCGCTGCGCGATAACAGTGGGCGACGGCGCAAAGGCTGTTTTCCTGTTCGTAAGGGACAGCGAAAAAGAGGCCGGCGGCCAGCTGCTTTCCGAAATCCGTGTATTCGCCGGTAAAAACGCGGATGTGCGCGTGATCGACGTAAACCTTGCAGGAAACGGTTTTATGGTTCTGGACGACTACGGTGCGTACCTTGACGAAAAAGCCGGATTTGAGCTGTCACAGCTCCTTCTGGGCGGCAGAAAAACATACACCGGCTGCAGGACGGACCAGTTCGGCAACGGCTCGCGTTTTACGATAAACACGGGTTATCTTGCGGAAAACTCCCAGGAGCTTGATATAAACTATCACACCTTCCAGCGCGCAAAGAACACGGAGTCAAACATAAACGTGAAGGGGTCGCTTAGGAGCGGCGCAGCAAAGACTTTCCGCGGAACGATAGATTTCCGCAGGGGCTCTGCCGGTTCAACGGGCGACGAGCAGGAGGATGTCCTGCTTTTTGATGATGATGTTGTGAACAGGACCATCCCCGTGATCCTTACCGAAGAAGAGGATGTGAAGGGGCGTCACGGCGGCTCCATGGGCAATCTTGCGAAGGATATGCTGTTCTACATGGGGACACGCGGCATTGACAAGACGCAGGCGGAGATGCTCGTGACGAAGGGCAGGCTTGTAAAGCTTGCATCATCCATCCCGCACGAAGAGACCATCGGCCGCATCAACGGCTTTATCAGGGAGGCTTTTAAGTGACAGGTTCAAAGGCGGATTTTCCGCTGCTTTTAAACGAAGATTATATATATTTTGATAATGCGGCAACTTCAATGCGGCCAAAAGAGGTGACTGACGCGATAACGGCTTTCTACGAGGAGATGAACGCAAATCCCATGCGCGGGCTTTACGAGTGGAGCATTAACGCTACCGAAGCCTACGAGGGTGCAAGGAAGAAGGTTGCGAGGTTTATCGGCGCAAAGAGCGCTTCAGAGATCGTCTTCACGAGGAATTCGACGGAGTCCTTAAACCTTGTGGCTTACAGCTACGGCAGGGCTTTCGTGAACGAGGGCGACGAGATCGTCGTTTCCGTTTCGGAGCATCACAGCAATATCCTGCCCTGGCAGATGGTAGCCCGTGAAAAGAAGGCGAAGCTTGTATGGCTCGAATGCGACGAAAACGGCGCGTACAGCGACGAGGAACTTGAAAGCAAGATCGGGCCAAAGACTAAGGTCGTTGCAATCGCGCATGTTTCAAATGTGCTCGGCCAGCCGAAAGACTTAAAGAAGATCGCTGCGCTTGCGCATTCCTTCGGGGCCGTGATCGTTGCGGACGGAGCGCAGGCAGCGCCGCACATGGCAGTTGATGTGCAGGATCTTGACGTTGATTTCTATGTATTTTCCGGGCACAAGATGCTCGGGCCCATGGGAATCGGCGTGCTGTACGCAAAGAAGGCGCTGCTCGAGAAAATGCCGCCGTTCCTTACCGGCGGAGAAATGATAGAGTATGTTACCCGCGAGGACGCGACATTTGCCGAAGTTCCGCACAAGTTTGAGGCGGGTACCGTGAATGCGGCGGGAGCGGTAGGACTTGGCGCAGCTATCGACTATCTCAACGTTCTCGGGTTTGACGCCGTAAGGCATCGCGAAGAGAAGATCACTGCGCTCCTCATGGAGGAGATGGCAAAGATCCCGCATGTTACGGTTTACGGAGACAAGGATCCCGCAAAGCACTGCGGCATCGTGACCTTTAATATTGACGGGTGTCACCCGCATGATGTTGCATCGATACTTGATGCGGACCACATCTGCATCAGGGCGGGACACCACTGTGCGCAGCCCCTTATGCAGTACATGAAGGTGAATTCCACCTGCAGGGCAAGCGTTTATTTCTACAACACAGAGAACGAGGTAATGCGCTTTGTGCAGAGCCTCGCAAGAGTTCGTGAGGAGCTTGGTTATGGATCTTAAGCAAATGTACAGGGAGATAGTGAATGAGCACAATCTCCACCCCACACATAAATACGACCTCGACGCGCCTACGCAGGTGTGCCGGGGCATCAACCCCAGCTGCGGAGACGATATCAACCTGCAGCTTGTAGTCGAGGACGGCGTTATTACAGATGGTTCCTACAACGGCACAGGCTGCGCCATTTCTCAGGCTTCCGCGGATATGATGCTCGATCTTGTTATCGGGAAACCGCTTGAAGAGGCGGAAAAGCTTATCGACCTGTTCAACAGGATGATAAAGGGCGAGACCACCGAGGAAGAACTCGAGGAGCTTGACGAGGCAGCGGCGCTGCAGGACATTTCCCACATGCCCGCCCGCGTAAAATGCGCCCAGCTTGGCTGGAGGACGCTTGGGGAAATGATAGTGAAGAAGGAAGAAGAATAAACAGGACCGCGGACGGTCGCACAGAACATGCGACGGCCGCGGCCTTTTGCTTACAAAAAGCACAGGAATTACGGTAAGTTTCCTGCGTATTATTCTCGGTTATCATCGTCCGTGGTGACGAATGAACACTCTTTTTCTCTTCCTTGCTCCAATATCTCCAACAATCTGTAGGCAGGTCCGGTGGGATGGGTTCTTCCGTTTTCCCAGGCTTCAACTGTTTTCTTTGATACTCCAAGGTATTTGGCAAGAGTATTCTGCGTCATTCCGGCGCGGTTACGTATTGTCTTGATCTCATCATTTGAATACTTCTTAACAGGCATTATTATCAGTCGCCTAGCCTTAGCTTTGCCTTTGCCTTTTTCGAAAGCTATAGCCTGATTTAAGCCCTCTTTCAGATCCTCAAACAGTGATGTCATGACATTCCTCCGTTCCGATTCTTAGCTACTTCTTCCTTCAGGGTTTTTACTAATTTCTTCAATGTTTTCTTTTCGTCGTCAGACAGGTTGTCCTGCTCTTTTTTGCTAAAGGCGGTAATCAGGAAAGTGACTTCATACTCTTCAAAGTCTGTATAACATACCCTTAAACCGTGGCTTTTCCCTTTGTTTACCAATGGGAATCTTACTTTCCTTATCCCGCCTGTACCTTCGATCACAGGGCCTGATTCGGGATCTTTTAACAGCATGATCTGTAAAGCAAGTAATTCGTTTTCTCCAAGACCGATCTCGGACCATCTCTTAGAAAACAGCGGCAATTCGATAAATGTTCTTCCGATCATTGATTGATTCATTATTTCACCTTTAGTATATACCCTACAATGTAGGGTGTCAAGTTTTAAACTGCATGATTCTTATTTGAACTATTTTCCGCTCTTATTCCGCAACTCGTCATAATATGCCTTATATCTGTACATGCTTCGCTCACTGATCCCGTTTCTTTCAGCAATCTCGACCAGCGTCATCCCTTGTTCGTAGCAAAGGACAAAATCATTATATATACCCATCCACTTTGCATTATGCTTTTGGCGACCACTGGCTTTTCGCTTTTTGAAGTATTCAAGTTCCTCCCTTAACTCAGCGTTTTCCTTTTCCAAGTCTTCAATTCTTTTGAGTGCTGATTCGAATGTTAGAGTACTCTTCATGATATTCGTCCTTTCTTGTCATTTTCACTATGTCATCATTGTACCATCAAAACGCTGTACTGTCAATTTCAATTTGTCAATTTTTCTGTAAATGCTTATCAGGATCGCGGCTTGCTTTTTGACATAAACCCGTGTAAACTTGTTCTTAAGATATTCTTGGGAGAATGGCATGAGTAACGTTGTGGAAAATAAGACTTGTGAGCGTTTTTCGCGCACAGCCCTGCTTATAGGTGAAGATTCGGTTGAAAAGCTTGCCGGTTCGAAGGTTGCGGTCTTCGGAGTGGGAGGCGTAGGCGGCTATGTCTGCGAAGCCCTTGCAAGGAGCGGCGTCGGAAGCTTTGTACTTGTCGACAGGGATGTGGTTTCGGAATCCAACATCAACAGGCAGATAATCGCGACCGTTGATACTGTAGGAAGAGCCAAGGTGGATGTGATGGCAGAACGCATTCACTCGATTAACCCTGAGGCGGAAGTAGAAGCCAGGAACTGCTTTTACCTTCCCGAAAACGCTTCGGAATTCGATTTTGCTTCCTACGATTACGTGGTAGACTGCGTAGATATAGTGACTGCCAAGCTTTCGATAATAGAACGCGCCATGGAAGCAGGCGTTCCCTTGATAAGCGCCATGGGCGCCGGAAATAAGCTTGATCCCACGCGTTTTCAGGTGGCGGACATAAGCAAGACCAAGGTCTGCCCCCTTGCGCGCATTATGCGAAAAGAACTGAAAAAACGCGGCATAGAGCACTTGAAGGTTGTTTTTTCAGACGAGGACCCGATCCCTGCAACAGCAGAAGGCACAGACCCCGGCAGGCGTTCAACTCCCGGCAGCATAGCCTTTGTACCTGCCGCCGCAGGTCTTGTGCTTGCAAGCGCAGTAGTAGAAGATCTTATAAAGTAAAACAACCAGGGGACGGTTCTCTGGTCTTCCGTGATAAAGTAAAACGGCCGCACAACGGTTTTATCCGCTGTGCAGCCGTTCTTTTATGCCCGGGGAATCCGGCTTTTTGTATTATTTCATGTATTCCCAAAGGAGAAAGGAACCTTCATAAAGCCTGCCGTTTTCGGAGTCAATGGTTAAAACACCAATACCATCAGAGCCGTATGAACAGGTGGGACCTTCGGCGATCAGCTTTCCGGTTTTCATTGAATATGCACGGTATTTGCCGGTTACGGTTATATCACCGCCCGGATGGGCAAAATCGCATGTTATCAGGATATTGTTCTTCCAGTCGGGGATCATCGTCAATGTCTCACTCCACTTGTTGATCTCCACCTTCACATTGGTATTACCGTCGATATCATAGATAATGATCTCAGCCTGATCCGGATCATCAAGACCGTAGACATATTTTTTTCCGGTGCTTTCGGTTTTGATCCTTTCCATAAAGCGGTTATTGTCGCAATAGCCCGCGACAGGCAGTGCAGTCGCACTGTTTTCACCCGTGATAATATCTACGGTATATGTTTTAATGCAATAACGGGGCTTGTTGTCGCTCGTGGTTTCCTCCTCTGTTTCGGTGTAGAGGAGTTTTGTATTGTCGATCAACCCATGGAAATAAGGTGATTTGTTGCTCCGGAACAGTTTTTTTATTTCGCCGGTACTTGTGTTATACGCACTGTACTCTTCCACGGAATCCTCGAAGCTGCTACGGAAGATGAGAAGACCGTTCTCTTCGTTATAGAATTCACGTCCGAGGTAAGGCGAGCCATAGGAATAGGCTTCAAAAGAGGCAATCCTGTTTAGCTCTGCATCAAAAATATAAATATGGTGTAAATAAGTGCGGTCGTCAGAACTAAGACCTAACCATTCACGGAGGTCAACTACGATACTGTTCTTCCCCGTAAGGATCTCGGGATTATCGATGGAATCCACGTATAAATAGCCATATTCGAAGTATCTGCGCTTTACCTCCTTGTCTGTTTTTGCATCAAATAACACAAGATAAAAATCGTCCAGGAAAGAGTTATATGTTTCGATAGCTATAATAGTGTTTTCAAACCTGAAGCATCCTTGCGGCCAGTTGGGTGCTCCCTGTCCGTAGTCTTCTTCCCGGCCTTTCCTTGGCAACAGGTTATCGATATCATCTGTAAGAGCCTCTTTGATTATTCCTTCGAGCGACTTTTCATCAGCGGTACTGATATCGAAAATACGATAGTGCTCGTACATGTCGTCTGATTTTGCCGAAACACCGTTGTCGTCCTTCTTTAAGGAATCGTTTTCAACCGGGCCGCGGAGTTTGCCGCCAAGAGCGATACAGTATGTTCTGAAGTATGTATGGTAAATATCTGCGAAAACACTGTCGGGACAGAGCTTAAGAGTATTCTTTACCGCAGTAAGGGCTTTAAGGATCCTGCTGTTATCGGTGCAGCTTTCATCAAAAATGCTTGCTGCCGTTTCGGTATTGATATCAATATAGATCTTGTACTGCTGTTCAAGTTCTGAACGGATTGCTTCGATCTCAGCCGAAGTATCTGCTTTACCTATCCTTGTGTGGGTGTAAAAAGCGTACTTGTCAACGGGCACGCTGTTATTGTAATCCCATACATACAACATGTTGTTGAAAAATACAAAACATAATCCTGATTCTGGATCTATGAAAGCCTCTTCCTGCCCGGGAACAATTAATTCAGAGACCAGCTCGCCGTACGTTTCCATTTTATAGCAGTGGTATTCGGTATATGGAGGCTCGCCGGGCTCTGTCCAGACAGTATTCTGTGTCAATAGAACATCGTTCTTCCAGTCAGCATATATGGGATTCGAGACTTCATCATCTGTTGCGGTTATTATAACATCCTTGCGGCTGTCATCTATGGCGAAATACTTGTTGTTGTAATGCGATATAGAGCGATTCTTTCCACCGGGTTCTTTTAATATAGTGTTGAAAGAGCGGGTAGTAGGGCTAAAGATTGATATTTCACCGGTCTTTTTATTGACGGAATAAGCAAACACGCCTACAGGATCGTAGAAAGTGATCTTTTCCGAATTGTCCTCCATAACATATATCTTGCGGCCATCCGGGATATTTACACCTGCAAGAAGCGTTTTATAGGGTTCGGTAAGGTGGTCTATTTCCGTAAGCTTGGCAGAATAGAGACCTTTTTGCGATGTGGCGGTTAAGAACTCTAAAAAGCTGCTCCCGGACATATCCGAGATCACGGGCGTCGGCGTAGGTGTCGGTGTGCTTGTAGGCGTCGGTGTGCTCGTGGGCGTTGCGGTAGGTGTTGCGCCGGATGTCGGTATAGATGTTGGCGTTGTCTTGCCGGATTCACAGGCAACGAGTATCATGGCTGCAAGGATCACAGCCGATAGAACAAAACATTTTTTCATATACTTGATTTCCCTCCTCCGGACCCGGAAAACGTGGTTATTTCGGCAAAACCCGGAAACGCTTATTCTTCGGATCCAAGTCTCATTCTATCACGCATCCCGCGCGAAATCAACAAATTATTAACAATTTCATTCCGACAACAATCCGCTTCTGTGCTAGTAGATTATGTTTTGTGACTGAAAGGAACGATTTGTATCACCGGGGACGGTTCTTTCTGACAATGTTGTCAAAGAGAATTGTCCCCACTTTTTTCTTCAAGTGATTACCGAAACAATGCAATATAATTTTTCCATATTTTGCTTGACACATTATCTGGAAACGCATATAATCATTTACAGATTTGATCTGAAGCCCACCGTTACGATGATATCGCCAAAGCCACCTCCGACAAAACAGAAAGAGAGCGACTTTACAAAGAATTCGGTTTATAATTCAAGATAGTGAACGCACAAGCGCTCTGCCGGTTTGCCGGTGGGGCGCTTTTTTTATGCTTGTATTCTTGCGGGATCCGCCGGTTTAAGAAACTCTTGACAAAATATATTGCACGCAATATAATGTGACAAAAGATAATTTTCGTGACCGGAAAGGAGTCGACTATGGAAGAGAATTTCGATATCCAGGCATATATGACGCGCGGCGTGGAGCGTGTGGTTTCCGAGGCAGTGCGGGCTACGATAAAGAATCCCAAAGAAAGCATATTCATGGCAAAGTTTGCACTTGCAAGCAGGGCGGCATCAAAGAAAAGACGAAAAGCGGAAGAAGCGGGTGAGCACATTCCGCCTTTCCTTATCGCAAGCATAACCAGCAGCTGCAACCTGCACTGTGCTGGCTGTTATTCGAGGTGTAACCACGCAACTACCGATGCGGAACCCGTAAAACAGCTTACAGGTGAGGAGTGGGGCAAAGTCTTTGAAGAGGCGGATGATCTTGGCGTAAGCTTTATCCTTCTCGCGGGCGGCGAGCCGATGCTTAGGCCTGATGTTATAAAGGCTGCCGCAACAAAACAGAACATCCTCTTCCCGATATTCACGAACGGGACTTATCTGAATAAAAATTATCTCGAACTTTTCGACAAGTCACGCAACCTGATCCCGATACTCAGCATCGAAGGCGAGCGCGAAGTGACGGATGCAAGGCGCGGTGAGGGCGTTTACGACAAGCTCATTACAGGAATGGAGGAACTTAAGGAAAGAGGCCTTATCTTTGGCGCTTCGGTAACGGTCACGACAGAAAATCTTAAGGAGGTTTCCTCTGAGGAATTCATCGGCGGACTTTCCGAAAGAGGCTGCAAAGCGGTGATATTCGTTGAGTTTGTGCCTGTTACGGAGGATTCAAAGGAGCTTGCGCCGGGAGATGCGGAGCGCGAGTATCTTAAAAGCGAGATCGCGCGCCTGCGCAAGACCCATGAAGAGATGGTATTTATCTCGTTCCCGGGCGATGAAAAGAGCTCAGGCGGATGCGTTGCCGCAGGAAGAGGCTTCTTCCACATAAACTCTCACGGCGGAGCGGAACCCTGTCCGTTCTCACCGTATTCGGACATCAATGTGCGCGACACATCCCTTAAAGAAGCGATGAACTCGAGGCTTTTCAGGAAGCTCAGGGATGGCGGATATCTGTTAGAGGATCATCCCGGCGGCTGCACCCTGTACGAAAGAAGGGCAGATGTTGAGCAGATCATGTTGTCTTCGGACTGATAGTTTTATATAATAAAATCATTGAAGTATATCCCCCAAAAAGACCGGATTACAGGGCTGCAAAAAAGCTCAGGTACAGGGAAATGGACATGGGGTTTAGGGTTACGGAGGAGTTATGGCACAGGAATATGAACAGTTGTTATTAAAGAATCAGATATGTTTCCCGCTCTACGCGTGCGAAAGAAAGATCACGGGCAGTTACACGCCTTTCTTAAAGCCGCTGGGGCTCACCTACACACAATACATCGTGATGATGGTGCTGTGGGAAAAGGAAAAGGTCAGCGTGGGGCAGCTTGGAGAGGCGCTCTACCTCGATGCGGGGACGCTGACACCGCTCTTGAAAAGGCTTGAAAAGGCAGGCTACGTAACAAGGGAACGATCGAAAGAAGATGAGAGGATCACGCTCATCAGCATCACTCCGGAAGGCGAACGCCTTAAGGAGGCCTGCAAGGACATCCCCATGAAGATCGCCTGCAGCAACAATAATCTTAGTGAAAAGGACGCAAAGGAGCTATACAGGATCCTTTACCTGTTCCTGAATGATTAAAACAGAAAACGGAGGTGGCAGAATGAAAGGTCTGTCTAAAGCACAAAAACTGATAAGTTTCGTGTTGAAATGTATAGTGGCAGTGTCTGCCGTCACGGGCACGGTAATGAGCGCGATCGCCGGAAGCAAGTCGTTCATGGGCGGCAGAAGGGTGTTCATGTATTTTACGATACAGTCGAACATCGCGATAGCGATTATCTGCATCACGGGCTGTATCCTGATGTTTACGGCGCGTTCTGCCGGCAGGGTCTGGCCGGTGGTCAAGTATGTCGGGACGATCGCCATAACGCTTACAGGCGTTGTGTTTGGCTTTGTTCTTGCCCCGACGCTCGGGGCGCGAGCATGGACGGTACCGAATACGCTGACGCATCTTGTTGTGCCGGTTGCCGCGGTCCTGGATTTCTTCCTTGTGAGCACGGCCTTTGAGATAAAACGCATTAATACCCTGTTTGTGATCATACCGCCTGTACTTTATGCAATTTATGCGGGGATAGGCTATGTCCTCAAATGGGAATTCTACGAGGGGACGTATTACCCGTATTTCTTTCTCAACTGGGGAAGCCCGGCCGGAGCATTTGGCTTCACGAAGGGGCTGCCTTTCATGGGAACGGCATGGTGGATACTGGCGCTGCTTGTATTCCTGCTCGTGATCGGATATATTTATCTTGTGATCGCAGGATTTATCAGGCGCATGGCAATCGGAAAAGATCCTGATCAGGCGAGCGGCACCCGGAAAAGATCCTGATAAGGCGCCCTGCCGGGAAAAACGGTACAAGTAAACAAACGGGCTTAAAAATATCAAGAAATAATAATATATAATCATAAATACTCATAACAAATAAAAAGGAGAACGATCATGACGTACGCAGTAAGATACTACACAAAAACCGGTAACACAAAGAAACTTGCGGAAGCTGTCGCAAAAGAGCTCGGCGTTGAGGCGCTGCCTTTGAGCGAGCCTGTAAACGAGCCTGTGGACCTGCTCTTCCTGGGCAATTCATACTATGCATTTTCTATCGATCCCGAGGTCAGAAAATTCGTAGAATCGCTTGACAGCGGGAAGATAGGCAAGATAGTCAACTTCGGCTCGGCGGCGATGCTCAACTCGACCTACAAGAAGGTCAAGTCTGTTGCGGACAAGAAGGGTATAGCCATGGATGCAAGGGAATTCCACTGCAGAGGTGAATTCAAGGGGATCCACAAGGGCAGACCCAATGAGGAAGACTTAAAGGCTGCGGCACAGTTTGCAAGGCAGTTTAAATGATATGTGCCTGCGGGACCAAATGATAAGGGAGCGTCGAATCTGACGCTCCCTTGGTTTTTTGGCATTCCGGCATTCTTATTTTTTGCCTGTCTCCTTTTTCGCCGTTTCCCTTTTTTACACTGTTGTCAGAGTCCAAAATACAGCGTAAGTGCGATCAGCAGCTGCCCGGGATAATAAAGCGCCAGGCATATTGCGCTCCAGAGCATTTTGGTGCGTTCACCGAAGGTATTGAATATCAGGATGATGTCGGAACACAGGAAAAGAACAGCGCCGACAGCGTAAAGTACACGGCCGGTGTTCTGAACAGCCAGGGCATTTCCGACGGCTGCGACGGCCATCAGTACAACGGTCGCGACATATACCCCGCCGAGGATCTTCATCGGAACGGATGCAGTGACGGTGCGTTGCATAACGCAGATGATCACAGCCGCTATCACGGCTGCCGAAACGATAACAGGCACATGGCTTTGCGAGATAGACATCAGCACTATCAGATACATGATGTGCCCCAGAAAGAACGAGACCACTCCGGCCACAAAAAGGGCGGATTCCCGTTTGCCTGCGAAATATCTGGCATTGAGCAGCACATCGCCCAACGCGCCAAGGATCAGGCCGCACAGGATCAACCGCGGCAGCGTTCCGCCACCTGTAATGCACAGGCCAAGCCACCCCACAGCCACAAAGGTTGCAGATGCAATGCCTTTAAGGAAAACTGCAGCAAGCATGCTCTGCCTGATCTCGGACAGGATATAAAAGCCCTGCACCGCCACACCGGTGAAGCACAGGATGATCATCATATTTTCTCGCAACTCCATGACATTGTCTCCTCACTATAAAATCCTGTTTAATTGTACCATAACAGAGGGCGCTTGAACAGGACCAAAGGGGCAAACAACAATCCGCTTCTGCACTGATAGATTATGTTTTGTGACTGAAAGGAACGATTTGTATCACCGGGGACGGTTCTTTCTGACAATGTTGTTAAAGAGAAGTGTCCCCGTTTTTTTCTTCAAGCGATTACCGAAACAATGTAATATAATTTTTCCATATTTTTGCTTGACACATTATCTGGAAAAGCATATAATCATTTACAGATTTGATCTGAGCTTTTGTTGTTATTTGTAATAGTTCAAATCCCAAACAATTTGACACTATCCCGCTTGCAATGTATAATGAATTTGCAGATCTCTTCGAAATATGCACTACCAAGGAGACTGTATTTGAAAACTTATGAAGAAAAGATTGCCGACATTAAGAACCTTCGCCTTATAGATGATGTATTCTTTGAGGCATTTGCGGCAAACAAGAAGGCAGTACGGGAAATACTGCGCGTTATCCTTGAAGATGATGATCTTGAGGTTTTAGAGGTCGTCACACAGGGAGACGAACATAACATTTATGGGCGTTCGGTCAGGTTGGATGCGCTTTGTACACTTGGTAACGGAGCTAAGTGCAACATAGAGGTTCAGCGTTCTGACAATGACGACCACGCGAGAAGAGCGAGATACAACGGTTCAATGATCACTGTAAATGAATCGGAACCGGGAATCGCCTTCAAAGATGTAACCAATGTTCTTATCGTTTACATATCGGAAACCGATATATTCAAGGGTGGCAAAACGATTTACCACATTGAAAAGCGTCTGAAAGAAACAGGAGCATTATTCGATGACGGTTTCGATGAGGTATTTGTCAATACCGCCGTAAATGACGGCTCAAGGATTGCGGATCTTATGAGCTGTTTCACCAAAAAAGAGCTTAATGACGAGCAATTCCCGGAAACCACAGCCGAGGTACAGCGGCTTAAAACTACGGAAGGAGGACTAAGTGCTATGTGTGAAGTAATGGAACGCTATATGACCGAAGCAAGAGCAGAAGGCAGAGCTGAGGGCAGAGCAGAGGGCAGAGCAGAAGGCGAAGCGACAGGCCTTGTCAAAGGCGAGGCACGTCTTTCGGCACTCATTCAAAAGCTTATTGAAGCTCACCGTTACGATGATATCGCCAAAGCCACCTCTGACAAAGTTGAACGAGAGCGGCTTTACAAGGAATTCGGTTTATAATTCAAGATAGTGAACGCACAAGCGCCCCGCCGGTTTGCCGGCGAGGCGCTTTTCAAATTCTTGTATTTCTGACACAATGCTTTTATTTCTTATATTCCCACAGAACTGAGCCGTCAAAGTACAGCAGGCCTTCTTCGGAATCAATGTCATAGATCGACTGTTCCAATATAGCATCAACCGAGGGGCTTTCCCCAAGAAGTTTGCCGGTTTCCATCGAGTAGGAGCGGAATGTGCATTTGATAGAGCCGCCATCTCCGCCGGGCCAAGGGTAATCACATGTTATCAAGATGTTGTTTTTCCAATCGGGTATAAGCGTATAAGCCTCACACGGATTCCCGATCTCAACCTTCACTTTCTTCCCGTCTGTGTCACAGATATAAAGCTCGCCGCCCAGATCCGTGTCATAATATGGAATTAAAAAATGCCACTGATATGCACCATTGATATATCGTTTGCCGGTGTATTCCGTTAAGATACGTACCCGGTTATATGTGTTGTCAAAATCTCCGTGAGGTAAAGCAACGGTGACTTTTTCACCCGTATAAAGATCGAGCAGATATGATTCGTATGAATAGCGAAGGGGCTCGGCATCCGTGTTTACCTGAACTGCTTCGGTATAGAGCAGTTTGGTCTTATCGAGCAGACCGTAGAAACTATGATATTTCCCTGCGTCCTTTATGATTCCCTTATCAAGCTTTTTGAGCTCGCCGGTCTTAATGTTATACTCGCTAAATTCATAGGTGTCATCATCCGGATTGTTCGGGAAAATGTAAATGCCGTTTTCTTCGTTGTAGAATCCGGACGCGAGATGAGCCTCGCCTTTAACCTCAAAGGAACCCAGTTTGTTCAGCTTTGAATCATAAACAAAAAAGCGATGTGTATAAGAATATTTATCTGTGCGATCATCTTCCGGTTCTTTGATATCAACTATTATTGTTTCCTTACCTTTTGTTATCCAGGGGGATGAGACATTATCATAATACAGGGAGAAATAACTGTCAAAATATACGCTGTTTATTACTTCGCCTGTTTTTTTGCCATATGCTACAAGATAGAAATCCTTGAGGGCAGAATTCTCAGGCGTTTCAACGCATATGATACTGTCTTTTAACTCGCGACTTTCCTGTTTCGTTCTGTCACCAACTAAAATCGGCTCGTCCCCGGTTGCACCGTTCAAGTAATCCCAGACATAAGTTACATCCCTTGTTTGGCCGTTTTCCTCCAGGGTGCCGGAGATGAACAGCAGACCGTCCACGAAATCAAAGACACTGCCTTTTGTCTCAAGCTTCGAGATAAGCTCGCCGGTCTCGATGGAGTAGCAGCATAAAACGAGATCATGGTTCTAGTTAGGCACGGCATCATCGAAGAGGACAACATTGTTCTTCCAGTCAACAGCGAAATATGATGACTTCTGTACTGAAACTCCGTTGTTGCTTAAAACTATTGAACGGATTTTATTAAAGTCTTTGTCACAAATATTGATTGTTGCGGGACCCTGAGAACAATAGTAATATGCTTTTCTTTCTCCGCCGGGCTCAGAAATGGAAGTAGCCTCATAGCCCTCAGCATAATAGCCGACGCTCGGATCGTCAGGTAACAGGGTCAGCTCTTTTGTGTCAATATTGTATTTGTATTCGTGCCAGGCTGCAGGGATGATTCCGTTACCTTGATTAAATTCAACATAAATCTTAAATTCATTGGCCTCCACGGCATTAACGCTCCAATAGGCCAAATAAAGGTTATCCGGCACTGTTATGGCCGAAATGTTGAAGACTTCAATGAGCTTGCCTGTTCCGAGATCGTATTTGTATACTACTTTATCGTCCTGGTAGATGAATAGGTTATTTTCCAAATCATAATCCATAAGAGACACGGAAGGGAATTCGGGCAAAGTTACATGCTTGTATTCTTTGACTTTGAGCTTATTAAAGTTGTGATCATAGTAAGAATAAACTATATCGGCGTCTTCGGTATCTTTACTTTCAAGTATTTCCAGCAGCTCATCATCGTCATAATCATAATCGGTCAAATAGTAATACTTGGATTTATCATCGAAGGACAAAAGCGATACCTGTGCAAGGTCGGAAAGGCTGTATTTGGCCAACCGGAAATCTTTACTGTAGTTGTTTGTACAAACAAACAGGGCGTCGCCGGACTTGAACATATAATCCCAAACTCGGCTCGGTTCTGACGGAAGACCTATTTTCTGCGTTGCATACAGTCCCTTCTGCGACATTTTAGCAAAGTTTGAAAGGAAGATCTCTCTTGCCGTGCCGCTTGTTATGGGCGTAGGCTCAAGATTTGCAGTCGGAACCGGAACCGCTGTGGGAGTCGGCGTTGCAGGTACTTCCGTGGGCGTGGGTGTAGCCGGAACTGCGGTCGGTGTGGATGTAGGCGTAGGTGTAGCCGGCTTCCCCGTCGGCGTCGGCGATGAAGTGGACGTCGGTGTTGCGCCGGTTGTCGGAACCGGCGACGGTGTTGTTTTGGTTGACGCACATGCAGCAAGGATCATTGCTGCAATAAGTGCGATAGAAACGATAACCCCTTTTTTCATGATGATCTCCTCAAATTATCTTTCCGGCTTATTTATCGTGTTTTTTGAGCTCTCCGGTTTTTATATTGTATTCATAGATTACCGTCGTATTAAAATCCGGTTGAAACTCAAAGGAGAAAATACCGTTTTCCTCGTCGTAGGATGAGGAATTGAGCCGACGTGAGCCTTTAACCTCAAATGAACCCAGCTCATTCAGCATGGAGTCATAAAAATAAAAGTGGTGTGTACAAGAATAGAATCTGGACCCGCCGGTAAACGGGTCTAAATTGTCAAGTATGACAGTGCTTTTTCCCTTTGTAATAAGGGGAGCTTCGAGCCCGTCAGACCACTCAATATAGTTTTCGAAGTAGATGCTCTTTATCTCTTTGTCTGTCTTTTTTTCATATGCCACAAAGAAAAAGTCATCTTTCTCAGTATCCACGGGCACTTCAATAGTTACAACGGTGTCTTCGAGTTCGAAGCGCTGCTTGATCTCGCGTTCGCCTGTGGGAATCGCAGGTTCTGCAGGTACTTCGCCGTTCAGGTAGTCCCATACATACGTTACATCCCTTGTTTTGCCGTTCTCCTCAAAGGTGCCGGAGAAAAACATCAGGCCGTCGGCGTAATCTATAGGTGTAGCGGTTAAATATATGCCGGATATCAATTCGCCGGTCTCGATGGAGTAGCATAAACAGCGCTTGTCGTCGACATCGTAATAGATGACAACATTGTTTGCCCAATCAACAGAAAGATAATAGGTCGTATACCCGCTGTCAGCCATAGTGATAGTCCGTATGATTTTAAGGTCTTTGTCATAAATGTTGATCGATTGTGGGCGCCCGTAACAGAGGCTTACAGCACTTCTGTCACCGCCCGGCTCAAAGAATGAGTAGCGGGCATTTGCTTCATCAACATAGCCAAGACCGGGATGGGAAGGTAGCTTAGACAGCTCTCCTGTAGCGGTATTGTAATTATATTCGACACCACCGGCAGGAATACCCATGCCCACCATGTCGGGAGTATTATATTCAACATAAATACAAACTTCGTTGTCGCTGGGTACGTGATAAATGTCCACGTATTCGATCGCATAACCCTCCAGATCTATCTGCGAGAACAAGAGGAGCTCTTTGAGAGTGTCTGTTTGTAGGTCATATTCACAGATTGCGTCGTTGCCGGTCAGGAGAAGCTTGTTACCGGATTTGTCATAGTTCAGGACAGAACCAAAGGAGAAATCAGCAAGAGTGATCTTCTTGACCGCTTTAAAATCTTGATCGTAGATACATAAAGTTGTTACATCCTGCCCATCACTTACTATAAGGCACTCGTCGTCATGGTATTCTAATGTGGATGTGCTTATGGACGGCAAAGAAGATACAATCGCCAGATTAGACAGTCTGTATTTGGTAAACCAAAGAACAGTGCCATATCCTCCGGGGCAAACAAACAAGGTATCACCGAACTTGAACATGCTTTTTAGTGAAGAGTAGAGCTCTGCCTTTATGTACATTTTCTGCGTTGCATACAGCCCTTTTTGCGACATCGGTGCAAAGTTCGAAAGGAAGATTTCCTTTTCAGTACCGCTTGTTATGGGAGTGGGCTCAAGGTTTGTTGTCGGGACCGGAACCTCTGTGGGTGTCGGCGACAGCGTGGGAGTAGGCGTTGCCGAAACTTTGGTGGGTGTGGGCGTAAATGTAGGTGTCGGTGTAGCAGGCACTTCAGTAGGCGTAGCCGGTTTATCCGTCGGTGTCGGCGATGCGGTTGAAGTAGGCGTTGCGCCGTTTGTCGGAACAGGCGACGGTGTTGTTTTGGTTGACGCACATGCGGCAAGCATCATTGCTGCAATAAGTGCGATAGAAACGATAACCCCTTTTTTCATGATAATTCCTCTATTATCCTCAAAATGTTTTCCGGGCTATGCACTCGGCACACAGCGATTGCGGATTTGTCGTGTACAAAGACCGAAAAAATAATGCGTCTATATAATAATACAGAATTGTTAATAAAACAACGTACATATATCCATATTTTGTCATGGGGGGGGTAGGGAACATGTATCTTTTTGTGTGAAAAAGCTTGGGCCGGCTCTCATGAAGCGGTTTCCCATGACAATATATATTGTCCAGGACAATAAAATACGCATTTACCGCAGCTTTCTTGACGCTATATTTGGAATACCATATACTTATTGACAGAATAATATTATTCGCTGATCAACGTGTTGCAAAGGAGGTATCGGAATAATGTCGCCAAAGAAACTTAAACCTGCAACTGTACATAAAATATATTATACGGTCGGTTTTGTTGCCATGGCCCTTGAATTGATCGGACTTGTTGTTTGCTTTGCGAAAGGAACATCGCCATACGCGATTTTTTGGCCCTTTATGGGAGTTATGCTGATCGCCAGCATCTTCGAGTACAAGTTTTACAGATGCCCGCATTGCGGAAAGTGGCCCGGAAAAGTAGGCGCGCATGATTGCTGCTCAAAATGCGGATACAGGCTGGATGCTGATGACGGGAGCGTTTGGAAAAATGCGAAGATTTCCTGGAGAAATGGTTTTAATGACCTTGATGATCCCACGAAAAGTAAAAATGACGGCAACGTTTGGAAGTAATCTTTTCTGTAAATGTTGACAAAAAGCCGCTTATGAAGTAGTATTAAAGTACTTGTTTGGAGGGTATTCGTATCCTCAAATGATTTTACCCCTGAGTGTTGGTAGCACTCAGGGGTTTTGTTATTGAGGCATAAGTATCGTTTAGCAATCCACCCATTCAATCTCTTGCTCGATTTCCATGAATGATTTGTTTTGGAAAAGAGGGGCATGCAAAAACTCTTTTACAGGATACGTCTCCTTGGTTCCTTTGCATTCCCACATGTATCCTGTGCCTTCGGAGTATGGGACAAACAGATACAGGTTGTATGTGCCGTCTTCAGATAAACCCTGAATCATGTATTTGGTTCCGTTATAGGTAAACCAAAGTTCATCACCATAATAGAGTTTGTCAATAAATTCAGTCAAGTTACCATTTATCAATTATAGGCACCCCCTTAAAGTATTTTTTGTATGTCTCGTATTCTGCTCTCGTTATACGGTGAGGAGTTCTGTCTTTAAAATTATCACGCTTATAATCATGAACATGAAGAACATTTTCTGTTCTGTTTCCACCGTTGAGCTTGGGCTCTGGATGATATGCGATTTCTTTTACGAGATAATGTTCTTTATCGTAAATCCGCATTTCGTGGAATGTTCCGTCGGGCTTTAAAACAATGTAGGCTAGGCTGCTATGGGCTTCTTCGGGCAGACCGTGTTTGCCGTTTATACCCTTTAATACTTTCACGCCTTCTATCATTCCGACGGTTTCAAAAGTGTAGGCCACAGGATTTCCTGCAGCAAAGGTTCCTCGCCCTCCCATATCAGTGTACCTCCCTTCTGGATGCGGAGTAATCGACCCGAATAATGTTTCCGAGCATTTCGGGGAACGGGTCACCAAAGCATATTATTGCGTCTGGTTCAATTTGCACAAGCATTTCGTTGTAGCCTTGCATAAATGATCGGTGGTTCTTTTTGCATCCAATCATTCCTATGGCAACAGTACTATGTTTCTCAATACTTTTGAAACAAAAAGCAAAGCTTTGTGTGCGTGCCCAGCTGATGGTGGGAATAACAGTTAAACCTCTTGCTTGCCAATTGGCACCTATCCATCGGGCCTTACCAATTGATTCAATCTGCCTCCAAAGTGGCATTTCAGCATATAAAGAGTAGTCAGGCGTTAAAAGAAAACGATACTTAGAAAGTGTATCAACGCTACGATCCGGCTTGTCATATAATGATTCGAAACGCCAGTCGTCAATAAAGAAATGGACGCCTTTGTGCAGATTCTTGTTGTCTTTGGAACTTATATCCGAGTATGAAATAAGATCAAGATTGTTCAGGTCAAGCTCTTGTCTTTTAATAATTGGGAAGTTCCATTCGCCCTCAGACTTATAGTCGTTACGCAGAAAAAGAGGGCTGTTTCGAAATTCTTTTGATTTCATTATTTGGGGCCTCCTTTAGTCCCCATACACTTGTTTGTATGGAGATACGAAGCCCTAAACTTGTTTGGAGAGTATTCGTATCCCCAGATGGTTTGACTGTTATTGGTAGTAACAGTTGTTACAGAATGTGTTATTTATGAATTCGGTCATCACCTCCTTTAAGCGTGTATGAGATGTTTCGAATAAGCAGAAAGGCGCTTTCGGATATGGTTAGTCTTTGTTATAAACAGATTAAGGATTATTCGTTCGTATTCTTCAACATCATGATACATATGACGACGTTTCCATTTGTTGTAGTTGTCGAAGGCATAAACAGAAGCTTCCCAACTAATGCAAAACCAATCCATAATATCTCTTGCTGAAGTTGGATGGATTCGATCAACAAGTGGAGGTGGGGCGAGAATGTATTTTGCAAAAAATTTTGCCTCGGCCTCTTCCACATCCGTGTTCCCATTTGCGCTTATTCCGTGATCTAAAATATAGTGCCCAACCTCATGCAGGATTGTCATGTTGATACGTTCAAATGATGGGGCATCGTTGTAATAGATTATGCTTCTTCCGTGTTTATCTTCAATAAAGAAACCATCTGAACTTATTCGTGTGACAGCTTCCCGTTGTCGGTCTGATAGGGCTGAGTATGGGCGAAGAAGAATTCCACACTTGATAGCAATTTCGAATCCGTTGATTGGTATAGAACGGATTCTGCAAGTTTTTAATATGTGAGCTGCTTCGCCTTTAATAAATTCATAGTTTTCATCGGGGAGTCTCATTGTTACTACCCCCAAGTAAAATCTCCAAGATTTCTTTCTTTTCGGCGGCCGTCATTTGTGTGACATTTTTTGCAATCAGTCGCTTGGCATATTGCAATTCGCCTTCTTTTTCAACAGGAATGCCCTGTGAAAGATAGTCTGATGTAGTTCCTAAAGCGGATGCAATCCTAGACAGAACTTCTGCTCGAGGAGAACGATCCCCTTTGATGTAATGAGAAATCGCAGCTTCTGTAACACCTGCTCTTTCAGCTAATTCTTTTTGCGATAACCGTGCTTTTAAGGATAATTCTTTTATCCGTTCACCTAATGTTAATCCCATATAGCGCCTCCTAAGCATTCGTGGATTATGTTACAACTGAATTATAACACGAATTATCAAAATGTCAACAGAAAAATCAATATAATGTATTTGATGTGAATGGATACGATATATAAAGTGGTTCATAAATGATATTGACTAATTGATGTCAATGGATGGATTTCAATGGTGTTTCATTGCTGAATATGCTAAATTGTATGTAACCAAGTTGATAGTTTCCCCGTCTATATGGGTGAAGAGGTTAAAAAACGCCATGCACAGGTGAGACATGGAAGATAACGAGATAATACAGCTTTTTCAGGGTCGCGACGAGAGGGCTGTTAAGGAGACAGAAGAAAAGTACGGACAGTTTCTTATTGCTATCGCTTTCAGGATCCTTCGGGACGAGGAGGATAGCAAAGAGTGTGTTAACGACGCCCTTTTGAAGGTCTGGAACTCTGTGCCGCCGGCTGAACCGGTCTCGCTGAAGGCTTATATTGCGGCCGTTTGCAGAAACCTGGCTCTGGACAGATATGACCGGAACACCGCAAAAAAGCGCAACAGCGAGTTGGAGGTTATCACGGACGAGCTGGATATTTTGAACCTGCAGTCCGGCCAAAACGTGGAGGACGAGGCCCTCGCGAACATGCTTGCAGGCGTTGTTAACAGCTTCGTTAAAGACCTTGCTCCGGAAAAGCGGATGTTGTTCCTCGACAGATACTACAGGTTTTATTCTGTTAAGGAGATTGCTTCGTTCCACGGCATGTCCGAAAGCAAGGTGAAGGTGACGCTCATGAGAATGAGAAACGCGCTTAAGAAACTGCTTGCGAAATGGCTGTAGCGTCCGAAATCCGCTAAAGCAGGCCGCCCACAAACGCTTGCAAAACACTCAACCGGGAGGAAAACATGAAGAGTAAAATGCTTTTAAGGGCAATATCCGAAATTGATGAGGATTACCTTGATGAATATGAAAAAATAGAAGAAACAAGGCAAAAAACAGCGCAAAGCACAAACAAGGGCGTTTCACGGATCAAGGAGTTTTTTGACCGCAGATGGCCGGTTATTGCTGCATGCGCTGCAGTAGTGTTGTTGGTCATAATATGTAAAACACCGATAATGACAATCACAAAAAACATCGGCCTGCCGGACGATGTAAGCGAAGATCAGGCTCCGGAGACAGAGGTTCGTATTAGCGACAATGTGATTTTTGTAAATCCGGTTTCATCTTCAGCCGCGGCAAAACTTGCGGCAGAGGGGAAAAATATCACCGTAAACGAGCTTCCTGAGCGCTTCCGGTACCTTGCAGGTGTCGGGCAGTCGGTAGGCCTTGAAGTGACGAGCATTACGGATTTATATGTGGACGGGGATCACAAAGCTCCGCTTGTGTTTGATACCATACGCGATCATACACTGAATTTTGAACCCGCTGACGGGCATAAATTCTTAAGAATTGCCGTTTCTACCGTCGGGGCTCCGCTGCGGTGCGAGCTCTACAATCCGAATTCAGACAGGAAATCCGTTATCGGAGGAGTTGAAATGACGGTGTTCTGGGGAAGTACGGCATATTATGCTACTTTTGAGATCGACGGAACGTACTTCGACGTTGAATCCAACAGAATGAGCATTGAAGAAGTTGTTTCGGTGCTTGAAGAAATCGTGGCCGGTGAGAAGGCCGGGAAATAATAGAGAAAGATCAAAAGTGTCACAGGGGACGGTTCTTTTTGACAACGTTGTCACTTAGAACCGTCCCCGGTGACACTTTTTATATCACATACCAGAACACGCACACAAACTGCAGTACGCTTCCGAGCAGCACAAAGAAATGGAATACGGAGTGCATGTATTTGTGGTTCTTCCCGAGCCCGTAGAGAACGGCACCAACCGTGTATGCGACGCCGACAATATGAGATATATAATTGATCCGCTCCTCAGCGGCAGTATATGAGGGGAGGATCCTTTTTTTAACGGAATTCGCTTGACAGAGCGCATTTGTTTAACCTCACAACAGAATGCTTGACGCCTGCAATGTTGTCACTGAGAACCGTCCCCGTGACAACTGAACTGTACCATAACAGAGGGCGCTTGAACAGAAGATTTTTTGAAATGTACGTGTTCCCCGCCTTTTTATAAAATATCTTGCTTTTTACCGCAAATCCGTGTAAACTACCCTTGATGGTTTTTTAACTATGTACGGTGAGGGAACCATGTTGCAAGGGGAAGACACCCCTGCAAGAGAGGATAAAGCGATGAACATTGTCTGCCTTGATATGGAGGGCGTTCTTGTGCCCGAGATATGGATCGCGTTTGCACAGGCAAGCGGGATCCCGGAACTGAAAAGGACAACAAGAGACGAGCCGGATTACAACAAGCTCATGAAATGGAGGATCGGGATACTTAAAGAACATGGCCTCGGGCTCAAAGAGATACAACAGGTCATCTCCACTATCGACCCACTTCCCGGCGCAAAGGAGTTCCTTGACGAACTGCGCGACCTTTCGCAGGTAGTGATCTTAAGCGACACTTTCGAGCAGTTTGCGCACCCGCTCATGAAGAAGCTCGGGATGCCGTCCATATTCTGCAACACGCTTGAGGTTGCGGAAAACGGCGAGATAACCGGCTACAAAATGCGCTGCGCCCAGTCGAAGCTCTCGACTGTAAAGGCGCTGCAGTCCATCGGCTTTGAAACCATTGCAGCGGGCGACAGCTACAACGACCTTGGCATGATACGCGCTTCCAAAGCAGGTTTCCTGTTCAAGAGCACAGAGAAGATAATAGCAGATAACCCGGATTTTCCGGCATTTGAAGAGTTTGATGAGCTGCTTTTTGCGATCAGGAAAGTCCTTTAAAATGTACCGGCAGGGTCATTCCCGGTGACTCATTTTAATGTGTCGGCGGAGTCGTTCCCCGGTGACTCATTTTGAATGATGTTTTACTTGATTTTTCAAACAGATGAGTGTAAACTCTCTCTGGGTAGTTTGCATTAACTAACTGCAGATACCCGTAAACGAAAATACTTTATCTATCAGGAGGATAAATATGAATAAACCCGTTGTACTTGTAGTAATGGACGGTGTGGGCGAGACTCCCGTCGAGCTCGGCAACATGGTCATGAAAGCCACCACCCCCACACTTGATGACTTAAAGGCCAATAACCCGTGGCAGTGCATAAAGGCACATGGCGGCGCTGTAGGTCTTCCCACAGATGATGATATGGGAAACAGCGAAGTTGGACACAATGCTCTCGGCTGCGGCCAGATCTATTCACAGGGCGCAAAGCTTGTAAACGAATCAATCGAATCCGGCTCGATCTACCAGAGCGAGACCTGGAAAGAGCTTGTAAGCTCTGTTGTTGCAAGCGGCAAGACGCTGCATTTCATCGGTCTTCTTTCAGACGGTAATGTTCACTCGAACATAAGCCATCTTCTTGCAATGCTCAAAGAGGCCAAGAAGGAAGGAGTAAAAACAGCAAGGATCCACACTCTCCTTGACGGACGCGACGTTCCCGCAACAAGCGCGCTCGAATACATCGGCAAGCTTGAAGACACCTTAAAAGAGCTCAACGACAGCAGCTTTGACGGCAGGATCGCTTCGGGCGGCGGCCGTATGAAGATCACCATGGACCGTTACCAGGCTAACTGGGGAATGGTAAAAGATGGCTGGGAAGTGCATGTTCACGGCGAGGGAAGACAGTTTGCAAGCGCTACGGAAGCCATTGAGACGCTCCGTAACGAGACAAGCGCCATAGACCAGGATCTTCCGTCCTTTGTTATCGCAGAGAACGGAAAGCCCATCGGCGCAATGCAGGACGGCGACAGCGTTATTCTCTTTAACTTCCGCGGTGACCGCGCTCTTGAGATATCAATGGCCTTTGACGGCGATGCATCCTTCAACAAATTCGACCGCGGCGTTATCCCGCAGGTTAAGTACGCAGGCATGCTCGAGTACGACGGAGATCTTAAGATACCTCACAAGTACCTTGTTAACCCGCCCCAGATCCGCGAGACTCTCACTGAGCTGCTCGTAGCACATGGCATAAAGGAATATGCGGTTTCGGAGACGCAGAAATACGGCCATGTTACATACTTCTGGAACGGTAACCGTTCCGGCAAGGTTTCCGAAGAACTTGAGGACTACTGCGAGATTCCGAGCGATGTCCGCTCCTTCGACGAGTGCCCCTGGATGAAGGCAACCGAGATCGCAGACAAGGTGATGGAAGCTATTAAATCGCATAAATACGGCTTTATCCGCTGCAACTTCCCGAACGGCGATATGGTCGGCCACACAGGCAACCTTTACGCTACCGAGATCGCGGTTGAGAGCGTTGACCTTGAACTTGCACGTATCAAGAAGGTTTGTGATGAAGAAAACTGCATCCTCGTTGTTACCGCAGACCACGGTAACTCCGACCAGATGCTCGAGAAGAACAAGAAGGGCAATATCGAGGTGCGTACCGCGCACAGCCTCAATCCCGTTCCGTTCATCATCTACGATAAAGACGAGCGCCACGAGATGAAGGAAGGCAAGTTCGGTCTTGCAAACGTTGCTCCCACAGTTGCCGGTCTGATGGGCATCAAGCCCTTCGCCAGCTGGGAAGAGAGCATGCTGAAATAATGAGTCAAAGAAAAATGACCCCGCCGGCCCAAAATGAGTCAGCGGGGTCGTTTCTCACTGACTCACTGTAGGAGGCACCACATTATGGCTACCTGGGTAGTAGGTGATATACACGGCTGTTATAACGAATTCATGGCTTTGCTGGACAAAACCGGGAACAAAGCCGATGATACGTTTATCCTTATCGGGGATATCGTGGACAGAGGGCCGGATACCCATAAGATGCTCGACTGGGCGATGGAGAATGTTACGCCTGACGGGCATTTCCAGATGATCTGCGGAAATCACGAGAATAACATCATCGACGATTACGACAGAGAAAGAAAAGTCTATAAGGACATCTTCCGGGACGGGGGGTTCGGCAGCCTTGGCGCGGCTGTTCTCGCCTGTCATTACGGATTTGACATATACATGCGGGATGAAGGATATGAGACGATAAGGGATCTGCGCCCGTTCATCATGTGGTTTAAGAAGCTGCCGCTGACAAAACGTGTTACAGTCATGACTTCCGAAGGGAAGGAACAGGAATATGTGATCGCTCACGGATGGTACGGCAAGAACCTGAAAAGGATGGGTATCCTGTGGGACCGGGATATCGATGACAAGGGGCACTTAAAAGAGGATTATCATCCCGTGAAAAACGAGATACTCGTACACGGCCATACGCCGGTATTTATCGAATTGGGATACCCGGAAGACGGACGCGTCCATTTCCGGGAGCACAGCATAAATGTCGACTGTGGGTGCGTTTACGGTGTAAGGGGAGAGATTGGGGGCAGGCTTGCCGCGCTGAGGCTTGAAGACAGAAAAGTGATCTACCAGGATCCGGTGTGATGGCAGTAGGAGCTGTTCAAAAATGAGTCACAGGGAAACGACCCCGCTGACTCAGTCTGAATTCTCCCGTCTGCATCGAGATACCCCGCCGCACGGCCACGAGCGAGGCTTTCGTAGGGAGTCGCAAGTTCGCCGCGAATGCGACGCGCGTTCCGCGAAGCGGACGAGGACTATGTTCCGAGAGCGCAGGAGCATGAGCAAAAAGGCGACTTGCGACGAGTAGAAAACGAGCCGTAGTGCAAGGGAGTATCTCGATGACAGACGGAATGGATCACTGAAAATGAGTCAGTGGGAAACGACCCCGCTGACTCATTTTTTTATTCGTAGGTTTCAAATGCACCAAGGGCAAGCACGCCTGCGCCCACATGGCAGCAGATGCTTATCGGCAGGCGGTAGAGTGCGAGGTCGTTCATTTCGAAGAATGCCCTCGCTTCCTGCTGCCAGTTGATGGCCTCGTAGATGTCGCCGGAGTAAGCAAGGTCGAGACGGTATTTCTTGCCTGCAAAACGTGCATCAAGATCCTTCTTCATGGCCTTTAACATGACCTTCTTTGCGCCCTTCATGCCGCGCGCCTTGGCGTACGCATCAAGCTTTTCACCCTGGATGGTAAGGACGGGCTTGATATCGAGGATGGCCGCGAGAGCTGCTCCTGCGCTTGTTACACGGCCGCTGCGCTTCAAAAGCTCAAGCGTGTTGACAGCAAGATAAATGCTTGAATCGAGCGACATGCGCTCAAGCTCTTTAACGATATTTTTTGCATCCACGCCCTTTCTTATCATTGCGAGAGCATCAAGCACCGACTGGCGCTGGGAAATGGAAATGCGCTTGTTGTCAACAACGAGCACCTTCCCGTCATAATCCTGCGCCAGAGCCTTTGCAGTATCACAGGCACCGCTAAGTGCCGAAGACATGGGGATATGGATGACAACATCATTTGTTTCAAGCGCTTCATCCCACAGCTTCATGATGGAACCGGGCGAAGGCTGCGAGGTGGAAACAAAATCGCCCTGCGCGAGCATCCGGAAGAAGTCATCGTATTCGCAGGTGACTCCTTCGAAATATTCTTTTCCGTTTACGATAAAAGGCATGGGAAGCATATAAACGCCGAGGCGCTTTGCCTCCTCCATGTCCATGCTGCTGTTTGTGTCTGTAACTACTGCTATCTTACTCATGTTTAACCTCCATGCTGCGAGCGCAGCGAACAGTTAATGGTTGCATTTATCCGGTTTGTTTGCGTTCCTGCCAAACTGCCGAAATTGCCGGAATCTTATATGTTTTACAGTACCTTCGCGCAGAATAGCACGATGACAAGTATGCCGAGCCCGATCCTGTACCAGCCGAAGGGCTTGAAATCGGACTTTCTGATGAAGCTCAGCAGGAAGCGGATCACGAGCATCGAAACGGCAAAGGAAACAACGCAGCCGATCCCGAGGAGCGCGAGCTCCTTGCCTGAGAAATCCAGCCCGTACTTGACTATCTTCAGAAGACTTGCCCCAAACATTACCGGAATTGCAAGGATAAAAGTGTACTCAGCGGCTGCAGTCCTTGCTATCCCGATTATCAGCGCGCCCACGATCGTAGCGCCTGACCTTGAAGTGCCGGGGAAGATCGCGGCAAGCACCTGGAAGATGCCTATCAGCAGAGCCGAAGTGAAGGTAATGTCCCATACGGTCTTTGTTTTGGGTTCTTTGCCCTTGTTCACGGTTTCGACAACTATGAACGCGATACCGAAGACTATCAGTGCTATCGCGATACTTAACGGATTGTAGAAGAGCTTTTCAAAAACGTCGTCGAAGAGGATGCCGATGACGGCCGCCGGAACACAGGAAATGAGCATCTTTACCCACAGGATGAAGGTGTCCTTTTTTATGACGGAACCGCCGTTTTTCTTCCTGTTCTCCGGAGAAAAAGCGAAAGGCCAGATCGTGTTCCAAAGGACTATCACCACCGCAAGGATAGCTCCGAGCTGGATGACGACGTCGAAGACATTGAAGAAATTCTCGCCTGTTTCCTCAAAAGGCAAAAACTTTTCGGCAAGGATAAGGTGTCCGGTGCTGCTTATGGGCAGCCACTCCGTGATACCTTCGATAATGCCGTAGATAACGGCTTTTAAGAAATCCAACATTTCTGTTACTTCCCCCTTTACAGGCTTTGCCGGTAAAATATCATATTATGGTAACATGAAAATAAACAAAGCACTGAAAGGGATTATAACATTTTTTTAACAGGTTTGCAATTTTTGTTTTGAAACGCACCCGGTTTTTACGCATTTATTTGTGCGTGATTATTTGTGCATTATTATTTGTGCGTTTTAGCGTTTTGCACTCCTGCGGTTTTTTTTCTTGAAAAACGTTGCAAAATAGGGTATATTAAATTAGTTAGGGAGAGAAGAAACTGTTTTAGATCAAGGACGGAGGATGCAAAAATGTCAGAAAGACTGTGGAATGTATTGACAGACTCCTTTCTTAAGATCCTGATCCCGGGCATACAGATCACGATACCCCTTACCGTGATCTCCTTTGCGATAGGGCTTGTGCTTTCGGTGCTGCTCGCCGTTGTGCAGGTCGCAAACATAAAAGTCCTGAAACAGATATCCCAGATCTATATCTGGATATTCCGCGGAACACCGCTGCTGGTACAGCTCTTTATCATATTCTTCGGACTTCCGAGGATAGGCATAATGATCCCGGCGTTTCCGTCAGCTGTCATCGCTTTTTCGCTGAACGTTGCCGCATACAATGCGGAAGCCGTAAGGGCAGCGATGCTCGCCGTACCCAAAGGGCAGATAGAGGCTGCATACCTGATAGGAATGACATATCCGCAGATATTGTTCAGGATAATAATCCCGCAGGCTTTCCCTATTTCGTTCCCGTCGCTCTTCAACAACCTGATATCTCTCGTAAAGGACACATCCCTTGCGTCGAGCATAACCATCGTTGAACTGTTTGCGAAGGCGCAGCAGGAAGCGGCAAGAACGTTTGAGACCTTTGGGTTGTACTGTGAGGCAGCGCTTATCTACCTCATCTTCTGTACGGTACTTACATGGCTTCAGAATGCCATCGAAAAACACATGGGATGGAAGACCAAACCCGGCAGGCTTGCGGCTCTGCAGCTTCGCATAAAGGAGGCAGAGACGGAAAATGCTTGAGATAAAGGATCTTAGAAAGACATTTAAGGAAACGGAAGTGATCGAGCATATCGACTTTAAGGTCGATAAAGGCGAGGTCGTTGCGGTAGTCGGGCCGAGCGGCTCGGGTAAGACAACGCTCTTACGCTGCATAAGCTTCCTTGAAAGAGCAGATCACGGTATCATGACCTTTGGAGACGACTCCTTTGACATGACCGCTGTGAGCAATAAAGATATCCGCGGGCTCAGGATGCGTATGGGCTTTGTGTTCCAGAATTTCAATCTTTTCAGCAATATGACCGCGATAGAGAATGTAATGGAACCGCTTGTGCGGGTACGGGGCGTCCCGAAAAGGGAAGCCGAGCGCATCGCGTATGAAACACTCGTAAGAGTGGGGATGGAAGACAGGGCTGTTTATTACCCCGGGCACCTTTCTGGGGGACAGCAGCAGCGCGTGGGCATAGCCCGCGCAATAGTGACGAAGCCGGATATAGTGCTTCTTGACGAGCCTACCTCAGCTCTCGATCCCGAGCTTATAAACGAGGTTCTCGACGTTTTGAAGAAGCTTGCAAAAGAAGGCACTACAATGGTCATCGTCACACATGAGATGAGATTTGCGAAAGAAGTCTCAAACCGCGTCGTGTTTATGGAGGATGGACTTATTGTCGAGGACAGGCCGTCACACGATTTCTTTGCGTATCCGAGGGAGGAAAGGACCAAACAATTCCTTAAAGGAAAGACAGAATGAAAGGACAGTTTGACAATGAAAAAGATCATCACCCTCGCCGCTGTTGCGGCATTAATGCTCTGCCTTGCGGCATGTGGGAAAAAAGACGGCAACCAGCTTGATTCGATCAAGAGCAAAGGCAAGATAGTCGTAGCTATGGAGGGAACATGGGCGCCGTGGACATATCATGACGAAACGGGCAAGCTTGCGGGCTTTGACACCGAGGTTGCAAAGCTTATCGCAGATAAGCTCGGAGTAAGCGTTGAATATGTTGAAGGCGAATGGGACGGGCTTTTTGCAGGTCTTGAGACAGGCCGTTACGATATGGTCGTAAACGGCGTGGAGATAACGGACGAACGCAAGGAAAAGTACGATTTTACCGAAGCCTACGGCTTCATCCGCACCGCCCTTGTTGTTAAGAAGGATAACACCACCATTACGAAATTTGAAGATCTTCAGGGCAAGAAGACAGCAAACAGCTTCAACAGCACATATATGTACCTTGGCGAACAGTACGGCGCGACCGTGAGTAACGTAGATTCCCTCAGCGAGACCATAGATATGGTGCTTTCGGGCCGTGTTGACGCTACCCTTAACGCCGATGTTTCTATCTACGAATACCTTTCGGTCCATCCCGAAGCAGACATCAAGGTCGTAGCGCTTACAACCGATGCCTCCGAGGTTTCGATCCCCATCAGGAAAGAGGGCTCGGCAGAGCTTATCGCAGCGATAAACAAGGCTATCGCCGAACTTCGCGCGGATGGCTCGTTAAAGGCTGTTTCCGAGAAGTATTTCGGACAGGATATCACAACGAAGAAATGACCGGCCGGTAACCGGATACGGGAAATATTATGAGATCATGCATTTTTGTTGCTGCGGGCGACATCTCCGAAAGGTATTTTGATGCGCTCATGCAGCTTGATCCAAAACCCTTTGTGTTTGCGATAGACGGCGGATACGCTTTTTTGAAGAAAAAAGGCGTAAACCCCGATATCGCGATAGGGGATTTTGATTCTTTGGGGTTTGTGCCGGAGGAACCGGAAACGGAGGTGTTTCCGGTCCGGAAGGACAAACCCGATACGATGCTCGCAATAGACAGGGCCAAAGAGCTTATGTTTGACGTGGCTTATGTGCTTGGCGGCTTTGGCGGCGACAGGCTTGACCACACTTATTCAAATATCCAGCAGCTTTTCTATGCGCTGCCGGCGTTAAGACTCTTTTTCCTTGACGAGAAGGCGCTTGTATTCGCTCTCGGGAACGAGACGCTTGAGCTGTCAGACGGTGAGATGCGTATTTCTTCCGGTATGGGAGCGTATCCTTCGGATTCCTTCTTTATGCCGGAGCAGGTATTAAGGGTGAATAAGCCTTCAGAAGCATATCTGTCGCTGTTTACACAGGAGCTTGCCGTGGTCGACCTTGAAGGAACGGCCTACAACGGCTGCAATATACGGCTTACCGGCGGATTTCCGCTCGGTGTCAGCAATGAGATGACAGAGGAAAGATGTACGGTGAACGTTCGCGGACACGTTATCGTAATGCTTTGCGGCAAACGAAACTGACCGGGCGGGGACGCCGTATAGGCGGGCCTTTTGCCTTCACACGCAGTGGGATGGATGTATGGAGCTAAAGCATATCATATCCGAATTGATGCTTTTTAATGCAGTTGTTGCCTTTGCAACAGCTGTGTTAAAGATGCTCGGCAGGCAGACCAGGGACACCATTCACCGTCTGTTTATCCTGCTGCTTTTCTCAAGCTGCGTATGGAGCTTTGGCTTCAGCATGCTCTATGTGCAGTCGGATATCCGGGCCGCACATTTCTGGAAGAGCTTTGCGATAGCGGGAACGGTATCGTTCATGATCGCAGCGCAGAGCATCACCAACATCATTTCCGGACTCCGGCGCAATACGGTCATCTTTTTTCAGGTCGTTTCGCTGCTCGGTATTCCGGTGTATCTGCTTTCTATACAGCCGGACCAGACTGAATATTACATCTCGCAGCAGTTCGGCTTTATGACCTATGTTTTCCGCAACGGACCCGTTAACGTCATATACACGGCGTATTTCATAATCGTGAGCCTCAACATCCTGTATGCCGTTATCCG
The DNA here is from genome assembly GCA_016280395.1 of Lachnospiraceae bacterium. GTDB lineage: Bacteria > Bacillota > Clostridia > Lachnospirales > Lachnospiraceae > SZUA-448. The sequence goes on along the minus strand of JAEEGQ010000059.1, from coordinate 76,702 downwards.
TATGCTGACAAACAAAAGGTATGCGAGGATACGCTCCTATGGCGTAAAATTCATGGTGGTGCTGCTCCTTACGATCGGCGGAACGATCTTCGACATGATATTTCCGGCAATTGGCTTCGATTCGCTGCCGGGCAGCAATGTGACCCAGTTCTGGGCTATGATTGTGGTTTACTTTGCAGTCCTCGATATAGACCGCAACCGTATCAATGTCGCCAATATGGCGGAATACATGTATTATTCCATAAACGACCCGATAGTGCTCACCGACGAGAGTACGCGGCTCCGCATCGTGAACAGGGCGGCGCGCGACTTTCTGGACTTAAAGGATGAAGCAGCTTTTTCCCAGAAAACGCTGGCAGAGATCCTCGAGCTTCCTAATGACGGCTTTTTTGAGGGAAACGAGCGGATCGTAAATTATGAGATACGCGACAGATACAGGTACAGACCCTGTACTGTGGATATAAGCCGCATCAATGACAGGCATGGCGATACCATAGGCTATATAGCGGTTATCCAGGATGATTCCGAACGCGCAAAGTATATTGCGGAACTTAAGGCGGCGCGTGAAGAAGCGGAGGCTTCGAACCACACCAAGAGTACCTTCCTTGCGAATATGTCCCACGAGATCCGTACACCCATGAATTCCATTATCGGTTTTGCGGAGATAATACTCAAACAGAAGCTCGATTACGAGCAGGTTGCGGAGTATTCCGAAAACATAAGGGACTCAGCCTACGATCTGTTAAAGCTTATTAATGAGATACTTGATATAACAAAAGTAGAATCCGGCAAGGTTACCGTCAATGATGCGGAGTATAACCTTGATAAGCTCCTTGAGGGCGTTTTTGCGCAGGTCACCAATGGGATGAGGAGCAAAAAGCTCGAATTCTTTACGGAGATAGGGGACAATGTCCCGTCGGGCCTTATCGGCGACGAATCGAAGGTACGCGAGATCCTTGTAAATATCCTTACAAATGCCACAAAGTACACGGAACAGGGCGGGATCACCTTCAGGCTTTCTGCGGATAACAGCGAAGACGGCAGCAGAACGGCATTAAGACTTGAGGTGCAGGACACCGGTGTCGGCATCAAGGAGGAAGAGATCGATTCGATCTTCATGCCGTTCGAACAGGTCAACAAGAATCTTCATGCGGGCATTGAAGGAACAGGCCTCGGGCTTGCGATAGTCAAGGGCTATACGGATGCAATGGGCGGAAAGATAGAAGTTAAGAGCACCTACGGAAAGGGCACGACATTTATCATAACGCTTGAACAGGGCGTCTTTGACCCGGCTCCTGTGCGTCTTTCGGAAAAGAGGAAGCCGGCCGGCAAATCCCATATAGGAGAATGCTCTTTTGACGGCGTGAAGGTGCTTGTGGTCGACGATAACCTTATAAACCTTAAGGTTGCGGGCAAGACGCTTGAATGTTATAATCTGTCTGTAGATATGGCACAAAGCGGTGCGGATGCGCTGAATATGTGCGGCAGGACCGAATATCCGATCATCTTCCTTGACCAGATGATGCCTGTTATGGACGGGATCGAGACCATGAAGCGTATACGCGAACTGTCACCGTTCTACAGGGATAAAGCGAAGATCGTGGCGCTTACCGCAAACGCGCTTGTCGAGGTAAGAAGCCAGCTCCTTGCCGAAGGCTTTGACGAATACTTAAAGAAGCCCATGGAATTTCCTTTGCTTGAAGCGCTGCTCATCAGGTTCCTTGCCCCGGACGCTGCGGGAGAGGACGAAACATGAAGCTTGAGCAGACTAAGGACGGGCTTGCGCTCACAGACGGGAAAAATACGCTGATATGCGATTTTTCTGAAGTCCTTGGCCGTTGTAAAGGGCCTAATCTTAAGTCGGAACTGATAGTTAAGGCGGCAAGCCTCAAAGGACGTGACGAAATAACCGTGCTTGACGCTACGGCGGGGCTTGGAACGGACTCGTTCCTGCTTGCGTATGCCGGATTTACCGTAAAGCTGTTTGAATCGGACGGCATGATAGCGGCGCTGCTTCGGGACGGGATAGAGCGGGCCTTGAAGGACCCGCGATTATCGGAAGCTGCAAAACGCCTGGAGCTTTTTGAGGAAGACAGCATCGCGGCAATGCTTTCCGGTCGGTTTTTGCCGGATGTCGTGTATCTTGACCCGATGTTCCCGGGGCGCACAAAATCCGCGCTCGTAAAGAAGAAATTCCAGCTTTTGCAGCAACTTGAGGCTCCATGCGATAACGGTACGGAATTGCTCAGTGCCGCAATGAAGACCGGAGCAAAAAGGATCATAATCAAACGGCCCGCAAAAGGTGAATGCCTTGGCGGTGTAAAGCCCGATTTTTCCTATGAGGGCAAGACCGTAAGGTACGATTGTATCAATGTAAATTTTTCACGGAAAATGCCGATATAATGAGTGGTGTGGTCACAAAAACCGCCTTTGCGGTTTATGACCTCATTTTCAGAAAGACCAGGAGGTTTTGACATGGCAGAAGTAAACATTACAAAAGACACATTTGAAGCAGAGGTTACGAAGGCTGCGGTACCTGTGGTAGTCGATTTCTGGGCTCCGTGGTGCGGACCCTGCAAGATGCTTGCTCCGGAGCTTGCAAAGCTTGACGAAGAGCAGGACGGCAAGATAAAGGTCTGCAAGGTAAATGTTGACGACGAACAGGAACTTGCTGCAGAGTTCGGTATCATGGGCGTTCCCACACTCCTTATCTACAAGGACGGAATGCAGAAGGCAAAAAAAGTCGGATACTGCAAGAAAGAAGACATCTTAAGTCTCATAACGAACTCATAAAATAAACGCAGCGCACCGGGGCTGCGAAATAATAGCGAGGCGCTTCATGACGCTTGACGAGCTTAGTCGGATAGCTTTTGACCGCGAGACGCCGCTTACGCCGGAGTTTATCGCGGAAGCAGCAGCCGTTTTCGACGAGGATGCCGAATCCGGAGACTGCCTGCTTTTGGAGGAGTACAGTGAGGTCTATTACAGGGTAATAGTCGAGACGAACGACGTTTCCCTGCATGCCCTGCATGCCGTTAACCAGAAATACATCATAGCGGCGCAGGAGACCGACAAGATATCTACCAACGATCTCGGTCTGTTGTATATCCGGAATATTGAATATTATGTTTCCATGCATGCACCTGTCGAAAGCATGCGTTATATTAATGCGCTCCTCGACCTGCAGGGTCTGCCCGATGCCTATTACATGACGGCTATCGAATATATGCTGAGCTTTACGGAAGATCCGTCCATAGCTGAGTTCTGCAGACCCTACATAGAGAAGCTCAAAGTCTATATGGATGACAATGTGCTTCCCGAGCGTACACAGGTCCAGAATCTCATGAACCTGACAGAAGCATACATCTCCCTTAATATGCGCGATGAGTACCTGAAGGTGCGCGACGATCTTATCAAAAAGGCAGACGCGCAGCCAAATGAGTACTTAAGGTCAATAGCGAAGCTGCTTGTGCTTGAAGGCGATCTTGTTCTTAACAAAGAGCCCATTACAGAGCAGCATATCAAAGAATTCAGATCGGTCATGCTGGGATTTAAGGACGATTCCGAGATTTCCCAGAATACGAACGATATCTTTATACCACTCTTAAATCTGTTTTCAAACCATATGCCCACAGACGAGATGATCGTCATCACCAAGGCTTTTATCGAGGACTCCAGCAGCGCTTCCGAGAAGATCGACCTGTATGAGTTCCTGATTGACGGGCTTGGGATCAGCATGGAGCTTCATCCCGAGATCTATAAGGATTATTACGAAGAACTCCGTGGTTACCACAGAGGCGTTGAGGACTTTACAAGGCAGGAGATCCGCAACGAGATCAATTTCCACAGGATCAACAAGCAGGAAATGAAGAATGCCGTAAAGGACGGCATTAGTTACCTTGCGGCCATCTATGTCTCCATGCACCTGTTCAACCTTAAGGACGATACCCTTGAGGCGTTGAAGACCAATACGAACATAGAACGCTTAAGAGGCAACAAGGAAGGCGTGGGCGCAAACGAGCAGATGCAGAATGTCATGCGTGGTCTTGTGCTTCCGCAGTATCTTGAGACCGTGCTCAAGTTCATGGATCTTACCACTTTGCCCGAGCGTCTCGAAGGCCGCAAGACCATAACGCTTGAGTACGAAGACCGTGTTAACGGCTGGTGCTGTGCAAGGTTTATCGTTACGACGGTGGACGGGCTCGGACAGCCCACCGAAGTGATCTTCGCGGTAGAGCCTATCGGGGCGCAGAAGAAACGCGAGGAACATTTCAAGTTCCTGTCGGAGACAGACCTTCTTACAGGGATAAGGAACCGCGGCAACGGCGAAGATATGACGAAGAACATGATGTTCAAGGGTATTCACGGCATGTTCTGCGTGCTTGACATAGATCACTTTAAGTCGATCAACGATACCTACGGACACAGTGCCGGAGACGAGGTGCTGAAATCTGTTGCAAACTGCTTAAAACGCGCTTTTCGTGACAACGATATCGTATTCAGGCTCGGAGGCGACGAATTCGCCGCATATGCCCAGGGAGTCCAGAGCGAAAAAGTCGGGAGCAAGGTTATTTCCCGTTTCTTCCAGTTTATCGACGAGCTCGACATCCCCGAGATAAGGGGATTCGATCTTTGCATGAGCGTCGGAGCATCCATCTACAAGGAAAACGAGACAATCGATTTTGATACGCTTTACAAACGCGCAGATTCCGGAACCTACCAGAGCAAGACGAAACAGGGAAACTATTTGACGTTTGTGTGAGAAAATGACATAAAAGACGGATCCCCGGGAGCAATCCCGGGGATCTGTCTTCATCAAGAAAGTTTATATGCGGATAACTTGCAGGCTTGTTTACCTGTTCTTTCCAAGGAAGAACAGGGCGAGGGTGCCGGGACCGGAGTGTGCTCCGATAACGGGTCCGATGTCGGTTATGAGCTCGGCTTTCCTGCCGCTCTTTGCATAGATCAGGTCTTCAAGTGCTTTGGCATCTTCTATACAGTCGCCGTGGGAGATGAAATATCTTCCCGCAGGGTCGTCTATAAGCTCGGAATATTTGTCGGCAAGCGCCTGGATGGACTTCTTTCTGCTGCGGACCTTGAACATAGCGATAAGGTGTCCGTCGTCATCTACATGGAGTACCGGCTTTATATCGAGCATGCCGCCGATAAATGCCGCAACGCCGCTGACCCTTCCGCCGCGTTTTAAGTAAACGAGGTCGTCAACGGTAAACCAGTGGTCAAGGTGCGGGATGCAGTCTAACACGTAATTTGCGTTCTCGTGGATATCTGCCCCTTCGTTGCGCTTGAGTACCGAGAGATAGAGTATCAGTCCCTGGCCGGCCGATGCGCAGAGGGTATCTATTGCGATGATCTTTCTTTCGGGATATTTGAAACGCATATCCTTTGCAACGGCATCCGCTGCGTTGACGGTGCTGCTCAAGCCCGATGAAAAGCCGATGTAGAGGATATCCTTCCCTTCGAGGAGGACCGGCTCGAAGGCTTCGGTAAATGCGGACATATTGGCCGCAGAGGTCTTGAATACCGTCCCTTCACGCATTTGCTTGTAAAAATCCTCTGTGCCCATGACATCGGGGGTATACTCTTCGCCCGTAGCGTCATTCCTGAATGTCAGGTTTACATATCTTACGTGCCATTCATCAAGAAGCTTTGCCGATATGTCACATGCCGAGTCGGTAAAGATCACATAGTCGTTCATTTTTATATCCTTTCGTTTTTCCGGGGTCATTGTCGGGATCCGGAAAATAATGATCTGTTTTTTCGAACGTTAATGCGTTCTTGCGTCATCGCCGCCAAGATAGAAGACAGCGACCGTATCGGGACCCACATGGGAGCCGGTAACGGGCTCGTAGCGGACGATCTCGAGCGTTTCGGGGGCAGCCGCTTCTTTAAGCTTTTCGGCTATGAGGTTTGCGTCCTCCTCGCTGCTTGTATAGGCTATACCGACATACTTGTTGTTGTTTCTGTCAACCACTTCTGCATATTTGTCGACAAGCGCTTTAATTGCGGCTTTTCGCCCTTTTGCGCGGCCTACCATGACAAGCTTTCCCTCGGGTGAGCCCTTAAGGATGGGGCGGATGCCGAGGATGGTGCCAAGAAGCGCTGTCGGAGCGGAAACACGGCCGGTCTTTGAGAGGTACATAAGATCCCCGAGCATAACATGCTGGTATACCCTCGGACGCAGCGCAAGAAGAGCCGCTTCCGTCTCATCAAGGGAACTGCCGCTGTCCCTGCATTCTATCGCTTTATGTATGAAGAAAGCCTGCCCGAGAGACGCCGCAAGTGTGTCAAAAAGCACAACCTTGCGTTCCGGGAACTGCTCTTTTAATTCTTCTCTTGCCATCTGCGCGGAGCCAAAGGAGCCGCTTATGCCGGATGACATGCTGATGAACAGGATATCCTCGCCCTTTGCAAGGAAAGGTTCAAAGGCCTTTATGTACTGCGCGGGCGTGACCTGTGAAGTACTGACCTTTGCGCCGGACTTTATGGCCCTGTAGTAGGTATCGCCGTCAAAGGTCTCTGTGTCCTTGCAGACATATTCTGTTCCGTTGAAGATGTATGAAAAATACACCAGATCTATGTTGTTCTTAACGATAAACGGTGTAGGGAGATTCGATGAGGAATCGGTAAAGATCCTGAATGACATGGTGTTCCTTTCGTTGCTGTTTCAAAAACAAATCAATGTAGTTTTCGAAACTACATTATCACATAATGATTATTATGTCAATAAGTTTTATATTCCACATCATTTAAATTCCATTTCCTTGTATTTTTGCGGCAACCGTGTTATAATCATCTTAAGAATGCGCAAAATGCGCCAAAGAAAGGTACAAGCAAAACATGAACGAAAATCCCGTAGTAACCATCGAACTGGAAGACGGAAGCATTATCAAAGCCGAACTCTATCCCGAAATTGCCCCCAACACTGTAAACAACTTTATCAGCCTTGTAAAAAGAGGCTTTTATAATGGCCTCGGCTTTCACCGCATTATCCGTAATTTTATGATCCAGGGCGGATGCCCTCTCGGAAACGGAACAGGCGATCCCGGTTATTCGATAGCAGGCGAATTTGCCGATAACGGCTTCAAAAACGACCTTAAACATGAAGCAGGCGTGCTTTCCATGGCAAGGGCAATGCATCCGGATTCGGCAGGCAGCCAGTTCTTTATCATGCATAAGGCCGCTCCGCATCTTGACGGCGGTTATGCCGCATTCGGCAAGGTGATCGAAGGCATGGATATCGTAAACCGTGTTGCCTGCAGCGATACCGACTTCAGGGACCGTCCCGTAAAGCCGGTAGTCATGAAAACAGTTACCGTTGAAACCTTCGGAAAGGATTATCCTGAGCCTGAAACCATCATGTAAAGCTCACGGAGCGACAGTTTATGAAATCTGATTCTGGTAAGATACTTCCGGCTGTCCTTATCGTACTGGCACTTATCATTGTTGCCGGCACGGTGGGAGCCATCTTTTATGCCGACTACATCCAGGGCAAAAGACTAAAAGAAGAGACCACAAGGACGCCGTTCGGAGTCTTTACGGGTGTTTCGTCAACGGATAAAGAAGCTGTCAAAAAGCTTTATGAATATGATGCTGTGGTGATAAATGCCGAGAATATCGATAAGGCTGATATTGCGGCATTAAAGAACGAGAGAGTTAAGACTTACGCGTATTTAAGCCTGGCGACTCTTACAAGGGAAGACCCGGCGTTCAAAAGGTATGAGGAATGCGCGGTGGATGACTGCGGTGATGTTTACCACAGGGTCTGGATGGATGTTACCAAACACGAATGGCTGGAATATATACTTGCAAAGATAGGCGAGACGGCTTCAAAGGGTGTTGACGGGTTCTTTCTTGACGGCTGCTCGATATATGCCTACGCCTCAGCCGGCACAGGGGCCGAAAAGCTTGATTCGGGCGCGGTACGCGACAGCCTTATCTCAGTGCTTAGCGAAGTGACGCAGCATTATTATAAAAAGGCTTATGTCGTGAACGCGGATACCTTTGTATCCTATCTTCTCCGCAACAACAGCGATATAAAGAAACTGATCGCTGGCGTGAACCAGGAATGCATTGTTACCGCAGTAAATCCCGACACGGGCAAGTTTGAAGAGGGGCAGTCGCTCGGTTATTATGACGGTTATCTGAAGAAATGCAGGGATGCCGGCCTTGACATCTTTGTCACCGAGTTTGCAACGGACGAAAAGATAAAGGCAAAAGTGGCGGAATACTGTAAAACAAACAATTATCACTACTATATCTCGGAAAGACTGTTCAACTGAAATGGCTAAACAACATAAAAAGCTGATATTTACATTCAATTCCCCGGTGATCCTCGGTTTTTCGGCGCTCTGCCTTGCCGTGCTCCTCATCGGGAAGGCTACAAACAACTTCAGTACAGGGCTCTTGTTCAGCGTTTACAGGTCGTCCCTGCTCGATCCTTTTACGTATTTCAGGTTTTTCGGCCATGTCCTCGGCCATGCAGATCTTAACCATCTGATCGGCAATCTCATGCTGCTCCTCATAGTCGGTCCCATGCTCGAAGAGAAGTACGGGTCAAGGAATATCATTAAAGTTATCGTTGTTACCGCATTTGTGACGGGACTGGTGCATTTCATCTTTTTCCCGAGAACAGCGCTGCTAGGGGCAAGCGGTGTGGTTTTCGCGCTCATCCTGCTTTCGTCCTTTGCAAGCATCAATGCGGGTGAGATACCCATCACCTTTATACTTGTGGCACTTCTCTACATAGGCCAGCAGGTTTACCAGGGGATAGCGGTATCCGACAATATTTCAAATCTTTCGCACATCATCGGCGGCGGCGTAGGCTCGGCGCTGGGTTTTTTGATGAACGGAAACAAAAGGAGATAAACCTGTCCGGGACGTAATCGCAGTTGCGTTCCGGATTTTTTGTGCGATAAGCGGATGCCCCCTGCGCAAGCTTTCTTGCATGTCAGGGACCGGGCGAACACAATTTCTTCCCTGACATTTCACAATCTCGAAACAAATCGATAGTATAGTACAGCAAGGTAAGCGGCAGGGATGCAGGGGACGCAGCAAACGGCCGGGCACCGCTTTGGAACGGTGCATCCCGGTTCCCTGTGATCTTTGGAAAGGAGTGAAAAGGATATGAAGAAAAACGAGATCTTGATCCTCGGAGGCGGGGTAGCAGGCATATCGGCAGGTATTTACGCACTCCGTCACGGTTTTAATGTAACGATCGCGGAACAGCATAACATTGCGGGAGGAAACCTCACGGGCTGGAACAGGGGCGGTTTTCACATAGATAACTGCATTCACTGGCTGACAGGCACAAATCCGCATTCCGGTTTATATAAAATGTGGGAGGAGCTTGGGGCTCTCGGTGATGACATAAAGATCGTCAAGAGCGATAAACTCTATACCTACGAAAAGGACGGAAGGTCGCTCTCGCTCTGGCGTTCGATAGACAAGACCGCAAGGGATATGCTGGCGCTTTCGCCGGATGACGCAAAGACCATAAAGAAATTCAGGCGCGCAGTCAAGAACATCATGTTCATAAACGGGATCGGCGGCAAAAAACACGACAAGTCCGGTAATATCTTCAACAAGATGGCGGCTCTTTCGGCGATCCTGTCCTTTAACCGGATGACGGTTGTTGAATACGGGAATAAATACAAGGATCCGCTTCTTCGCGAGTTCTTCAATTCGCTGATCGGTCCGGACTTTTCCATGGCTGCGTTTGCGTATGTTGCGGCAACCTACTGCGGTGATAACGGGGATCTGCCGGAGGGCGGCTCCATTGCCATGGCAGAGCACATGACAGAGAGGTTCAAGAGCCTTGGCGGAAAGCTTCTTACAAGGAAAAAGGCAGAGACCATAAATGTTGAAAACAACGTTGCAACCTCCGTAACCTTCGAGGACGGCGAGACAATAAAGGCAGACAAGATAATCGTGACCTTCGATCCGAAGATGCTTTTTGGAAAGCTGCTTAACATCAGGCTGCCGAAACCCTTCAGAAAAGTTTACGAATCCCGCGCATTTAAGCGCTTTTCGTCAATTCATGCCGCTTTTGCCGCAGATGCGAAGGATGTGCCTTTTAAGGGGACGCTTGTTGTTGACATCCCGGAGGACCTGCAGGACATCCTGATGGCAAAGAGCTGCATCATCCGCGAGTTCTCACATGAAAAGAAGTACTCGCCCGAAGGCAAGAACATCCTCCAGACCATGATCTATGTTAACGAGGAGCATGCGAAAGGCCTTGTAGAGCTCTCAAAGAACAGGAAGCTCTATAAAGAGAAAAAGGAGCTTCTGAAGGCGGCTCAGCAGGAGCTTATCGAACGGCAGGTACCCGCTCTTAAAGGCAAGATCAAGGAGCTTGACACCTGGACGCCCGCAAGCTACGCAAGGTATGTGGGATCGGAGATAGGATCGTTCATGTCCTTTGTGATGCCTGCAAAGAAGAAGCCTTTGTCCATCGCAAGCAAGGTAAAGGAGATAGGCAACCTGTTCCTTGCGACACAGTGGCAGACGGCACCGGGCGGGCTTCCGATGGCTGCAAACGCAGGAAAACGTGCTGTTGAAGCCATAGAAAAAGAAGAACGCAGGAAAGAAAAGTAACGGAGCCGGAATAAGCCCGGAGGGCTTATTCATTTCACATGCTGACAATAGACCGAAGGTCTATTGTAGAGCTGGAATAAGCCCAGAGGGCTTATTCTCTTCAAATGCTGACAATAGACCGAAGGTCTATTGTAGAAGCAATACAGCACCCGGAGGTTTCAAATTGAAGATTCTCTTTGCATCACCGGACAGGGATCTGTTAAGCGCCTACGCGATACTTCTCGGTAACAGCGAAACCGAGGTTGAAAAGGCTTTTGACGGAACCTTTGTTCTTACAAGGCTTGAAGAGGGGCACCCGGATCTTATGATACTGTCAAACGACATACCGAGAGTTGACAGCCGGAAGATACTGGCTTTCTGCGCCGGAAAGAAGATACCTGTGATCCTTTTGCTGGATTCAAAGCCAAAGTCGGCCGAAGCGGTCGAAAACGCCTCAGAATACCTGATCATGCCGTTCTCTCCGAGAGAACTGAAAGCTGTGATCAAGAAAGTAACGGATAAAGAGGGCTACGGAACATGAAGAAAACAAGAAGAAGATTCGTGCTTTATGCGGTCCTTGCGGTCTTTGCATCGCTTGTGATACTGCTCGGAGCCATTAACATCGTGAACTTTACCATGGCTGCCGACGACGCGGATGCACTGACAGAAGCCGTTGCTTCCGGTGAGGCCGGACGGTTCCTCGACAGCGGCGGACAGGCTCCGGCCCCCGGGCAGGAGAACCCGCAGGACGGAAGACCGGGCAGGTTTGGCCCCATGGGAACGGATTCTCCCGAGGTTTACAATTCCTTAAGATTTTTCAGGATATCCTTTGACAAGGAAGATAACGCGACACTCCTAAATTTCAGGATATCTGCGGTCACGAACGACGAGGCCGTGGAATGGGCAAGATCCCTGAAAAAAGAGACAACGGGCTGGACAAGAGGTACCTACAGATACCGCGTGACAAAACGCGACGGCGTGACCTATGTGACCGTTATAGACCAGGGACGCGAGCTCCTTCCGGCATACAGGATACTTATCCTTTCGGTGTGCGGAACACTTCTCGGAACACTATTAAGCTTTATAATACTGCGCATTGTGAGCAAAAAGCTGTTCGCACCGCTTGAAGATGCGGACAGGAAGCAGAAGAAGTTTATTGCGGCAGCGGAACAGGAATTCAAGCTCCCGCTTACCGTCATAAGCGCCGATCTTGAGATAATCGAGCGCGGCAGCGGCTCTACGGAACAGACCCGCTCGATACACAGACAGCTTGACAGGATGACGGCGCTTGTAAAGAATGTTGGCGATCTTAATGTCTTTGAAGACAGCAGGCAGGCAGCAGAGGAGTTTTCGCTCGGGGATCTGCTTTGCAGCTCGCTTGAGAAGCGCAGGGCTGACTTTGAAAAAGCCGGACTTGCCGTTGAAACGGACATAGACCCCGTGCATTTTAAGGGCAACAGGGAGGCTTTTGAGAAGGCCTTTGATGAGATAATGGAGAACCTGTCTAAGTATGCGGTCTCCTTCATAAAGATCTCGCTCAAAGCTGCAAACGGCCGCATTAAGTTGTCTTTTGCCAACGGAACGACGCTTAAGGACGGCGTGTACGACCAGGTGTTTGACCGTTTTGTTACGCTTGAGAACGCAAAACCCGGGAGCGCGGGACTTGGGCTCACCTCCGTGAAAAATGTTTCGGCCATGCATAACGGCAGGATATCCGCAAAAGCGGAAAACGGCGAGTTTATGCTCGGCATGGATCTGTAAGGGGGTGCGGACATGTTTCAATCCCCGACGGCGCCGACTACGACCAACAAGGATAACCCCATCCTTGCAATGAAGCGCTATGAACTGAAATACATCCTTAATGCGGATGAAGTGGCATATATCCGGGAAGCGTTAAAAGGGCATATGGAGATAGACCAGTTCGGAAAGACCTCCATCGCCTCGCTGTACTATGATACTCCAAGCTACAGCCTGATACGCGCTTCGGTGGAAAAACCGGAATTCAAGGAAAAGATAAGGCTCAGGGCCTACGGCCTTGCAACGGACGATTCACCTGTCTTTCTTGAACTTAAACGCAAGGCTTACGGGATCGTGTATAAAAGGCGTGTTAAGACCACGGTCCCGCTCGTCAACAAGTTTTTCGAGGGCGAGGGCGATATCTGCTCGGGCGGCCAGATCAACAATGAGATCAAGTCCTTCAGGGACCATTACAAGACTCTTGTGCCGGCGTGCCTCATCATCTACGACAGAACGGCATATTTTGAGCCGGGTGGCGACCTGCGTCTTACGATAGACGAGGACCCGCGGTACAGGATGGAACACCTCGATCTTACGACATCGATGGAAGGGACGTCGCTTTTGCCCAAAGGCGGCGCTATCCTTGAGATAAAGGTGCAGGCGGCCATGCCACTGTGGCTTACGGAGATCCTGTCAAAGGGCAGGATATATAAGGGCAGCTTCTCGAAATACGGAGAAGCATACAGACAACAGATACTAAAGGTTAGGAGCTTAAATTATGTTTGATTCGATCTACACAACCACTGTAACTGCGGGACAGTTCTTCACCATGGCAGCTTTTGCGCTTGTTTCCGGCCTTGTTTATTCATGGGTGATATCCTTCCGCGTTGAATCCTCGAAGAGATTCTTTCTTGTGACATCGATCCTGCCTCTTGCGGTCGCATGCGTTATCACATTTGTCAACGGCAATATAGGCGCAGGCGTTGCCATCGGCGGTGCGTTCAGCCTTATCCGCTTCCGTTCCGCACAGGGAACGGCAGACGAGATCGCATCCATCCTTATGGCGATGGCTTCCGGAATGGCTTTCGGCCTCGGCTACCTCGGCTACGGCGTATGCATACTGCTTGGGCTTTCCGTTATGTATTTCCTGCTTTCCGCGCTTCCGATCTTCGAGCATAAGAACAGGCTTGCAACAAGGCTCCTGCGCGTGACGATTCCTGAAACCCTTGAATACAGCGGGACTTTTGATGAAATATTTGCACATTACCTTAAGAAATACGAGAGCATCGGTGTGAAAACAACAGGTATGGGCTCGATGTTCCGCCTGTCTTACAAGGTCCAGTTCAAGAACCCTTCCGAAGAGAAGGCCTTTATTGACGAGATCCGCACAAAAAACGGCAACCTTGAGGTTGCGGTACTGCCGTATTCTGAGATAAATACACAGCTGTGAGTGAGTCAGAGGGGGCTTTTCCGGGTGAGCGAGTCACCGGGAAGCGCCCCTCTGACTGATTTAAAATGTTATTGACAAATGCCGGGGAAGAGAGTATTCTTACGTGGCATTTAGGTAACACAAGCAGTTCGGGTCCGATATCCTGCTTGTAAAATATTAAAACCAAAGGAAGAAAAGAATCATGAGTTTTATCAGAAAGATCCCCGGATCATTCAAAAGGGAGCTTGAGGATTATAGGGTCCTTTTAAGAAGCATCCCGTCTCTTAACATCACGCTGTTTGTTGTAAGCGTCATAGCAATGAACCTGCTTGCTAACAAAGAGCTGTTCTCGACCCCGTGGCTTGCGCTTGACTGCGGCTTCACCCTGAGCTGGATCTCGTTCCTGTGCATGGATATGATCTGCAAGCACTTCGGCCCAAAACCTGCCGTTAAGATATCCATCCTCGCGCTTGCAATAAACCTGCTTGTCTGCGGCCTTTTCAAGCTTATGTCCCTTACACCGGGGATGTGGGGCGAGTTCTATTCAACGGAAATGACAGAGGTAAACGATGCCCTGAACGCCACCTTCGGCGGCAGCTGGTATGTTGTGCTGGGTTCAAGCACCGCAATGCTTGTTTCGGCTCTCGTCAACGCCGTGATCAATGCTCTGATCGGAAAGAGATTAACAAATGATTCGTTTAAAACCTTCGCCGCCCGTTCATACATTTCTACTTTTATCGCTCAGTTTGTGGATAATCTCATCTTTGCCACAATGGTTTCTTATGTGTTCTTCGGCTGGAGCCTTGTTCAGGTGCTTACCTGCTCTTTGACAGGCGCGCTTGCAGAGCTTATGTTTGAGGTTGTACTGAGTCCTGTGGGCTATAAGATCGTGAAGGAATGGAAAAAGGACAGGGTTGGCGCGGAATATCTGCAGAAAAATGCGGAATAATTGACTAAAAGCGCTTAAACGTGTAAAATAACCCTCTGCGGAGTATCTTCGGATCCGATGCTCTGCAGGGGGTTTTTTATGGCAGAAAAGAAATTCAAGATAAAAATGACAAAAAAGCAGCTGATCACCATGATAGTTTCAACGGTGGTCTTTATCGTGCTTACAGCCCTGATCGCGATCCCGCTGCTTTCAACTGTAAAGGAGCCGGAAGCCTTCAGGGAGCAGATAGCGTCCAAGGGCTTTGCAGGGATGGCAGTGTTTGTGCTGCTCAACATTACACAGGTCATCTTCGCGTTTATCCCGGGAGGGCCGTTTTCGATAGCTGCGGGCTATGCGTTCGGAGTGCCGGTCGGAACCGCACTCTGTCTTATTGCAACAACGATTGGAAGTGCGATAGTCTTCCTTGCCGTCAGAGCGCTTGGACAGCGGTTTACGGAGTACTTTATCTCTTTTGATGAAATAAATGAGCTTGAATTCATGAAGAATCCTAAGCACCTGACAATGATCCTGCTGCTGATATTCCTGATCCCGGGAACTCCGAAGGATCCCATTACCTATGCAGTCGGATTTACAAAGCTTCCGCTTGCAAACTGGCTCCTGATCAATCTTATCGGGCGTATTCCCGGCATCACGATCTCGGTTATCAGCGGATCGGCACTCGGAAGCGATAAAAAGCATATTGCTGTCATCATGTGGGCGGTCCTGCTCGGTTCTTACGTGGTAGGACTTGTTGTCTACAAGCTGATAAACGGTAAAAAAGCGGCAGAAAGCAAACAAAGTGACAATAAAGAGACGGAATGAGTGCTGACCCGGAATATCGCTATTCGCGAAGCACGGGGGAAGATGTTCTTATACCGGTTATATGTCCGAAACTATTTTTCCGTCTGATATCATAACAAGTCTGTTCCCATATTCAGCCACTGTTTTGTCATGTGTTACTATAATGACCGTTTTTCCTTCGTTATTCAGTTTCTTAAATGTTTCCATGATCTGCTTGCCTGTTTCGGAGTCAAGCTGTCCCGTAGGCTCATCGGCAAG
Source organism: Lachnospiraceae bacterium (assembly GCA_016280395.1). Taxonomy (GTDB): domain Bacteria; phylum Bacillota; class Clostridia; order Lachnospirales; family Lachnospiraceae; genus SZUA-448. Next base: position 60,956 of record JAEEGQ010000059.1, on the reverse strand, counting down.
TATCAGATCCGGCTCGTTTATTAGCGCGCGGGCTATTGCTACCCTCTGGCGCTGTCCGCCCGAAAGCTGATTGGCTTTCTTTTGTGCCTGATCGGCAATTCCGACGGATTGCAGTGCTTTCAGAGCATTTGACTTAATGGCTTTATACTTGGTTTTTCCAAGAAGTGCGGGGAGCATGACATTATACAATACTGTCTGATTGTTGATCAGTGCAAAGTCCTGTAAAACAAAGCCTATATGCTCATTCCTGAGCTTCGCTCTTTTTCTGTCATTCATTGAGCTTACATCAAGACCATCAAAAAGATATGTTCCTTCAGTACACTCATCAATGGTGCCGATGATATTCAAAAGCGTAGTCTTGCCGGAACCGGAAGCTCCGCAGATAGACACAAATTCACCTTTTTCAACCTTGAACGAAAGCGAATTGAGTGCATAGAAATCGTTTTCACCGACCTTATATTTTTTTGTAACATTGTTTAATTCTATCATTTATTCGACTCCTCTTAATATTTCAATCGGTGTTTTCCCTTTCATCGAAGCAAATGCAACCGAAAATACCACAAACAGCGTCAGCACAAAAGAAAATACTATAAGCCATATACAGTTTTCCTCAAACAAAAAGCCCCACAACCGTTCATCACCCTGTTTTTGAAGCTTCCAAAGAAAAGATAAAACAGCAGCATTTATCAGACTTGGTATGACCACCATTAAAGCGGTTGAACCCATAACGGTAGCAATGCATTTGTTCCGGCTTGCGCCGCAAAGATAGAGAATAGAAAGATCCTTGCCCTTTTTTGTAACCATAAGCGCGGTTATGCTCAGATATGCTATAAGCGATGTCAGAAACAAAAGCACCGGCAACGGGATAGACGATTTGATCTGTGCCTGTATCAGGTTCAGATCCGCTGCGGCTATTTCTGCCAGGGGAGTGTAATTACCCTTCTTTTCTGCAAATTTAAATACTTCCTTTTTTTCGGTTTCCGTTGCGCTGCTCTTAAACCTGAAAACAACATTTGGATAACAGCGAAGCGAATCGCTGTATTTCTCCAGTAATTCACGGTTGCTTTCATTATCAAGTCCGATAATGAAATTGGATTCAGTAAGCAGTACCGATGAGTCCATTGTGCCTGTTGAACCACCGCTGAAACAGATCGTACTTATCATGGGATTTACTTTATTGTTTATATTGATGGTAAGATCGTGCCAACCGACACCTGTTTTATAAATTGATATCGTGGCGCTTTTTTCTTCATAACCGTCAAAAACGGCGCTTTGAACTATAAAACCTGACGGATCATTTTGAAAATCGTATCCTATCCGTTTAAGCGCAGGAAAGTCATCAAGTATATCCGGTGAATATAACAGTATTGAAATATTCTGCTCATTGAACATTACAGGCGCTACAGATTTGACAGTATATACCTTCCCAATACCGGAAAACTGCTGTAATTCGTCTATAAGCTCTTTCCCCATCTCTTCCACAAGGGTTCCCGGCATGGGTATTGACATATTTCCAAGATAGTAAACATCCGGTGATGCATCTTTTATGATCCTGTAATCCGCATACATATAATTCAGTTTTGCAAGTACAAGTATTCCCAGTAACGATGTACCAACCAACATTAACGACAGAATAAACGATGAAATATGCAAGCCTTTCATAAAGGCATTCAAACGATATATTAGTTTCATATCCGCTCCTAACTAATCATTCTTCTCGCTGTTGCAGGCGTCTCTTTTGTCAGTCTTATGATTGTAAACAGAACAACTACAGACGACATAACAAAGATCAGCAGCAATATGAATGAATAATCCGCGAAACTGTATTTTAGCACACTACTCATGTTGATCTTACTGAATAAGACCGGTGTTAAGGCAATATGAATAATAATTCCGATCACACTTGATATAAAAGCCATCATCACGCCTTCCCAGAAAGACATAACGCCAACGGCAAGCTTCGAGGCTCCTACGATCATGCTTACAACATTCTCATCCGCACAAGACTCCATGATATACAGGAGCAGGTAAGAATACGCTATTGACGTTATAAAGTATGCAATGCAGATCGATATTAAAAACGCGACAGAGTTATTCCTGTCCGTAAGCCTGATAAGTGTAGGCGCTTTAACGTCTCCTTCGGGGAATGATTCCGAAAGAAACTCCGCAGGCTTGTCTCTTCCGCTTGAATAATTATCCGCTGAGATCGCAAAGATCTTATTTACCTGCTGTCCAAACATCTTTTCATACATTTCCTTGGAAATGTAATAAGGTCCGTCCGTGTGTATGCCTTTTATCACGAAAGACCGGCCGCACAATTCAATATTGTCACCAATATCATTTGTTAATCTTCCGGAGATGACTATCTCGTTTCCCGTTGGGATATCTACGCTTCCGGTTCGCTTTACAACAGGCAACTTGTCATTAAGGCACACCGCAAATTCAAATTGTTTATTGCTTGTGTCTGTACCGTCTGTTTTTTCTGTAACTGCAAAGGCCAAGGAAACATCCGTAAACAATGTTGTTTGCTTCAGCAAACCTGCCGCGGTGCTAAAGTCCAACGGTTCATCGAAGACAACCTCATAAGTTCTGTAGTATTGTTCGGTAGAGTGTCTGTTTTGCACCATTGGGAGCAGGTTGCCATACAAATAGCAAAAAATAATGGCATTAATAATTCCGCCAACCACAAAAAGAACAAACATAAATTTGTTCTTTTTGTAGTAGCGCATTATTCGGTTAATGAATAAAACCAAACTGTTCATCTCGATACATCCCTGCACTCATGTTAGTGGCATTCGCACGCCCAAGCGTGTGTTACCCCGACAGAAGTTCTTTCCACAGAGTGGAATGCATTTTTGGCATAGGATTGTCCGGGAATTTTGGCCTTGCCGGAATTGATCACATTATTAACTTTGTCATAACCATAACTGTTTGCCTCTTGATTATTCAATGCCATGATCCAAACATACGCAGTACCGTTTTCATCATTTGCCACACTTAAATCAGTTGAAGCCCGAACATTTGAAAACAAGCCGCCGGGATTATAGCGCATTGTCATCACGCCGCCACCAATCGACACAATATACTGCTCTGAAAAATCGGCCAAATAGCTATAGGAGAAATATGATGCATATACAGGCACGGAAAGGGTGAGTGTGACTAACAGAAATGCAGTGATAGAAATAATTACTTTTTTCATTTACTTTGACCTCCAAAATTTATTTTGCAGTAGTTGCTTGATACTGTCAAGTTATATTATTGCACACGATTAAAAAAAAATAATGGCGTTTTGGTGACCACTTGAAAAAATATTGGTCACCAAAACGCCATTATTTTTTGTCTCGAAATATTTTTTGATGCTAGTTGCTAAATATTTCACAAAGGAGACTTGAAATGAAGAGTAGTATTATACCACTTACTACATCTATTCTTATCGCGCTTTCTACAATAATTACTATCGCGCCTATAGCCAAACAGCAATCGAACGTTGATTCTGATGTACTATCGGTTTACTGCTTTTCCGCTCCGAAAGAAGAACTACCCTTTCCGGAAATTAGCTTTGAGGATTAGACAAATATCTTTTTTCTAAAAACTTTTTTCCTCTTATTATGTTGGGGCCTTTGCGCAGTTTTGCTGCTGTTAAGGACATGGTTGCATATTCCGCGCTTAATGCGTTATCAGTTTGGTATATATGAACTGCATGACTGGAAAGTATCATATCTAAACCATTAAGATTCCTACATTCCAACCGTTGTGTAATTGCAGTTTTGACAAAAGCATAGTCTTTATGATACCTGGTCCTGTTTGATATATGAACATTTGCGGTCCTCTGTTGTAAAGTCTTTGGAACATAAGAATGTTCAAATGTTTTTGCTACTCTGTCACAAAGATTACTTGCCTCATCTTTCATACCAAGCTTTCCGTAGCATGAGTAAACCTGGGTCACCAGACCGTTTTCAGCAAGGAATGGTGGCCTTTCTACTTCTGATCTGTGTATTGGGTATATTTCATCCAATAAACTCAGGTCCTCTTTTAGGACTGTTTCCGGAGTCAGCGTGCCATTCAGCAAACCGATATGATTTTTGTAAACAGTCAAAAGAATGTGATTACTGCAGATACTGCTGTCAATCCTGCTGCTCAAAGCTTCGAGCTTTTCTTCTGCAAGATTGTATTTCTCATAGATCAGAAGTGAGGTTATGGCTCTTTCCTCTTCCAACAGCTGAAAGCTTTTACTTATCAGGAAAGTTCCCTGCTTGGAATAATCTATTTCCAAAGCATTGGCTAGTTTTGAATAATTTTTTTGTCTCGGAGATCTTTTCCCGGTTTCGTAGCGGGATACTATATCCGAGCTGGAATCCGTGAAATCTGCAATATTATCCTGTGTTAGCTGCTTTAGCAGACGCTGGCCCCTGTACACCTCAGCTTCGTAGTGATATACCGCTCTTTCGGTATTTAAGAACAATGAATCAAAGTTTGCCTTCGGGTCCATATATTTCTCGCTGAGCTTTTCTATCAAATCCTTGTATTCATGGTAATCTTCAATCGGATCAGGCAGATCGCACCCCTGGCCATGTTCTGTGATTACCTTAAGTAAAGGGAGTGACATTTGAAGCAATCCGTGTTTCCTTAAAAGCTCAAGACCGGTGCTACACTCCATAACAGCTTTTTGCTTTTCTCCGGCTTTCAAGAGAAGTATGCCGCTAAGCCATTTGACTTTTGGAACAATATATGCCTGCTCTTCCTGATCAGAAATATGCTGTTCGATATATGAAAGCACAGTATCTATCTGCTGTCTGATGCTGTCTCCGGTTTTTGCGCCGGTTTCTGTCGCCATCAGGCATAAAAACAGTATGTTTTCAAGTTCTATGGTAGAAAGCATGTAGTCCTGCAGATTTGAACCATTAATCCCGGGAGCGGTTATTTCGATCGCTTGCCTGATACAAGTGAGTGCCCTTGCCGGATCCTGTTTTATGTAATACTCATATGCAGCCTCGTTTCGAAAGCTGTACATGTGCTTTATGTTTTTGTAATCATCAAATGCCGAGAATTCATCTATCTGTCTTTTAAGTTCGAGAGCTTTTGCCTCGTCGCGTCTGTCTATACTGTCATCAAACAACTGCTGTAGATACACAAGGTCGATGTATTCTTTGGGCACTATAAATTCAAGCTTGTTAGGTGATTTGCCCAAACGCTGGATAAGTATTTTCAGAAACCGCGGGTCGGATACAGTACTTCCGTTAAGGAGTTTAAAGAGAGACGTCTTTGAACAGATCCCAAGTGTTAACTTACGTTCCGAGAAATCCCGGTCTTTAGCTTTTTCATTGATCAATTGCTCTACCTGTTGGCCAATAGTTAGCATACATACCTCTTGACAGTTATCTTATCCGGAGCTGATGTACGGGAAAATGTGTGTTTCTTATGATGCACCATTGGTAAACATTTTAACAACATATTATACAATAGTCAATTACGATCTATGCCAGGTCTATGCCAGGCCGCTCCTGATAAGGTTGACAAATTCCGGAGATGAGTATATTATTGCAAGGCAATTAGTTTATCGGGTTGTACCGTGATATCACAGAATAAAGAAGTATTGGAGGAAGATATGCTGGTACTGGTCACAGGTTCATCAAAGGGCATCGGGAGGGCTATAGCTGTGAAGTTCCTTGAAGAAGGACATCATGTTGCGGGGTTTGACATTGCCCGGGCAGAGCTGTCCCATGAGAATTATACCCATTACACGGCGGATGTAACGGATCCTGAGACTTTCCCGGGAGATGTTTGGCCGGAGATACTTGTAAACAATGCAGGTGTCCAGGACAGCGGAAGGGATCTGGATGTAAATATCAAAGGAATGATAAATGTCACAGAGCGCTATGCGATAAACAACAAAAACATAAAGGCAGTTGTGAACATCGGGTCCGCAAGCGGGCATACCGGCTCGGAATTCCCGGAGTATGCCGCCTCAAAGGGCGCTGTGATGAGCTATACAAAAAATGTGGCTCTGCGCCTGGCGCCCCGTGCCACCTGCAACAGCATAGACCCCGGCGGGGTCCTTACGGAACTTAACCGCTGTGTTATTGATGATGAAAAGCTTTGGAACGCTATCATGGAGCTTACTCCGCTCAAACGCTGGGCAGAGGCTCCGGAAATAGCTGAATGGGTGTATTTTGTGGCTGTAAAAAACAAGTTCATGACGGGACAGAATCTGCTGATAGACGGCGGAGAAGCCGGAAACTGCAGGTTTATCTGGCCGGAAAACTGATCATGGAGCAAGAGGCGGAATATCAATCTGTGTCGGGTTTTTCACATCATCTGTAAAGATGTACGCTTTCGCCTGTATCTATTATGCGCAAAAGATCCCCGCTGTCATTGAAACAATACTTTACTGATTTGCAGTTGTCGGACCGGATTCCCAGGGTGGTACTTAATAACGGGTGGTGCGTAATATACTCGATGGATTTTATGGACCATTCAAGTTCGTTTGACTCATTTACGGAAAGAGAACCGTTGCCGACGGCAGCTCCTTTTACGGAATAGAAAAGCTGCGGCGAGGCACTGCCGGGGTCACACAAAAGGAGAACTGCTGTGGAGTGTTTTTTTATGAATTCCGTGATCTCTACTTCATGAGTTGCAGGGGAACCGGGTGCGAGATCATAAGTTTCTTCAAGGTATCTGTGAAGATCGTCGAAATTCAGATAAGTCTCTCCGGAAGCCCCATCTTTAAGCGGTACCGCGTAAGCTGATATATAGAGCCTTTCACCGAATTCTATCATATCCGTTATGTAATACCTGCAGTTATCAGCCGTATAGCTGTATTCACCCAGCAGATTACCGTTGCTGTCGATCTTGAGCAACCTTGCGTTTGCGTCGGTATCGGTATTCCACCATTCACCGATCTGGACAAGATAATCGTCTCCCAATTGTGCTGCGTTATTAAACCCGTACTCACCATGCAGGATGTCTGTAAAATCATATTCTTTGCCGTCACGGTCAAGCTTCAGGAAACATAAATGCTTCGCGTTTTCCTGCCTGGAAAAGCCTGATGTGAAAACGGCGGTTGTTCCGTCCTCTTTTGGAAAGACACCGACACCGTCTTCGAAACGGAAACCGTGATCGGCTTTATATTCCCATTTTACCGCGCCTTTGTTATCAAGCTGTGCGATGTATACCGTGGGAAATATGTCGGCGCTGTAATCATAATTGGTTGAGCCAAAGGCAATAGTTCCGTTTTCAACGGTTATGCACTGCTGGATGCTGAGGTTGGGGAAGACGGTTTCCCAGAGCACTTTACCGCTTTTGACACAGGAAACGATACTTTCCGTGATGTCCGCTTGTATTTCGGGGGTTTGATACCTGTAATCAATCTTATAACTGCATCCGTAAATATCTGACGATTCATGCCCGGAATTCTTCTCCCATATCAGGGCCAGGTCTTCGGGCGACAGGCTGTCCGTGTCTACGGCGTAGCCCGGGATAGAGTTTGTGATGACTTCGGCTGTTTTGCCGTAAGTAAAGCTCTTTGTTGTGATATCACGGTAAATGGCCTTGATCTCTGCACGGTTCAGGCCTTCCGTCGAAAGTCCGTTGGACTTGAAGAAGTCCATGGCTTCGTTATATTCTTTCGCTTCTGCTCTTACCGCAAAGAAAACAGAACCTGCCGCGATAAAAAGGACAAGCGCTGCAGCGGCAAATGCCCACCTGAAGCGGAACCGGGGTTTTGCAGCCGCAGGATGATGCGTTGCTCCGGCGGATATTTTTTCTTTGCCATATTCCCGGTTTTTAGTGTAATCCTCAGCTTCTTCTATGTATTCTGTATCAATATTGTTCAAAATCTCTGATATCTCTTCTTTTTTCACAGTGATACTCCTTCCTTTGCGAGATACTTCCGTAACTCTCTGCGTATGCGGCTCAGCCTTACGGAAATATAATTTTCGCGTTTTCCGAGCATTTCCGCGATCGTCCGGGGACTGTCCGAATGCCAGTAGCGCCTTACAAATATAACCCTGTCACGGGAATTAAGCGTGCCGAGAAAACTGTTGATCATTCCTGCAACTTCTTTTGCCTCGAGCCTTTCTTCGACAGCTCCCGGGGCAGGAAAGCATTCGGCTATCTCATCCAATGCCACGTCATAAAAGCTGTTTCTTTTCAGGGCTGTTTTTGCCTCATACTTTTTGATCGCAAGGTTTCTTACGACCTTCAGGACATAGGCACGGAGCGGATCGGGGCTTTGAGGCGGGACCGTGTTCCAGACGGCAAGATATGCGTCGTTAACGCATTCTTCCGCATCTTCGCGGCTGCCGAGGATGTTTCCCGCAACACGCAAGGCAGTCATTCCGTATTTTTTTGACAGCTCGGCTATTGCCTGTTCCGAGCGCTCAAAGAACAATTCAATTATCCTGCTGTCGTCCATACGGTACCTGCCTTTTATGCTTCTCATCAATATACTACGGAATCGGAGTCGGATATTTCACCTGTAAACGATTTTACCAGAAATAATTTTGGAAAGGTAAAAAAAATCTGCGTGAAAAAAATGCAGAATGGAACAAAAAAATCATCTACGCAACTTGACTAAGAAGAAAATCACGGTATAATATGAATTGGTTAGATGAAAAATATGTTCCATTCTGCAAAAAAATCACGGAGGTATGTTTATGCTGCCGAGAACGCAATATGTCAATGAATTGATAAGATTAAAGGATAACGGAAGAGTCAAGATAATTACAGGTCTTAGACGAAGCGGCAAATCCGTGCTTCTTTTCGAGCTTTATCGGGAGCACCTGTTAAGTGCCGGGGTAACTCCGGAGCAGATCATAGGAATTCAATTGGATGATCTGAATAATATAAAATACCGCAACCCTCTCGAACTGGATAAATACATCAGGAGCAGGATCACAGATGCGGAAAAAAGATTCTATGTCTTTATCGATGAAATACAGCTTGTTGCCGGGATGCAGAATCCTTATGTAGATGACAGAGAGGCAAAGATCACGTTTGTTGATGTGGTTTTAGGCTTGATGAAGATAAAGAATGCCGACATCTATGTAACCGGAAGTAATTCAAAGATGCTTTCGTCGGATATTCTTACCCAGTTCAGAGACCGCGGAGACGAGGTCAGGGTATTCCCGCTTTCTTTTGCTGAGTTTTATGATGCTTACGAAGGCGATAAGCGCGAAGCCTGGCAGGAATATTATACTTATGGCGGCATGCCGATGATCATCGGCATGGATACGCACGAACGAAAAAGCAGATATCTTCGTGATCTGTTTGAGAGAACCTATATAAGGGATATCATTGAAAGAAACAAGATCAAGAATGATGATGAAGTGCTTGGCATACTGCTTGATGTGCTTGCGTCTGGGATAGGCTCATTGACTAATCCGAGCAAGCTTTCAAATACATTTAAGAGTGAAAGGAATATACCGCTTGCACCCGATACTATAGACAAATATCTGGGGTACTTTGAAGATTCATATCTGGTCCAGAAGGCTGTGAGATATGATGTGAAAGGCAAAAAGTATATTAAAACACCTTCAAAATACTATTACACCGACTTGGGGCTGCGAAATGCAAGGCTTGGCTTCAGGCAGATCGAGGAAACACATTTGATGGAAAATGTACTGTATAACGATCTGATACGCCGCGGGTTCGATGTAGATGTCGGTGTTGTAGAGATAACAACTATGGAGAACGGTAAAAAAGTACGTAAACAGCTTGAAGTGGACTTCGTGATCAACAGGGGAAATGACAGGTACTACATTCAATCGGCCTTAAGTATTGCGGATCCCGAAAAGAAAAAGCAGGAAATCGCGTCACTTCTTAAAATACCGGATTCATTTAAAAAGATGGTCGTGGTCAAAGATTTCTTAAAGCCATGGAGAGATGACAACGGAATCCAGTATGTGGGCATAGAGAACTTCCTCAGGGATGAAAGCATACTGTTGGGATAGAAAAGGGTTTTAAGAAGCCGGTAAGGCGGAATGCGTACATGCTGCTTTGAGTTGTAAATAAATAACAGGGCTTTTTAAAATCCCGTTTTCATCAAGTAATCAATAGTATTTTTCATGCTGACATATCCGGCGCATTTAATATATCCGTTTAACAGTGTACTGTGCTCAGCAGAAGTAATCAGGGCATTTTTCAATTCTGCTGCCGAACAATCGGGACATGCTGCCAGACATACGCCTGCCACACCGGTAACAAATGCTGCGGCATATGATGTTCCATTCACAAAGTAGGATTCATTCGAATCTGTCTTTATCAAAATGCTTTCTGCCGGAGCTACAATATCTACACCCGAACCATAATTTGAACTCCCTGCAAGAGCACCCTCACAGTTAAGCCCCCCCACGGAAATCACGTTATCCAGTTTTGTGCTTAATACAGCCGGATACTCGCACATTTCCTTTTGCTGATTTCCGGCTGCGCAAACAAACAACATCGAACTGTTTCTTATTATTTCCTCAACATCATCGCTTTGCCAGTTAACCGACCAGCTGCAGTTAACAATCCTTGCTCCTCTTTCTTCGGCATATTTGATAGCCTCGTTTATATTGTCTGGATTCATTTCGGATGGGTCAATACAGATTTGGATAACTTTTATAGTTTCTGCATCTGAAATACTACCGGCGATCAACGTTTCGATGATATAAACTATTTCCGCTGCATGTGTATCTGCTTGCAAAGCATTTATTTCCACTTCAGTATAGTTTTTTTCATCAGTTTCACGGGTAAAACCACTGTCAATAACTGCAATTACACAAGAAGCCTTAACATCCACACCGCACAGTCCTATATCAACTCCGGGCTGTGTTCTTTTCCCTTGGACAGTTCCGCCTCGGTTTCTAAAAGCCCAATCAGTATTATTACATCCGCAAAAAAGCATGCAGATCATGACAATAAACGACCAGACAATTCGGGTACGTTGTTTTTTTCTATCCATACCTACCTATATAACAACATCCTGTTTGCAAAAAACAGTATATGCTCCAACTACAAAAATGATTGTATGAATGCCTAATACACCCAGTGACATAGCAGGTGTATAATTATCAAATGCCACCTCATTGTTCAAGAATCTTGAAAAATCAGTATTGGCAAACAAAGTATATTTTAACCAGTCCGTTCCTGCGAACACTGAACTGAACAGAGAACCAAAGACGGATACAGCAAAACACAACGACATTCCGATAAGGTTGCTTTTTGTCAGAACAGCCACAAATACAGCAAGTGAGGAGATCGAAACCAAAGAAACGGTATTATACAGGAAGTTCAACATCATCTGTACCATGACATTTCTCTCAACCACCTTCACTCCATCGAAATAAACATAATGAGTCGAAAAATCATCAAATCCAAAAACGATCCAGCTGCATAGAACGGTGAAAACAGCAAAAATAAGCATGAATACAATCGCAAAAAATAAAATTGCCAAATATTTTGATGTCAATATTTTCCATCTGCTCGCGCCGCTCATAACAAGGCGTCCAAGTGTTTTATTAGAATATTCGCTGGTGATAAAAAAGCAGGATATCATAATAATGCAAACTATGATATAAATAAACAGATTATTTGCTTTTAAAACCATACTGGCTGCGGTATCCTCAGCTATCGGAGGTATGTTATGCCTTAATAAATAGTCATATACTTTACTTTCATTGATATACTGTATCCTGACATTTTCCGTCATACCGATAGACTGATCATTTAGCAATGAAATCGTGTAATTCGCTTCCTGCTCAATATAATTCCGCCAATTACCCATTTTTGAACTGTTGAAAAACTGTGGCTCATATTCTTTTAAATACAGCGAGTACATAGCCAAAACAACTATAGCCGCACATATAAAACCAATCACCGCACCACGGCTGTACATCTTGATTATTTCACATTTAGTCAGTTTTGCTATCTTACTCAATATTTTCACCTCCCAAAATTTCAATATACTCTTTTTCAAGGGAAGATTCAGTTGCCATATCATATACAGTAACATTTTCAGAGGCGAGCTTTTGCAGAATACCGTTTAATTCTGAGGACTCCAGCAAAAATGTAACACGGTTACCTTTCACAACAACGTCTGTTCCAAGCTGCTCTAAATATTCAGAAATACACCCGGTTTCACTTAGCACCAACGTAAACACCTTTTTACCTGAATCCAATCCACTGCTGCTCTTAACGATATGACCATGGTTCATAAATACATATGAATCTATCACCTTTGATATCTCACCAAGATTATGTGACGAAATAACAAAAGTGGTTCCATGGTCATCCCTGTGCTTCCGTATTATTGACCTGAATTCGACAACGCCTTGCGGATCCACGCCGTTAAACGGTTCATCAAGAAGGATAATGTCAGGCTTCCCCAAAAAAGCCATCGCCAGACTCAGCCTTTGCTTCATACCAAGAGAATACGTCTTGATCTTTGCATTCATTACTTTCTCCAATCCCACAACAGATAAAGCATTCCTTATATCCTCTTTGGTAATAACTTTCAGCGGTAACAGAGATCTTATATTTTCGCATGCATCATAAAACGGGTACAGATTTTCGCTTCCGTAGGAATATGAGAGCTTCTCGACAGCAGATTCGAAATCTTTTTTTACCGAATGTCCATTTACAAGTATATCTCCCGATGTTATCGAAGAAAGGCCGGAACAGCACTTAAAAGTAGTAGTTTTCCCTGCGCCGTTGGGACCGATCAATCCAACAATCATTCCTTTTTTTATTTTTAGATCAACATTGTCCAAAATAGTTTTTTTGCCAATTTTTTTTGTTAATCCCGTTATTTCCAGACTATGAGTTTCCATTAAACAAAACCCTCTTATATGTTGTTATGCAAAAGTTATCTATTATTAATTTGAAATCTAAATCTTCCGAGTATGGATAATCCCATCCGAATGTCAGTTCCCGATATGCTCCGGCTCTTTTTTTACAAGCATAAGCATTCCCTTCGTATATGACAGACACTGTTCCTTCTGTTGTATCGTGATTTCTCTCATCAAACTGATTATATTGTGTCAGTAATTTTCCCGAAAAATACGAACAAGGATTCTTAAAAGAAAGTGTAATAAGTGTCCCTTGCCCATCTGATCTTATGTCGCTGACGGTTATCCTGCATCCCTTATAGTCAACAGAATTTCCAACAACAGCATCAATTATGACAGGTTCATATATATATTCGGCTTCCACCTTATAGTCAGTTCTGTACTCAAAAAGCATATCTTCCGGACAAGAAAAAAACATATACTTAATGGGCTTTCTTATCAGAAAGCCCACAAGTATAACCAAAAGAACTATTATTAAAGGTTTGGCATATTTTCGCATACTGCTCCATCCTATTTGTCATAATCCATATCATCGGCACCGGGAGACAATGAATATGATGGTTTCCAACCCCACATCTTTGCTCTGCCCCGTTCAGCACTGTCTAATGCCATTTGTGCACTGCTTGTATGATATTGTTTGTCAGTCCTGTTAAAAACAGCAGAAACGTTACCCGTAATCGCAAGTTTAGTCTGTGCGTTTCCACCGCCACTCGCTCCAAACTGGATTGATTGTAATTGTGTATTTGACCAAGTATGAATAAAGAAATTCTCCACATTTCCGTCATACGAAGCAAATTTTCCATTATACCAGCCAACAAAGGCAAAATAATATGAATCGTATGTATACGCTCCTTTAAACAAACCCGATGAAAGTATAACCGAGTGATCCTGCATTGTAAAACCTATGCCATCTTTTCCCGAACCGGCATTTTTGTTGGCTGTTACTTGCACGTGTTTTGAAAAATTTTGGTCATTGGCTGTTTTACAATAACACTTGATAAGAGTAGATTTGTAGTTGTTATTCGTATCAAGTATTGAATATCCATACCCTTCAAATCCGCCGTGTTCATATCTTTTCCCAACTGAATAATCCCACTTCCAGTTTATATATCCGAACTCCTCTTGGGGATGCCTATTAAACCACCCCTGACAGAATATTCCCCAGCAATCCGCAGGTGCATAATAGCATAAAACCGGTACTGCCAAAGAAACATCTGCGGGTGATCCGAGTAATGTACCACGGTTTTCTTCTGGTATTTCCAGTAAATATATGCCCCTCTGCGACAAACACTCCTTCAGATCGGGATTGAAACTATTGTCAGTTAAATAATCACTGATGTTATCCAGTGCTGTAGCTATTTCCGCTTCGTCGCGAATTATTATTTCATCTGCATGCTTTTCCGCCAGTTTCATCTTGGCAGATACGATATCGAAATCCCCAGAATACATTCTAACAGCAGTGATTTCTGCATCTTTATTTCCATAAGATGCAGAGCCAATGCTACCGTGTTTGATAAAAAAGCAAACAGAGAGCATTATTATTAATGTTAACAGAATAGGCAATATTTTTTTCATGTTTTTTCCTCCTTGATACTGTCAAGTTTTATTATTACATAACATTTAAAAAAAATAATGGCGTTTTGGTGACCACTTTGAAATTTTTTTGAATCCCCCAATGTCCTTTTTTCGAATCAACAGAGGTGTTTTGAAGCCTGTAATTGACTATTGTTCAAAATTTTGTTAAAATATTATTAAAAGAGAAAATGCATAAAATGAAGGTTATACTGTAAGCAGTAAAAGTATAAAGGCTAAGAGGGTAGAATGATTACAATTGGAGAACAGATAAAGTTACTGATCAATGAAAAAGTAAATGATTGCGATTTCTCGGAACGTAAGTTAACGCGTGGAATCTGCTCAAAAACATCGCTGTCTAAACTTATTAACGGAAGCACGGTATCCGATCCCGGGTTTCTGAAAATTCTTATCCAGCGTTTGGGCAAATCACCTAACAAGCTTGAATTTATAGCGCCCAAAGAATACATCGACCTTGTGTATCTCCAACAATTGTTTGATGACAGTATTGATAAACGGGACGAGGCAAAAGCTCTCGAACTTAAAAGACAGATAGATGACTTCTCGGTATTTGATGATTACAAGAATATAAAGCACATGTACAGTTTGCGAAACGAGGCAGCGTATGAATATTACATAAAGCTGGATCCTGCAAGAGCAAGCACTTGTATCAGGCAAGCGATCGAAATAACCGCTCCCGGGATTAATGGTTCAAATCTGCAGGAATACATGCTTTCTACCATAGAACTTGAAAACATACTGTTTTTATGCCTGATGATGACAGAAAACGACGAAAACACTGAAGAAAGCATAAGACAGCTGGTAGATGCTGTACTGTCATATATCGAACAGCATATTTCAGACCGGGAAGAGCAGGCATATATTGTTCCAAAAGTCAAATGGCTGAGCGGTATTCTTTTCCTGAAAGCAGGAGAAACGCGAAAAGCTGTTGAAGAATGCAGTGCCGGTCTTGAACTTTTAAGAAGAGATGGGCTGCTCCAAATGTCGATCCCGTTGCTTGATGTGATTACAGAATACGGTCAGGGGTGCGATCTTCCCGATCAGTTTGAAGATTATCGTGAATACAAGGATTTGATAGAAAAGCTCAGCAGGAAATACATGGATAAAAAGGCCTGCTTCGACTCACTGTTCCTGGATACCGAAAGAGCAATATATCATTACGAAGCCGAGGTGTACAGGGGCCAGCGTCTGCTAAAGCAGCTAACACAGGATAATATTGCGGATTTCACGGATTCCAGCTCAGATATAGTATCTCGATACGAGAGAGGAAGACGGTCTCCGAGACCAAAGAATTATACAAAACTGGTCGACGTCCTTGATATAGAATATTCCAAACAGGGAACATTTTTGGTAAGCGAAAATTTTCGGCTGCTTGAAGATGAAAGGACGATCAATTCACTGCTGATCCGTGAAAAATACGACCTAGCGGAAGAAAAGCACCGGGCTTTGAGCAGGAAGATTGACTGTAGCGTCCGCAGCAATTGGATAATCCTGACGGTACAAAAAAACCTTATTGGCTTGCTGAATGGTACACTTACGTCGGATACGGTCCTAAAGGAAGACCTGGATTTGCTGGATGAAACATATCCGATCCATAGAGTAAAAGTAGAAAGGCCACCATTTCTTATGGAAAGTAATCTGCTGGCCCAGATTTACTCTTGTTACAGAACAATCGGAAAGCTAGATACAGCCTGTGATCTGTGCGATAAAGTAGCTGAAACATTTGATCATTCTTATGTCCCGAAAATCTTACAACAGAGAACAGTCGGTGTTCATGTATCCAATCAACCCAGGTATCATAAAGACTACAGTTACGTAAAGGAAGCAATCACCTTGCGCCTGGAATGCAGGAATCTCAACGGATTAGATATGATATTGTCTAGTTATGCGGCGCATATTTACACAACCAATAAAATAATAAGCAGAGAATACGCGGATCTGTCTTTAGCCGCAGCAAAACTACACAGAGTACCAAACATACTCATTATCAAAGAGTTTATAGAAAAATGGTATTAAACTACTGATCAAGGCTAATATCCTTGCCCGGAACAGGCGGCTCATCTGCAGGATCGGAACAAACATCAATTGAGTCCATGTGCGGTTTGAAATCAGCCAGTTGTTTTGTTATGGGTGAACAGAAGGTAACGAACGCAGACAGAAGCGCAACAAGAAGTGTTGTTACTATTGATTTAATTCTTTTTTTCATATGCAATATCTCCTTAGGTTATTTTTGTGGGAGAATCATAAAACATTTGGGAAAGAAAAATAATGGCGTTTTGGTGACCAATAAAAAATTTAAGTGGTCACCAAAACGCCATTATTTTTTTAAAATGATATGTAATAATAAAACTTGACAGTATCAAATATATACTACATAGTTTATTAAGGAGGAAATGAATATGAAAAAGATTCTGTGCATTATCTTAACAATTATGCTTGTAACCAGCGGGATAACTCGGGTTAAAGCAGACATGTTATATGATTTTGTTTTCACCAGAAACTATCTGATTGGCAAATGGAATAATTATTTTTATGTCTATTATGATATTGATAGCAGAGGTAAGTATATTACAGATATCAGTTGCTATCAGACTACCAGTGGAATTGGTGTAGGTACGGGAGATATTATCTTGATGCATAAATCATCATATAATACTTGGCAATATCATGCTACATGCCAACTTAAACTTGCCTTGGCTTTTTATATCGGTTTTGATATTGGAAAATACCATAGGGAGGGCTTAATCGCATGCCCCAATTATTGGGAGGCGTATCCGTTAGATGATTGGTATGGATTTTAATTATGATAGAGATCAAAGACTTTCAAAAAAAGTATAATAACAGATTGATAGTAAAGGTTACGGACAATATAGTTTTTCGGGACAATGCTATTTCGTTCATTATGGGCCCGAACGGTGCAGGAAAGACAACTCTTATCAAATGCATTTTCGGGCTGGAAAGCTTCGAAGGAACGATATCTGTTGACTCCGTGGATAACCCTGCGGGTATCCCGAATGGGATTGCAATTTGGGATGACTGTCCGTTCTATACTAATCTTAGCGGAAAAAAGAACCTGCTGATCTTTGGCGAAAACAAAAAACAGAAAAACGAAGTATTGGAAACCGCCGGGAAATATCTGTCTTCGGATGTACTTAACCGGCGTGTAAAGAGTTATTCCTACGGACAAAAGAAAAAACTGGCTTTGGCTCTTGTCGATATTCTGGAACCAAAATATTTGTTTATGGATGAGATATCAAACGGGCTGGACTATGAATCTGTCAGGAGTCTGAAAAAGCATCTGCGCAGACTTTCCGAACAAATGACAATAGTACTGACCGGACACCAATTCGCATTTTATCAGGATTTATATGATGATCTGTTTTTGATAAAAAAGCAAGTTCTTCAGAAACATGTGAAGGATAACAACGATAGCCTGGAGGATGTATACGATGAAGAATTGCTTGAATAAAGAGCTGGCTCATTTTCTATATTCCGGGCGTGTGTTCGTCGCTCTGGCGGTTTTCGTTCTGATTTTTATCGGCGGGGAAGTCTTAAACTACCGCTCGGTAGAAAACAATATCGAGATTCTGCAGATGAACTATGAATCGAGTCAAGGGCATATTGAAAAGGACGAGTGGGAAAAACATATTTACGAAGATTTCGAGTATATCCCGGTGAAAAACGGAGTTACATTCAAAAACTCGGTCGGTTATTTCTGGCATCTGATCGGGCAGAAGAAATATGCATCTTCACCCCAATATGCTTTTATGCAGTCACTGGAGTTTATTATTTCGCTTGCACCGATTCTGTTTACTTTGACAGGCGCTATGTACGGCGGCTTGGATTTCAGGTTCGGTGTAAATAAAACCAAAGTCTCACGAGATGGGAAAAGCAAATCCTTTTTTGCAAAACAGATTGTCATGACCGGCGAAGCGCTCGGTTTATGTGTTGTTGCAATATTAACCGCTTTGATAGCGTCGGTTTTTACGTACAGATCAGCTGCAAAAGCGGTATCGGTCTTTCCTTACAGCGATACTTTTGTCCCCGAACAGATCACAATGATGCCTTTATGCATTTTGATCGCTATGTTGGTAGTTTTCCTGTTCCTTGAAACAGGTTTCTGTCTTGCATTCGTTTTCAAAAATATTGCCATTCCGGTTATTTTTGTGATTCTGTATTGGTATGCATGTCCGCCTTTAGGTAAGTTCGAGCCCAGAAATCTAATCTCGGCCCTAACAGAGAAACATTTCCCGTTTTACGGTATTGTTGTTAACAACGGGAGCTATGAAATCAATCTGTTGTTAAGCGCGGTTATATTGTCTTTGTGTACCGCGGGATTCTTTGCTCTGTCTTTTGTTATATCAAAAAAAAGAAGCGCTTATTAAGAAACGGAGGGGGCGAAGAGTCACTGAAAAACGCCCCCTCTGACTCATTTCCCCCTTGCATTTTTTAAAAACTGTGCTAAAATCAAGTAAAGGCTGTGACGGAGAATTGAAGGGAAACGACGGCTAAAGAGAGGCGCGTAACGGTGGAAGCGCGCTGCTACAGTTCCCGGATCACCACTCCCGAGCCGCACGCAAAAAGGAAAAGCCAAGGGGTTGCCCGGGCTTTGCCACAAGCGCCGCCGCGAACACTGCGTTAACGTGAAAGAGTTAAAAATCAAGGTGGAACCGTGCTTTACAGCACCCTTGGAAACATCCGGGGTGCTTTTTGTTTTCTGCTGTATTAAACGGCGAAGGCCAAAAGCGATCCGGGCAATTATTTGACTCGAAAAGGAGAAAAGAGTTATGAAGATCATCTACAAAGACGGAACAGTCGGCGAATGTCCGGAAGAAGAGGTTACGCATGTCCTCAGGCATTCTGCGGCACACATTATGGCACAGGCCATAAAAAGACTTTATCCCGAAGCGGACTTCGCATACGGTCCCGCTACCGAAAAGGGCTTCTACTATGACGTTGACCTCGGAGACAGGAAACTGTCGGATGAGGATCTTGCGGCTATCGAAGCCGAAATGAAAAAGATCATCAAAGAAAACCTGCCCTTCAAATCCTTCATACTGCCCCGCGACGAAGCCTTAAAGCTTATGCGCGAGCGCGGCGCAAAGTACAAGGAAGAGCATATCGGCGACCTTGCCCCTGACGAAGAGATAAGCTTTTTCCAGCAGGGCGAGTACATTGACATGTGTATCGGGCCGCACATTACCTACACAAAGGCGTTGAAGGCCTTCAAGATCACGCAGCAGTCCGGCGCATACTGGAAGAACGACGCGAAGAACAAGATGCTCACGCGTATCAACGGTGTTGCTTTCGCTACACAGGAAGAGCTTGCCGAGTACGAGAAGCAGATGGAAGAGGCGCGTCAGCGCGATCACAGAAAGATCGGCAAGGAAATGAGCCTGTTCATGACAGACGACCTTGTCGGCAAGGGCCTTCCCATGTTCCTGCCCAACGGCTATACGATCTGGCAGGAGCTTGAGAACTACATCAAGGCAAAGGAGCGCAAGCTGGGATATCTGCATGTAATGAGCCCCTGCGTAGGTTCCGTTGAGCTTTATAAGACATCAGGCCACTGGGATCACTACAAGGACAACATGTTCCCTGCAATGGAAGTTGAAGGCGAGAGCTTTGTCTTACGTCCCATGAACTGCCCGCACCACATGATGATCTACGCAAACAAGCCCCATTCCTACAAGGAGCTTCCCATCCGCATAGGCGAGATAGCACACGATTTCCGTTTTGAATCTTCGGGTACTTTGAAGGGTATCGAGCGCGGAAGGCATTTCTGCCAGAACGACGCGCACCTTTTCGTAACGCCCGACCAGATCAAGGATGAGGTTGCAAAGGTTGTTGCCCTTATCCGCGATGTTTACAAGGATTTCGGTATCACAAACTACCGCTGCGTGCTTTCGCTTCGCGACCCCGAGGACAAGGTAAAGTATCATCAGGATGACGAGATGTGGAACAAGGCGGAGACGGCTCTCCGCGAGGTTATGACAGAGCTTGGCCTTGACTTTACGGAGGAGATCGGCGAGGCTGCCTTCTATGGCCCGAAGCTCGATGTTAACGTAACTCCGGCTGTCGGCGCGGAGTACACGCTTTCAACATGTCAGCTTGACTTCTGCCTTCCGATGAAGTTTAATCTTAAGTATATAGATTCGGAATCAAAGGAGCAGACGCCCGTTGTACTCCATCGTGCGATCCTCGGATCCCTTGACCGCTTCATGGCTTATATTATCGAGGAGACAAAGGGCAAATTCCCGGTTTGGCTTGCGCCGCTCCAGGTCAAGGTCCTTCCCGTTTCCGAAAAGACCATAGATTACGCAACGAAGGTTTACGAGGCTCTTGACAATGCGGATATCCGTGTTGCCCTTGACGACCGCAACGAGAAGATCGGCTACAAGATCCGCGAAGGCCAGCAGGTTGACCGCGTTCCTTACATGGTCATCACGGGACCTCAGGAAGTCGAATCGAATACGATAAGCGTAAGAAACCGCGATACGGGCGAAACAACGTCCATGACGCTTGATGAATTCATTGCGAAGGTAAAGAGCGAGATCGCAAACAGAACGAGATAAAAGCCCCGTAAATCCCGGCAGGAGGCATTTTCCTGCCGGGACCGGGCTTAGAAGTTATCGGGGGTGAGGTTAAAATGCCTGATAATACATCAACTATTATGAGAGACGGCGGAAACCGCG
The DNA here is from genome assembly GCA_016280395.1 of Lachnospiraceae bacterium. Lineage (GTDB taxonomy): Bacteria > Bacillota > Clostridia > Lachnospirales > Lachnospiraceae > SZUA-448. The sequence continues at coordinate 39,841 of JAEEGQ010000059.1, read as the reverse complement.
ACAGGATAATAGTCCGGACAAGTATTGTAAGTATCGTTACAAACCTGTTCCTCGCAGGGTTTAAGGCAGCTGTGGGCTTTTTCTCACATTCGATCGCTGTTATGCTTGATGCGGTGAACAACCTGTCGGACTCGGTTTCGTCTATCGTAACGATAGTCGGGACCAAGCTTGCGGTAAAACCGCCGGATAAGAAACACCCGCTCGGCCACGGACGCGCAGAGTATATTACGGCACTCGTGGTGGCAGTCATCGTACTTTATGCCGGCGTAACTTCATTCGTTGAATCGATCAAGAAGATACTCAATCCAGCGACACCGGACTATTCCGCTGTTTCGCTGGTTATAATCGCCGTTGCGGTGCTTACGAAGGTGCTGCTCGGAACCTTTGTCATAAAACGCGGAAAGAGCGCAAAGTCGGGCGCTCTCGAGGCTTCAGGCAAGGATGCGCTGTTTGACGCCGTCCTTTCGTTCTCCGTACTTGTAACGGCGCTTGTGTTCTTCTTCTTCAAGATATCCCTTGAAGCATACGTCGGTGCCGCGATCTCGGTATTCATTATTAAATCCGGCCTTGAGATGCTGAGCGGGACTATAGGTGACATCCTCGGGAAACGTGCCGATTCGGCCGTTTCAAAGGAACTTAAGAAGGTCATCTGCGAACAGGAAGGCGTTTACGGGGCTTTTGACGTGATCCTTAACGATTACGGCCCCAACAGGTATTACGCTTCCGCGCATGTAGAGGTTTCAGACGGCATGACTGCCGCACAGATCGATACACTTACGAGAAAGGTGCAGACCAGGGTATTCGAAAAGACGGGGATCATCCTCACCGCACTCGGGATCTATTCGCATAATACATCGGATCCCGCGATACGCGATATGCGAAAGCGGGTAACGGATATCGTTGTGGCTCATGAGTGGGCGCTCCAGCTTCACGGGTTCTATGCCGATACGGAAGAGAAGACCATGCGTTTTGACGTTGTCTTCAGCTTTGAGATCACACCGGAGGAAGGGCTTGCGATAGTGACAAAAGAAGTGCAGGAGGCTTTTCCGGATTATACGCTCAGTATAATCGCGGATGTGGATATCACAGACTGACATAAAACCGTTGGCGGGAACAAACAGGCGCAAAGCCTGTAAAATAATAAAAATGAGTCACCGGGAAACGACCCCGCTGACTCACTCAAATTAAGGAGGTTTACATGAAGGAGAAGAAAAGCATCAAACGACTGATCGTACTTGCTGTTGCAGCCGGGATATTCGGGATTTCCATGATAATCGGCTTTGCAAGCGAAACCTTTGAGAACAACGGCGGCTTCGGAAAATCTTTAAGGCTGTCCTGGCCGACATTCCTTAACGTGCTGGTTGCGGTTTCGCTCCTTGTTGCGATAAACTGCCTCATCCAGTTCCTGCTCGAGTTTCTTAAAAAGGGTTCAAACCGCTCAAAGACCATGTCCACGGTCATCTCGAGCCTTGTGAAATATGCGGTGGTGATAGTGGGCTTCTGCTGGGTGCTGCGCATCATGGGCGTTAACATCAGCACTATCGTGGCAAGTTTAGGAATTGCCGCTCTGGTACTGGGCTTTGGAGCAGAGAGCCTTATCGCAGATGTTGTGACGGGCTTCTTCTTCCTTTTCGAGAACCAGTTCAATGTGGGCGATATCATTGAAGTTGACGGCTTCAGGGGTACCGTTGAGAGCATCGAGATAAGGACGATCAGCATAAAGGATGCGGGTGGGAATGTCAAGATTATCAACAATTCCAAGCTCATTAACGTGATCAACCGATCAAAACAGGGCTCCGTTGCCGTAAGTACCATAAGCGTTTCTTATGCCACGGATCTTGACGAGCTTGAAAAGAAGCTTCCGGATATGCTCGAAAAGATAAAGGAGACACACCCCGAAGTATTCGTAGGTGCCGTTTCCTACATGGGCGTTGAAGAGCTTGCAGATTCCGGCGTTGTCCTGAAATTCAAGGCGGAAGTTTCGGAAGCAAACATCTTTGCGGGAAGACGCCTTTTGAACAAAGAGCTCAAATGCGCGTTTGACCGTGCAGGCATCGTTATCCCGTTCCCGCAGCTGGATGTTCACACAAAATAAAGGAGCCGGCCTATGACAGATGAATTCTTCCGTACCAATGAAGAGTTTTTCACTCCTGCCGGTGAGTTTCCGACCGGGTCCGGGGAGCTGTTCAACGGGGCAGAGAGCGAGTTTTTTGCCACAGGGGACAGTGAAGGGAACAGTGCTGCCGCGACCGGTAAAAAGGGCGGTCTTGTATCATTTAAGCGGGTGATGCTCTATGCGGCATGTTCGCTCGTCATGACGGTGGCTGTAACAACTGCCGTCAGCGGTTCGTTTATCTGGGGAAACCCAAGTTCGTCCGAAGAGGAATATGAGTATGATCATGAGGACGAGCCCGGTTCACGCTACGAATACGAGCTGGATGAAATGCTCAACGAATTTGAGGAACATTTCAAGGACTGAGATTGTGCCCGGATAAGCCTGAATAAGCCCTTTGGCAGGTTTTTTGAATAATGAGATCTGATAATACTACCGCCCTCGAGAAAAACATAATGACCGAGGGCTCGATACAGAAAAAACTTATAAGCTTTGCGATCCCTCTGTTTCTGGGCAATCTGTTCCAGCAGATGTACAATGCCGTCGACTCGTTCATAGTCGGGAACTTTGAGGGAAAAGAAGCACTTGCGGCTGTGAGTACCGCCGGAAACCTTATCTTCATGATAGTCGGTTTCTTTAACGGTATCTCTGTGGGCGCAGGTGTTGTCATAGCGCGTTTTATCGGCGCAAGGGATGATGAGAATACCGAAAAGGCCGTGCATACCACGGTGGCGCTCGGCCTCATCTTCTCAATACTCATGACCATAATAGGTGTCGGACTTACACCTGTATTCCTCACCTGGATGAACACGCCAGCAAACGTGTTCCCCGAGTCATCCATGTATTTCCGCGTTTATTTTGCGGGTTCGCTCGGGCTTGTCATGTATAATGTCCTTGTGGGAATACTCCAAGCTTCGGGTGATTCGAAAAATCCCCTGAAATACCTGATAATCTCGTCGGTCGTAAACACCCTTCTGGATCTGCTGTTCGTAGCGGTGCTCGGTATGGGTGTCGGCGGAGCGGGCCTCGCTACTGCGATCGCGCAGCTCTTAAGCGCTGTTCTTTGCTTTATAAGGCTTGTGCGCTCGAAGGAGGTTTACGGGATCGTTCCGAAAAGGATACGCCTCGACATTCCGATGGTAAAGAATGTGTTCAGGTTCGGCCTTCCTTCGGGACTCCAGAACTCGATAATGTCTTTCTCGAACGTTGTCATCCAGTCGTTCATAAACGCCTACGGCGACAATGCCATGGCGGGGATAGGCGCGTATGTAAAGATCGAAGGCTTTGTATTTATTCCGGTAAACGCCTTTGCGATGGCTATCGCCACATTTGTAAGCCAGAACCTCGGTGCCGGCGAATACGAGCGGACAAAGAAGGGAATACGCTTCGGCATGTTCTGCGTCATGATAGCCGCCGAGATCCTCGGGCTGCTGCTGTTCATCTTTGCGGAGCCGCTTGTCAGCGTGTTTATCAAGGACCATGACCCGGAAGTCGTCGCATACGGCATGATGCGTTCGAGGATCGTTACGCTGTTCTTCTTCCTGTGCGCGTTTACGCACTTTATGGCAGCGGTTTTACGAGGCGCCGGAAAGCCGATGGTGCCGATGTTTGTTTTCCTGTTCTGCTGGTGTGCGATGCGCGTGCTGATACTGTTCGTTGCCGAGATGTTCATCCACACGATATACACCACGTTTATCGTTTATCCGGTAACATGGATACTAAGCTCTGTAACGCTGTTTATCTATTACAGGCGTCTGAAATTTGATAAAGACACACATTATGGGATGTAAAGCGCACTGATGCCGGACAGCCGGACCTGCCGCCGTTTATGGTGCGGGGCGCTCCGGCGCGGCATGTGTGTAAAGGGTGTATCATGAATGTATTGATAGTTGTCAATAATCTGTATTCCACCGGCAACGGTGTTTCCGTGGCCGCAAGCAGGACCGTACAGTACCTGAGAGAAGCGGGTGCTGTTGTTCGTGTGCTTTCCTGCAAGAACCCGGCGAAGGACGGGCCGGCTCCGGATTATGCCCTTCCGAGGGTCCACAATCCGATTTCGGACTTTTTTAAGAAGACCACGGGGTTTTACCCTGCCGCGATAAATAATGCCGTAATACGCGACGCAGTGCGCTGGGCGGATGTTATTTATCTGGCGGAGCCGTTCACGCTGCAAAGAAGGGTCATTGATATAGCGGAAGAGGAGGAAAAACCGGTTACTGCGGCCTACAATCTGCATCCCGAGAATATCACCGCTTATGTAAAGATGCAGAAGAACAGGCTTTTGAACGCATGGATCCTGCGTATCTGGAAGAAGAAGGTGTATAACCGCTGCGCGGCAATTGTGTGCCCGAACGAAGAAACAAAGGAGTTCCTTGAAAAGAAGGGCTTTAAGCCCGAGATAACCGTTATCCCGAGCGGCTGCATGCCTGTTGACAGGATAACACCCGAGGTTCCGTTCGAGAAGAAGCAGAGCCTTTTCTACATAGTCTCGACAGGCAGGCTTGCCGTCGAAAAGGACCAGATCACCCTGCTCCGCGCAATGACCCATTCAAAGCATCACGCGAGGATAAAGCTGATCTTTGCCGGAAAAGGGCCGTGCCTTAAACAATTGAAGGATACTGCGGAAAAGCTCAGGCAATCGGGTGCGATCATGCGCGAGCCGCTTTTCGGGTTTTACACTCCCGAGAAGCTGAAAGGTATTTATGAGATCGCCGATCTTTATGTTCACTGCGCATTTATCGAGGTGGAAGGGCTTGCGTGCATGGAAGCGGTGCAGAACGGGCTGGTGCCTGTCATTGCGAAAGGCAGGAAGACAGCTGCGACGAAATTTGCCATGAGTCCCTACAGCACATTCCCTGCGCATGATGCAAAAGAGCTTGCAAAATGCATAGATTACTGGATCGAACACGAGGACGAAAGAAAAGCCCTCGCCAAAAGATACAAAGAAGAACAGGTACTGTGCGATTGCATGGGAACGGCACGCACGATGGTCGAAATGTTTGAAAAAGTAATAAAATGAATCGGTGAGAAACATCTCACCGATTCATTTTTTAGGTATGACGGGCATGCCGTCAGTCTGCGTGAGTATTTCCTGCAGAGTCGAATTAAAGTCAACGGGGCCGGTTCACCCCTGGTAATCCGACGGCATTCTCCAGTCGCCGCGCGGCGAGAGCGCAACGGAACCTACTTTTGGTCCGTCGGGGATGCAGTTGCGTTTGAACTGGTTGGAGCGGAAACGTTTCATGAAAATGTCGAGCGTTTCCGTGATCTTTGCCCGGGAAATGTCCGGAAATGCGATAAATGCAAGCCTTTCGATCTTTTCGCGGGAAAAACCGCATCTGACATAGTAGTACAGGAAGAAGTCGTGCAGGTCGTATTTCCCGATAGTCTCTTCGGTGGACTGGCGTATGTTGCCCGCCTCGTCCGGAGGCAGCAGCTCGGGGCTTATGGTGGTCCCAAGGACTCCGAAAAGTACATCCCTAAGCTCTTTGTCACACCTTTCCGCGTATGTCTCGATAATGAATTTTACAAGTGTTTTTGGAATCGAAACATTGACGGCGTACATTGACATATGGTCGCCGTTGTAGGTACACCAGCCGAGAGCAAGCTCGGAAAGGTCTCCGGTACCGACGACAAGCCCGCCTTCCTTGTTTGCGACATCCATCAGTATCTGGGTGCGCTCCCTGGCCTGGATGTTTTCGTATGTAACATCATAAACGCCCTCCGGCTGCCCGATATCTTTCATGTGGAGCCTGCACGCCTCTGTAATGTCTATCGTGCGGGCGTCGGTCCCGAGCAGCTCCATCAGCCTGTCCGCAGAAGTCTTTGTCTGCTTTGTGGTGCCAAAACCCGGCATTGTTATGGTGATGATATCGCTCACGGGAAGCCCCGCCATCCGGTATGCTTCTTTCGTTACAAGAAGGGCGAGAGTCGAGTCAAGCCCACCGGATATGCCGATAACGCACTTTTTGATGCCGGTTTTCCTAAGGCGCGTTGCAAGTCCCGCAGCCTGTATCTCAAGTATCTCCCTGCATCTTTTGTCGCGGTCCGCTTTGTCCTTCGGAACAAACGGATAGGGACGGACGGATGCGGGCAAAAGCTCGCTGATCTGAGGGTGTTCGACATATACCCGCCTGTACACCGGCAGGTTCTTTGGTCTGAAGCTGTTCATCTTTACGCGGTCGTTTTCGATCTTTTCAAGGTCGAATATGCCTTCCGTAAGCTGTATCCCGTCAAGGATGTACGAGTGGCTTTCACCCTTGACGGACCCGCATTCCGCGATGATGCAGTGCCCCGAATAAACAACATCCGTAGTGCTCTCGCCGGACCCCGCAGAAGCGTAAACGTAGGCCGCGATACACTTTGCGGACTGCATGGAGACAAGATTCCTGCGATACGCCCTTTTTGAGATTATCTCGTTGCTTGCGGAAGGGTTGAGGATGACATTTGCTCCTGCAAGCGCAAGCTTTGATGAAGGCGGTGCCGCAACCCAGAGATCCTCGCAGATCTCGACGCCTATCCGCATTCCGTCGGAGGTTTCAACGATAATATCGGTGCCGAAGGGGATGTCATCACCGTCTATGCGCACAGATCTTGAAACGCTGTCAAATGCCGAGGCAAACCAGCGTTTTTCGTAGAACTCGTTATAGTTTGGCAGATAGGTCTTCGGAACGACGGCAAGTATGCGGCCCGAGCTTAAAAGAGCCGCACAATTGAAGAGCATGCCGCTGTCGCGAAGCGGAAGACCGACAGCGATAATGCGGGAGTCGCCTTCTGTGGCGGCTTTGATCTTTACAAGGGCTTCGAGGGCCTTGTCTACAACATCTTTTCGAAGGAACATATCCCCGCAGGTATAGCCCGTAAGGCACAGTTCCGGGAAAAGAAGGATGTCGGCATCCCGGGTTTCCGCCATTTTGAGCGAATTAAGGATGCTTTCCGTATTCGCGGGAATGTTCCCGAGTTTGATGTCAAATGTTGCGCAGACCGCTTTTCTGAAGCCGTAATCCATAATCTTGTAGACTCCTTTGTGTGTGGACAGATATTCGTAAACCGCAGGCGGGACAGAATCCTTTATCTTTTCGAGATGCCCGGTAAGGTAAGCTTTTCTGACTTCCGTAGAGCTGACGGTGTCATATTCGCTGTTCCGCACCTCTGTGAAATTGGAGATGAACTCCTTAACAAGAGGGGAAGCGGCGGTATCGAGTGTTTCGTGATCCCTTGTGACAATAAGGAACCGGTTGCCCGAAACAAGCTCCCTTGACCGGTACCAGAGGTGAAGCTCCTTCAGCTTGTCCGTTCCAAAGACCAAAATAGCTTCATCGGATCCGTATTTTTGTTTCAAGGCTTCCACCGTATCAAAAGTCTTGCCTGAGATATCGGTCGAAAGCTCGATATCTTCGGCTATAAAGCCGTAATCCTTAAAAGCTTCGCGCATGAGCGTAAGCCTCGTCCGGCCGTCCATTGCCGAATTCCGCAGTCCCTTCCAGCCTTTCAAGAAGGCATCCTTTGCGGGAACATAAATGACTTGTGCTTCCGGAAAAGCCTCTTTTGCAAGCCGGCCTATGCGAATATGTGCATTTGTAAGCGGGTTGAAAGTCCCGAATATCAGGGCGATTTTCATGTCAGGCCTCCGTGGGGCGGGATGTCCGTTTAAAATACAGGCTGTTACTGAAACAGGAGATGTTTGTTTAGAAAAGGATAACACAGAAACAGCTTTTTCGCAAGGTAACAAAAAAGGAAGGCAGAATCAGCCTTCCTTGATAATGTAGTCATTCAGAGATAATTACAGGTGATGCTTCAATATGCCGTAAAACATCCGGGTAGCATATTACTTCTGTTTTTCACGCAAATATTGAAGCAATACCGTGCAATGAATGTGAGCAAAATCATTTTCGGTATCAATATCACTTAGCGATTCATCATATCGCCGAATACATTCATACGCATCATCTCTTTGAAGCAATATCTCAAAGCCCTTAAAATGATGGGAAACAGCCCTTATGCCTTCTTCTACTGTACCGTAAACATAAATATCGCAGAAAAATGGATAATTTATTACTGTTTCAGCAAGCGCTTCTGTTGTCATTTTCCTTAATGTTTCTTCGGGCACATTACATAATTTATGTCTTTGGGCAGAATCATATCCTTTCCAAGCAGGATCCTTAGATGTAACAGGATATGCATACGCTTCTGTTATGGTGTAAGCTTTTCCTGTATCCTGCGCACATCCGGATGTGGTAAATAGGCATACGGCTATACAAAGGAAAAGAGCTATACTTATACGAACCAATCTTTTCATATCATACCCCTCATCTGATAATAAAAATGTTAATCTGTCTGATTGTTCATTCTCCACTGGATACAGCGGTTGAGGTAGTGTACATACTGCTCGTTGTTGCACATGCCCTTGCCCGCAACATCCGAGATCTTCGCGACATCCATGCCGTTGCAGGCAGTAGTCTTCATAACGATGTTCAGAGGATTTTTGAAGGTGTCGTTTGAGATGAAGGTGCCTATACCGAAAGCAACCTTCGCTCTGCCCTTAAAGTGGTCGTAAAGCTTTGACGCACGTTCGAAATCGAGGCTGTCGCTGAACAGGAGAGTCTTTGTTTTGGCATCAATGCCGAGAGCTTCGTAATGTTTCAACAGCTTTTCACCCCATTCCACAGGGTCGCCGCTGTCGTGACGGACACCGCTGAAAAGCGTTGCGTAGGTCAGCTTGAAATCACGCAGGAAGCAGTCTGTGGTTATTGTATCCGTAAGGGCGATACCGTTTAAGACGCCGTATTCCTTTACCCATGCGTCAAGTGCGTACCAGTTTGAATAAGCGGGATTGTGCTTGTGGTTGCCCTGACCGACGCACATTATCCACTCATGAGCCATGGTCCCGGAAGGCATAAGGCCGTATTTCTTTGCAAGATATACGTTCGAGGTGCCGACGCAGTGGGACTCTTTATAATCCTTATTGGCGTCTGTTATCTTTACAACCGCCATTTCCTGGGCCTCGCCGGAAAGCCTGCGTCTGAGGCCGAATTCACTGAAATTACCGATGTTGTATTCGCCGGTCACGAGCTTCTGTATCTTTGCGTCAAGACGCTCTTCAAAAGAAGCCATCAGCTCCTTATAGTTGCTGCTCATGCGGAAATATACTTCGTTAACGATGGCAAGGAGCGGGATCTCATACATGCTCGTATTGAGCCAGGTTCCGCGGGTCTCGACCTTAAGACCGCACTCTGCGTCGGTCGAGATTGTAAAGTCCTCGTATCGCGGGTGCCAGAGCCGCAGGAAATCAACATAGGAGCCCTTTATCCACTTGATGTTATTGAGGTAGTCAAGCTCGTCTTCAGTGAACATGAGCCCGCAGTACATGCGCACCTGACGGTCGATTTCCTCGACCATTGCAGGTGTAAAGAAAACATCAGTGTTCCGGCATTTGAAGCTCCAGGTGGTCTTGTAATCGCTGAACTGGTGGTAGATTGCCTGCCCCATAGAGAATTTGTACATATCGGTCTCAAGAAGACTGTTGATTATCCTGTCCATAGCATGCTCCTTTTTGTGTGAAGGGTTTGGTGTTTTGAACAAGAATAACACAGAAAAGGCTTTTTCGCAAGATGACAAAGGGGGAAAGCAACACACGGAGTCAACAAAAATGGTTTTGGAAACAACTTGGCAATAAGTCGGAGGTATAATACGAACAGATGGCAACATGGTGAAGCATTTTTCAAAATTCAAAATAATGTTGAATTCAAATCCGAAGTTTGATACTATTGTCTTTGGAGTGTATTGGGGAACAAGTAACAGGAGTTTAGAGCAATATCATGAAAAAGAAGTTTTTTATAGGATTTATGCTGGGCGCGCTGATGGTCGCCGTTACAGCATGTACAAACAATGGGCAGATAATCTCGCCCACACCGACATCAACGGCAAAACCTACTGACACCGTAAAACCTACGGATGAGCCTTCAAAGCAGCCTACGGATGTGCCACAGGGCACACCTACAACGGCTCCGGCTGACAACACACCTACGCCGACAAATGAGCCGTCAAACACACCTACGCCGCTTCCGCAGAAGGATCTTAGCGAGTTCAACCCACTCGATTTTTTCAAGGATGCGATCTATATAGGCGACTCTCTCATGAATTTTTATCAGTGGAGGGGCAATTCGTACGTACATCCCGATATCTTCGGTAAGTACAACGCCAAGCTCTGGCAGGCGGTAAACAGCTTTGCGGTGCGTTTTGCGATCCGCGACGTTTCAACTCTTTCGGAGGCCGAGCTGGGCTTCGTTCCGAAGTATAACGGCGAAGCACGCCAGATGTGGGACGTTGTGGCGGAGTCCGGAAAGACCAGAGTATTCATGTTCTTCGGCTTGAATGATATAGGCGTTTCGGGCGTTGACAAGTTCATCGAACAGTATCAGGAGCTTATTGGCAAGATCAAGGCTAAGACCCCCGCGGCAAAGATCTATATCATGAGCATTACTTCCATGCGTAAGGACAAACAGAGCACGACAGGCGGCCTTTCAAATGCAAAGATAAAGGAAGCCAACGAGCGTCTTGAAGCGCTGTGCACACAGAACGGCTGGTGCTTCGTGGATGTGGCTTCAAAACTGCGTGATGCGGACTATAACCTGCTCTTAACGCTTCCCGACGGCACAAAGATCTCGGACGGCACGAACGTGCACATCGAGAAAGCCGGATATGTCTTCTGGGATGAAGCTCTCGAGAAGACCGCAAGGGAAGAACTCAGGAAAGAATATTACGAAGGTGGCAGCAAATGAAGAAGATAACCGCTTTGATACTTATACTTGCAGTCGTTTGCGGGCTTTGCGCCTGCGGCTCGAAGCAGTCGGCGCCTGTTGGCGAGGTTTACGCAAAGATGATCGCGGATGTGCAGTTCCCGACCGAAATGATGAAGATGGATGACGATTATTTCGTAAACACCTTCGGTTTTGAACTTGGCAACTTTGAAGAGTATATATTCGCAAAGGGCGAGGATGTGCTGCTTGCGGAGAACATCATCCTCATTAAGGTTAAGGATGGACAGGATGCGAATGCCGTAAAGACCAAGCTTGAGAAGTTTGTTAAGGAGCAGACCGCCGTATTTTCATCATATGTTCCCGAACAGAGCAAGATCGCGGAAAAGAGCGTTGTTGCGGTGAAGGGAAATTACGTTTATTTGCTTATGTCCTCAAAGGTGGCAGAGCTTAAGAAGATCGCAGCAGACATGATCTGATGGTCCGATGGGGCATCTCGCGTACAGAGTCCGCAGGGTGACCCTTCGCTTATCGCACAAATACAAGCGGGAAGCCGTCCGGCTTCCCGTTTTGAACAGGAAACAAAAGACAGATGGTTTTCAGCAGTTTATTTTTTTATTTTTTATATTTGCCGCTGTTCTTAGCGCTGTATTTCCTGCTCCCGAAGCGTTGCAGGAACTATGTCCTGCTGGCTTTTTCCCTTGTTTTCTATGCTTGGGGCGAGCCGGTGTATGTTCTGCTGATGCTCGGCATGACATTTTCGGACTTTATGCTTGGGCGTCTTATGCACAGGTTTGACAAGGACAACGGAAAGCGCAGGCTGTGCCTGATACTTTCGGTAGTCATAGACCTTTCGTGCCTTGCCTTCTTTAAGTACGCGGGTTTCCTTGTGGGGACAGTGAGCGGGCTTACGGGTACAAAGATCCCGTTTATGGAGATCGCGCTGCCTATAGGCATAAGCTTTTTTACCTTCCAGACCATGAGCTATACCATAGATCTTTACAGGCGCGAAGTAAGCGTGGAGACGAATTACGCGGAATATCTCATGTATGTCTCCATGTTCCCGCAGCTGATCGCAGGGCCGATAGTGCGGTATAAGACTGTCAAACAGGAACTTCATGAGCGTGTTATCCGCACAGATGATGTTGTTGACGGCGCGATACGCTTTATTTACGGCCTTTTGAAGAAGGTTCTGCTTGCTAACCGTCTCGGGCCTTTGTTTGATGATGCCGTGGCAGCAGCAGATCCTTCCCTTGCTTTTGCGTGGCTTGGGGCTGTGTCCTTCACGCTTCAGCTGTACCTTGATTTTTCGGCCTACAGCGACATGGCTATAGGTCTCGGAAAGATACTCGGCTTTAAGTTCAACGAGAATTTCAACTATCCGCTGTCTGCTGTATCCGTTACGGATTTCTGGCGCAGATGGCATATTTCGCTGTCTTCGTGGTTCAGGGATTATGTCTATATCCCTCTTGGCGGCAACAGGTGCAAGGTTCCGAGGCAGATATTCAACCTTGCGGTCGTGTGGTTCTTAACGGGGCTCTGGCACGGCGCTTCCTGGAATTATGTGCTCTGGGGCGTGTATTACGGTGTTCTGCTGTGTCTTGAGAAATTTGTGTACGGAAAATATCTTGAAAAAGCGCCTAAGTTCATAAAGCATCTTTACCTTTGCTTTATAGTGGTGGTTGGCTTTACGGTATTTGCAATAGAGGATTTTTCAAGGCTTTTGCCGTATCTTGGCTCAATGTTTACGGCAAGCGGCGGCTTTGCGGGGAAAGACATCCTGTTCTATCTGCAGAACTACGGCTTTGTGCTTGTGGTATCGGCTGTTGTGAGCCTGCCGGTTTACCCGCTGCTTAAGGAAAAGCTTGAGAAAGCGGGGCAGGGAACCCAAAGGGCGGCAGGGATCGCTTATGCCGTTGTTTTCGGAATACTGTTTATTGTTGCGGCATCATATATGGTGGCGGATACTTATAATCCGTTCCTGTATTTCAGGTTTTAGACGGGAGGCAGGGCATGAACAGACGGATTAAAAATATATTTGTGATCGTTATAGCGGCTGTAACTCTCGGGCTGGCTGTTGCTACCGTTGTTGCGCCGAAGAAAGCATATTCCGAAAACGAGAACAGGTATCTGGAGGATTTCCCTGAGCTTACCTTCGACAATGTGAAGGATGCCTCTTTCATGAAAGACACCGAAAACTATGTTTCGGATCATTTCATCCTGCGTGACGTGTTCATGACGATAAAGACCGTGTATGAGCGTGCAACGGGCAGGAACCGCATAAACAATATATACATGTGCAGGGACGGCTACTACATCGAGGAGTATCCGGCACTTGTAAATACCGACAGGATCGAGGCCGCGTTAAAACGGCTCGCGGAGAAGTGCGAAACGGCGGATATCCGCGCTGTCCTTGTTCCGACGGCGGTTTACATCAATTCGGACAAGCTTCCGAAAACTGCGAAAAATGACGACCAGAAGGCTGATATCGACAGGCTCACATCGGATCTTTCGAAGTGTTTTGAGACTGCCTCGGAAAACGGGAAACGCAGTGTGGCATTTACGGATGTTACAGAGGCGCTTCTTGCGGCAAAGGACAGCGGGCAGCTTTATTATAAGCTCGATCATCACTGGACGACGCTCGGGGCGTACACAGCGTATAAAGAGATTGCAAAGAGCTTCGGCTTTGAGCCGCTCGGAATGGGGCAGTTTGCGAGAAAGACCGTAAGCACAAGCTTCAAAGGCAGTTTTTACTCGAAAGTGAACGATCTTTCCGCAAAGCCCGACAGCATCGAGATCTTCGAGAGCGACAGGCTGCGGCTTACTGTGGATTATCCCGACAAAAAGCTTAAGACCGACACTCTTTACGCGGAGGAATATCTTTCGAAAAAGGATCAGTACTCGTATTTCCTTAACAACCAGAATCCACTGGTAGAAATAGTCAACGGGAACGCCGGAAGCGACAGGGTGCTCGCGGTTGTCAAGGACAGTTACGCGAATTGCCTTGTGCCGTTCCTTGCCGAGCATTTTTCGAAGATAATCGTGTTCGACACCAGATTTTACAGGGAAAGCGTAACGGAGTACATCAACGCGAACGGAGTTACGGATGTGCTTTTCCTCTACAACATGTATACGATCGATACGGATACCGGAATAAGCGGGATCAAATAGCGGCTCGATCTGAACGCGGTACAGGAGGTGTGCATGAACAAAATACTGATAACCACGGGTGCGATAATAGGCCGGCCAAACGGCAGGGATTTTACGCTGATCGAAGGTATCAGGAAATGGCTTAAGTGCGACGGCCTGGAGTTTATGATGTATTCCACCTGGCAGGATCAACGGGAAAGGATCGTGGATTATCTCATTGCCACGGGCATTGATTTTCCGACGATCCACTGCCAGAAAGGCATTGGCGAAGATATTGCGGAGGGCCTTACAGAGCAGGCTTTCGAGCGCTTTGAAGGCGATATCGCGATGGCAGAGAAGATCGGAGCGAAGATAGCCGTGCTGCATCTGTGGAACGGACAAATATCCGATACCCACATGGGACGCACCCTCGCTGCTGTTCCGCGCCTGATAAGGATAGCAGAGTCGCACGGCGTGACGGTAACATTTGAAAACGTGGTTTGCGCAGTGGAATCGCCGCTTGAGCATCTTCTTCAGATACATTCGCTCTTTCCTGATGCCGCTTTTACTTTCGACAGCAAAATGGCCGCATTTCACGAAGAACTTGACAGGATGTTCGGAAAAGAGGGCGATGCGCTCTGGAACGGCCCCATTAAGCATGTGCATGTCAACGATTATCGCGGCGGGTACAAGGACTGGGCGAATCTTAAGACACTGCCCATAGGCGCCGGAAACATCAACTTCAAAAAGCTGTTTGAAAACCTGCGCGAAAAGGGGTACAAAGGGGATTATACCATCGAGGCAACTGCCTTTGACCAGACCGGAGTTGTGGACATCGATATGCTGAATGACTCTGTGGAGAGGCTCAGGGCATTGATAAACGGATAAACAGATAGTCCGGTAAACAGGGAAAAGATAAAAAGATTAACAGATTAACAGGTTGGCTGCTTTTTATCGGCAGCGGGGAGACAGATATGATCGAGATCAAGGATCTGATGAGGATATTGTCCGGAAACGGGATGTGGCACACCGACAGCCTGAACGGCAGGGTAGATACGCTTTTTATGTCTGACGGGCCTCATGGCCTTCGCGCCCAGAACGAAAAGGTACGGAAAAACAACACGAGCTGCGAAGCAACATGTTTTCCGACAGCAAGTGCGCTTGCCGCAAGCTGGGACACGGAACTTGTTGCAAAAGTGGCCTCTGCGATAGCCGACGAGGCGAAGGCTGAAGGAGTTTCGATACTCCTCGGCCCCGGAGTGAATATAAAGCGTTCACCGCTCTGCGGCCGCAATTTCGAGTATTTTTCGGAGGATCCGTATCTTGCGGGGAAACTTGCCGCAGCATATATAAATGCTGTGCAGGAGAAGGGCGTGGGCACGTCCTTAAAGCACTTTGCCTGCAACAACCAGGAACGTTACAGAATGCGGCAGAACAGCCAGGTTGACGACAGGACGTTGAACGAGATATACCTGCGCGCGTTCGAGATAGCCGTAAAGGAAGCAAGGCCTGCTACGATAATGGCATCATATAACAGGCTTAACGGAAGATATTCCTGCATGAACGGAGAACTGCTGAACAGTATCTTAAGGGAACGCTGGGGCTTTGACGGCGTTGTTGTTTCGGACTGGGGCGCATGCTTAGACCTCACCGAATGCGTCAAAGCGGGCATGGATCTTGAGATGCCGGGCAACAGCGGAGACCATCTGAAAAAGCTTAAAGAGGACTATGAAAACGGGCTTATTTCGGATGAAGAGATAAGGCGGGCAGCGGAACGAATAATAAAGCTCACGGAGAAATACGGGGAAAGCAAGGCAAAACCTTCGTCCGAAGAGGAAAGGAAAAGGCTGCTTAAGAAGAATCACACTCTTGCGGTGTCAGCAGCGGAGGAGTGCGCTGTCCTGCTAAAAAACGAGGGCATACTGCCGCTAAAGGAAGGAACAAAGCTGACGGTTTTAGGCGACCTTGCATGGAAAACAAGGTTCCAGGGCGGCGGGAGCAGCCATATCAATACTAAGAGCAGTAAGAGCTTTATAGAGGTGCTTACCGAAACGGGAACGGAATTTTGTTTTGAAAGAGGATACGACCACGGCAGGAATGACGTTGATAAGTCGCTTGAGAATAAGGCGCTATCTCTTGCTGCAAATGCTGACGGCCCGATACTGTTCTTTGGAGGCCTGACGGATATAACGGAAGGTGAAGGTTACGACAGGGAGACTTTGTACATGCCGGACAACCAGATGAGCCTTCTGAGGAAGCTGAAAAAATTAAATAAAGATTTAATATTTGTTTCGTTTGGCGGATCCCCTTATGACACAACGCCGGCAGAATTTGCAAAAGCCGTTCTTCACATGTATCTTGGAGGAGAGGGAGTTAACGAAGCGGCATATAACCTGCTGTTCGGTAAAGCCAATCCCTGCGGAAAGCTTGCGGAGACTTTCCCCATAAGCATTATCGATACACCGGCATACGGCAACTTTGCAACGAAGAATATTGATGTCTGCTATAACGAAGGACTTTTAGTGGGGTACAGGTATTATGATTCTCTCGGTATCGGGGTCAAATATCCCTTCGGATACGGACTTTCCTATACAACATTTGACTATTCGGATCTGAAGGTTGAGATCGATACGGAGAATAACTCAAAAGTTAAAATAGGATTTAACATCACTAACACCGGAAACAGGGCCGGAAAGGAAATTTCCCAGGTCTATATAGTCAATAAAAAGGACAGGATCATGCGGCCGGAAAAGGAGCTTCGAGGCTTTGCGAAAACCGAGCTTGCACCCGGGGAAAAACGGAATGTGGTGATAGAACTTGACAGGAATGCATTTGCCTTCTTTGACGTAAACAATACGGCATTCAGAAACATAAGCGGAGAATATACCGTTGCGGTGGGATCTTCGTCAAGGGATATAAAGCTTACCGGAAAGATATATGTCAACGGGAAGGACTGGGTCGATATTTCCGGAAATGCCGTAAAACCGCACATCATGGGAGAAGAGGAGTTTGCGGTTGTTTACGCAAGGCCTTTAAGCCGTTTCAGCCGTACAAGCGCCGGAAAATTCGACATGACCAATTCGGTCAGCCAGCTTGCAAAGTACTCAAAGGGCGCAAAGGTGTTGAAGGCCATGGTAAAGGGAGCCGGAAAGCTGATGTATCTTGGGCGCAGCAAGGACGATCCCGAAGTCAGGATGTTCATGGAAACGGTGATCGACGGCCCTCTTGATGTGATCGTCTGTCAGAGCGGCGGTATGATCCCGATGAAACTGGCAAAGAAAATAGTTGAACATGCAAATAAAAAGAGCCTGAAGAAGGAAAAGAAAAAGTAAAAACAGAAAATGTAAGATGGGGTGAAAACATGGACAAACGTACTAAATGGTCGTACTGTATAGGCGCAACGGGGCGGGATGCGGCATATGCCCTTGTCAGCATGTACCTGATCCTTTATGTGCAGTACACTATGAACCTTACGACGGCGCAGTATGCCACGATCAGTGTGATCATGATCCTCTGCATGGTCTGGGATGCGGTAAACGACCTGCTGATGGGCATCATTATTGAGAACACGCATATGAAGTTCGGCAAGTTCAAGCCGTGGATCCTTATCGGATCGGTGCTTAACGCGGTTGTGATCATCTGCCTGTTCACCATAAGACCGCAGGGTTGGGCATATGTAGTGTTCTTCGGTCTCGGGTACCTGTGCTGGGGAATGACCTATACAATGAACGATATCGCGTACTGGGGCCTTCTCCCGAGCTTAAGCTCGGATCCGAAGGTGCGTGATTCGCTTGTTACAGTCATGAGCGTCTTTATCTGTATAGGACAGTTTGCGGTCGCAGGCATCGTACCCAATGTGATCGCCGGGAACGCCGTTGCCGCGTACAGGACTATCGCTTTTATCGTGGCGCTGGCTTTTATCGCTTTCCAGACACTTACAGCGCTTGGTGTAAAGGAAAACCCCGATGCCGTTTCTCCCGAGAATGTTTCGCTAAGGCAGATGTTCAGGATCTTTGCCAGGAACGACCAGCTTGTTGTGGCGGGAATCGCTTCTATCCTTTACAACATCGCCAACAACCTGCTTATCATGTTCGGCGTGAATTTCTTTTATGTCGAATTCGGGTACTCGGGGAGCGGTGAGCTTATCACGCTGTTTACCGTGATGTACGGGCTTGGGATGCTTACTTCACAGGCACTTTACGCAACCATCAACAAAAAGTTCAGGAGACAGCAGATACTCTCTGTGTGCATAATCGCGCTGGTGCTCGGATATCTCGGACTTTTCGGCATAGGCTATGTGCTTCCGAAGAACGTGATCCTGCTCAATGCCATAGGCTTTATCATATTCTTCTTCCAGGGGCTTTATAATCTTGCAGTCATCGTAATGATAAACAATACCATAGAATACGACGAAGTGCGGTTTAACGAGCGTCACGACAGTGTGATCTCCGCTGTAAGGTCCTTCAGCGTGAAGCTTGCAGGCGGGCTTAACCAGGGAATATGCGCCGGGATACTTATCATGAGCGGTATTTATTCCATAACCAACAAGATCAGCGAACTCGAAGCATCCGTTGGACGCGGCGAGATGGCCTCCGAAACCGCAAGGACGACAGCAGACGGTATACTTACGGCGGTCTCCGGGCAGCAGGCGCTCCTGTTAAGGCTCGGAATGTGCCTCATCCCTATCGCGGTACTTATCATTTCGTTCCTGTTGTTAAAGTCAAGATACAGGATAGATGAGACAAAATATAACGAGCTTCTTACAAAGATACGGGAGAAAAAGAAGGCGGATGAAGGTTGAAGGATACTTAAAGACCTATATTGAACGGCTTTTTGAGCGGAGTGTGGAATACATTCCGCTTAAAAAAGCTGATTTTGAGCTTTATTTCGCAACAGGCAACAGGCTTGTCTATGAGAAGGAGTACTTTGCGGGAAGAAAAGCCCTGACGGTGCTTGCCTTAAAGGTGATACTCGGAGACGAAGAGCATGCAAAAGGCAGACAGCTTGCAGAAAATGAGAATATCTGCGCTCTCTCCGATGTGATCGACAGGATTCTTTCGGAACCGGTATGGGCGCTGCCTGCCCACTGTCCAAAAGATGCATGGGATACAGGCGTTTACGGAATAGATCTTTTTGAAGCGGAAACAGCCGGAAGCCTTGCGGAGATACTGTATCTTGTAAAGGACAAGGCGAAGAAAGAAGAATTTGAAGGCCTCCTTGAAAGGTTTTCTGACAGGTTCAAAAATGTGATCCTCAGGAAATACGACAGCGACAGGCCGTGGTGGATAAAGGGGGACGGCAACTGGACGGCAGTGTGCAGCGGAAATATTGGGATGACCCTGATATATCTGCAAAGACTTGGGAAGCTGTCACAGGAAGAAGCTGCAAAAAGACTCCCCGAGATCACGGATTCGTGTTTGTCTTATTTAGAAGGATTCGGGAGCGACGGGTGCTGTAAGGAGGGCGTTTCATACTACAGCTATGGAATGATGTATTTGCTGGCTTTTCTTGAATTATTAGAAGAAGAGGGTACGAAAAAAGGCGGGTTATATCACGAATTGACCTGTAAAATTAAAACAGGATTAAACAAATCTCGTGCAGCTTCTTTCCTTGATTCTGCCTATCTTCATGAAAAAAAGTTTGTTGCCTTCTCGGACACGACGGGGAATGAAGAGATCAACCCCGGACTTTTTGCATATCTTTCAAAATTGGACGGCTCGTTGATTTTGCCTTCTGAGTATACCGCTGATTCAGGTGAGTTCGGGAAAACGCAAACGGACCCGGACAACGCAACCGCATTCTCTTTTTGTGATGCGGGCGAAACCGGGACTGAAAGCTCTCTTTGTGATGCGGGCGAAACCGGGACCGAAAGCTCCCTTTGTAATGCGGGCGAACCGGGAACAGAATCGCTTGGCGGGGAAGAATGCGGCCGCTTCGCCATAGCATTAAGAGAATATACCTGGATAAAGAAATACGGAACGGCGCTGAGGACCGGCAGACTGCCAAGGATCTCTGTACTTGAAGAGGGTGAATGGGCTGTGATCCGTTATGATGATGGGACAGCCGTCTCATTAAAGGGCGGAAATAACCGTGAACCCCACAACCACAATGATGTCGGAAACTTTACGGTGTCATTTAAGGGAAGACAGGTCGTGGCAGAGCTCGGTTCAGGAGAATATACCGCAGATTATTTCGGCGAAAAACGCTACGGATACCTTTGCACGGGCTCACAGGGCCACAATGTGCCGGAGGTAGACGGTCTTTGCCAGAAGGGCGGAACCGGAGGCGGGGATTTTTCTTTTAAGGACGGGATCTTCACGAAGGATCTGAGTCTTTCGTACGGACTTGAAAAAGGCACGGTTGTTCGAAAGATGATCACGTGCAATATACCGGAAAGCGACAAGGAAAGCATAGAGCCCAACACGGAAGGCATAGAGCCTGCAGAACGGAATGGCAAAGAACTTGTCCTGAAGGTGGAAGATTACAGCCGCTGCACACTCACAGAGTCCTTGATCCTTCTTGAAAAACCCCTGATAAAAGACGGCACCGTCACGGTTACACCGGAACAGCCCGGGCAGAAATGCCCGGCAAAAGGAACAGATGCGTGTCCGGTCTTTTCGATCACATTTGAAAATGCGGAAAATCCTGAATTTTTTGAACTCGAATACAGGGATCACGCCGGAGAACTCAAGAAAATATATAGGGTCACGGCAAAAAAACAGGAGGGCAAAGAACATATAGCGATATATATCACGAAACCGGTGAAACGGTAGGCAGGAACCGGGGACACGGTAAGCAGAAACCGGTGAAACGGTAAGCAGAAACCGGCGACATGATGAACAGAAAACGGACAGGCCCGCGCCTGTCCGCTTTTGTTTGATGTTTACCAGATGAAAAGTTCTTCGCCCGTAAGCTTGAACACGGCTTCCATGAAGTAGTAATCACCGTAGATTATCGGGAAATCATGCTCTTTTGAATTATATGAGGCTGAGCATTTTGTAAGAAGATTGTCTGTTGACGGATTGAAATCACAGTTTGAAGCGGCAAGCTCTTTTATGAGTCCGTCCGCGAAAACCCTGTATTCTATGCCTTTCGTGCCAAGTATCCGCGAAAGCTCCAGCAGACCGCAGGAAACGATAGCGGCAGCGGTGCCGTCTTCCCACAGGATGTCACGGGGCTGCAAAAAATCAACGGGAACATCGGCTGTATCGCGGTCCTTCATGCTCCTTAAAAAGAAATCCGCGGCCTTAACGGCGGTATCAAGGTAATCCTTTCGACCGGTGTGGATATAGCTCAGTGTGAACCCGTATACGGCCCACGCCTGGCCTCTTGTCCAGGTCGAACCGACAGCCATTCCCTGGCCGCCCTGTGTTTTCAGAAAGGCACCGGTAGCCGGATCAAACTCCACGATATGGTTGACGGAGCCGTCTTCCCTTACAAAAAACTTCATCGCGGTATCCGCGTGTTTTATTGCCGCAAGCCTGTAGCGGGGGTCCTTCTGAAGATCGCTCATGCGGTACAGGAGCGGAAGATTCATCATACAGTCGATTATTGCCCAGCCGGCTCTTGTTCCGGGTTCACCGTTCCAGGCCCTGAAAAAGCTTCCTGCGATGTTGAAACGGCCAAGCATGTTGTCTGCTGCAAGTCTCAGCCGGTTAAGAGAAGCCCTGCTGCCTGTAAGCGTGTAGTCGGCACCTGCGGTGGGGAGCCACTTGAAGCCGTTGTCATGGTCAAGCCCTTCGGCGTTCATCAGGTTTTCGTCAAGCTGTTCCTCAATCCGTAAAGCTTTATCCCTGAAAGCTTCTTCGTGAGTGGCGTTATACATCTGCCACATCATCCCACCGAAGAAACCGTTGGTCCACCAGCAGATGTTGTGCCCGGTCTGATCGTCGAAAACGCCGTTTTCGGCGGTATAGGGGATCTTATCGCCCGAACGCTTCACAACCTCGCGCATCTTTGCTTTGATCTTTTCGGAGAGCCCGAAAGCATATCCGTTATCATCAAACATTTTTTCGCTCTTGAATTCAAATTCCATGTTCTTAACCTGCATTCCTCAATTTTTTGTTCAAACGGTCAAAAAGTTTGTAAAAGACTGCCTGCAGCCGCGCCGGCTCAGAAGAGCATCGTGATGAGATTTGTGATGACTGCGGCCACCCAGGCTATGGCACATTGCCAGATAACGAGAGCCAAAGCCCATTTGCGCCCAAGCTCGCGCTTTACTGCGGCCACCGCTGCGATGCACGGCGTATAAAGCAGCGAAAAGACAAGCAGCGAAACGGCTGTTGCGGGAAGCATCACCGATGCGACGCTCTGTCCAAACAGTATCTCAAGTGTTGAAACAACGCTCTCTTTTGCGATAAAACCGCTTATGAGAGAGGTGCATATCCGCCAGTCCCCAAGCCCTGCCGGTACCATTACCGGCGCAAGGAAACCCGCGATGTAAGCGAGGATGCTCCGGCTCTGGTCTTCCACCAGCGAAAGTGTGGGAGAGAAGGACTGCAGGAGCCAGATCACTATCGTTGCGATAAAGATTATCGTGAAAGCACGCTGCAGGAAATCCTTTGCCTTTTCCCAAAGCAGCCTTATAACGTTCACGGGGCCGGGAAGCCTGTAATTCGGAAGCTCCATGACAAAGGGCACTGCCTCACCCTTAAATATCGTGTGCTTGAACAATATTGCGGCAAGGATGCCGACGAGTATCCCGAGCAGATAAAGCCCGCAGGTAATGAGCGCCTTATACTTCGGGAAGAACGCATCCACAAAGAACATGTAGATGGGAAGCTTCGCGGTGCAGCTCATAAAAGGCGTAAGGAGTATCGTCATCCTGCGGTCACGTTCGCTTGGGAGCGTCCTTGTCGACATGACTGCGGGAACCGTACACCCGAAACCGATGAGCATCGGAACGATGCTGCGCCCTGAAAGACCGAGCTTTCTTAAGAGCTTGTCCATAAAGAACGCGACTCTTGCGATATAGCCGCTGTCTTCAAGGAGCGACAGGAAGAAGAACAGAGTGACGATTATGGGCAGGAAGCTCAATACGCTGCCGACTCCGGCAAAAATACCGTCAAGGATCAGCCCCTTTAAGACCTCGTTCACATTGGCTGTGTTAAGCGCTTTCCCGACGAGATCCGTAAGACTGTCTATCCCGGTCTCCAGAAGCTGCTGCAGCCCTCCGCCGATAACATCGAAGGTAAGCCAGAAAACGAGTGCCATGATAAGAATAAAGATGGGGATGGCGGTGAAACGGCCCGTAAGTATCCTGTCTATCTTTTCGCTGCGGATGCTTTCCTGACTCTTGTGCGGCTTGTGAACGCTTGCACGGCATATCTTCTCTATGAAGCAGTAGCGCATATCGGCGATGGAAGCACTCCTGTCGAGCCCGCGCTCCTTTTCCATCTGGAGGACAATGTGTTCAACGGTCTCAAGCTCGTTGGGATCGAGCTTAAGCTTTTCCGTGATCTGTCTGTCGCCCTCGATAAGCTTGCCGGTGGCAAACCGGAGAGGGATACCGGCGCGTTTTGCGTGATCCTCAGTAAGATGTTCCACTGCATGCAGGCATCTGTGGACGGCACCGTTATGATCTTCTTCACTGCAGTAATCCTGTTCCACGGGCGCTTCCCTGTAGTGGGCGACGTGCACGGCATGTTCGATAAGCTCGTTTATACCGTGGTTCTTTGCAGCGGAGATGGGTACCACGGGAACGCCGAGAGCCGCCTCCATCTTGTTTATATCAACGGTTCCTCCGTTCGCGGTGACTTCGTCCATCATGTTGAGCGCAACTACCATCGGGATCCCCATTTCGAGGA
Source organism: Lachnospiraceae bacterium (assembly GCA_016280395.1). Lineage (GTDB taxonomy): Bacteria > Bacillota > Clostridia > Lachnospirales > Lachnospiraceae > SZUA-448. Next base: position 16,037 of record JAEEGQ010000059.1, on the reverse strand, counting down.
GCTGCATTGTAAGATACAGGTTGCGCTCAATATTTGTCGCGTCGACGATATTTATTATCGCACACGGCTTTTCATTCATTACAAAATCACGCGAAACGAGCTCTTCGCTGCTGTAAGGCGACATGGAGTAGATGCCCGGAAGATCGGTTATCAGGGTGTCGGGATGCCCCTTGATCACGCCGTCCTTACGATCAACGGTTACGCCGGGGAAGTTGCCGACATGCTGGTTTGAACCGGTAAGCTGGTTAAAGAGCGTGGTCTTTCCGCTGTTCTGGTTGCCTACAAGCGCGAAGGTGAGGGTTGTTCCGTCCGGAAGCGGGTTTTCATGCGATCTGTCATGATAGCGGCCGCCTTCGCCAAGCCCGGGGTGTTCTGTCTTGGCAGGCTTTCCGGCCTTTGCGGCTGAAGTGTGTCCGGCGGTATGTCCGCTTTTTTGGGACTGCTTCGGCATCTCCTGCCGGGGTATTTCGGTATCGGCAGGGATCCTCTCAACACCGATCTTTGCCGCGTCATCAAGCCGAAGTGTCAGCTCGTAGCCGCGGATCATGATCTCCACGGGATCCCCGAGAGGAGCGTATTTTACAACAGTGATCTTTGTACCGGGGATGATGCCCATATCGAGAAAGTGCTGCCGCAATGCTCCTTCCCCGCCGACAACGGTAACTGTTGCCGACTCGCCTGTCTTTATCTCTTTTAACGAAATGTCCATCCTGACCTGAATGATGTCCGGCTGTCACCGGAAAACCATCCATCCTCCAAACAAAAAAATTAGTGTCGTCTAACTCGATCCGATACAGAAAATATCACATGTTTGGGGTGATGTCAAGTAAGAACGGAATAATGTCCTTAAGGGCAGGTGTATCTGCCTGCTGTGAGCATTGTTTTTTTTCGGGTATTGTGATACACTATGCAATGAGTATCTTTACCATTTTTCAGATTGACGGGATGCATCTTGCCCGTAAAGGAGATCCGTTGGTGATGAACAGCTTCAGAAAGATAGATAAATACCGGGTGATCCGTGTGCTGGCGGTGATCGGCTGTACGCTGCTCAATGTGCTGCTCAATTTTGTCATGAACAGGCTGAACGTGCCGCTTTACCTTGATACCGTCGGGACCATCTTCACTGCCGCCCTGTGCGGTACTTTCCCGGGCGTCCTCACAGCCGTTGCGACCAACTTTATATGTGAGATCTTTGCGGCGGATTCGGTCTATTATGTATTCATAGGCATCCTGATAGCCGTTATGTCTTCGTGGTTCACAAGAAACGAGAGATACAAATCCAAAAAGAATATAGTCCTCTTTGTCGGCCTGCTCGCGCTTATCGGCGGCGTTGTCGGGACTGCGTTCCAATGGCTGCTTTTGGGCGGCATCCAGTTTCCTTTTATGGCGGAGACCGCAAATTCCGTTTCGGGCTCTGTACCTGTATTGAACTACCTTGTCTCAATGCTCTTCATCCTTGCTATAAACATAGTCGACAAAGGCATCGCTGTGGTGGCTGCTTTTCTCATGATACACCTGATCCCGAAAGAGACCCGCCGTAAGATCAGGACGAGCGGCTGGAAGCAGGCACCGCTGGCGCTTGACGAGATAAGGACGATTAACAGGGAAAAGAGAAAAGAAGGGACATCCATCAAGGTAAGGATAAGCCTTATGCTGATGGCCGCAACGGTGCTGCTCCTTGTCGCGTTTATGTGGGTAAGCTCAAAGCTCGCTTATGAGAGCGAGGTCTCGAACAGCATGAAAACAGCAGCAAGCATGGCCTCGCTTGCAGCCATGTACGTCGAGCCGGATACGGTGGACGACATCCTTGAGAGTGGCATGACACCTTACGATTATGCTATGGACAACAAGGATTATGCGACCGCCCACAACAATCTCCGCAAGATCATAAAGAGTTTCCCGGATGCGGAACGCCTGACCGTATGCAGGATAAAGGCAGATGGAGTCTACACCGTGTTTGATTCCGATCCGTATTTTTACATGGGAGGGAAGCTCGGAGAAAGACACGAAGCGGAAGAAATATTGCGGCCGGCCATGCCGGAACTCCTAAGAGGCGGCAGGATCGAACCGATCAGGGTAAATACGCGTGAGGGAAGCTATATATGCCTCATGAACCCGATCTTCGATATGAACGGGGAATGCGCCGCATACATAGGCGTAGACGTTTCAACGGCAGGATATTCGGGATATGTCAGGAAGCTCATACTGAACATGATGCTCATGTTTGCAGGGGTTTTTGCACTGATACTGTCTTACGGACTGAAATCCGCAAGGACCTACCTGATATACCCGATAGGGAGCCTTGAAAAGAGCATTGACGGGTTCATGCAGAATATCGGGGATCAGGATAAGCTCGACGAGAACGTGAAGAAACTGCAAAAGCTTGACATACACACGGATGACGAGCTCGAAGGGCTCTATAATTCGGTATGCGAGATGGCGGTGGGAACATCGGAACAGATGCGCAGCATACGCCTTCTTGCAAAGAAAAACGACAATATGCAGGCGGGCCTTATCATAACAATGGCGGATATGGTCGAAAACCGCGACTCGGATACGGGCGCGCATATCCTAAAGACTGCGGCCTATGTGCGGATAATACTCGAGGGCTTAAGGAGAAAGGGCTACTACAGCGAAAAGATAACCGACAAATACATAAAGGACGTGGAGATGTCAGCTCCGCTCCATGATGTCGGGAAGATCAATGTCTCCGATACGATCCTCAACAAGCCCGAAAAGCTTACCGACGAAGAATATGAGATCATGAAGACGCATACAACGGCCGGAAAGAAGATACTTGAAAACGCGATAAGCACGGTCAAGGGCGAGAACTACCTTAAGGAAGCCAGAAATATGGCCGCCTACCATCATGAAAGATGGGACGGGAAGGGATATCCCGAGGGGCTGCACGGTCAGGTGATACCGCTTTCAGCACGCGTCATGGCTGTTGCGGATGTTTTTGATGCCCTTGCTTCGCCGCGTGTGTACAAGCCGGCATTTCCGCTTGAAAAGGCATTACAGATAATACGCGAAGGCGCCGGGACGCAGTTCGATCCGAAATGTGTAGAAGTGTTCCTCGATTCCATCGCTGATGTGAAAAAAGTGCTCAGGAAGTACCAGGGACAGGATCAATAGCCCGCGAATCGGACAATACCGTGAACCGGTACGGCTTTGGAGGTCTTAACGGATGAGACATATTAAACTAAAAAAGATAGCGGCCCCGATCCTTTCGGCAGTGCTCTTGTCTGCCGGAGTGCTCGGTTTTGCCGGCCGTGATCCGGCCGGGGTCTCTGCTCTTGAGTCCGGTAACAACCGGGAAGAACAGCCTGTGAACGATACCGATACGGCAGATAACATCGGCGGCGGGTACGCGATAACGGGGCAGATCCCGGGTGTCGGATATACGGCGGTCATGTATGACGCAACAAACGGCCTGCCGACTTCGGAAGCAAACTGCATCCTTGGGTCTTCCGCGGGATATGTTTGGATTGGCGGCTACAGCGGGATCATCCGTCATGACGGCAGGTATTTTGAACGTGTTCCTGTTTCCACGGGCATGACAAACGGCCGCGGGCTGTTTGAAGACAGCAGGAAGCGCGTCTGGGTAGCCACCAACGACAACGGCGTTGTTGTGATGACGCCTTACGACACCACTCATTTTTCGAAAAAAGACGGTCTCGGATCGGCATCGATACGCGATTTCGCAGAGGACGCAACGGGACGTGTGTATATCGGGACAACATCGGGAGTGGCTTATGTCAATTCCGACATGTCGGTCCGCCTTGTTGATGACAAAAGGATCAATAACGAGCGGATCTTAAGGCTGGTTTCGGACTCTGAAGGCAATGTTTTCGGCCAGACCAAGAACGGAGCGGTCTTTGCTCTTGAAAACGGCGCAGTGACCGAGTATTACGACAGTTCCGAGCTTGGGACCGCGACAATAACCACCATCCTTGCGGATCCTTTTAAGCCGCGTACGCTGTATTTTGGTTCAAACGCCAACTGCCTGTATTACGGGACCTTCGGACAAAAGGTTGACGAGCTGAAAAAGATCGACACAGGCGACGCGGAAAGCATCCACTGGATGTCCTACGACTGCGGAGTTGTCTGGGTAACTTCGGATTCGGTCATCGGGTATCTTGACGATAACAGCTTTTTTGTACAGCTCGACGGCCTGCCGATGAATGACGCGATCGAGATGGTGACTTCGGATTATCAGGGAAATATGTGGTTTGCGTCCTCACGGCAGGGCGTTATGAAGATCGTGGCCAACAACTTCCTGGATTACACCCGGTCCGTCGGGATAGAGGACCTCGTTGTCAATACGACCTGCAAATACAAAGATGTGATGTATATCGGAACAGACTCCGGATTAACGGCTGTCGACAGCAGGGGGCTCGAAACGGAAAATGCTCTTACCGGGCTTACGGACGGAGCCAGGATACGCTGTCTTATGGCCGATTCTGCCGGATATCTCTGGGTATCGACCTTTACAAACGGACTTGGGCTCCTCAGGTATGACGGCGGGGAAAACGTTACGGAATTCAATATTGCGGGAGGCATGCCGAGCAACGAGATACGATGCACCTTTGAGGCGCCTGACGGCAGGATCTTTGCCGGCACGAACAACGGGATAGTTATCATAAAAGACGGCAGGATAGAGAAGACCTACGGCAGCAGCGAAGGCTTTAAGAACCCGGTGATCCTTACGGTCTGCGAGGGGCTTGACGGCAAGATATACGCCGGTTCCGACGGGGGCGGGCTCTACATTGTCGACGGTTCTTCCGTGAAAAACCTGACTACGGACAACAGTACCCTTACAAGCGATGTCATAATGCGGTTTAAGCCGGACAGCGAGCGAAATGTCCTGTGGATGATAACATCAAATTCAATACAGTACATAAAGGACGGGGAAATAAAGGAGGTATCAACCTTCCCGTACAACAACAATTTTGATATGATCAACGGCAGCGGCAGCGATATCTGGATTCTCTGTTCGCAGGGGCTCTATGTGACCGATGCCGAAAGCATGATCGCCGATAATATTACCAAATACAAGACATATACGCTTACGGACGGCCTGACGAGCCTGCCCGTCGCACACTGTTATAGTTATCTTGATGAAAGCGGAGACCTTTACATTGCCGGGCAGAGCGGTGTTTCAAAGGTTAACATCAAGGATTATACAAACGTCCGGGCGCATATCATTACAAATGTGGGCGCGGTATATATCGATGATGAGTTCATTTACCCTGACGAAAGAGGAAACTATGTCATCCCGGCGCAGACAAAACGTATCACGATAGAGCCCTCGGTACTTGATTTTACCCTGTCAAACCCGCTGGTACGCGTATTTCTTGAGGGAGCGAAGGACAGTGGTATAACATCCGATCTGAACGGCCTTTCGTCGCTTGAATTTACAGGTCTCGGATACGGCAATTATACCCTTCACATACAGATATTGACGCAGGGAGCGAATGAAGTGCTCTCCGATACAAGGGTGAACATACGAAAGGAGCCTCAGCTGCTTGAGCTGCTTTCCGTAAGGGTGCTCCTTGCACTGCTCGTAGTAGCCGTCGCGGGCTTTGCAGTATGGCGTGTGATGAACGGGACCGTCATACGCAGACAGTATGCGCAGATACAGGAAGCAAAGGAAGAGGCAGAACGCGCCAACTCGGCAAAGTCGCAGTTCCTTGCGAATATGTCCCATGAGATCAGGACGCCCATAAATACCATCATAGGCATGGATGAGATGATACTGCGTGAGGACGCGGCAGGTGTTCCGAAGAACTACAGTCTTGCCGTCAAGAATAATGCTGTTGACATAAAGAGCGCGGCTGAAACGCTTTTAAGCCTCATCAACGACCTTCTTGATATTTCGAAGATCGAATCCGGAAAGATGCATCTTGTCGAGGAAGAGTATGACATTGCGGATATGCTGCGTTCCATCGTCACGATGATCAGGGTCAGAGCCGATGCAAAGAAGCTTTACTTTGACGTTGATGTTGACGAGACACTTCCGGGGAAGCTTTATGGTGACGACGGAAAGATCAAGCAGATAGTGCTGAATCTTTTGACAAATGCAGTAAAATACACGGACGAAGGCGGTTTTACCCTTAAGGTTTCCGTGACTTCGAAAAACGACCTGTCCTGCAGCTTAAGGATATCCGTAAAAGATACGGGCATAGGAGTTAAGTCGGAAGACTTAAAGCGTCTCTTCAACGCATATGAACGCCTTGACGAGGAAAAGAACAGCGGAATACAGGGAACGGGCCTTGGGCTTGATATCTCGAGGCAGTTTGCGGAGCTTATGAACGGAAGGCTGTGGTGCGAGAGCGTTTACGGCCAGGGCAGCGAATTTATCCTGACCGTCACACAGAAGATCGCAGATCCCAAAGAACTCGGCGTTTTCCGCGAGGAAGAGAACAGCAGGGGCAGCGGGAAATATATTCCTAAGTTTGTGGCCCCCGATGCCGATATACTTGTGGTCGACGACAATCCCATGAACCTTAACGTCATAAAGGGGCTTTTGAAGCCTACAAAGGTATTTGTCACAACAGCCGAGAGCGGCAAGGAATGCCTCGACAAGCTGAAGATGGACACCTTCAACGTTGTATTTCTCGACCACATGATGCCGGGAATGGACGGCATCGAGACTCTCGCAAAGATACGTGAGACCATGCCGGATCTGCCGGTATACGCGCTCACGGCGAACGCAACTGCCGGAGGAGAGGAATTCTACAAGTCAAAGGGCTTCAACGGATATCTTGCGAAACCCATAGATACCGCACTGCTCGAGCAGGCCATCATGAAGCATCTGCCCGAAGAGATAGTGAAAAAGGCGGATGACGCCGACCTTTACGAAGAAGACGAAAAACTGTCGGAGGATATTTCCTGGCTTAATGACGTGGAAGGCATCTCCGTTGACGACGGAATAAAGAATTCGGGCGGTATCGAAGCCTACATCTCATCACTGCACATGTTCCTCGACACTCTCGAAGATAACGCAAAGGTGATCGGGAACGCTTATACGGAAGGCGACATAAAGCTTTACACCGTAAAGGTACACGCACTAAAAAGTTCCGCGAGGATCATCGGTGCCCTTGAAATGTCTGCCTTTTGCCAGAAGCTTGAGGATGCGGGAAATGCAAAGAATATGGAGTTTATCGACGCAAATACCGGCAGACTTATAGCGGATTACAGGGCTTTGGGCGAAAAGCTCCGCAGGCTCGGAGGCCCGGACGATACCGGTGAAGACGATACCGGGAAGCCGGAGATATCGCCGGAAGAACTGAAGGAAGCATACGAAGCGCTTAAAGAGTTCATACCGCAGATGGATTACGACGCGGTCGAGATGACTCTTGAACAGCTTAAGGAATACAGGCTCCCGGCCGAAGATAAAGAAAGGCTCGCAAAGATCGGGAAGCTGCTTAAGACCTTCAGCTGGGACGAAATGGAGAAAAACCTTGGTGAATAAAGAGGAGCCGGCATCGGACAGAAAGGATGATTATGCTGCACAGGATACTGATGATAGGTGAAAAACAGACATTTCTTACACGTGTTCTGGTAAAAAAGATCCAGGACGCAAGGCTGGAATGCGATTTTGTCTGCTGGGACGTGGATTCCATCAATGACAAGTGGAAAGACCCTTCACTTGTGGTGATGTTCATGGATGATGATGTAAGGCCGGGCGAAGATACGCTGCATTTCCTTACGGACAAGATGGCCGATACAGACGTCAAGATGATCATCATCGGGGAGCAGGGGGATATTGACTGTGTCTGCGACCGTTTCCCGGGGGAGCTGGTCCACAGGACCTTCAGCCGTCCCGTGAACAATGATGAGTTTATCAAGGCGGTCAACGCTTTCTTAAAGAAACTCGACGAAGGAGAGTACCAGAAGAGCATCCTTGTTGTTGACGACGATCCGAACTACCTTGCGCTCGTAAGAGGGTGGCTAAGGGATTCCTACAAGGTCTCAATGGCAAGTTCGGGTCTACAGGCTATAAAGTGGCTTGGGAAGAACAAGGTGGATCTTATCCTGCTCGACCACGAGATGCCGATCACAACAGGCCCCCAGGTGCTCGAGATGCTCCGCAGCGACAGCGAGACTTCCGACATCCCTGTTATGTTCCTTACGGGAAAGAGCGATAAAGAGAGCGTTATGAAGGTTGTTTCCCTTAAACCCGAAGGGTATTTCTTAAAGACCATCGGTAAAGCGGAGCTGCTTAAGAACCTTGAAGATTTTTTCACGAAACAAAAGGCATGACGAAAAGTACTGAAAGGACTTCGAAATGATCGCGTTTCTAAAAAGTTACCAGACAGACATAATGCTCGGCCTTGCGAGCATCTGTCTGATCATCGCGCTGTTTACCGCGCTTACGCGGACACTTCCGTTACGGAGGAAGCTTATCCTGCTCACAATGGAAATATGTTCTGCTACCTGGCTCTTTGCCGACCGCGTGGCATATATTTACCACGGCGTGTCGGGAGAGGCGGGGTACTATGCCGTCCGGATAAGCAACTTTCTGGTTTTCCTTATGACCGTTGTCGTCCTTGAATGCGTTAACCTGTACATGGAGGATGTGCTGGTGAGCGAAGGCGGCCTGAAGCGTGCTCCGGTCCCGCTGCTCATATGCGATTATTTTGCGTGCGTTGCCGCTGTACTTGTTATCGTGTCGCAGTTTACGGGACTGTATTATACCTTTGATGAAACCAACACTTATCATAGATCGGGACTGTATTTCATCAGTTTCCTGTTCCCGTATTCGATCCTTATTCTCATGTTCGTGATGATGATCGTTCACAGGAAACGTCTTAAGGGAAAGGTTGCTTTTTCACTTTATCTCTTCGTTGTCGGGTGCATATCCTCTTCACTGGTGCAGCTTGTCATATACGGCATTTCGTGGATGGATATGATGGCCGTTATCATGGTCATCGTCGTGTATCTCTTTGCCTTTCTTGACCTTAACGAGAGGGTGGAAGCGGCCAACAGGATAGCGATCAACCACTTAAGATCCGAGCAGGAGAGCATGAAGCGTCTGTTTTCCCAGACTGCCGGTGTACTCGCCGTGGCTATTGATGCAAAGGATCCGCGTACCAGGGGAAGTTCGGCGCGCGTTGCTTCATATGCAAAGGAGATTGCGAGAGTAGCGGGGTATGACGAAAAAGACTGTGACGAGATCTACTATACAGCACTGCTCCATGATGTCGGAAAGATAAGCCTGTCCGATGCCATCGTGAGCGACGAGAACGACCTGACCGAGGAAGAGAGCGTTGTGTTCAAGAAGCATGCGGATATGGGCGTAGAGCTCCTTTCCGGGATCACCGAGTACCCGTTCCTAAAAGAAGGAGCCAGATCGCATCACGAAAGATATGACGGACAGGGATATCCCGAAGGACTGAAGGGAGAAGAGATCCCTGTTGCGGCGAGGATCGTGGCCGTAGCGGATTTTTACGACTCCATGACATCAAGGCGTATCTTTAATGAGCCGCTTCCGCAGAGGACTGTCAGGGAGGAGATCTTAAAGGGGGCCGGTACGGAATTCGATCCGGACTTCGTAAAGGCGGTTGTCGAGCTTATAGATGCCGATACGGAATATCAGATGAGAGTGGTCGATGATGACGGGAACAGGGCCGATACGGATCTTGCAAAGGGCGGTGAAATGCACTTTGGCGAGTACAAAGAAGAGGTTTCGGACGGCATAAAGCTGTCGGAGAACGAGATAAGGATACAGCTTACCGTAAGACCCGATAAAGATGCGGGGCCGGAAGCCCTCATTCCTGCCATAGTTCTTTTCGATTCTTATGACGGCTGTACCCATAATGATGACAGGTCCATACGGGCACTGAATTATCTTGAGTATGCCGAGATCTGGTTTGACGGCCACGTTGTGGCAAATGCCGCACGAAATATCGACGTTTCCGCCGGGGAGACAGAAAGCGGCGGGCAGGATGCTGCTGCCGGCAGTACCGAACGGCTTGTCTCCTACACCGTTACCGGAGCAAGGTTCAGAGACCATGTACGGCTGGCCGTATCGGGAATGGGACGCGAGACTGTATTCGTTGTGGCGCTTCCCGATGCCGCAAGGTTTGCGTATATGGGGATAGCCGGGGAGCATTGCACCATAAGGAGCACGGAAGTGGCAGAGACCGGCGTGAAGGTTGCGGAAGGGGATATTCCGAGGATCGCAGAGGAAGTAAGCTTTATCGACCGCGTGGAGGGCGATATCCCGAACGTGCAGATAGAAGGGTACAGATCGGCATGGACAGAGCCTGTCCCGCTTTCGGACGGGATGCGGCTTGTATTCCACACTATGTCGCTTCCGACTGCAAACCTGATATGGCATTGCCCGTTTATCCTTGTTTTTTCTTCGGATGACGGAAAACCGGACGGCCCGGGCTACCGCGAGCTTGCCTGTATCCGCCTTGACGGCGAGAATGCCACCTATAACGGAACGGCGCAGAACGATACCCAGGTAAACCGCCTCGAAGGGTTCGATACCTGGGACACCTGGAAAAAAGACAACAAGAACGGCTACGACTGCAGGATCGACTTCAGACGCCGGCGCAACAGGATAGTCATGAGCACCGAAAACTGCGGTATAAAAGTAAAAAACACCACAACGGTGACCGACAGGACCGAGAACATCTTTGTTACGGTAACGGGCGACCAGTGCGCCCTTACGGATATCCGGGTGAAGAAGTGACGCAAACGGAAAGACACGGGGGCTTAGATCCGGCGCTGTGACACTCAGCTTATAAAAATACATGATAAAAACCGCGAAAAAAAATTTTGCGGTTTTTTTATTTTTTGCCGACATTTTCAAAACATTGATCGTTATAACAGCAGAGAGCCGGAAAACAGGACAAAAGGCTGCGGTCCGGCATCAAATAATAAACAGTGAGGTTTGGATATGAAACGTAAGGGAATCGCGGCAAAAACAAAAACAGTATTGTGCCTGCTTATCAGCGCTGTTATGGTATTTTCCCATATCAGCCCGGTGTTGGCGGATGACGGCGAAAACCAGCCTACAAGCACCTACAGTTCCATTGAGGAGATCTTCAATGTGGACGGTGTTAAACCGGCAGATTATGATAAGCTGGCAGGAAACATCTACGGAACGGGAGACAGACCGTTCCTTCTGACAGAACAGCACGAACTGTTTCTGTTTTGGGCAAACAAAGATATTTCAAATGCGTTTTATTATGATAATCTCGATATGAGGATCACCAGCGAGAGTGGGAACACTTCGTGGGTAAAGAGCCCCAACATGGTCAATTCGGGCCAGCATACGGGTTCTAAGAGCGGGCTTGGAGACGGTACATCCTACTACCGTTTCATGAAGGGAACAGGCCTTGATGCAACGGGCAGCGGCAGGAAAGATCATGCTGCTTATGTCGGTATCACTGCGGACAATTATGTGGGCGTTGTATTCCAGAATCAGCTTACGGGCGCATCATACAGGCTCAAGCTTGACAACGCGAGCTGGATCGCATCGGCAAAGCCCTTTGCTTTCGAAATGGAAAACCTCGTTGCTATAACGGCGGGCGATTATGACAATGACGGTATCGATTCCGTTATCGTTTACAGCTGCGGCGACGGAACCAATGTGAATCTTTACGAGATCAAACTCGCCGGAAGCTCGCTTTCTGCAACGAAGATCCGTTCACTGTCTTCGGATATCGTTAACAACGAATATAATAACACGGCAACAAAGTATAAACCGGTCGTAAGCCTTGCAACAGGCGATTTCAACGGCGACGGCAAAGACCAGCTTGCTTATTCCTTCGGTTTCCATAATACTTCGGGCAACGCGACGGACGGCTGGAAAGACAAGGCTGTAAGCTCGATCGAATTCTTTGCTACAGGTGTAAAAATAGCAAGCTTTACTAACGGGTGGTCCTTCTCTGCGCCTGTTTGGATGTATGACAGAGGCAGCAGAATATCCTATAATTCCTCAAGCAACACAGAAGTTTATCCTTATACCGTCATGATGGGAGGCGCGATCGCAGCAGGTGACGTTGACAACGACGGCATGGATGAGATCGTTGTTGCCGGTTATACATCGCAGGACGTAAAGGGAACGATCGTAAACGGTTCCTTCCAGAAAGTCACGGGTATCGGCAATCTGAACGCAACAGAGATGCTCACGGCGGTGATCAACGGTTCCGCAGGCTCGAACTATACAAGAGCCCCGCTGTCAACGCTCAGCATGAGCACGTTTATGAAACACAGCGTGAACAAGTATCAGAACAACTACTTCATGTATCCCCAGCTCAGCCTTTCATGCGTAAGGACCAACGGTAAAGCGGCAGAGGCAGAGGTGTTCCTGGCAGGTATCCTCTACAGCTTTAAGTCGGGCAGCGGCAGAGCGCTTTACACTCCTTTGCTCATGACACAGACCTTTAACACTATCCTGGGTGACAATACCGGAACGGATGTTTACTGGATAGGCAATGCCGCTGTCGGAAACTTCGATCATAACGAAGCAGGCAGGGAGCAGGTCGTTTACACCGTCTGGTTTAAGCAGAGCGGAACAGGCAAGCGCAACTGCAACGTTTACATAGGTATCGCCGGCGGTTCTGAATACAGCGATACAAAGGATTCTTCCGGAAAGATAACTTCTTTCGGAGTCTGCACAAAATATGCGGGCAGCGATATCCGTACCGATTATACGAATTATATCGACCGGAATTACGCGAAAGCCTCGAAGATCATGAAAGAGGTGGACGGAAGCTATATGAGCGTCGTACCGATGGCTCTTGACCTTAACAACGACGGCCTTCTTGCCCGTTACAGAAAGACCGGTTATGTTTATACAGACCCGGAAATCCTTGCGGTTCTGCAGGCCGGCCCGTATTTTGCGGAGGTTGATGAAAAGGGCGGATATCAGGATCCGTGCGGTACATCATATTCACTTGAAACCAGCTATGGTTACTCAAGTTCTACGGGAAACAGCGTGTCCTTCGGTGTGGGCTTCGCAGCCGAGGTATCGGCGGGCATCGGAAAACTTTCGCTGGAGATGGGATATTCGCTCGACTGGGACGAAAGCTTCGAAAAAGCTTATGAGACCACATCAACGGCTTCATTCCTTGTTCAGGAAAATGATGCGGTAGTTATTTCGAGAATTCCCGAACTGTGGTATTTCTTTGATATTTACCAGAACGGAAGGTGGATCGAGTGCGGTCACACCATTAAGGTACCGCTTTCTCCCACATATTATATGCTGAGCGTTGATGACTATAATACCTTTGCGGAGAAATATAACAAGAGGTACAACACCCAGACCTTCAGCAAGATCACCGGTCTGGATCTTCCGGACGGAAACGAGGGCGATCCCTTCAGGTATTGGAGAAACTGGAGTGATGCGGGAACAACTGAAAAGGGAACTCAGGCTGTATCGCTTTCAAAGCAGTCATACCAGCTTGGTTATGCGGGCGGCGCAATGGCAAGTGAATGGTCGACATCCGCATCACAGACGGAATCTACTGAAATAACACACGGCTTCTCTTACAGCATGACGTTGCAGTTTGGCGGCGGTGTAGGCGGAAGCGCAGGTGAGGCATGGGCCGGCGGCTATGTGAATCTGGATTACGGCAATTCCGAAGGATCATCAAAGACAAAGACTAAGGCAAACGGTTCCTCGGGCCAGGTACAGAATATAAGCGAGAACGCCCTTATCGGCGAGGGAATGACTCAGGACCAGGTAAGATGCTATCAGTTCACATGGGAATTCGGTAAATGGGCACGAAGCTTAAAGGCCGGTGCAGAAGAGGTTCCGTTCTACGGCTACCGTGTATTCAACATTTCCGCGCCTGCTCCCGAGGTTGAAGATTTCTCGGCGCATATTGTAGTGGATAACGACGGGAACCGCTTCATCAAGCTGGAGTGGGAGAATCCCGCATCAGAAAACCGTCCTGTAGGCAACTTTGTTCTCTACGAGTATGACGAGTCAGGAAGCAGGAGCCGGATTGCAACAGTGAACGGTGATGTTACATCCTACATCTGTCCCACTGTAAACGGCCGTACAGAATACAAATTCGGCATTACCACGAAGAGCAGTGCTTCCGGTTCCATTGAAAGCGTTGAAAACATCACGCTCCTTCACGAGACCCAGAGCACGATATACGATATCTCGTATTCGAAGACCGTTAACGGCGAAGATATTTACACGATCTACTATACAGACGGTTCAACAGGCAACTTTGCCGTTAAGAAGGGCGTAAGCATCGCATCAATGGATATCGGCGTTTCGGAAAACGGTTCCGATATCTACACCATCACGCTGACCGACGGCAGAACCATCAAGATCTCCGTTCCTCTCGCAATAAAGGGCGATAAGGGTGACAAGGGTGATAAAGGTGAGACCGGCGCCAAGGGCGAAAAGGGCGACAGCGGTGAAAAAGGCGAGACCGGTGCCCAGGGCGCAAAAGGCGATAAGGGTGACAAAGGTGAGACCGGTGCCCGCGGAGAAAAAGGCGACAAGGGTGAGACAGGAGCCCGCGGCGAAAAGGGCGACAAGGGCGAGACCGGAGAAGCCGGAGAAAAGGGCGAAAAAGGCGACAAAGGTGACAAAGGTGATGCGGGAACGCCCGGCAGGGACGGCCTGAACGGTAAAGACGGCAAGGACGGCGCGGACGGCAAGGACGGCGCGGACGGAACAGGCATTACGGATGTTAAGATCGTGAACGGCGAGCTTGTGATCACTCTTTCGGACGGCAGGAGTGTCAATGCCGGCAGCATTGCCGCAGAGTCCGGAAAAGGCATCGAAGCCGGTTCGGGAAAGATTTTCTATTTCGATAAGGCTGTATCCGGCATAACAAAGATCACGGTCAACGGAGCGGAGATCGGCGCTGCCGATTACAACGTGGAGCCGTACGGGGACGGCATGCTTGTCATCATCGATGAAAAGGATATCCCGCTTTCCGGCGCAGAGGTAAAGGTCGAGACAAAAGACGGCACAAAGCTGTCAACAACCTCGGATGTTTCATCGGAAAAGAGTACCGGTGTTCCGTGGTGGATAATATACCTGCTCATCGGTTCGAACGTTGTGCTCCTTGGAGGCGGCATAGCTTTGGCAATGAAACATTGATCTTCTTATTTCTTCTTCTTTACAAGTCTTAAAAAAAGTGCTATTATGTTGAGCATATACAGGGTTTAGTATGCCCTGAAAACTAAGGAGGATCATTATGTCCAGAAAAAAACAGTCTATGGACGGTAATACCGCAGCGGCTCACGTGGCGTACGCTTTTACTGACGTTGCAGCTATTTACCCCATTACGCCTTCAAGCCCGATGGCGGATTCCGTTGACCAGTGGTCTGCAGCAGGACAGAAGAACATCTTCGGCAACCAGGTAAAGGTTGTGGAAATGCAGTCTGAAGCCGGCGCAGCAGGTACTGTTCACGGTTCCCTCGCAGCAGGCGCGATCACAACCACATTCACAGCATCACAGGGATTACTCCTTATGATCCCGAACATGTACAAGATTGCAGGTGAGCAGCTTCCCTGCGTATTTGACGTATCAGCCCGTACTGTAGCTACACAGTCACTCAACATCTTTGGTGACCACAGCGACGTATATGCATGCCGTCAGACCGGTTTCGCTATGCTTGCGGAGACCAACCCCCAGGAAGTAATGGACCTTTCACCCGTTGCACACCTTGCAGCTATCGAAGGCAAAGTTCCTTTCCTTAACTTCTTTGATGGGTTCCGTACCTCTCACGAGATCCAGAAGATCGAGAAGTGGGACTACGCAGACCTTAAAGAAATGTGCAACATGGACGCCGTAAAGGCATTCAGAGAGCACGCTCTCAACCCTGAGAAGCCCGCTATGCGCGGTTCTCACGAAAACGGCGATGTATTCTTCCAGCATCGTGAAGCATGCAACACCGCTTACAATGCACTTCCCGCAGTTGTTGAGAAGTACATGAAGAAGATCAACGAGAAGCTCGGTACAGACTACGATCTCTTCAACTATTACGGCGCTCAGGACGCAGACCGCGTTATCGTGGCTATGGGTTCCGTTTGTGACGTT
>JAEEGQ010000058.1 GCA_016280395.1 Lachnospiraceae bacterium | reverse complement strand
CGGTGTGCTTGCCGTCAAGAAAGAGATGATCGGCTATAAGCAGAGCGAAGAGTTTTTAAGGGAGCTCTACGGCTTTGTAAACGGGCTTGAGGATGATATCGTCGATTTTAAGGATATAACCGCAAAGGGCGTAAGCGTGGCGGGCGAGGAGATCGCCGATATGTTCTTCAACCGTTTCCCCGACGAGCCTGTGCTTGTGCGGCTTTCATCCATTGCGGACTATGTGATGGGGCAGATAGAAGCAAAAGAAAACAAGGATATGGACCCTATCCGTGCAGAGATGATCCGCGGAAAATTCCTTGGCCTTTACCGTACCCGTGCGCTGAAACAGCTTTATATCGAGTTTCTTGAGGCTCTGGATAAAAAGGGCATCGACTGCAACGTGACCGGCGTAAAACAGGGCGCGCTCCTGCCTTATGAAGATGTTTTTCCCATGCTTTTCTTAAAGATACTGCTCTTTGGCAGCGGAAAGCACAGGACCATAAAGCACCTTGTGATAGACGAGATGCAGGATTATACCCTTATCCAGTACGCGATCATCCGGGAGCTCTTTATGTGTCCGATGACGATACTCGGGGACCGGAACCAGACCTCCCACGCAGGCAGGACTTCGATCCTTGAGCTGCTTCCGAAGATCTTCGGAAGGGATATGAAGCTGCTCGAGCTTAAGAAGAGCTACCGTTCGACGATAGAGATAGGGCGTTTTGCGGCGAAGATCATAAACGACACGGAGACCGAGCTCTTCGAGCGTCACGGAAAAGAGCCGGAGATCATAGGCTCAGACAGCTTTGAAGCCATGGTGAAAGCCATAGCGGACGGCATAAACGGGCAGCAGTCGGTATATAACACTATAGCTGTTGTCTGCAGGACAGCAGACACCGCGGAACGCGTTCATAAGGAGCTTTCAAACTATATGAACTGCACGCTCCTTGATGAAGAAAGCTGTGTTTTCCCCGCAGGCGTCGTTGTCACGCCCTTCTATTTCGCAAAGGGCCTGGAATTCGATGCGGTGCATGTGGCTGATGCTTCCGATGATTCTTTTAATGATGAAGACGACAGGCAGATACTCTACATATCCTGTACAAGGGCCCTGCATGAACTGACGCTCCATTACACCGGTAAAAAGACCCGGCTGATCTGAAAAACACAGACGTTCGTTCTGATGGGGCAGGGATGACAAAATTTCAACAAACTCCCGTCACTTGTCCTTTACTATTACAGACAAACGTGATATAATAGACCCAAATTTGGCATGTATTATCAAAGCGTGAGCATGTTGGGCTTACAGCTTTATAGACGGCGGTTTGAACCGTATGTATGGTATTTTTGGACGAATCCGTGCGAGAAACGATCGTCCCGGGAGGTTATTATGGCGGATCTGTTTTCGGGATTGGAGGCTTTCGGCCTTTCCAATCTGTCAGAGATGAAGGTTTACGAAAAAGAAGATGGTTCGGAAAAAGTTAAGGCGGCTCCGGCCCCAAAGCCCGAAGAACGCAAGCTTACGGAGGCGGATTTTGTTTTTGACAAATCCTATACCTGTCCCGTCTGCAGCAGGGAATTCAAGTCGAAGACCGTGAAGACCGGAAAGGTCAAGCTGGTCTCTATGGACACAGACCTGCGTCCCCGTTATCAGTTTGTTGATTCCCTCAAATATGACGCTGTGGTGTGCCCTCACTGCGGGTACGCGGCCTTAAGCCGTTTCTTCGGCTACATGACCGAAACCCAGGCAAAGCTTGTCATGTCGAATATCTCCAAGTCCTTCAGGGGCATAAACACGACAGGCGATATCTATTCCTATGATGATGCCATTTCCCGCCATAAACTGGCTCTTGTAAATACCGTTGTAAAGAAATCAAAGCTCAGCGAAAAGGCATATACCTGCCTAAAGACCGCATGGCTCCTGCGCGGAAAGGCCGAGTCCCTTCCGGCCGATACCCCGAACCTGCCAAACACCATAGCTCTTCTTGCTGCAGAGGAAAATGAATTCCTGCAGAATGCTTACGAGGGCTTTATGGAAGCCTTTATGAAGGAGCTTTTCCCCATGTGCGGCATGGACGAGAATACCTGCACCTACCTTGTGGCCGACCTTGCGCGCCGCATCGGCAAGGATGAAGAAGCTCTCCGCTGGCTGTCCCGCGTCATTACCGCAAGGGACGCAAACGAGAGGATCAAATCCAAGGCACGTGAGATAAGAGACATGATAATGGCAGAGAAGGAAAAGAACAATGTCGGATAAACTCTACACGATACCGGTAAACGAGGCATTCGGGACAGACTGCGAATGCCCCGTTTGTCTTATGTACAAAAACCTTCAGGATGCAGCCATCGAGTTCACCCTCGGCCCAAGCTACATGGAGGACGACGTCCGCATGGCCACTAACAGGCTGGGCTTCTGCGCACGCCATGTGAAGCAGCTTTACGGCAGGCAGAACCGCCTCGGGCTCGCGCTAATGATGATGTCCCACATGGACAGGGTAAATGCGGAACTTGAAAAAGCGGCAAAGAAAAACATTAAGCCGGCCGGACTTTTTGCAAAAGAAAAGCCCGAAGCCCTCGGTCCGTTTTCCGAGAAGCTCGGAAAGAGCTGTTTCATCTGCGAAAGGGTCGATGAGACCTTCGACAGATATATAGCGACTATATACTACCTGTACAACACCGACAGTGATTTTGTCAGGAAATTCAAGGCTTCAAAAGGGTTCTGCCTTGAACACTTCTGCATACTGTACGACAGGGCCGTAAAGGAGCTCGGGGCATCAAAGGGGGTTACCTTCAGAGAGGAGCTGAACGGGATCTACTTTGAGAACATGAGGCGCGTAAGAGAGGATCTGCAGGGCTTTGTAGACAAGTTTGATTACAGGAATGCCGACAAACCCTGGGGCAACTCAAGGGATGCGCTTATCAGGACCATCCTCAAGATCAACTCCGAAGAGGTCGAATAACGCCTGTGTACCGTCATTTCGGGCATGCATGCGCGGGTTTTCTGTAGATCAACATGATACGATTATTTATTAGCACTCATTTAACATGAGTGCTAAAATTTTTCTTGACAAATGAAATAGTCAGTATTATAGTATGCTTTAGCGAATAAGAGCGGGCATCCGTTTCTAAAGAAACCGCTCATTCAATTTTACATATGGAGGCATGTTATGAAGTTAAAACCATTATGCGACAGAGTCGTATTAAAGCAGATTCTCGCAGAAGAGACAACTAAATCAGGTATCGTACTTCCCGGTCAGGCTAAAGAAAAGCCCCAGCAGGCAGAAGTTATCGCAGTCGGCCCCGGCGGCGTTGTTGACGGCAAAGAAGTTGTTATGAACGTAAAACCCGGCGACAAGGTCATCTATACGAAATATTCGGGCACCGAAGTCAAACTTGACGAGGAAACATACATTATCGTAAAGCAGAGTGACATCATTGCCACCATCGAAGAATGAGTCACTGAGAAACGACCCCGCTGACTCATTTTTATCAACGTATTTACGAAAAACAGGAGGAAATCATGGCTAAAGATATCAAACAGGGCGCAGACGCAAGAGCAGCTCTTGCAGCCGGCGTCAACAAACTTGCGGATACAGTAAAGGTAACACTCGGACCTAAGGGAAGAAATGTCGTACTTGACAAATCCTACGGCGCACCCCTTATCACAAACGACGGTGTAACGATCGCAAAAGAGATCGAACTTGCAGATGCTTTTGAGAACATGGGCGCACAGCTCGTTAAGGAAGTTGCCACTAAGACAAACGACGTTGCGGGCGACGGTACCACAACAGCAACGATCCTTGCACAGGCAATGATCAACGAAGGCATG